>JAUIKY010000085.1 GCA_030430535.1 Bacteroidia bacterium
CGCTTTCGTCGCAAGTAGTTACTTCTGTTTTGTCTATCAAAAATTGGCGATCCTTTATAATTTTTCCTTTGTTGATAGTTTGACTTTGGGAAAATCCTAATTGACAGATTAGGACGAAAACGCAGAGGTATATTTTTTTAACCATTCTTAGGTGACGAAAATTTGAAATGAAGTTCCAAAATAATAAAAAAATGCTGTAATAACTTTTATGCTAGTTTTCTATTTAACAGCAACCGCCACCATCATAATGAAATGTAGATTCGCTTATAAAAATATCATCAAGGTTTAATGCCGCCAAAGCTCCTGCGGTTTTGTCACAGATGGCCAAAGGTTGATTTTTTAATAAAATATGTCCTTTATTGTCGTCAAAATAGTCTTCGGTTCCAAAATAAATAGCAGCTTTGCCGGTAAACACACATGGGCCGTCTTCGGGCATAGGGTCTTTTATGGCAGCCACTTCAATCGATTCGATATAAATCAATTCGTCAGTGGGGTAATGTTTTGGGTCTAGAATACGATAGGGCTTTCGGGCACGGATTTCAATGGTGCCAAAACCAGCGTCGGTGAGCATTTTTACGTAATCGGCAATGGGTAAACTCCCGCTTAAACATAAAGCACGGAGCCGCTCGTCGTTACGCAGGGTGTCATTCATGGGCTGTTCGCAAGTGGGGTCGCTCATTACCAATTTACCATGTGGTTTTAAAACGCGGTACATTTCGGCAATGGCTTTTTTTAAGTCATCGGTTTTAAAAATATTGAATAAGCAGTTTTGAGCAGCCACATCAATGCTGTTGTCTTCAACGGGAAGGTTAAGCGCATCGCCTTTTTTTAAATCGACAAACTCGCTTTTAAACCACGGATTCAGTTTTTCAGCCTCTATGAAATTCTTACGGGAGGCCTCCAGCATTTCATCAACCACATCAATACCAACAACGCCGTTTTTTGTTCTGTTGAAATAGGCAAATTGTAATAGTTCCATACCGCCGCCCACGCCTACATAAAGCATTTTGGGGTTGTTGGATAAATCGCGGGCATGCACCGTAGAGCCACAGCCATAATTCATCTCTTGCATAATTTTCGGAATTTTTAATCCAGGCAATTCCCATATTGGGTTGGTGGTACAGCATAACCCAACATCGGGTGTGAGTGCTGCTTCTTTGTAAACGTTGTGTGTGGTTTCTAGGTAGCTCATGTTTTAGTTTTCAGTACTCAGTCTTCAGTATGCAGTATTCAGTCACAGTTTGCAGCGCTTTTTGGATTGCCGACTGTGTACTGATGACTGCCTGCTATCAAAGTGTTTCTATCAATGCTTTAAATAATGTTACCATTTGCGGTTCTGCTTTTTCAGCACTGGCGATGATGTCTTTTATGTCAACAGGTTCCAGGTTGTCCGGGTCGCATTCGTCGGTTAAAACTGACACAGCAGCTACCCTTAAATTTAAATGGTTGGCCACAATAATTTCCGGAACGGTGCTCATGCCCACAGCATCGGCGCCTATAATTTTAAGCATGCGGTATTCGGCGCGGGTTTCCAATTGCGGACCGACTACACTGGCGTAAACACCTTCGTGCAAAGTGATGTTGTTAGCTTTTGCGATTTTCTTAAAGGTTGAATTGATTTCGGCATCGTAAGGTGCGCTCATATCGGTAAAACGTTCGCCCAAAAGACTTACTCCTTTAAAGGCCAACGGCGAATTGCCTTGAAGGTTAATATGGTCTTCAATAAGCATCAATTCCCCTTTTTTAAAGTTGAGGTTTATGGCTCCGGCGGCGTTAGATACTAAAAGCGTTTTGATACCCAATTTTTCCATGATGCGTACCGGAAAGGTAACATCCTGAAGAGTGTAGCCTTCGTAAAGATGAAAGCGGCCCTGCATCACTACCACTATTTTCCCTGCTAAAGTGCCATAGATGAGCTTACCTTTGTGGAACTCGACCGTTGCCGTTGGGAAATTGGGAATGTGGTTGTAGCTTACTTCTTTAATGATTTCTATCTCGTTGATAAGCTGCCCTAAACCAGTGCCAAGTATAATGCCGATTTCAGGGTTTTCAAAGCCTTTGTTGTTTAAGTAATCAACGGTTTCTTCTATAAACTTAATCATGTGTTTGCTTGATTTTTTCTTGTAGTGCGTTGTTGTTTCGATACCATGTTGAAGCTGTTAAATCTTCAAAAGTATCAATATCGTTTAAGGTTTCTAAAGTAGTGAAACTTATGTTTTTTTGCTTTAGTTCGTTTAAGGTTTCTTTTAAAAGTTGTGTTTGGCTCCACGGCTTGTTTTTAAAAATACAGTCCTGCATTTTGCTGAGCCCCACAAGGTAATAGCCGCCATCTTCGGCAGGGCCAAAAACGGTATCGTTTTCTTTCAATTTTTCTAAAGCAAGGCGGATGTATTTTTCTGAAATATCAGGTAAATCGGAACCAATGAGTACAATACGCCCATAACCTTCCGAAAATCCATTCTGAAAAGCATTGTACATACGTTCGCCCAAATCTTCACCCTGTTGAATAGCTTTTGAAAATCCATTCCAATTGGAATTTTCAAGGTGTTTGGAAAAATAAATTTGAATGTCTGTATCTAAAAATTTTAGGGCGTTTTCAGTAACTTTCACTAATTCAGAATATACCTCTAAAGCAGCTTTGTCGCTAATGGTTTTGGCCAATCGGGTTTTTACTTTTCCGAGTTGGGCGTTTTTTACAAAAACAATAACCAGTTCTTTATCCATAACGTTTTGAAATTAAGCTACAGAACCTTGGCAGCTGCTTCCAGCGCCTGCCGTGCAACCGTAGCAGTGTTGCGAAATAGCAATGTTTCGCCCCTCCAATGCCTCTTCGTTGTATTCTGAAATGTGTTTTGCTTTACTGTTTACGGGAAGCTCGAGCATTTGGTTAAAATCGCAATCGTACAAATAACCATCCCAACTTACGGAAAGCGTATTGGTACACATCACGTTTTCAACCGCAGCCGGGTTGAAGGCTTCTACTAGGGCGTACATGTAGTCTTCGTAATTTTCTGAAGCAATTAAATAATCCAAAAATCTGGAGATGGGCAGATTGGTTATGGCAAATAAGTTATGAAAATGAATATTGAAATCTTCTTTTAAAGCCTTTTTGAAATCTTTTTCCATAGCGGCTTGGTTGGCCGGTAAAAACGCTCCGGACGGATTGTAAACCAAATCCAATCGCAACGGGCTATCGGGCATGCCATAGCCTATGTCGTTCAGCATTTTTAAAGCTTCAATAGAGGCGTTGAAAACACCGTCGCCTCGCTGTTTGTCTGTTTTTCCTTTGGTCCAGTGTGGCATCGAACTCACCACGTGTACATGATGTTTTTTGAAAAACTCGGGCAAATCGTAATATTTTTTGTTGGCCCGAATAATGGTGAGGTTGGAACGCACAATAAAATCTTTGATGCCTGCTTTTGAGGCTTCCTCAACAAACCACCGAAAGTTGGGGTTCATTTCTGGAGCACCGCCGGTTAAATCTAAAGTGTGCGCCCCCGTGGTTTTTATTACCTCTAAACACTGTTGCATGGTTTCGCGGGTCATGATTTCCTTTCGGTCGGGACCCGCATCCACATGGCAATGGGCACAAACTTGATTGCACATGTAGCCCACGTTAATTTGAAGGATTTCCAGTTTTTTAGCTTTTAACGGAAACTGGTTCGTCTCGGCAATTTTATTTTTAAAAGTGGGCAAATCACCATTTTTAAAAATGCTGTTCGATAGGATTTCCAGCTGTTTGTTGCTTTTAGCTAAATCGCTGTTGCGTTTGTGTAGGGATTTAATCATTGATTTGGTTTCAAGTTTCGGGTTTTGGGTTTCGAGTTCAAACTTCCAACTGCAAGCTTCCCGCTTCTAACTTCGTTACATATCCAACTTATTCACTTTATTCATCATTTGCACGCCGTGCACCAACGATGCGCCACCTTTAATGGCAGCGCCCACATGCAGGGCTTCCATCATTTCTTCTTTGGTAATGCCGCGTTGCAGGCCGTCTTGTGTGTAAGCATCAATGCAATAGGGGCATTGCTCGGTGTGTGCCACGGCGAGGGCGATTAATGACTTTTCGCGTTCGGTGAGTGCGCCTTCTTTAAAAACCGAGTTGTAATATTCGAAGAATTTTTCGCCCAACTCGGGACTCCACTCGCTAATTTTTCCGAATTTCTTTAAATCGGAAGGGTCGTAGTATGTTTTTTGCATGGATTGTTTTTTTCGACTAAAGATATAAATCTGTTGTCAATAGGTCGGCAGTTTTAGAAAGACTTAACAGAAACGGGTGGGTTTTTCGATTGAAATAAACAAAAAGTGCTTCGGCTGTGCTCAGGAGAACTATTGAGAATTAAAATTTTCATAACTAAAAGTTCTCGATACAATATAGAAAAGCACAGTAAAAGCAGGGCAGCAAGCCTACGCTTGATTTTTTGTTGTTTTAAGGCTGCTATAGAAGCCATTTTAAGCCCAAGTGATTCGTTTGGATTTGCATTGTAATAATTATTGAAAAACAACAAACGTCCTTAATATGGGCGTTTTTATATTGTGTTTATACAAAATTATGGACTTGTGCAAAGGTCACCATCTTAAGTTTACAATCTCTTAAATTTATTGAATAATCAGAAAGAACAAAAGAGTGGAGTAAGGTTAAGGTTACCGTTGGAACTTGTGATTCCGTCAACATTGATAATCCCCGCTCTTTTCTACTTTA
>JAUIKY010000044.1 GCA_030430535.1 Bacteroidia bacterium
AATGGAATAAAGACAAAACAGGCTACGAACCCGCTTTTAAAAATGCCCATTTTTGGACTAACAAAGACCATTGGCAATGGGCCACCCAACCCAACGCCCGCGAAAAGGCTTCCTTTTTAAAGGAAAATATTTTGCCCATGGAAGAAAGCGGCCAGTTAAAGTTTACCTCGCTTCCAAAAGGCGACATGCTTGAAAAGTCAGAATTGGGATTCGATATTTTTTTCGCCGATGGCCACACCGATAAACAAATGATTCCGCTTATAACGTACCAAGACAAAACTATTGCCTTTATGGCCGATTTACTGCCAACCGCAGGCCATTTGCCCCTGCCATACGTTATGGGCTACGACACGCGACCACTGTTGACCCTCGACGAAAAACAGAAGTTTTTAAACCTTGCTGCCGAAAATAATTTCTACCTCTTTTTGGAGCACGATGCCCACAATGAAATTATTACCGTAAAAAACACCGAAAAAGGCGTGAGGCTAAACAAAACATTTACAACCCGAGAGATTTTTAATTTTTAAACAATAGACTAATTCAAATTATTATAATGAAAACAATAAAAACAGTTGTTGCACCGCTATTTTTATCAGCCTTAATTTTTGGCTGCGGAAGTACAGCAGATATCATCTCCACCCCTGTTGAAAACATAGACAGTTCCCCTTTAAAAGTATCCAGCCTCACCGAAGCTGAAGCCCATAATTGGGGACATTTAGATTTGGTGAAAGATACCATTCCCGGAATGAGTGTCGATAAGGCTTATGCCGAACTCATTAAAAACAAAAAAGGTAAAAAAATAATTGTTGCCGTAATCGATTCTGGTATAGATATAGACCACGAAGATCTTGACGATGTAATTTGGACCAACAAAGACGAAATTCCAAACAACGGAAAAGACGACGACAACAATGGTTATATTGACGATGTTCACGGTTGGAATTTCCTGGGCGATGGCTATAACGAACAACTGGAGTATGTTAGGATTCTTGCAAGCGGCGATACCAGCAACCCCGATTATGCCCGAGCAAAGGCTGAATACGAAGTTGAATATCAAAAATGGATGGAAAGGAAAACCCAATACGACCAAATCCATCAGCAAATAAAGGGTGCAGACCAAACCCTAACCAAGCACTTTGGTAAAAAAGACTATTCTAAAGAAGAAGTAAAAAACATTAAAACCGATAATGAAGCTTTAAACCAAGCCAAGCAAATTGCGCAATATATGTTCAGTAATGGCTTGGATTCCATGGCTGATGCCATAAAAGAAATTGAAGAAGGCCTTGAGTCTATCAACGAAAGGTTAAACTATAATTTGAACAAAAATTTTAACGGCCGCGTTAACGGAGACGACCCCAATAACATGGCCACAAAATATTATGGCAACAACAACGTCAAGCCTAGCAGAAAATCTGAAAGCCACGGCACCCACGTAGCTGGAATTATTGCTGCCGAACGCAACAACGGCAAAGGCGCCAACGGCGTAGCCAATAATGTGGAAATTATGGCCATAAGAGCCGTTCCTAATGGTGATGAATACGATAAAGATGTCGCTTTGGCCATTAGATATGCTGTTGATAATGGTGCCCAAATCATCAACGGAAGCTTTGGCAAAAGCTATTCCCCACATAGTGATTGGGTACGCGATGCCATTGCCTATGCAGCAAAAAAAGATGTGGTTTTTGTACATGCCGCGGGCAACGACAGCAAAGATGTTGATGTAAAACCAAACTTTCCGGATGACAATATTAACGGCAAGGAAATTTCAAACACTTATATTCGAGTGGGTGCTTTGGCTCCAAAATATGGATCTAACATGGTCGCTACATTTTCAAACTACGGAAAAAACAATGTAGATGTGTTTGCCCCCGGCGATGATGTTTACTCAACCACACCAGAAAATGAATACGACTCTAAAGGCGGTACCTCAATGGCCGCTCCAGCCGTTGCCGGTGTTGCAGCCTTAATCCGTTCGTATTATCCTAATTTAACTGCTGCCCAAGTGAAGCAAATCATTTTGGATTCGGGGTTGGCCATAAATACTAAAGTTATTGTTGGAGGAAACACTAGCGATATTCGTCCGTTTGCCGATTTAAGTAAATCTTCAAAAATGGTTAATGCCTACAATGCCTTGATAATGGCAGCAAAAATGTCGAAATAATTTATAATTTTTAAGGCTGTTCAAAATCATTATTTTAATTGGAACAGCCTTATTTTTAATTTCAATATTTATGAATCGAATTTATATTTATATACTTTCTTTTACCCTTATTTTTTCCTGCGGAAGTTCTTCCAACGTGGTTGAAGCTCCGAGTGTTCCTGAGCCACCTCAACCGCCAACTGTAGAAGTGGTTTCCAACCCATGTTACTGGCAACAGCATGTCGATTACAAAATGGAAATCGATATGGATGTAGAAAACTATCAATACAAGGGCAAGCAAACCTTGGTGTACACCAACAATTCGCCAGACGTTTTAGATAAAGTATTCTACCATTTGTACTTTAATGCTTTTCAACCGGGAAGCGAAATGGATGTGCGCTCACGTACCATTGCCGATCCCGACGGACGTGTAAAAGACCGAATCAGTAAACTGAAACCCAACGAAATTGGATACATAAAAGTGAACTCATTAAAACAAAATGGTGTTGAATTGAATCACGAAACCGTTGGCACTGTTTTAGAGGTAAAGTTAGCCAGCCCTATCAAACCGGGCGAAAGCGTAACCTTCGATATGGATTTTGATGCCCAGGTTCCTGTGCAAATCCGTCGTTCGGGAAGAAACAACAATGAAGGCATTGCTTTATCGATGGCTCAGTGGTATCCGAAATTGGCCGAATACGATTTTGAAGGCTGGCACGCCGACCCATATATTGGTCGTGAATTTCATGGTGTTTGGGGCGATTTTGATGTTAAAATAACCATCGATAAAAATTACACTATTGGAGGCACGGGCTATTTACAAAACCCTAACGAAATCGGGCATGGTTACCAAACCGACACCTTAAGACAACCCAACACTAAAAAGCTCACTTGGCATTTTGTGGCGCCCAACGTACATGATTTTACTTGGGCCGCAGACCCCAACTACACCCACGATACGGTACAAGTTCCCAATGGGCCAATGCTACACTTTTTGTACAAAAGCACCATGCCCCAAGAAAAACTTAACAATTGGAAAAAACTACAGCCCAAAGCCGTGGAATTGATGCAATTCTTAAGTGAGAATATTGGCCAATATCCGTACGAGCAATATTCCATCATTCAAGGTGGCGATGGCGGTATGGAATACGGCATGTGTACCTTAATTGTTGGCGAAGGTGAGTTTAGTGGTTTATTCGGTGTAACAGCACACGAAATGGCGCACTCGTGGTTTCAGTTTTTATTGGCCACCAACGAATCGACCAACTATTGGATGGACGAAGGATTCACCGAATATTTCGGAGAAAAGGCAGAGAGCCAGATTTTCAACAAGCCGTTCGAAAAATCGGTTCAAAAAGTTTACGATGTTTACAACTATTACGTAAACTCGGGTGCCGAACAACCGCTAACCACCCATGCCGATCGTTTTAATTACAACCGTTCGTATTCCATTTCGGCATACTACAAAGGCTATGTGTTTTTAAACCAATTGGCTTATGTTGTTGGGGAAGAAAACCAAAAGCAAACCATAAAACAGTATTTTAAAGATTGGGCGTTTAAGCATCCCACGCGTACCGATTTTATCCGTGTGGCCGAAAAAGTATCGGGGCTGGAACTCGATTGGTACCTGAACGATTTTACGCGAACCACGAACACCATCGATTACGGAGTGAAATCTGTTGAAGACAAAACCGTTACTTTAGAACGCATCGGGCTCATGCCCATGCCTATTGATTTAACCGTTACTTACACCGATGGCACTTCCGAAGATTTTTATATTCCGTTGCAAATGATGCGCGGTGAAAAACCCACCGAGGCTACCATTATAAAAGATTGGGCTTGGGCCTACCCTACTTACAGTTTTAAAACTTCAAAAGCTATAAAATCGGTTGAAATCGACCCCAAAAACATGATGGCCGATATCAGAAAAGATAATAACAAAAAGTAGTTTTTACTTTTCAACACATTAATAAAAGGGCTTTCCAATACAATGGGAAGCCTTTTTTTGTGAATAATTCTTAGCATATGAAACATCTCGATACACTGCTCATACTTCGCAACACTCGATGTGACGGAACGTTCATAAGCACAACGATTAGTCGAAATGAGTTTTTCCGTCAGTTCGAGTGATTTTTGAGAAACGAAAAAAATCCTATCGAGAACCTTCTTCGCCCTAAATCCATGGTCAATCATTTAATTTTTATTAATTTAGCCACGTAAACTTTAGGGGTGTTCTAAAAATAGAACTGAGACATACCCTTTGAACCTGATGCGGTTAGTACCGCCGAAGGGAAAAGTTGAATAGATTGCTGCAATGCGTTCTAACACTTCTTTTCGTAAACGCCAATTACTCGGTGTTTTTTCAAAGTACATGCTATTCCCTTGGTTTACAATATTTAAACATATTGTAAATGATAACTATTCATCTTAACGAACGTGAGATTAATATTGCCGAAACCGTTAATGTTTCGCAACTATTGACTCAGGAAAACTATCCACAAATAGGCATTGCCGTTGCCGTAAACCAAAGCATTATTTCAAAAGACCACTGGAACGAACAAACGTTTCAAAACGGCGATTCTATTTTAATTATCCAAGCCACACAAGGCGGATAAATCCAAACAAGCCTTTTAATTCTTCCACAAAATCATAAAATTCGGAATACCCATGAAAAATAAAGACACCGCACCTAAGCAGGAACAAATTACCAGACAGCCATTTCCAAATTCAAAAAAGATTTATGTGCCAGGGAGCATACATCCACAAATAAAAGTGGCCATGCGTGAAATATCTCTGAGCGACACCAAAGATTCTTTCACAGGAAAACTAACGCCCAACGAACCCGTTACGGTTTATGATACCTCAGGGCCTTACACCGACCCGAATAAAGAAATCAACGTACACAACGGTATTGAACGCATCCGTGAGCCATGGATTTTAGATCGCGGCGATGTGGAGCAATTGGATTCTTTTTCTTCAAAATATTGTAACGAGCGTTTAAACGATAAAAGTTTAGACCACATGCGTTTTGCCCACCTTAAAAAGCCATTACGCGCTAAAAAAGGTAAAAATGTTACACAATTGCACTACGCCAAAAAAGGCATTATTACGCCTGAAATGGAATACATTGCCATTCGTGAAAACCAGCGCATAGATGAAATGACCGAAATCGCCAAACAACACCCAGGGCAAGATTTTGGGGCGGCCATTCCGAAAAAAATAACTCCAGAATTTGTACGTGAAGAAGTGGCCCGTGGCCGTGCCGTTATCCCATCTAACATTAACCACCCGGAAGCCGAACCTATGATTTTAGGTCGGAATTTCTTGGTAAAAATAAACGCTAATATTGGTAACTCTGCCACCACCTCTTCTATTGAAGAAGAAGTTGAAAAAGCCGTTTGGGCCTGCCGTTGGGGCGCTGATAACATCATGGATTTATCAACGGGACAAAACATTCACGAAACCCGAGAGTGGATTATCCGTAATTCGCCCGTTCCTGTAGGTACTGTGCCTATTTACCAAGCTTTGGAAAAAGTAAACGGCGTTGCCGAAGATTTAACTTGGGAAATTTTCCGTGATACTTTAATTGAACAAGCCGAGCAGGGTGTCGATTATTTTACCATTCACGCCGGTGTATTGTTGCGTTACGTTCCTATGACGGCAAAACGCGTTACCGGTATTGTTTCCCGTGGTGGTTCCATCATGGCGAAATGGTGTTTGGCGCACCACAAAGAGAGTTTCCTGTACACACATTTTGAAGAGATTTGCGAAATATTGAAACAATACGATGTGGCCTTTTCATTAGGTGATGGTTTACGCCCCGGTTCGGTGGCCGATGCCAACGATGAAGCCCAATTTGCCGAATTGGAAACTCTAGGCGAATTAACCCAAATTGCCCGTAAACACGAAGTACAGTGCTTTATTGAAGGCCCCGGACACGTGCCTATGCACATGATTAAAGAAAACATGGAAAAGCAAATTGAAGTTTGCGATGAAGCCCCATTTTACACTTTGGGTCCTTTAACCACTGATATTGCTCCGGGTTACGACCACATTACCTCTGGTATTGGTGCCGCTATGATTGGTTGGTACGGTTGCGCCATGTTATGCTACGTTACCCCAAAAGAACACTTGGGGTTGCCCAATAAAGAAGATGTTCGTACGGGTGTAGTTACTTATAAACTGGCCGCCCATGCAGCCGATTTGGCCAAAGGACATCCCGGTGCTCAACATCGGGATAACGCTTTGAGTAAAGCCCGTTTCGAGTTCCGTTGGGAAGACCAGTTTAACTTAGGGTTAGACCCAGAGTTGGCCAGAGAATATCACGATGAAACCCTGCCAGCAGCTGGTGCTAAAATCGCCCATTTTTGTTCGATGTGCGGACCAAAATTCTGCTCGATGAAAATTTCTCAGGAAGTACGCGATTTTGCCAAGGAAAACGACATTGTTGAAAATGAAGTCATCAAAAAAGGCATGGAAGAGAAATCTCAAGAATTTAAGGAAAAAGGTTCGGAGGTTTATTTGTAATCTACTTGATTTAAAATATAAACAAGGTCGTCATTCCGAGCAAAGCGAAGGAATCTTTAACACTTTAGTTTGTGTTTGCAGAGATTACTTCGAAATAAAAATTTCTCGTAATGACGTTCTCCATGGACTGAACAGAATGAATTAAATGGTAGTTTTAATCGCTCCTGAGCAGGACATAAAAAATGAAATTTCTATTCTAAATCAGCTTTTCGAAGCTGGTTTAGAGTATTTTCATTTAAGAAAACCACATAAAAACTATCCATCGTATGGCGATTATTTGAGTCAGATTGACGACACCTATCACGATAGAATTTTGGTGCATCAATTTCATGAATTGATAAACGATTTCAATTTAAAAGGCATTCATTTTCAGGAAGCCAAACGACGTGAAGTTTCTATGGAAACACTTAAGAATATCAGAAAGAAACAAAACCTCAGCGTGAGCAGTTCGTTTCATTCTACAGAAGAAATAGCGGATTGTGAGTTCGAGTTCGATTATCATCTGTTGAGTCCGGTGTTCAATTCCATTTCAAAAACGGGATATGAAGGTCGTGGATTTGATGTCAACCACATTAACAAACCCATCATTGGGATGGGTGGAGTAACCATTAAAAACCTTTCGGAATTTACAAAGTTGGGCTACCAGGGTGTTGGTGTTTTAGGCGGTATTTGGCAAAGTGAAACGCCTGTTGAGGATTTTAAAACGATGAAACGTCACTTCGAGTGCTGCGAAGGATGAGCAGTGTATCGAGAAGTTCTTGATATCATATATTCGAACGGACGAATTATAAAAACTATAAGATGCTAAACAAGGCTTCGAATCCGCTCAGCCTGACAGTTCAGCATAACGACAAATGCAAAACGAAAAAAAACACATACTAACCATTGCTGGTCACGACCCTTCGGGGGGTGCTGGTCTCACTTCAGATATCAAAACATTTGAAACGCATGGTCTGTACGGTTTATCAGTTTGCACGGCCATTACGGTTCAAAATGATGCTAATTTTAAAGATTGCGTTTGGATTAAACCCGAAGTAATATCAGCGCAAATTAAAACCCTTTTCGAGCGTTTTGACATTCCTATAGTCAAAATTGGAATTATTGAATCTTGGGACGTTTTGCTTAATATTTTAAACCTTTTGGAAAGTCTAAATCCTGATGTAAAAATTGTTTTAGACCCCATTTTTAAAGCCAGTGCGGGTTTTGATTTTCATTCCAACGAAAGCCAACAACTATTGGATAATATTTGGGAAAATTGTTTTATCATCACGCCCAATTACGATGAAATTCAATCACTATACCCAGATAAAAGCATAGAAACGACTCTTGAACACATTTCAGGCAAAACCAACATTTATTTAAAAGGCGGCCACAGAACTGACAAAAAAGGTTGGGACGAACTGTACCATAGCGGCATTGTTGTGGTTAATATTCCACCAAATGCCGAAACCGTTTTTGAAAAACACGGCAGCGGTTGTGTACTGTCGTCCGCTTTGGCATCCAATTTAGCTTTGGAGATGCCTTTGGAAGATGCAGCCCTACAGGCTAAATATTACACCGAACAGTTTTTAAATTCGAATTCGAGTTTACTCGGTTATCACAATTATCAATTAAAACACTAGCATGATGCAAATAGCAAAGCTTCATTATATATCGCAAGGCCATGCTCCCGAAGCACACCTTGAAAACATTCAAAAAGCCTGTACTTATGGTACAGAATTGGTACAGCTTCGGTTAAAAAATTATTCGGAGGACATCGTTTTAAAAACCGCAGAACAAGCCCGCGAGATTACCACTCATTTTCAAACACGATTGATTATAAACGACCAATATAAAATTGCTAAAGCGGTAAAGGCAGATGGTGTTCACTTAGGAAAAACCGATACCTGCCCCGCAGAGGCCCGAGAATATTTAGGCAAATGGTACCTGATTGGCGGCACGGCAAACACCGTTGAAGACTGCGAAAATCTAATAAAAAAAAGCGTCGATTATATCGGTTTGGGACCTTTTCGATTTACCAAAACAAAAGACAATTTGAGTCCCATTTTGGGGCTTGAGGGCTATCGGGCTATTCTTGATGTTCTAAAAAGTAGCACGCCCATTATTGCCATTGGCGGTATTATTGAAAGCGATATCCCCGAACTTTTAAAAACCGGCGTTCATGGTGTGGCTATGTCTGGCGCAATAACTAAGGACTTTAATAACATTTCAACCATTAACAAACTTTTGGGAGCATCGGCCACCCAAGAGCAACGACATACTTTTTAATTATGAACGACACACTAAAAATAGCAGATAAAACATTTACCTCGAGATTATTTACGGGTACCGGAAAATTCAGTTCCAACCAATTGATGGCTGAGGCCATTCTCGCCTCGGAAAGTGAATTGGTTACGGTGGCATTAAAACGTGTTGATGCCAATAACAGTCAAGATAAAATGCTGAAAAGCATCATGCAGCCCCACGTTAATTTATTGCCCAACACTTCGGGCGTGAGAAATGCCAAAGAGGCTGTTTTTGCCGCGCAATTAGCACGCGAAGCTTTAGAAACCAACTGGGTGAAATTGGAAATCCATCCCGACCCCAAATACTTATTGCCCGACCCTATTGAAACCTTAAAAGCAGCTGAAGAATTGGTGAAATTAGGGTTCGTGGTAATGCCCTACATTCATGCCGACCCTGTATTGTGCAAACGATTGGAAGAGGTGGGCACACAATGCGTGATGCCTTTGGGCGCTCCAATAGGTACCAACAAAGGCTTAAAAACGGTAGATTTTTTAGAAATCATCATCGAACAGAGCAACGTACCGGTAATTGTTGATGCCGGTATTGGGAGTCCGTCGCATGCTGCTTACGCCATGGAATTGGGTGCCGATGCGGTTTTGGTCAATACCGCCATTGCCGTTTCGCAACATCCAACCGAAATGGCCAAAGCCTTTAAAATGGCTGTTGAAGCGGGAAGAATGGCTTACAATGCCAAATTGGCTACCGTAAAAGCACATGCCGAAGCGAGTAGCCCATTAACGTCATTTTTAAATTAACAGCACGTCATTACGAAGGTAAGTAATGTCAGTCTGAGCTTACCTGTACCGAGTATAGCCGAAGTGTCGAAGGCAAAAGAAACAGATTGCTTCATTTCATTCGCAATGACAAAATGGAATAGGAAAATAAATATCATGGATGTAAAATCTATAGTTTTAAAAAAGAATCAAGTTCATTTTTTGGAAGTAAGTGTCATTCCGAACGAGGCACGAGGAGGAATCTCATAATAATGGTTTTATAATGAGATTTCTCACTTTGTTCGAAATGACAAAATACTCTTAAAAATATTTATAGAAGTTATAGTACCTGCAACAAATCTAGATGGCTACGAGAAGCAAGGTTTAAACCATTAACTAAATAATAAAATTCAAAATCCAATGACGAATAGTTTCACAAACATTCTCGATACCTACAATTGGGATGAAACCTTGGCCAGCATCAATTCAAAAACGGCGCAAGATGTTGAGTTTGCCTTGGCCAAAACCAAACGGGATTTAGAAGATTTTAAGGCACTCGTTTCACCTGCTGCCAAACCTTATCTGGAGCAAATGGCACAGCAAAGTAAACTTATTACAAAAAAACGTTTTGGCAACACCATTCAAATGTATGTGCCCATGTATTTAAGTAATGAATGTCAAAATATTTGTACGTATTGCGGATTTAGTATGACCAATAAAATTCCGCGCCGAACCTTAACCGACGCTGAAATTTTAAAGGAAGTCGCCTTTTTAAAACAAAAAGGGTACGACCATATTTTGCTCGTCACAGGTGAAGCCAATAAAACTGTGGGTGTGCCGTACATAAAACACGCGATGGAATTGATTAAAAATCAATTTTCAAACATTACTATTGAGGTTCAGCCATTAGACCAAGACGAATACGAAGAATTGATTGAAGCCAACCTATACGCTGTTTTGGTGTATCAAGAAACCTATAACCGGGCCGAGTACAAAAAACATCACCCGAAAGGGAAAAAATCGAATTTTAACTACCGATTGGAAACGCCCGACAGACTGGGCAGAGCCGGTATCCATAAAATTGGAATCGGAGCTTTATTTGGTTTAGAAGACTGGCGTGCCGATAGTTTTTTTACGGCTTTGCATTTAAAATACCTTCAAAAAACCTATTGGAAAACCAAGTATTCCATTTCTTTCCCACGATTACGTCCGCATTCTGGAGGATTGGAGCCTAAAGTTGAAATGACCGACCACGATTTGGTACAAACCATTTGTGCGTTTAGGCTATTGGATGAAGACGTGGAACTCTCGATGAGTACCCGCGAAAGCGAAACCTTCAGAAACAACATTGTGCATTTGGGTATTACCTCTATGAGCGCCGAATCGAAAACCAATCCTGGTGGTTATGTGGTTGAGCCGCAATCTTTGGAACAGTTTGAAATTTCCGATGAACGCCCCACCGAAACCATTGCTGAAATGCTGCAGAATAATGGATTGGAACCGGTTTGGAAAGATTGGGAAAAAGCTTGGTAATTTCAGGTTTTTAAATAGATTTTTGAGATTGCACAGCTTTTGAATTACCTTTGGGTTTTTCATACAAAAAACATAAATATGACTAAACATTGCATTAAACTATTAATACTAACACATGTACTTTCTGCCAATATTGGCTTTTCACAAGCTTTAAAAAACACCGAACAATGGGAGAAAGCCGAATCTTGGGTTGAAGAACTCAACTTAAAAGATAGCGACAAAGCCGAGCAAGTTACCGAAGCGATTGCCACCCATTTAACCGAGGTGAGAAACTGGCACAACAGCCACCCCTATACCACAGTACCTACAGGAATAAACCCTAGAACAGGTGAAAAATTGAGTGATTTAGACCGCTCCATCATCGCCGATTCGGCCATGCCAGAAAGCGTTCACACTAATTTAATGTCCACCTTAAGAGCTCATCTTACTGAAGACCAAGTAGAAACTATTTTAGATAAATACACCATTGGGAAAGTCGATTTTACTATGAAAGCCTATCGTGAAATTGTAACCGATATGACTCCAAAAGAAGATGCCGAGCTATTAAAAAACTTAAAAGAAGCCCGCGAGATGGCCATCGATTTTAAAAATATGAAACAGATTTCGGCCATTTTTGAAATCTATAAAACCAAAAACGAGCAATATTTAAACAATAATGGGCGCAGTTGGAGACAACTTTATAAAGACTATGTAAAGCGGCTTAAGGCAATGAAAAAATAATTGACCATCGAAAACAACCAAATTTTCAATAAAAATCCATTTTAACCCAAACACACAACTATCTAAAATTTAAATATTTACGTTCAATTATCGTGAAATTTTTACTACCTTTAAGGAGCTAACAGTAAATTTCTTCACGCTATGAGTACGCCAAGAATTCCTACCAATTACCACCACACCATTCAACCCGATGCGCCTTTTGATGTTGACACCGAATTATCGGGCGGAATGGATGCCCGACACTCCGGACAAATTGCAACGGCACTTTCCGGAAGTGTACAAAACATTATCAGCGGCAACCTGAATACCACCAACACATTAAAACTTACCGGAGATGTAAAAGAACCCGTGGCAACCGACAATAAAATGGAAATTTTAAATCTGCCTCGGTTTACGTTGCAAGACATCAAAGATTTGATGAAACATCGGGTGCGTATACCCAATTACACCAATATTTGCTTTAAAATGATGGGGGTGGAATTTTTTAGTATATGCACCAGTGGCGAAGGGCAAATTATTACCGAACCTTACGTGCCCACATCGGCTGAACTCTGCGAAGACGATTGTTGCCAACCCGACACACGACCCTTCCCGAAAAGGAGTGACATTCGAGTAACCGACACCAAAAAACAAACGCCATGATGACCAAAGTACCCAATGCTCCAATTGAAAATATCGATTTTGGAGATGAAACCATCATTTTAAACGGTGCACCAACACGGTTAATCGGTACGGTACAGTTACGCAACACCGATAAAACCAACACCCGAATTCGCTACATCGGTCTAAAACCAACTACCAGCAAAAGTTTAAATAAACTAAGTGATATTTCCTTGTATATGAATACCAAACTAAGAGCCGGCGAAACCAAATTACAGCCGCTCACTGTTAGCCTTCCTCCAGAAACACCACCGGGCACTTATCATCAATTCATAGAAATTAAGGGCAAAAAAAAACAAGTTCAGTTAGTGGTGCAACCCAGTATTAATGTGGCGGTGCAACCCAATGAATTTACGCTTCAGGGTACTGCTCCGGGCACAAAACACAGCGTTAGTTTTACCGTTTTAAACAGGGGCAATCTCGATTTTCAAATCCCCAACCCTAAACACGTGGCAGCTCTCGATATGGATATGCTGTGCCGTGCCTTTGGTTTTGGAGTGAGGGACAGAAAAGCCAATGGTTTTAACGCGACCATGGACCAAATTACACAACACATCAAAGAACAATTACCCAATTGGGCCAACGCCAAAATTGCCGAAGCCGGACAAATAATAAAACCCGGCAAGCAGATGCTGGTTACTTTTTCTTTTGTGATGCCGAAGGAAGCCCAAGCCGATAACGACTACGATTTGAATGTTCGGTTTTGGGACCAAGAATTATCGTTTGTTATAAAATCGCATCAAGAATCTAAAATCACCTAAGCCATGGAATACAGAAAACTAAAATCTAATGTCTTTAGCGATGCCGTTATGGAAAATATACAAACCCTTTCGGACATGTCAATACAGTTTTACGGCACCTTGCTGGAAAATATGATAGGGAACAACGCGCCTGTTAGTGAGCAAATGGGGCAGTTGGGTAAAAGTGCTTTAAACCCTCTTAAAGTGATGATGAATACCGAAAATTGCTGTGCGCCAAAAGAAAAATGTCCGCCACATTGCATCGCTTCGATCAATAGAAAAGCAATGTCTGGAGAGCGTATTTTGGTTCCGTTTACAGTGAAAAATGATTGTAGTACGGCCAAAACCTATCAAGTAGGTACTCGCGAATTAACGGACCAAGATGGCACGTTAGCACCTTCGCAACCCAAGCTGAATAAAAATAGTGTGTCACTTCAACCGCATGCTTCCGAGCGCGTGGTATTGGTACTCGATCTCGCCAATTTTAGTAATGGCACATATTCTGCGGAAATTGTGCTTCGAGAAAAGGAATACAACCAAAATATTTGTTTGACCGTTTATGTGGCCGACCACCATGCTACCACTGCGACGCCTTACGAAGAGAAAAAATTCAAACTGAAATGGCAAAGTTGGCAATCGCACTTTTACTGCGAACCCCAACAAAACCGAGACCGAGAAAACACTTAAAATATGGCCAAAACAACCGACAATCAGCCTTTGGAAACCTTGTTTAAGCAAACTTTGGAACTCAATAAAAAATACATGAACCAAAGCTTAAGTATGCTTAACCAATGGAGCAAACAACCCAACAAGTCTAGCAATCTGTTTGTTTTTAAGCCCGAACAGTACAGCAAGGCGTTTAAAGCGTATGCCCAATTGAATTTAGAATATTATAACCAAGCCATGCAATTGGGTTTGGGTATGATGGATGCATTTTTAAATGCGGGAAACAATGAAAATGAAACGGTGACAGAGCCAGCTTTTGAACTGTCGGCCAATGCTGAAGCGGGTTCAAGCGTAACTTTGGAATTTGTTTTGGAAAACACTAAAACCGAAACCGCCGAATGCCAACTTACCAATTCTATTTTCATAAACAGCGAGTCTGTGGAATTTCCAAGTATCAAAACTACTTTCAGTCCGGAAAAATTCACCCAAAAACCCGGTGAGTCGAGCACGGTAAAAATCACCTTACGGATTCCAAAAAACACGCCGCCCAATATGTATTTCAGTAATGCTTCGGTGGTAGGCTACGAGCCTTCTTTTTTCAGAATCCACCTCAATGTGCAACCCCCACAAACCAAAACCGCCAATGCCAAATCGAAAAAATAGTAAAAAAAACACATCGGGTGCGAGCCAATCGAAAAAGGATAAAAACGAATCGTGGATAGACCCCGACCGCGTGGTGAACAAAGCACAGAATATCGTCAATTCTGCTGTTAATATTTTAGAGGAAGAAATCGCCGCGGGTATTTTAGCTGCCAAAAACATTGAAAAAAAACTGATTGATGTTGACGAACTAAGAAGCAACCCCGATGCATTGATGAACCGCATTAGGCGTGATTCGCACGAAGTACTCGATTTGGTAATTGATGGCTTTGCTTCCATTACCAGCCAAATGAACGAGGTTCTTGAAACCTTGAAAAACGAAACGAAGTCTGCTTCTAAAAAAAATAAGTCTACTCCAAAAAGTGCCTCAAAACCATCAAATGGCAATGTTATTTTTCTGGAGCCCGAACATCCTTTAAAAGCGGGAGAAACCACAACACTTAATTTGAGCCTGTTCAACGATTCGGAAAACGAAACCAGTACCATTGAACTCAGAAAATCGGATTTTTTAGGCAGTGGTTCACAAAAAATAGGACTTAGAGCCATTAAAATAGAGCCCAAAACGGTACAACTGAAACCCCAGGAGGAAAAGGATGTTAACATCAGTATAAATCTTCCAAAAAATAGTATAGTTGGGTATTACAACGCCTTTTTAACCGATGTAAATAATCCAAAAATTAGAATACTATTGGCTTTGGAAGTTGTGGATTGAAGTACTAAAATTTCAAAAAAATTGTGCTGCGATGGATGTTTTGGAAATGAAATCGAAATTGAAATACTACGGGGCTGAAACCCTCCGTGGCATACATGCCTTTGTACCCGAAAAAGAGCCCAAAAAATATTTGTACGATTTAGTTTTAGATTATCCCAACCGCGGTGGTAAAGGTTTCCGGCCGGGGTTGTGCATAGCCAGTTGTGGCGCTCATGGCGGACAATTGAGTGAGGCTAAATTTAGCGCCGTAACCCTTGAAATGCTCCACAATGCCTTCCTAATCCATGACGATGTAGAAGACGAAAGCCTCTCCCGTAGAAACAAACCCACGATGCACACCACCCATAGCAGGGCCATAGCCATTAACGTGGGCGATATGATGAATGCCTTGAGCCTCTTCCCGCTTTGGCACAACAAAACGCTATTGGGCGAAAAATTGGCACAACGTATTTTTTTGGAAGTCTACCATCTTATTACTGAATCGGCCGAAGGACAAGCCCTAGAACTCGGCTGGCGACAGGATAACCGCTGCGACCTTTCGGAAAGCGATTATCTGCGCATGATTCTTAAAAAAACCTGTTGGTACACCTGCATTCAGCCTATTCGCATCGGTGCGCTTATTGGGAGCAAAGGCAGCGTTAATCCCGATAATTTTAATCGGTTGGGCTATTTTATGGGCGCTGCATTTCAGATTCAGGACGATATTCTCAATTTGGTGGGCGAAGAGAGTGCCTACGGAAAGGAAATTGGCGGCGATATTATTGAAGGCAAACGCACGTTGATGCTGATTCATTTGCTTTCGGAATGTTCAAAAAAAGAAAAATCGTTGATAGAAAATTATTTGGGCACTCCGGTTTTGGAAAGAACCATGACAGATGCGAAACACATTCTGGAACTGATGCATAAATACGAATCCATCATCCATGCCAAAAAAACAAGTCAATATTTGGCCGGGGCTGCCCTAAAAGAGTTTTACACCCATTTTTCACATTTAAAGGATTCCGAAGATAAAGCTTTTCTGGAAACCATCATTTTGTACATGATAAATAGAGATTATTGAAGATGATTCATATTAAGCAAAACATAACAGTAGATTGCGATGTGCTTATTGTTGGCGGTGGCCCTGCGGGCAGTTCGTTGGCTTATCATCTTTCAAAAGCCAATATTAAAACGGTGGTTATCGAGGCCGAACGTTTCCCCAGGGACAAAGTTTGCGGCGATGGCGTAAGCCCCATTGCGCTAAAGGAACTCCACAATATGGGCATTACCGAAACCGATACTTTTAAAAAGGCCAATGCCATTGAAAAGGTGGGACTGTTTATGGAAAATGACCAAACATTTATTGAACTGGAAAAGCCCGATGAACTGCCTTTCCATGCGCGGATTATCCCTAGAATTGAGCTGGATTTCATGATTTACAATGCAGCAAAATCGGCCGGTGCGACTTTTATTGAAGGAGCTCGGGTTACGGATTTTAAGGTAACCAATCTAAAAGTAACCGCTAATTACAAAGTTGGTGCTTTGGATCAGCAAATTACCTCGAAACTTATTGTTGGTGCTGACGGGAGCAGATCGATTGTAGCCAGGCAATTACGTGGCAACTCCCCCGATCCGGCTTATCAACTCTTGGGTCTTCGTTCGTATTATAAAAATGTAAACGGCCCGAGAAACCGTGTGGACGTATATTTCAACAAAGAGAATTTCCCGGGGATTTATTGGCTTTTTCCAAAAGGGCAACACGATGCCAATGTGGGTATGGCCATGGTGTTTAAAACGTGTCCGCAACAAGTTTCGGAGGTTCGAAAATGCTTTTCAAATTTTATTGACACCAATGCCGATTTAAAAAAACGACTGGGTAATGGTACAGCAACCGAAAAAGTTCAAGGCTGGCCCATTACGTTTTACGACCCAAAAAATCCGGTAGTTTCAAACCGGGTTATGCTTGTGGGCGAGGCCGCGGGGTTGATTAATCCGCTTAGTGGCGACGGCATCCAATATGCGGTTTTGAGTGCGCGGTGGGCTTACCAAACCATAAAAGAATGTTCAAAAATCAATGATTTTAGTTTGGATGTATTAATGCCCTATCAAAAAACCATTGAAGACGAATTGGAATACGATTTTTCACTGTCTAATTTGCTCGTTCAATTTGGAAAAAATAAAAGTTTGGAACCCATTTGGATGTCGTTTTTAAAAATATTGATAGGCCGTTGCAAAGAAGACCCAAAATTTGCAGGCACCGTGGCTGGAATTTTTGAGGGCACATACCCCTCCTACAAAGCTTTGGATGCCGAATTTATAATGAAAATACTTATGCAAGCAGGCTGCGATGCCAATTCATACGTATTGAAAAATATAGAGCAGCCCTATCAATTTTTAGAGGATGGTACTCAGTTGGCCAAAACCACTACCGCTATTTTAAAAGCCCTCGCCAAAGACCCAAAAGCCCATCTGGGATGGTTAACCAACGTGGCCGGAAAAACGTTTACTGTGGCTAAGCATACCGTGAAAAGATAATTCCTTTCACCAAATCGAAATTCTTATTAAAAAACGCTTTTTATATTTTGCTACCTTTGGCAATAAAATCAGCGCATTGAAATTCACCTACGGCAAAAAAGAGAAGCTAAAAAGCAAAAAACTGATAGACCAACTGTTTACCGAAGGTAAATCGGTTTCGGCATTTCCGTTGCGTTTGGTGTATTTAGGCACTACTTTTGATGATGATGTTATCGCCAAAACCGGAGTTTCGGTCAGCAAACGAAATTTTAAAACTGCTGTGGCCAGAAACCGTATAAAACGTTTGCTTCGAGAGGCTTACCGATTAAATAAAGCGCAGTATTTTAACAATTTATCGGCGCCACACGCGTTTATGATTTTGTACATTGGCAAAGAAAAACCCACTTTTGATCAAGTAGAAAACCGAATGAACCATTTGTTTGCCAAGTTTTTAAACAAAATTTCAGAGGAAAAGCAGTAAAATAAAGCACTTATGAAACTACTCTCTTATGTTTTAGTTCTTTTTTTTCCATTAATGTGCTCTAAAGGCCCATCGAATGAAAACTCAACTGCTGATTATGCCGAACCTGAAGTAATGCACAGTGTTGAAAAAATGGCTACTGTTGATGATGCTATGGCCGTTCCTTCCGAAGCATCGCCTCAAAAAATCATTAAAACTTCTTTTTTACGGTTTGAAACCCGAGATTTAGATAAAACCTATCTCGATATAAAACATGTGGTACAGGCCAACAAGGGATTTATTCAGGACGATAATTCCAATAATTCATTCAACAGAGTTACACGCCGTCTGGTTATTAGAATACCAACCACCCATTTTCAGGAGGCATTAGATGCCGTAAGCCAAAACGTATCGTATTTTGATGAAAAACGAATTTCGGCAAAAGATGTTACCGAAGAATTCATTGATTTGGAAGCCCGATTAAAAGCTAAAAAACAATTGGAAAATCGTTATTTGGAATTGTTGGACAAAGCCAAAAACGTTAAGGAAATGTTGGAAATAGAGCGCGAACTGTCAACCATCAGGGAAGAAATAGAAGCCAAACAAGGTCGGTTAAATTACCTTCAAAACCAAGTATCCCTTAGTACTTTGGAAATTGAATTTTATAAACTCACTTCCGAAGCGCCCATAGCCAAATCGTACGGCACAAAAATGTGGAATGCCATAAAATCGGGATTCAACGGAATTTCCTTATTTTTCTTGGGAATTTTACATATTTGGCCGTTTATTATCATTCTCATCATCGGAATTTTCTTTTTAAGAAAATGGATAAATAAGAGTAAAAGCCCATAGTGCGCGTTTGGCATGGAATGGTCAAATCATTTCGATGACTACCAAAACAACACAAACAAACACCTAAAAACAAGTTGTTAAAAAATACAAATAGATGAAACGCATATTAAAGAAAAGAATCATAATCCCCATTTTAGCTGGAGTTGTTTTTTTTAGTACCACCGCTTTTAAAAACGATTTTTTTGAAATCGCCAAACAGATAGAAATTTTCACCACGCTGTTTAAAGAACTCAACATGAATTATGTTGATGATACCAATCCGGCCGATCTTATGGACACTGCCATAAAAAGCATGCTGGAAGATTTGGATCCCTACACCAACTTTATGAACGAACAGGATGTTGAAGCGGCAAGAATTAACAACACGGGCGATTATACGGGCATTGGGGCTAAAATTCAGACTTTAAAAGATAAATTGATTGTTGTTGAACCATACAAAGATTATCCGGCCGATAAAGCTGGTTTAAAGGCCGGAGACGAAATTATAAAAGTAGGCAATACCCTAGTGGCCAACTACAAAGAAAACGCAGGCGATTTGCTAAAAGGAACACCAGGTTCTTCGGTTGAAGTGACTTTTAAACGCCAAGGCAAAACCCAAACCGCTACTATAAACCGTGCCGAAGTGGAAATTAAGGCTGTTCCACATTTTTCAATGATTAATGATAAAACAGGCTATATTGTGTTGAGCCGGTTTAGCCAAAAAGCCTTCGAGGAAACCAATTATGCCCTACGCGATTTAAAAGCACAAGGCGCCAAAAAAATGATTTTGGATTTACGCGGAAATCCTGGCGGATTGGTAAACGAAGCCATTAATATTGTGAATCTTTTTGTTCCAAAAGGGCAATTGGTGGTAACTACAAAATCGAAGGTTAAAAAGTACAACCGCACCTACCTTACCCAACGTGAACCTATCGATACTGAAATTCCGTTGGTGATTTTAATTGACGAAAAAAGTGCCTCGGCCAGCGAAATTGTATCGGGGGCTTTACAGGATTTAGACCGTGCGGTAATTGTGGGCTCCAGAAGCTTTGGTAAAGGCTTGGTACAACGCCCAAAACAATTGACTTACGGTACTCAGGTTAAAATCACCATTTCCAGATATTATACGCCTTCAGGTCGTTGTATTCAGGCTTTGGATTATTGGAACAGGAACGAAAAAGGTGAAGCCGTTAAAATCGACCAAAAAAATTATCACGAGTTTAAAACCAAAAACGGGCGAAAGGTTTTTGATGGCGGCGGCGTGTATCCCGACGTGCCTATGGGTACTTATAAAACTTCACCTATTACCACAGCTATTGTTAACAACAATTTAATTTTCGATTTTGCCACAAATTATTATTACAAGCACAACATCGAAAATATAGATGGTTTTAAACTTACAAATCAAGATTTTTCAGAGTTTAAAAGTTTCCTAAAATCCAATAATTTTTCATTTGAAACCGATACCGAAAAAGCCCTTAAAAAAGCGTTCGAAACGGCTAAAAAAGAAGAATTGAACGACGATATTGAAAAGGATTATAACACTTTAATTTCAAATTTAGAACAATCTAAAAAAAGTGTCATTGACGAAAACAAAGATTTTTTACTAAAACTGCTTACCGAAGAAATCGTAAAACGCTATGTGTACCGTGAAGGACTTTACGAATATTATAAAACCCATAACCCCGAAATAAAGAAAGCTACCGATATTTTAGGTAACCTATCTACATACAATGGGTATTTAGGGCAATAGATTTTTTGTTCAATCATCCGTAAAAAAGCCCTGTTTATAGGCATTAACGGTGGTTTTCGATTAAAAATAGTATATTTATCCATCTATTCTAAATCCTACTATGCGTAAATTATTGGTATTAATATTATTAACTTTCAACAGTCTCATTGCTTTTCCGCAAAAAGACTTAACGCACGAAGTTTATTTCGATACCGATAAATTTGTGGTACCCCCAACTGAAGAAAACCGATTGTTGTTGTTTATTTCTAACATCTCGGATGTGGATATCGAGTCTATTTCCATTTTTGGTTTTTGTGATGACCGTGGTGCCGACACCTATAATCTGAAACTTTCGCAACAACGTGCCGATGCTATAAAAGCCATTTTTGCCAATAATGAGATTAGTGAAGACCTCATTTCAAACGTTGATGGTAAAGGAAAAATTCTTTTAAAAGTAGTTGAAGAAAAGGACCTTTTAAAAATTAGGGGGCTAAACCGAAAGGTGGAAATTATAGTGAAGCCCAAACCACCAAAACCCGAAAAAGTAGAGGTGGCAGATGTAACCCCTGAAAAACCTGAGGAAAAAACCGAAATAGATTTAATAAATGAAAGCGCCGTAGGCGATAAAATCGTTTTTAAAAATATTTTGTTTAAAACCGGTTATGCCACTGTAACACCTGGTTCTAAAAAGACTTTAGAAAATATTGCCAAAGCTTTGGTAGAGCGCGACGATATTTATTTTACCATTCAAGGGCATGTGTGCTGTACCCAATTTACCCGTGATGCCGTTGATAGAAAAACAAAAAAACGCAACCTTTCGGAAGCCCGGGCCAAGTACGTTTACGATTATTTTGCAAAAAAAGGTGTAGACAAAAAACGTATGCGGCATCTGGGTATGCGCCGTAAATTTCCGTTGGGTGGCGACCCGAAGTTCGATAGGCGTGTAGAAATAGTGATTACTTACGTCGGCAATGCCAATTAAAAGCTTATGCCCCATAAAATTGGTTTTATAGTTTGTTTTTGTTTGATAAGCTTTAAAAGTTTTTGTCAAAATACCACTATTCCAGATTCCAATTTTGAACAGGCCTTGATTGATTTGGGTTACGACTCCCCTCCTATTAACGGCCAAGTTCCCACAGCAAATATCAATACTGTAACTGATTTAGACCTCGTTTCAAAAAACATTTTAGACCTTACAGGAATTGAAGATTTTAAGGCGTTGACCAATCTGGATTGCTCTGATAATGCCCTGACATTTTTGGATGTTAGCCAAAACACAAATATCACCGAGTTATATTGTAGCGATAACTTGTTAACAACCATTCATATTGAAAACACGTCTAATTTACAGCGTTTATGGTGTTTCAACAATCAGTTAACTAACCTTGATGTTAGCCTAAATAGGGAGCTGATTTCATTGCGTTGCGAAAACAATATTTTAACAAATTTAGATGTTACCAACAATACCAAATTGAATATATTGGTCTGTGAAGGAAACCAAATTTCTACCTTAAATGTTTCAAATAATATAGGTTTAAGCCGATTGCAATGCGGAAACAATATCATTTCAAATTTAAATATTGAAAATAACTTAAACCTCACTTATTTAAGTTGCGACCAAAACCAAATTTCAAACTTAAACCTTCAAAATAATGTCCGTTTAGGCGTTTTAATTTGTTATGAAAATAGCATTTATGAATTAGACCTTTCGAACAACCCAAGCCTAACCGATTTGAATTGTAGCAACAACCAACTTTGTTATTTAAACCTAAAAAATGGAAATAACAATAATATGACTTCGGTTTATTTCAGTGGAAATCCAGATTTAAACTGCGTGATTGTTGATAACCTTAATGACGACCGTACAGATTGGATGCCCGATTCGTTCAACAATTATGTACAAAATATTAACGACTGTAATGGTTTTGTTCCCGTTGATGAATTGGAGGATGTTATCGGTACCAGCTACACGCTTCCTAATTTAGTTAACGGTAGTTATTTTACAAATACGAATGGTTCTGGAAATACTTTGAATGCTGGCGATATTATTACTACTTCACAAACTATTTATATTTATGATGAAACGGCTTGCTTCAGCAATGAATCGAGTTTTTATGTTTTAATTACTGATGATGAATATTACATACCAAAATATTTCACTCCCAATGGCGACGGCATGCACGATGTTTGGAAAGTGATTGATAACAACAACCTTATCAATAATATTACGATTTACAATCGCTACGGAAAATTGCTTAAATTTTTATCATCAAACACTAGTGGTTGGGACGGCACATTTAATGGCCAATTAATGCCCACCGATAGTTATTGGTATGTGATTGTATTAAATAATCGAAATGTTTTAAAGGGATATTTTGCTTTGAAACGGTGAATATTACGGTTCGTTTATAGTTAAATTAACGGTGATAAATTCTGTTGGGCTTGATTTAAATTTCAGTTCGTAATCACCAGAATGGTTTACTAAAAATTCATAATTAACTGTACGTATCGGCATATCATCTGTACAAATACAGCCTTCATATCGGGCTTCAATTTCAATGGTTCTCGAATTTGTATTTTCGGTTTCAATAAATCTACCAAAATTTCCACACCCATTATAAACTTGAAAATTTACTTCAATATTTATTGTTTCATCAACCATTCCGCTTGAAGGTGAATTAACAGACGTAACATATTCTGTTTTGTTGGCAATACATTCTTTTTCTTTTGTTTCATCACTACAACAACTAAGTATAATTCCAAGAATGATAACTGAAATACCTTTAATTATTTTCATTGGTGTGTTTTTTTTATTTGATGCAGAATAGATAAAAAGGTTGCGTTTATAAGTTAGCAATCATGCCTATATGCGGAATATCGTCTTCCAAGTACTCCTCGCCAAACTCCAAAAAACCTAAATCACCATAAAATTTTCTTAAATAGCACTGCGCCGAAATTTGAATGGCAGAAGTTTTAAAATAATCTTTAATCGCCTTTATGGAAGCTTCCATAATTTGTTTCCCATAATTATGCTGTCTTTCATTTTTTACCACCAATACCCTACCAATACTGGCTTCCTTTAAATAATCGCCTGGTTTAAAAATCCGGGTATAAGCAATTAATTCTTCATTTTTATAACCCAAAACATGCAGTGCCTTTTGGTCCTTTCCATCTAAATCGAGGTAAATACAATGTTGTTCCAACACAAAAACCTGATTGCGAAGTTGCAGTAATTTATAAAGTTCTTCTTTGGTGAGTTCTTCGAAGGATTTTACTATGGTTGTTAACATGATATGTAAAATAGAAAGTTAAGTTATTTTAATGTCATTTCAAACGGATGTGAGAAATCGCATAATTTAATATAAAAACAAAAAAATATCTAAAAGCCTTTCTTATGCGATGTCTCCTAATGTCGACATGACAAAATATACACTTAAAAAGGAAAATCAATCCTGAACAATTACGCCCTTATCGTCATTTTTATTGAATTCCGGCTGAATGGTAACATGGTTGATGTTGAATTGTTCGTGCAAGAGGTTTTCAATATCCTCTAAAAGTGCGTCGAATTGCGTAATAGATAAATCTTCCTTTAGATCTAAATGCGCTTCCAAATGCAGCTCGTTATCACTCAAATTCCAAATATGAACGTGGTGCAATTTTTTTACTTTCGGAAGCTTATTAACCGTTTCTACCACCTCTTCAATATTAATATGGCCGGGCGTAAACAGCATAATCATTTTAGTGGAGGTCTTTAACAAATCGTAACCCACAAAAATTAAGTAAACGGCAATTAAAAACGTGAGTACACTATCCACCCAAAATAGCTGATAGTATTTCATTAAAAGTCCGCCAATAAGCACCGCAATACTAGCCAACATATCGGTTAGCAAATGCAAATACGCACTGCGCATATTAATGTTGTTATGGGCATCTTTTTTAAGCAACAGTACACTTAATCCGTTGGCCACAATACCCAATAGCGACAACCAAATCACCAACCCCGATTTTATGGGTTCGGGATCTTGAAAACGTTTTACCGCTTCAATAATCAATAAAACAGCTATAATTATTAAGGTGGAAGCGTTTACAAAAGCCGCTAAAATTTCGGCCCGTTTATAACCAAAAGTCCTGTCGAACGAGGCTTCTTTTTTAGACAGTTTATTGGCCACATAGCTCACCACCAACGACAGTACATCGCTGAAATTATGCAGCGCATCACTTAAAAGCGCTAAACTTCCAGAAACCAATCCGCCCACCACCTGAGCGGTAGTGATAAGGATGTTTAAAAAAATGGAAATTAAAAGATTGCGCCCTTTTAAATCGGTGTGTGCATGTACGTGGTTATGCGAGTGGCTGTGCCCCATTTAGCAAGAAACAGGCATTTTATCGATTCGGTTTTGGTGGCGGCCACCTTCAAAATCGGTGTTTAAAAATACATCGACCATTTCAATAGCTTGTTGGATTGCCGTAAATCGTGCCGGAATACACAAAATATTAGCGTTGTTGTGGCTTCGGATAAGATGAACAATTTCTTTGTTCCATGCCAATCCCGCTCTGATTTTTTGGTGTTTATTGGCCGTCATGGCCACGCCATTGGCACTACCACAAATAAGGATGCCCAAATCCGATTTTTGGTTTTCAACATCGTTGGCTACCGGATGTACAAAATCGGCGTAATCCACACTGTCATTAGCATCGGTACCGTGGTTAATAATGGTATGCCCTTTAGCTTCAAGGTGTTTTACAACGGCTTGTTTATAATCGGTTCCGGCGTGGTCGTTTCCTATTGAAATTTTCATTTTATACATATTATGGTATCGGTTTACAAAGGTAACAATTAATAAAGAATTTCTGTGAACTAACTATACTTGAAATGGTTCAGATGCTCAAGTATCTTACATAATAATATTCTGTTATAAAACCAGAAATTCTGTTATTTAGATTCCTGTTTTCACGGGAATGACAAATTCGACTGTGCTTATTGCATCGCAATTTCAGCGGTAACCACGAGGCTTGGTCTCCTGGAATTCGTTTTTATTAACATTGTGGACGGAAGTATTCATTACTTGTTAATAAGTGTTGATAGTTTTGTAAAATTAAAATTGGGATTATTCAATTATTTTTTCAAACAAAAACCAGAAGATAAAATCCAAATTTTTAATCCGTTTTTTCTGGAGATGTTTTCAGACCAAAATAAGATCGATATAAACATCTATTTTAAAAAAGTTATGAGTTATAAACCGTTAATTTTGGTTGTTAACAACTGTGGATTAAATTTTGAAATCAATTAAAAATTAACCTTTTAAAATAATTCACAATGTTAATTACCTTTTAACAGAACGTAAATTTATTGTAATCAAAATAAAACTTAAAAAAGTTATACCAGATATTAACAGCCTATAATAACCATCATTTTATTTTTTAAATTTTTAAAAGAAATAGATATTATAATATATAATGTGGATAAGTTAAATTCACCTTAAGATAACATTGAAAAAATCTTGTTAAATTTTAAAACCGTAGCTTTGTAAAAGCAAATAGCTTAATCTTCGCCTTAATAAAGCTATTTTATAACAGTTTTTCCTAGTATCTTAGGAAACAAAATAGATTACAAAAATTAATGAGTAAAAAGAGAAAAAGGAAATCCAGCAAAAAAGGCATTTCCAACCTAACAAATACCATTCTAAGTATTTTAAAAAAAGATAGAAACCAATCTTACAACTATAAACAAATTGCAGCTAAGCTGGGCGTTAACGATGCCAGTAGCCGTAACCAGATTATAAAAAC
>JAUIKY010000086.1 GCA_030430535.1 Bacteroidia bacterium
GAAAAACGGTCAGTTTTCGGTTGGGAATGTCAAAGTCCAAATTCGCAATACTTGAAATTCCGTCCAATTTCATTCGGATTAGATTTTCCTCCGAAGGACAGTCCATTTTAGTAATCTCAAATATTGTCTTATTCATTTAGTTTCTCGGTTTTTCGACATTAACCACAACAATTGGCTAAACGCAATTGCGTTTAGCCCCATTATATTTACTCCGATAAATATAAGTAAATACCTATAAATTTACAGCCACTTTTTCCGTTTAAAATAAATAAGCATGGCAATAAACATGACAATCATTACGCCCCAAAGTATAAAATAGCTGTAGCGGTATTGCAGTTCGGGGATGTATTCGAAATTCATGCCGTAAATGCCGGCAATAAAGGTTAGGGGTATAAAAATGGAAGCCATAATGGTGAGGACTTTCATCACCTCGTTCATTTTATTGCTAATGGTGGTCATGTACATGTCCATTAAACTCCAGATCATTTCGCGGTAAATATCGATGTTTTCAGAAACTTGAATTAAATGGTCGTAAACATCGCGGAAGTAGGTAATGGTTTTGGGTTCAATAAGAGAATTGTCGCCTTTTTCGACGCGGCTAATAATTTCGCGCAACGGAAAAATGGCACGGCGTACCCTTAAAATTTCACGTTTTAGGTTTTGGATTTTTTGACTGATGTCGTCATCTACATTACCGGAAAATATAGTGGTTTCAAAATCTTCAATTTTATCACCCAAAATTTCAATCACACTAAAATAGTGGTCAACAATGGCATCAATGAGCACGTACAGCAAGTAGTCGGCACCCATACTGCGCACGCGGCCTTTACCTTGCCTAATGCGTTCTCTAACGCTATCGAACACATCGCCTTCAGATTCTTGAAAGGTAAGCACGTATTCGGGGCCGAGTACAAAACTAACCTGCTCTGAAACAATTTTGTCGTTGGCATCGTAATACAGCATTTTAAGTACCACGAACAGATAATCGTCATACTCATCAATTTTTGGCCGTTGCGAAATGTTAACGATATCTTCGAGAACCAAAGGGTGCAGCTCGTAGTGTTCGCCAATGCGTTCTATGGCATGTACGTGGTTTAGCCCATTAATGTTGATCCAGGTTACGGTGCCAAATTCAAAATTGAAACACTCTTCAACGTCTAAGAGTTCTTTTTCAATATGCATGTCTTTGTTGTAATCGAAAGCTTCAATAAACAGTTTGTGGTCCTGTTTTTCGCCTGTATAGATGACGCTTCCGGGAATTTGCCCGATGTGTTTTTTAGATCGGAGTTTTCGTTTTTTAGCCATAAAAAAATGTTCTATAAGCTAAATATAATAATAATTTACACAGCTTCACCGTCATCTTCCGTCGGGGCGTCAATGGCATCCTTTTCAACCAGTGTCACTGCTTTTTGCAGCATGAGGTTATTGGGGTAAGTAACCAAATCGCCGTTGTCTAACCTAAGGTGCAGTTGGAAAGCCCTAATATCTTCAATAATTCCTGTAATGGGGAAATCTTTATCGTGGATTTCAATTTTGTCGCCCACCTTGTACGGAAAGTTAAAAAACATGATGATGCCCGAGGTAATGTTGCTTAAAATAGACCAAATGGCAAATAGAGCGATGCCAATAATAGCAAAAACAGACGAAAATACCACTGCGATGTCTTCTATATTACCAAAAACAAGAGACTCTAAAAGTATGGCTATTAGCAAGATGGTGCCAGTGATGTAACGCCTTATAAGCCGGATTCGGGCATCGTTAATACCGTTTTTTCGCGCTACTTTGGTAATGGTGAAATGAATGATATAGCGGATTATAAATAATGAAAAAAGAATAATACCGCTTATTATCAATTCTTTTTGGTAAGTTTCTAATAAATCTAAAAGCATAAATTTTGGGTTGTTGGTTGTGCAAAGATACATTCAAAAAAGAAGAACATGTTAATTTAAAAACAAGGTATCTCTTAATTTTTCGTACTTAGAGCTGTTCTGTTTCCAATAAGCTGATTTGATTGTTTTTAGCTTTGTAGCTCTTGTGGTGAGCAGTTGTGCGTTATCACCAAAACCGCTTTTGAAACGTTCTTCCCAACTTAAAATATCGTAAGGAAAATCAGGGTTGAAGTTGATGACCAATTTTCGGTTTAACTCGGGATAGTTAATAGTGTATTGACCTTCGTTGAGTTCGGCTTCGGCTTGATATGCTTTGGTTTTAATGTGCTTTAAGCGGATGAATTCCAATGAAGGAATGATGTTTAAACTCCCAACGGGCAGCGATTTGGGGTCAATGCGGAGTTGTGTCCACAATTCGTTTTCCAAAATAGACTTTTCAAGTTTGAAGGATTCGTCGGCCTCGCCTTCAAAATAAGAGTGCGACATTACTTCAAATTGATTTCGGTTGTTAATTTGGCTATAAACCTGCCCGCACCACTCCTGAATGGAACTCGATACTTTTAGGGCGTGCTGGTTATTCTTTACGGGATAAAATGTGCTCTGCATAATCGAGTAGGGGTAAATGCCTGTGTTGAAATTTTTTGTGGCATTTAGCTTTAAAACTGGGATGGTACTGTCGCTTCGTACATCAGCTTTAACTTGAATTTCGGGCAAAAAATCTTCGGTAACGAACACCAATACGGCCGTGCCTTCGCGAATTTCGCCATAGCGGGCTTGTTCTAATTTATATGATGAAATTTCGGCTTCGCCAGCATACCAATAGCTTTTGAATGTTTCGGGAAGTTGTTGTTTTTCGAAGTTTTTCCCGACTTTAAATTCTGTTTTCCATTGCTGTGCAACATTTTCCTCTTTTTCTTTTTTGCAGGAAATGAACAAGGGAATTACGGCGAACCAAACTAAAATATGAGCTTTTACAGTAATTTTAAACATGGTGTTTTGTTTTAAAATTACAAACAAATTATAGGTTGGCAATGGCCATTAACGTTTTATAAACTAAGTGGACGGGTAGCCCCATGACTGTAAAATAAGATCCTTCCAATTTGGTGACGCCAATTTGGCCAATCCATTCCTGAATGCCATAGGCTCCAGCTTTATCGAATGGTTTGTAGGTTTCAATGTAATAATTGATTTCGTCGTCGGTGAGTGGCTTAAAAGTGACTTTAGCGACGTCGTGCAAGGTTTTTTCAAAAGTAGGCGTGGTAAAACACACCGAGGTAATGACTTCGTGGGTGTCGCCACTTAATGATTTCAACATGTTGAATGCTTCCTTGGCATCACGGGGTTTTCCTAAAGCCTCGTTATTGTGCCATACAATGGTGTCGCTGGTAATTAAAATATCGTTGGGTTGCAATTCGTTCTTAAACGGTAGGGCTTTTAACTGCGCCAAATAATTACTGATTTCAAAATGGGTAAGCCGTTTTGGGTATTCTTCTTTTACCGGTTTCAACCGAATTTCAAAATCCAAACCTAAATTTTTAAAGAATTCTTGTCGCCTGGGCGATCCGGATGCTAATATAATATGATGGTTTTTTAGTTTTTCGTTGAGCATGTTTTTTCAGTTTGTGGTCAAAGTTTTGGTTGTTTTGGTTTCGGTCGCAGTCTCAGTTTTCAGTAGTTTCAAGAAAAATAACTTTGCGCTTTTGTGTCTTAGCGAGAGACTTTTCAGAGAACCTATCCATAACTACAAAAACTACAAAATAAACAAATAAAGTAATAACGACAGCAAACCAAAGCACATCACCCATTTATACATCGTGCTTAAATGGCTAAAATCGCTTTTCGTTTTAGCGTTAAACGTTTTTATGGTGATGTAAATGAGCGGTCCCACCACAAAAAGCAGAAAATACCCTGCAGCAATGGGCTGTTTGTAAAAGTTGGTATTCAAATAATAAATTATGCCGGCAAGCGGAATAAAATTTAATGCGGCCAAAATATTTTTGCTTCGAGCCCGACCAATAGCAATGGGTAGGGTGTTCATGCCTTGGCTGTAGTCACCGTCAATATCTTCAATATCTTTGGCTATTTCACGCAAAAAATTGATGCAGAATGCAAATAAGGAATAGTCCCAAATTATTTTAAAAAACAAGATTTGGGAGGTTCTGTTTTCAGGCGTTATTGCGGGGAGCAATTCAAAAATTCCGACAATAATAAGGCTCATGGCCACCAAAAAGGAAATAACCAAATTCCCAATCAGCAAGGTGCGCTTTAAATAAGTGGCGTACACATAAAGTAAGATGGAAATAATGATAAACACCGAAAAAAATGTAGGTTTCCCCACAGCGTGCGACAAATAAAACCCAGTACCCACGCCAATAATATTCAGCACAATAAAAAGATTGAAAGCCGTGTTTTTCGAAACGGATTTCCCCACGATAATCCGATGTGGTTTGTTGATGCGGTCGGTTTCAATATCGTAAATATCGTTAATAACGTTTCCTGCCGCGGCAATGCAAATAGTAGCAAAAATTAAAAGAACAATACCGAATCCATCCAAACTGGTCTGTACGCCAAATGGTTCTAAAAGCGCGTACTTAATGAGCAATTGCACTGTGGCAATCATCAAAAGATTTTTCCAGCGGATGAGGTTTAAAAACGACAATGTTTAAAGGTTTGACGATAATTTTTTAATTAAAAAGCCGATAAGAAAAGCAACTGGAATAGCCATTAAAA
>JAUIKY010000087.1 GCA_030430535.1 Bacteroidia bacterium
GAAATGAAGCTCGTAATGGTAATGGGTTTCTTGGTTTAACCGTTCTTTTAAAGCGGAAAAACTTTTATTTGCAGATTGGTTAAAAACACTTTGGTTGTTGCCAAAGCCTATATAGCCAAATCCTGTGCTATGTCTTCTGTTGTTCCTTGCCAAAATTATAAATTAATCGTATTTAGCACCAAAATTTCTGTTCCATTTGCCTTGTACTTTCAATACTTGCTCAATCACATCGCGAACGGCCCCTTTGCCGCCTTTTTTATGCGAAATGTATTTTGAAATCCCTTTTATTTCCGGTACGGCATCTTGCGGACAGCAAGGTAGGCCAACCATTTTCATTACTGGGAAATCAGGTATGTCATCACCCATATAGAGCACATTTTCAGATTTTATGCCGTTTTCACTGAAATATTGGTTTAACTGTTCAATTTTATTGTCCGAACCCAAAAACACATCTTTTACCCCCAAGTGGTTCAGCCGAACACGAACGCCTTCGTTAGTACCACCCGAAATTATACAGATATTGAAATCTTGATTTAGGGCGGTTTTCATGGCGTAACCATCTTTGGTGTTCATGGTGCGGAGCATTTCGCCGTTAGTGGTAATAGTTACTGAGCCATCGGTTAATACGCCGTCAACATCAAAAATAAATGTGGTAATGTGTTCTAAATATTCTTTATAGCTTTTTTCTTCCATGGGTGTGTTGTATCGATGCGGTTAAAAGTTCGTAAATAGATTTGTGGTGGTCGTTCTCTAAAATTTTTAAATGGTTGTTTATGGTTTTTTGGTCGTCTCGTTTGGCTGGTCCGGTTTGTGACATGTAGGGCGACATGTCCTGTACTTTTTTGGCCGTTTCCATAATGAGCGGCTTTAATAAGTCGAATTCCGTGCCTTCGCTTTCGGTAATTTCGTGGCCAATGCGGTATAGTTGGTTGGTGAAATTATTAACGAACACAGCTGCTAAATGCAGCACCCGCCTTTGGTTACTGTTTACCCGTTTTGTAGGGCTGCCTAAACTCAAAGCCAGTTCCTTTAGCAGCGGATAACTTTTTTTATCAATTGTTTCAATGCAAATGGGTACGTTGGCAAAATCCATTTCGGCATTTTTACTGAAAGTTTGTAGTGGGTAAAGTACTCCGCGTTTATGTTTTTTATCCAAATCGTGCACATTAACGCAACCCGAAGTATGCACCACCAATCGGTCTTCAAACGGCAATTGGGTTGAAAGTTCGGCAATGGCATCGTCGCTCACGGCCAAAATATAAACATCGGCGTCTTTTAAATTGTTTAGGCTATCGGTAATCTCAACACGGTTTTTGTATTGGTTAATCGCGTCCAAGTTTCTATTGAACCATTGCACCACCGATACTTTATCGGTTTTACTAAATCCTTTAAATAAATGGGTGGCCACGTTGCCGGCTCCCAATAGTACCACATTAATCATTTGGCTAAAATAATCAATAAACGCCATTTTAAAAACCTATTGGTTTATCTTTGTCCATCTATGGCAAAAAATGATATCAATACCCGCGAGGATATATTTTTACTGGTTTCTACCTTTTATGGAAAAGTTAGGGATGAAGCTACCTTAGGGCCCATTTTCAACAAGGCCATAAAAAACTGGGACGAGCATTTACAACTATTGACCACCTTTTGGGAAAGCAGTTTGTTTATGACTCGAAAATTGGAAAACAAATACCGTGGCAACCCTTTGGAAGCCCATATAAAAGTAGATGCGCAAAACAATCATAGCATTACCGAAATGCATTTTGGCATCTGGTTGAACCTGTGGCTGCAAACCATTGATGAACTTTTTAAAGGCGAAGTTGCAGAAAATGCCAAACGGCGCGCCCGAAAAATGGCGACTTTTCTGTACATGAGTATGTTTCAGGCAAGGAGTGTGCGGTAGATAGTTTTTCAGTAAGCAGTATTCAAAGGTAACTTAGCGTCTTGGCGCCTTTGTGAGAGTATTTTGCTTTCGGTGTTTTAGGTTTCCTTCTTCGTATTTTCATCTTCAAACTCCATGCTTCTGCCTTCCTACTTTTTAATATACTTTAACACCCTAAAATAAACTTAAATCCCTAAATTTGCACGACCTTAAAAACAGGTATTTATCATGCAGAAAAAACTGGCCAATATTTTCTTTTCAACAAAACTTACCGCCGTATTATTCATCGTTTTTGCCGCCGCTATGGCAACTGGAACCATTCTGGATGCCGGGCAGGAAACATCACCAACACCCTACACACGAAACCTTATTTACAACGCTTGGTGGTTCGAGGCCATTATGGTGTTTTTCGTTATTAATTTTGTGGGTAATATTTTTAGGTATCGGCTCTATAAAAAAGAAAAATGGGCAACCTTTATTCTGCATTTCGCGTTCATATTTATTCTTATAGGCGCCTTTATTACCCGTTATGTGAGTTTTGAGGGCATGATGGCCATTCGCGAGGGCGCTACCGAAAATACATTTCTTTCACAAAAAACATATATCACCACTTATATTGATGGCGATTATATGATTGATGGTGTGCCACAGCGTTTGCCCATTGAGCGCGAAGTGGATTTTTCCGGAAGAATGGAAAACGAATTCAAAATCGAAACCAAATACCACCAACAGCCCGTTACTATAGAATTGGAGAAGTTTATTGTTGGTGCTGAAGAAGATATTGTTCCCGATGAAAATGGCGAGGAATACTTAAAAATAGTGGAAGCTGGGCAGGCTGGGCCGCACAACCACTTCTTAAAAGTAGGGCAGGTAAGTAGCATTCATAACATCCTTTTTGCATTGAATAAACCTACCGATGGGGCTATCAATATTACCTATCAAGGCGATTCGCTAACCATAAATTCGCCGTTTGAAGGTGAGTACATGACCATGGCTACGATGGCACAGGGCAAATTGGAGAAAGATAGTTTGCAACCGTTAGTGTTACGCTCGCGTTATGTTATCGGTAATATGCAAATGGTTTTTCCGAAACCGGTTGTAAAAGGCCGTTTTGATGTGGTTCAAAAGTCGCAGTTGCTTAAGAATGATGAAGATGGTTTGGTGCTAAAAGTCACTACAAATGGTGAAACCAAAAAAATAGGATTACTCGGCGGAAAAGGCACGAATAGCCAGTTTAAGCAAATCAATGTCGGCGGCTTGGATTTTGCCTTTAAATACGGTTCGAAAGTATTGGAACTACCGTTTTCAATTAAACTGAACGATTTTGAAGCCGAACGCTACCCGGGTACCGAGCGCGGCTATTCAGCCTATTCCAGCGAAGTAACCGTTTTGGATGAACGAACCGGCGATTTCGATTATAAAATTTACATGAACAATATTCTGGATCATGATGGCTACCGATTTTTTCAATCTGGTTTCGATCCCGATGAAAAAGGGACTATCCTTTCTGTAAACCACGACTATTGGGGAACGCTAATTACTTATATTGGTTATTTTATGCTCTATTTTGGTTTGATGGCCATTTTGTTTAGTAAATATTCCCGTTTTGGTGATTTAAAGCGCCATCTTGAAGAGGTGAAGTCTAAAAAAGCCAAAGTGCTTACAATTTTGTTTTTATGCTTCGGTTTGTACGGTTTTACCCAAGAGCATTCGGACGATGATGGTCATAACCATGCGAAAACCACCAAAGCGCAAATCGATTCTATTTTAAAAGTTAACATTACGCCAAAGGCACACGCCGAAAAATTCGGTCATCTGGTAATTCAGGATTTAAGCGGTAGAATGATGCCCGTTAACACCTATGCGTCCGAGATGCTTCGTAAATTAAGTAAGTACGATACTTACGAAGATTTTGATGCCAACCAAGTGTTTTTGTCCATTCAGGAAAGCCCCATGCTGTGGTACAATGTGCCTATTATTTATTTAAAGCCGAAAAAAGGCGATTCCATTAGGTCGCTTATCAATGCGCCTAAATCTGAAAACTATGTGGCTTTGGCCGATTTTTTCACCGAAAGGGGTGAGTATAAATTGGCACCTTTTTTAGAGGAGGCTTACAAAGCGCAAATTCCTAATGGCTTTCAAAAAGAATTTAAGGAAACCGACCAACGTGTTAGTTTGCTGTACAACACCATAGAGGGGATGTCGTTAAAGATTTTCCCTATTCCAGAAGACGAAAACAACAAATGGATTTCAACTTATGATTATCGAAAGGACCCTTCGGTAATACAAGATTCGCTGTATGGCAACTTTGTAAAAAATGGTTTCAGAACTTATTTGTTCACCGTAAACCAAGCGAAGCAAACGGGCGATTTTTCGGAAGCTGAAAAACTATTGGAAGCTTTCAAAAAAACACAGCACCGCTACGGTAGTGAAGTGATGTTAAGCGATAAAAAAATCGATACCGAGATACTTTATAACAAGTACGATATTTTCAAGAAATTGTTTAGTTGGTATCTGTACGCTGGGTTTTTCATGTTCATTTTGTTGATTGTACAGATTTTTAAAGACAACAGCAAACCGTTGAATATTACAATAAATGTATTCAAATGGATTATATTCGGCTTATTTGTATTGCATACGGCTGGGCTTATAGCCCGTTGGTACATTTCAGGACATGCCCCGTGGAGTGATGC
>JAUIKY010000088.1 GCA_030430535.1 Bacteroidia bacterium
AACAAGAAAAAATTAGTAAGCAAAACCCTTAAATATTTTGAAGATATTTTAAGTGGTGGCGGTTTTGCCCGAGTACACAAATCGTATTTGGTAAACGTAAACGAAGTGATAAAGTATGTAAAGGGAAAGGGTGGTAGTGTTGTACTCAGCAATGGCAAGGAAATTATGGTTTCAGCTTCAAAAAAATCGGGTTTATTATCTTATTTTAAGTAAAATTGAGAAGGTTATCTAAAAAGCAATAAATAAATGTCATTGCGAGAAATTTTATTTCGAAGCAATCTTATAATCAGAAACTTGATTTTTAAAGATTTCTTCACTTTCTTCGGAATGACGACTTTTTTGATATCTTTCTAAAAAATGAGTGTTTTCAATTAATCAAAAATTTTTATGACCATAAAAGACAAGCTGGCCGCCCAACGCACGTACATTCTTTTAGGGGCTTTGTTTATTACCTCGCTGGTGGTGTCGAACCTTATTTTTCAAAAGTTTTTTTATTGGTATCCGTTCGATGCTGAGGTGTTTGGGATTAAGTTGTTCGAGATTTCGGTGGGCGTTTTGCCGTACCCCATTACCTTTTTAATCACCGATTTAATCAGTGAGATTTACGGAAAAAAACGCGCCAACGATGTGGTGGTTACCGGTATTTTTGCCTCCCTGTTTTCGTTGTTGATTATTTACGTGGCCAGTGTAGCTCCCGCCACGTCGTGGTCGTACGTTAACGATAGTTTGTTTGCCAAGGTGTTTGGTAATTCGGCCATTGCGGTTTTTGCTAGTATGCTTACGTATTTGTTTGCACAGTTTGTCGATATTCAGGTTTACCATTTTTGGAAACGGCTCACAAAAGGAAAACACTTGTGGTTACGCAATAACTTTTCAACCTGGTTTTCGCAGTTTGTCGATACGTTTACTATTGTGTTTTTACTGTGCTCGTTCGGGATTATCGAATGGGAAAATTTTAAAGGTTTGCTAGTGAGTGGCTTTTTGTTTAAAGTGATTGTAGCGGCCTGCGATACGCCGCTGTTGTACTTGGGCGTTTACCTCTTTAAAAGGCGATTTAAACTTAAAACGGGCGAAGAGATTAATCTGCTTTAAACCGTTTGCATCAATTTATTTAGCAGTTAGGTTAAATATTTATTAAACTTTTTGCTTACTTAGGCATAGAATCTATTTACAACGTATATTTCTACAAATATTTCCTCGATGAAAAAAGCCTTAAAAATAATAGGAATCACCTTTTTGATAATAATCACTTTGCTATTGGTTGTGCCTTTTGCCTTCCAAGGGAAAATCAAGGATATGGTAAAACAATTGGTTAATCAAAACCTAAATGCCAAGGTGGAATTCAGCGATGTGAGCCTGAGTTTTTTACGCAGTTTTCCACAAGCCCATGTGGGTGTTTCAGATTTAACCATTACCAATTTTGAGCCGTTTAAGGACGAAACACTGGCCACGGCAAAAAATATTGCGTTCACCATGTCAGTAAAAGAGTTGTTTAAAAAACCTAGCGATGGCCCTATAGTGGTCAATTCCATTGTAATAGATGAAGCACTTCTTACCTTAAAAACCGATAAGTTTGGCAATGTGAATTACGATATTGTCAAGGAAAACGAAAATGCTTCCGAAGCAAAAAGCAGTAGTGATTTTGTTTTTGATGTTGAAGACTACGCCATAAACAAAAGCGCTTTTACATACATTGACGAAGAGACTAAAATGCAAATTGATGTTACTGAGCTCAACCATAACGGGCGCGGTACGTTTTCGGCCGAAACTTCAGAATTGGATACCAAAAGTGAGGCTAATGTTAGTTTTACCATGGACAGCACCAATTACCTGAGCAACAACCCTGTAAAATTGGATGCCTTAATTGATTTGGATTTAGATAACAGTAAATATACTTTCAAGAAAAACAAAGGATTTATTAACGATTTACCGTTGGAATTTCAAGGCTATGTGCAACAACTGGAGGAAGGGCAGAAAGTGGACATCACCTTTAAAAATCCGGAATCAGATTTTAAAAATTTCTTGGCCGTTATTCCAAAAACCTACTCCAAAAACATCGAAAATGTAGAGACTACGGGCGATTTTAAAGTAGTTGGCACCATTCAGGGTATGGTGACCGATGAAACCATTCCGAATTTGGATATTACGATTACTTCGAACAACGCTTCGTTTAAATACCCAGATTTACCAAAAAAGGTTGAAAATATCGTCATTAATACCAGCATTAAAAATACCACCGGAATTGCTGACGATACTTATGTGGATATCCAAACACTGAATTTTAAAATTGATAACGATGTGTTTAAGTCTTCGGCCACCATAAAAAATCTCACCAAAAATATGTTGGTAAATGCCCAATTGGACGGGGTTATCAATTTGGCGAACCTTACTAAGGTATATCCCATTGAATTGGAAAATCAACTGACCGGAATTTTAAGAGGAAAGTTGAATACGTCTTTCGATATGAACGCCATTGAAACCAATGCCTACGAGCGCATAAAGAATAATGGTGAAGTGAGCATTACCGATTTTGTGTTTTCTTCGGAAGACATGGTACATCCTATTCATATTACCCAAGCCAATATGGCTTTCAACCCCGGCACGGTAACGTTGAATGGTTTTAAGGCGAAAACTGGCGATAGCGATATCAATGCAACGGGAAGCATAAAAAACCTGTTGGGCTTTTTGTTGAGCGATAACACTTTAAAAGGGAATTTCAACTTAACGTCGAATTTGTTTAAGGTGAACGATTTTATGGCCGAAGACACCGAAACAAAAACAACTTCTGAAATCACAGGCAGTGCTGAATCCTTAAAAATCCCTGCCTTTTTGGAGTGCGTAGTAAATGCCAAAGCCAATACCGTAGTTTACGATAATTTGAATTTGAAAAATGTGTCCGGTCAGCTTTATATAAAAGACCAACAGGCTACATTGGAAAATTTAACCTCCAGTATTTTTGACGGTGTATTGTCCGTTTCGGGCGATGTTTCCACTAAAGGCGAAACGCCTACGTTCAATCTTAATTTAGGAGCCAACGGATTCGACATATCCCAATCGTTTAAAGATTTGGAATTGCTGCAAAACCTAGCACCAATTGCCAATTTATTGCAGGGTAAATTAAATACCGAACTCAAGCTATCGGGAAATTTAACCAATGAATTTTCTCCTGATTTAAGCAGTGTTTCAGGTAATGCTTTGGCCGAATTATTAACCACAAAAATTAATGCCGAACAAAGCAAACTGTTAAGTAAATTGGATGGTGCATTGAATTTTGTCGATTTTAACCAAATTGATCTAAAAGACTTAAAAACCAAACTTTCGTTTGCCAACGGAAAAGTAAGCGTACAGCCCTTCGATTTAAAATATAAGGATATTGGTATTACGGTTTCGGGTTCGCACGGATTTGATAAATCGGTAGATTACAATGCGGTGTTTAACGTGCCGGCCAAATATCTGGGCAGTGAAGTGAACAGGCTTATCGGGAAAATTAATGAAGCCGAAGTGAATACTATGAGCATTCCGGTAACGGCCAATATTACGGGAAATTTAACCAACCCTTCGGTAAAAACCGATTTAACCAGTGGCGTAAAAAACCTTACCCAGCAACTTATAGAAATTGAAAAGCAAAAATTGCTCAATCAAGGTAAAGACAAAGTAAAAGATTTAATTGGTGGTGTAATTGGCTCGAACAAAACTAAAACCGACTCCATAAAAGAAGAGCAAAATAACACCGTAAAAGATGTGCTGAAAGACATCGTTAAAGGCAATCCTTCTCAAACCAAAGATTCTACTCAAACCCATTCTACTTCAAAAAACATAAAGGATGCCTTGAGTGGGTTGTTCGGTAATAAAAAAGCGAAGGATACGGTTAAGTAAGCACTTGATCCTATTTAACCCTTTTTTGCAGTTTTGAAGTATCGGTCATTTTATCAATGACAATTTTTGGGTTTTCGTAGAGATAAATGGCGCTCGTTCCGCTGGCTTCAATATTAATGTTATCCATAACTTCGAGGTAAGCATCGCTACCTATATTACAAATTACGCTACAGGAATTGATGGTGAAGTTTTTACCATCAAATTGAGAATAGTTGTCTTGTTCCAGTTTGGCGATATTGCACGAACCTTCAATTTCGGCATTGGCCCGTTGATACAAAATCCCCGAAAAATTAACCGTATTTACAAGAGCTTCCAGTTTGCTGTTACCGCTTAAAAGCATATTGCTGTTTTCGCTGGTTAGGTTTAATTTTAGCTTTGCTCGGTCATCGGCTTCAAGATTTAAGTTGTTGGTTTTTATGGTCAGTCCCACTTTTGACGAACCTTTAGCCACCACGTTTGCATCAGCTAAATTTAAAGTGGTCAACGATAAAATTTCTGCATCATCCGTGGTTTTAATGTGTTTTAAATAACTGTTGTAAGCCACTTTTATGCGTAAAGTTTTTTCTCTGAGGCGTGCTTTTTTGTTGAATGTTAACACACTATCAATCACATTGAATTCAATGTGCTCATGTAAATTTTCGTCGGTTTCAATTTCAACTGATGGCGTTTGGTTAAAAATAATTT
>JAUIKY010000089.1 GCA_030430535.1 Bacteroidia bacterium
TGGTCGATGCCTATTAGGAACTGGGGCATTATTTTAAACCAGTTTTTGACTATATTTGAAAAAAGGGTTCAACTTTAAAAAAGCTAAACCCTCGATTTTTAACTTACACACTTTACGGGATAGTGTCAATAAAAAAAACGCCCTTTTTAAGGGCGTTCATTATTTTTAAAAGTTTATCAAAATCAGTCTTCCTTCGCTACCGGTGTTTCGGCTGTGGGCACTTTTTCAACATCAAAAGGTTTTCCTAGATACACCAATTGGTAGCCTTCTTCAATAGTTTTTACATCCAGATTAAAGGAAGAGATAATGTGCAATTCGCCTTTTTTGTCTTTGATAAACAACGGGATGATATCTTCATCGTTATTCGAAATCTTTATCAGTTCCTCATAATGCGCCTTGTCTTCCAAATCAATTTCCTGGATAGACGGATGCTTCCGTGCCAGTTGAATCAATCGGCTAAAATCGTCTTTATGCGAAAACAGTCCGTCTTCGGGGTTGTTGGTGTCGTCCTGCATTTCTTCGGGTGTAACCAACCTAAACGAGCCGTTTTCACCAAACTGTTCGCTAAATTTATTTATGGCATACTTGTTAATATCGGGGTTGGCGGTAAGCGCCATTAAATAGCCCATGTCGTTCAGTTCAATATTGTCCATTAGCGTATCGGAATAAATATCGGTGGTAATGGCTTCCAAACTGAGCTCTTTGGCTTTTTCAATATTCTTTTCATTACTATCGATAAGCACCACGTGCCTGCCGTTCATTTCTAAATAGTGCCCCAATAAACGCGACACTTTTGATGCCCCAACAATTAAAATACCTTCGGACTTATTAAGGAACACACCCACCAATTTGGCAAACAATCGGGCCGTGGTAGCGTTTAACAAAACCGTACCCAGCACCACCATAAATACCATAGGGGTAATGTATTCGGCACCTTCAACACCTTGCCTGATCAGTTTGCTACCAAATAGCGAGGCAATACCTGCAGCCACAATACCTCTTGGCCCAACCCAACTTATAAATAGCTTTTCTTTAATTTTTAGTTTGGAGCCTTGGGAACACACAAACACCGCCAACGGACGAAGAATAAAAACAATGGCCGCAAACAGCCCGGCGGTTTTCCAAGTGTAAAGCAAGGTTAAATCCTCATAATTGATGTTGGCCGCCAATAAAATAAACAGTATTGAAATGAGCAGAACGCTTAATGATTCCTTGAAATACAGCAGTTCTTTAATGTTATCCAGTTTACTGTTACCCAAAACCATACCCATAACCACAACGGCCAAGAGCCCCGATTCGTGGGCAAAAATTTCCGACTCCACAAACACCAAAAGCACGGTAGATAGCGACACCACGTTGAGCAGATAATGTGGAATAAGTTTTTTGTTGATGGCAAACGCCAAAGCATGGGCAAAGGTAAACCCGAAGGTAGTACCAAAAAGAATGATTTTCCCGAACTCGATAAGGGCGGTTTTGGTAAATCCGCTATCGCCTTCCACGCTAATAAACTCGAACACCAATACGGCTACCAAAGCCCCAATGGGATCGATTAAAATACCTTCCCATTTCAGTACTGCGGAAATATCTTTTTTAAGCGGAATATTCCTTAAAATCGGGGTAATTACCGTTGGGCCGGTAACGATTATAAGCCCAGAAAACAGAAACGCCAATTCCCAACTGAGTCCAAAAATTTGATTGGCCAAAATACCGCCACCAAAAAACGTAATGGCTGCACCAATGGTAATAAGTTTTGTAATAACAGGGCCTACGGTTTTAATTTCAGAGCGTTTTAACGTGAGCCCGCCCTCGAAAAGAATCACACTAATGGCCAAAGACACGAAGTAGTAAAGTCCGTCGCCCGGAAACAATCCATTTTTACCGTTCCAAACCGGTTCTATCCACTTGTTGCCATCTTCACTTAAAAATTCGGCTGCAATTGGGCCTACCAACAAGCCAATTAATATTAGAGGTAAAATAGCGGGAATTTTAAGTTTCCAGGCCACCCATTGTGCCAATATTCCCAATATAATGATTCCAGCTAATTCTAACATACACGAAAAAACATCTATTAAAAGTGACTAATTTAAATAAAAACATATGAATTAGCCCTGTTATACTAGTTGATTTTGAAAGAATACGTTTTGTGCAAGATCATCAACTTATCGTGAAAGGGAAAAAGTAAGGAATAACAAGGCATGCGGCTAGCCAAATCAATAAATTTAAAGGGGTTCCCATTTTTAAAAAATCGACAAATTTATAGTTTCCGGGCGCATACACCATAGTATTTGTAGGGTAGCTCATGGGTGTCATAAACGTTAGCGAACAAGCAAACATAACGGCAACCAAAAACGGCCGTTCGCTAATCTGCATGCTTTGCGATAAATTAATAACAATAGGCACCAACAAAGCCGCTGTAGCCTTACTGGAAATTAAATTGGTTAAAACCAATGCCGATAAATAAATAATAGCCAGAGTAATATGGGCACTGTACTGGCCCAAAGTGGTCATAATATAATCGGCAATTAAAGTTGCCCCTCCTGTTTTTTCTAAAGCTGTACCCATAGATAGGACTCCGGCCATCATAAAAATAACCTTCCACTCCACCGCTTTATAGGCTTCAATGGGCTTTAAGATACCTAAAAGTACCATAAGTAAAGCGCCAACCATGGCACTAATTAAAATGGATGTGATATTTAACGAGGCTGCCAAAACCACACCCACACCAATTAAAACCGCCGGAATGGCCTTTTTGTAATTGGTTTTCTTCTTTTCGTATTCCGAAAGTTTAACAATTAGGTTTTGAGACACCAAACTGTTTATTTCTTCGTTTTCGCTTAGCATTAATAGCATGTCGCCTTCATTTAAGGTAACGCGCGTGAGTTTATCGTACTTAACCTCGCCACGTTGCCTGATGGCCACAACAGAAGAATTGTATTGCCTCCTAAAATTAATTTCTTTAAGTGAACTGCCCGCCAAACTCGAGCCGAATGGGATTATGACCTCGTACAAATTAAACGACTTGTATTGGTCTTCGGCCTTTTTCATGCGTTTGTTGCCCTTTACGCTGTAGCCCTCCATACTCAGCAGTCGCGACATGGTTTCAGGCGGAACAAGAATTTTTAAAATATCGCCTTCCAAAATTTTGGCATTCTTTCCGAAGTTATGCTTCAAAACACCATTGCGCAAAATGGACAGTATATTAACATTGTAATCATTAACCAAAATCGACTTGTCTATATGTTCGCCAATATCTTTGCAATTTTCCTCTACATACAATTCGGTAATGTAAGTCTCTGCCTTTTTGGTAAACTCTTCATTATCGCCTCTATTTTTTGGTAATAAAAGTGGCCCGACAATAAACATATAAGTAAACCCTACAGCCAATAAACATAATGCCGCACCGCTAAACTCGAACATCCCGAACTCGTCAACACCATATTTTTTTGCGTAACTGCTCACCAAAATATTGGTGGAGGTTCCAATTAACGTACAGGTGCCCCCAAAAAGAGCGGCAAACGAAATGGGCATTAGCAAACGGCTTGGCGTAATATTGGTTTCCCTGCATACCGTAAGGGCGATTGGGAGTAACAGGGCCACAACAGCCGTATCGTTAATAAATGCAGAAAACAACCCCGAAATACTGCAAAAAACAATCAGCGCAACACTGTAATGTATTTTGGAAAGTTTGATGATTCGGTGGCTCAGCCCATCTAAAATACCCGAGCTAAAAATACCACCACTAACCACAAAAATACAGCCCAAGGTAATGGTGGCTGGGTGGTTAAAACCTGAAAAGCCTTCTTCAGGACTTAAAATACCCACCACAATAAACATCGCCATAATCAATATGGAAGTGGTATCGATAGAAAAATAGTCTTTCACAAAAAGAAAAGCACCAACCAGAATAATGGCAAAAGTGATTAAAATATCCATCTTTCAACTTTTTAGAAGACTGTTTATTAAACTTAAATGTAATTCATTTTTAATGTGTTTCAAAAATAATTCTAAACGCAATTGTTAAAATAAAGCTATAATTCTGTTATTCTTTAATCCTTTTAGTAATTTGCATGACTTAAAAAATTTCAATGCAGTTATACCCCATTAACGCTGGAAACTTGAAACTTGACGGCGGCGCCATGTTTGGCGTGGTACCCAAATCGTTATGGAACCGTACCAACCCGGCCGATGCCAATAACATGATTGATATCGCGACCAGATGCTTGCTCATTGAAAAAGGCAATAGGTTGATATTAATCGATACCGGAATGGGCACCAAACAATCTGATAAGTTTTTTGGGTATTACCACCTTTGGGGCGATTTTGATTTAGATGCGTCTTTAAAACAATACGGCTTCCATCGTGACGATATTACCGATGTATTCATGACCCACCTGCATTTTGACCATTGCGGCGGAAGCATCAAATGGAATAAAGACAAAACAGGCTACGAACCCGCTTTTAAAAATGCCCATTTTTGGACTAACAAAGACCATTGGCAATGGGCCACCCAACCCAACGCCCGCGAAAAGGCTTCCTTTTTAAAGGAAAA
>JAUIKY010000045.1 GCA_030430535.1 Bacteroidia bacterium
TGCATAACGGCTTTCATGCCAGAAGAGCACACCTTGTTTACCGTTGTGCATGGTACGGTATTGGGAATGCCCGCATAAATAGCGGCTTGCCTGGCAGGAGCCTGGCCCGAACCCGCCTGTACCACTTGGCCCATTAGTACTTCTTCAACTAACTCGGGTTTTAGGTTTATTTTTTCCAAAGCACCTTTTATGGCAATGGCACCCAACTTGGGAGCGGGAATGGTAGACAAAGCCCCCATAAAGCTACCAATAGGTGTTCTGGCCGCAGAAACAATAACAACTTGGTTATCCATTAGTTTAAAATCTTTACTTTAGTACTTGCGAAAATAACGATTTTTTGACAGAAACCTGAACGTTTCCACTATTATAAAAAAGCCCAATCCTCTTATAAATTTATTACATTTGATTTTTAGATGAAAGACTTTATAAATAAGCTATATAGAAACCATTCCTTAATCTACAAAGGGTTGTTGTTTCTGTGCACCACGGTTTTAGTGGTTTATTTGTTCCCAAAAAGTGGAAAATTTAGGTACACTTTCGAAAAAGGGAAGCCTTGGCAATCTGAAAGTTTACAGGCGCCTTTCGATTTTGCCATTAAAAAGACCGATGAAGAGATTGCAGCAGAAAAAAAGGAGATTACTGAAAATGCCGTTTTGTATTTCAACCTCGATATTTCGGTTGAAACTAAGGTGCGCGAAGGTTTTAAATCGCAGTTTGAAGCCACGTTTTTAGACTCGATATCCAGAACCGCTTCCGAAAAACTTTTTCAAACGGGAGAAAATATCATTTCGCAACTTTACGCTTTTGGAATTTTAAATGAGAACCACGATTTTCCTGAAGATAAAAGAATATCCATTCTTGACGGAAGGGAAAAAATAAAGGATGGCTTTTACTCCAATTTGGTAAAACAGGATGACGTGCCCCACGTGATAGACCAAGTTTTGGAAAAAAATAGATTAAAGCAGCATAAAACCGCTTTTGTATCGTTGTTTTTTGATTTGGTAGAACCCAATTTAACTTACAATAAAACCTTTACGGATAAGGCCCTTCAGGATGAGTTAAGCAAAATTTCATATACCAAAGGAAGCATAGCCAAGGAAACGTTGATTGTTTCAAAAGGCGAAGTAGTAGAGGGCAATAAATACCAGATTTTAAAGTCTTTGCAATCGGAGTACGAATCGCAAGTTTGGAGCCAATCCAATTACAATTGGATTCTGTTTGCCTACACGCTGTTAGTGGCTTTGGTACTGCTAATGCTGTTTTTATTTCTAAAAAAATACCGACCTAAAGTTTTTGAAGACAATACAAAAGTTACTTTCATTTTCTTTAACATATCCTTGCTTGTTTTTATCACTACATTGGTGGTAAATTATAATGCGAAGTATATTTACATTGTACCTATTTGTATTTTGCCTCTTGTTTTTAAGGCGTTTTTCGATGCCAGATTAGGGCTTTTTGCACATGTACTTACGGTACTGTTACTGGGGTTTGTTGTGCCCAATAGTTACGAGTATATTTTTCTGCAAACCATAGCCGGTATCGTAACTATTTTAACGGTTTCGGAATTGTATAAACGGGCCAATTTGTTTATTTCTGTGGGGCAGATTACCCTTATTTACATACTAGCTTATTTCGCTTTTTTCGTTATTCACGAGGGTAGTGTGGAAACCTTGCAGTGGGAAACGTTTATTTGGTTTATATTATGTGGATTGGCCACTTTGTTTGTTCAGCCATTAATTTACGCATACGAAAAACTGTTTGGTTTGGTAAGTGATGTTTCACTTTTGGAGCTTTCAGACACGAATTCGAAGCTATTAAAGGAATTAGCCAACGTGGCACCAGGCACTTTTCACCATTCTTTAAATGTGGCTAATTTGGCTGAAGCTTCGGCCAACGAAATTGGAGCTAATGCCATGCTGGCAAGGGTAGGGGCATTGTACCATGATATTGGTAAAATGAAGAATCCTACTTATTTTACCGAAAACCAATCTACGGGAATCAATCCGCATGACGAGTTGTCGGCCAAGGAAAGTGCCAGAATTATTACCGATCATGTTTTAAACGGTATTGAAATCGCCCGAAAAAACAATCTGCCCGATCGTGTTATTGATTTTATCCGTACACATCACGGCACGAGTTTGGTGTATTATTTCTATATGAAGGAAAAAAAGGAGTATGAAGTAGCCAATACAGAAGATTTTAGTTATCCCGGTCCAAGACCATTTAGTAAGGAAACCGCTATATTAATGATGTGTGATAGTATTGAGGCGGCCTCAAAAAGTTTGAAAGAACCCAACTCCACTAAAATAGAAGCGTTTGTTGAAAATATCATCAATAAACAGATAGAGGAAGGACAATTTTTAAATGCGAATATTACGTTTAAAGAAATTCAATCCATAAAGAAAGTGCTAAAGCACAAGCTTGCAAACATTTACCATTTACGAATTGAATATCCTGAATAAAATTTATAAAAAAGTATAAAAATAGTTGTGTGCTTCTTTGGTTTAAATTACATTTGCAACCGCAATTTTATTGCAAGGTTCTTATTAAAGTTTAGGAGAGGTGCCAGAGTGGTAATGGAGCAGATTGCTAATCTGTCAACGCGTAAGTGTTGCCCGGGTTCGAATCCCGGTCTCTCCGCTAGAGTTTAGAAAAGCCATGCGCCGGCTGGCTCTTTCGCTAAAAATGTTTTCAAGACATTTTTTTAATGCTCAGCCCGGGGTGTAGCGTAGCCCGGTTATCGCGCCGCGTTTGGGACGCGGAGGTCGCAGGTTCGAATCCTGCCACCCCGACTAACCTAGTAATAGGTCAAAACAAAACACTGTTAATCTTGTTGATTGTCAGTGTTTTTTTGTTTTAGGGTGTTTTGTTTGGTGTCAAACACAAGCATTTATTTTCCAATAAAAAGGTGTACAAATCGGTGAACACTTTCCCGCTAAAATTATCGTTTATTTTACAGGCTTAATCGTAAAATTAAAGTTGTAAGGCGTGTTTGCGTAATACATATACGGCTCATGTGGTTTTGCGCCCCAACTGTTGTCGCCACCAACCCCCATCATTTTATGGTCGAGATGTAATGCTACAAAATCACCAGATTTTAAATCTGAAGTGGTACGTAGTTTTTTGCTTTTTCCAGGGTCTAAATCATCGGTGCTGTAATGTAAAGCGTTAAATTCTAATACGTCGTTTCCAGCTTCAAACTTAAGCCCTAAACCAGAATGATTGCGTAAACTTAACCAGCGAGCTCCTGTTTTATGTCCGTTTTCTTGCGGGCGACTATATGCAAAATACTGCTCACTAACTTTAGAATGGTATAAACCAACAAAAGCAGCTGTGTTTCTGTCTATGTAATTTTCCCAAGGTCCTTTACCGTAATAATTTAAATTATCGAAGGTTTTTGGTAACTGTAATTTTAAACCAATTCGCGGAATTTCGGGTAAGTCTTCCTTTTTCGCTTCAAAATTGTAATTTACAGCAATCGTTCCATTACTTTTTACAACATAATTAAGGTTGATACTACCTTCAACTTCTGGCAAATAAAAATCAGTATTAACTAAAATTTCTTGTTTAGATGTGCTTTTAAAACTGATATTTTTCAACTCCATATTCGCTTCGGCATCTTTCCAAACTTTACAACGCTCGGGCATTTTGTTACCAAAATCGTTATCGGTTGGTGCACGCCAAAAACTAGGCGTTACAGGAGCTGAAATTAATTCGGAACCATTTAAGGAGTAAGCTATTAATGCGCCAGTTGTTTTTGAAAATGTAATCGAAAAACCATCACCCGAAAGGATAATTTCATTATTTTTTTCTTCGGAAGAGATTGAATTTACTAAATCTTCACTTGAAGTTTTTGGTTTATAATCCATTAATTGAAATTGTTCTGAAGCAACTTCATGACCTATCGGAAGAAAGGCATCAACCACATTTTGTAACGCGTAAAAGTTGATGAAATATTCAGAGGAGTCATCCAAACTTGGTAAATCTATTTGGAACGTTTTTGTGCTTTGTGGCGCAACGTCATCAATAGAAAACAACCCTGAATCGGTTACATTTCCATCGGATAACAACTCCCATTTTACTTGATAATCATCTAAATTTTTAAAGAAAAAATCGTTTTTAATTTTTACCGTTCCTGTTTCAGCATCAAAATCATCAAATCGAATATTTTGATACACTTTTTTAACTTCAAAAATAGCCGGATGCGGTTTCAAATCTGGGTCAACAATACCATTTAAACAGAAGTTTTGGTCGTGTCGCACACCTTTTGGCTCAAAATGTCCGCCATAAGCCCAATATGGGTTGCCAAGGCTATCGGTTTTTGCAATGCCTTGATCCGTCCAATCCCAAATAAAACCACCTTGAACTTGTGGTTGCTCGTAAACAAAATCCCAGTATTCTTTAAAATTACCGTTACTATTTCCCATCGCATGCGAGTACTCACACCAAATAAACGGGCGTTCAGTATCGGTGCCTACCCATTTGTTTTTAATGTAATCGATGTAGGCGTACATATTGCCAATAATATCGGTGTGGCGCTCTTTAACATCGGTTAGTTTTTCGGCGCGTTCGTAGTGGATTGGTCGTGTGCTATCTATCTTTTGCATTGCTAAATAACTGGCTAAAAAATTAGGGCCTGTGCCTGCTTCGTTACCCATACTCCAAACAATTATTGAAGGATGATTTTTATCGCGAATTACCATGTTGCTTACACGCTCTACATGGGCAGCTTTCCACTCCGGTTTGTTGGCCAAAGTGTTTTCGGGTTCGTAACCCATACCATGCGATTCTACATTGGCTTCGTCGTACAAATACATGCCATATTGGTCGCATAATTGATACCAAAGCGGATCGTTTGGATAATGCGAGGTGCGCACCGCGTTAATGTTGAATAGCTTCATTGTTTTAATGTCGTCAATCATCATTTGCTTGTTCACCACGTGACCAAAATACGGACTATGTTCATGCCTATTCACGCCTTTTAAAAGGATAGGTTTGCCGTTTACAAGTAGTTGTCCGCCTTTAATTTCAGAAGTTCTAAACCCAACATTAAAACTAGTCGCTTCAACCAAATTACCTTTGCTATCATGTAATTGTATGATGAGTTTGTACAAATTAGGCGTTTCGGCAGACCATGATTTTACGTTTTCTATTTCAGCTTTAAACGATTGTAAATTTGAATTCTGATTGATTTTGAATGCTGATTTTTCAGCTTTAATTTCAGCATTTGATACATCGAAAAGTTGATAGCTCAAGGTGAAATTTTTATTGTTTTTTTTAGCTGAAGCGACTTCAATATCTAAATTGAAAATACCGTTTTTGTATTGCTCGTCTAATGAAGCCACCACGGTAAAATCGCGAATATGCGTTTTTGGTCGTGCAAACAATAACACATCACGTTGAATACCTGCAAGTCGCCAGAAATCTTGGTCTTCCAAATAACTACCATCGGTGTATGTGAATACTTCTAGCGCAATTTTGTTTTCGCCAGATTTTAAATACGGTGTAATATTAAATTCCGATGGCAATTTAGAGTCTTGACTATACCCAACTTTTTCACCATTTACCCAAATGTAAAATCCAGATTTAACGGCACCCAATTGAATAAAAACGTCTCTTTTTTTCCAATTTTCGGGTAAATTAAAGTGCGTAATGTATAAACCAATGGCGTTTTGCGAAGCATCAATAAACGGCGGATTTCTTTTAAAAGGATAACCAGCGCTTACATAAATAGGGTAGCCGTAGCCGTACATTTCCCAGTTTCCGGGAACGGGAATTTTATCCCAATCGCTGGCATTATAATCGCTTTTGTAAAAATGATCATCTCTATTTTCAGCAGAATTTAAATATTTAAACTGCCAGTTTCCGTTAAGGTTTTTAATGTATGTTTCTTGCGAAATATCGTTTTGTAAAGTATTTTCAATCGACGAATATGGATAAAAATAAGCATGCGCCTTTTCTCTATTTATTTGAAATAATTCTGGGTTTTCCCAATCGTTTTGAGCTAAACTTAATTGCGATATTAGTAGAATAAATAGAGAAAAAATGGAATGTTTCATGCTTAAATATACTTTGGTAAACGAATGTAACTATTAATTAGCGAGTATTGAAGTGCCTGTTAATTTAATTTTATAAGGCCATTGTTCTTCTGCTGGTTTAGGTTTGTCGCGGTTGCGCCTTCCATTGGGTAATGACCAATGTTCTGTGGGTGCACCAGAAACGACCAACCATAAATTAGCCGTGTTTTTAGGAACCTTGAAAGTCACCGTATCATCGGCATTTTTATGAGTTTTCCCATAAACGCGTTCGCCATTTTTTAAATAGGCTACAAAACCGTAGCGCCATCCTGCTTTATCGGTTTTTACATTGGTATAACCCGCGCTATTTGCAATGCCTTTAAAATACAATGTCACTTTTTTGCGCTCTGGAACTTGTAATGGAATGCCATTGTAACCATAATTTTGAGGCGCATTGATGGAATCTACTTGAAACCAACCATCTTCAACTTCGTTAAGTTTGGTTTTATGCATGTTGCGGTAAGGTTTTGCAACACTATCAACACGTGGTAAATCCCAAGTGATAAAATGGCGATTAGCATCAAAAATTTCGTCATTAAATGCGTCTTGGGATAAGTTTGTGATGCGTTTGTAGGTTTGCACCACATCTTCACCCTCTTGCGTACTTCGGCATAAATTTCCCCAAAATTCAATGCCGTGTTTATTAGACCAATATTCTAGAACATAAGGCGAATGATACATGTTCGCGGGATGTAAAAAGGCGTAATGTGTGCCTTTTAAGAAATCGACTAAATGATAATTCTCGAAAGTCATCCATTCAGGGTACACTTGCCAAAGCATGTATTGTGCAGACATTTCCATGATTGGGCCTCGTGGTCCCGTACCGCTATCGCGAGCGCTTAAATATTGAAATGAATGTCCTATTTCGTGAGCTAATGCGCCGTAAGGTGCTTTGTTTATGCGAACAGCAGGTGTCCATAAAATACCAACATCTTCCGATCCGCCACCAAAAGCAGTGTTTTCGTCGCCACCAATTACAAAAATGAGAAGCTTGTAGTTGTCGGTATGAGATGCTCCTTTTTGTACCAATCTTAAATCGTTGACGTAGTAATTGTAAAAGCGTTCGCATTCTGCCATGGCTTTGTCAGCATCAAAACGCTTGTTGCTATCGCTATTTTCCATAGGATTGTTGCCATAACTTTTATGCCAAAACATGACCAAATTATCCGATTCTGCCATTCTACTATAGCTGTATTCACTTTCGGCATCTTCAAAATTATTGCCTTTCGGAATACGCCAAATTTTCTCAGGAATAAGTCGCGTTTTAGTCGATTTGTTTTGTGCCCAAATAGAAAACAATCTGCTAAAAAGCAAGGCTACAATTAGTAATAAATATACTTTTTTCATGGTTTATTGTTTTGTAATTATAGCGGCCCAACCACCACCTTTTGCCATCTTAACGGTGGTTTTTGATGCTTTTGTAACCGTTTTGGTTTCTATTTTATAATCTTCGGCAAATTTATTGGCATTAACGCCATCTTTGTAAATGGTCATGCTGTAATTACCATCATCTAGGAATGATAAATCGAATTCTAAGTTGCGTTGATCCCAATTGGTCATAGCTCCTAAATACCAAGTGTCGCTTTTTTTTCTAGCCAGCGCAATGTAGTTTCCAACCGATGCTTTAAGCACTTTGGTTTCATCCCAAATGGTTGGAATTTTGGTGATAAAATCTACCGTTTCCTGCTCTTCGTAATAACGCGATGGCGACTCGCAAAGCATTTGTAAAGGCGCTTCATAAATAACATACATTGCGACTTGGTGCGCACGTGTACCCATGCTCATAGGGCGCTCAAAACTAATGCTGTAATTTTTTTCTTGAGCGTTGTTCATCGCACCTGGAGTGTAATCTAAAGGGCCAGCAACCATGCGGGTAAATGGCAAAGTGACGTTATGTTTTGGAGTGTTTTCTTCGCCACTCCATTTGTTGTTTTCGTTACCTTTTACACCTTCGTAGTTTATAACATTCGGGTACATACGACGCAGTCCCGAAGGTTTAAACGCCCCGTGAAAATCAACCAACATTTCTAATTCGGCACACTTTTTAGCAATCGCTTCATACGAGTTTACCATGTATTGGTCGTTACGCTGCATGTAATCAATTTTAATGCCTTTTGCACCCCAACTTTTGTAAGTTTCTAAAATTTCGTTTAGGTTTTCATCAAGAGGTTTCCAGAGCACCCACAGAATAATACCAACGTTTTTTTCTTCGCCGTAGCGAATTAATTCCTGTACATCCATGTCTGGGTTAACGTGAAGAATATCGGTAGTTGATTTGGTCCATCCTTCATCTAAAATCACGTACTCAATGTTGTTTTTCGACGCGAAATCAATAAAATATTTATAGGTTTCAGTGTTTAAGCCTGATTCGAAATCAACCCCATAGATATTGTTAGCATTGTACCAATCCCAGGCTACTTTTCCAGGTTTAATCCAATCGGTATTTTTAATTGCTGTTGGCTTAGAAAGTTGATAAGTTAAATTGCTTTCAATTAATTTTGCATCGTCGTTTGTGATTACAAAAACACGCCAAGGAAACGCTCTTTTACCTGTAGTTTCGGCAATATAATCGGCTTCTTTGGTGATGGTTTGCACACGGTCTGATCTTCCGTCTTTATCAACGGCCTCTAAAACATACTTTGGGAATTGAGCGCTTAACGTACTGTTATTATTGCCTTTTAAAAAGAGCCCAGGGTAATCGTGTAAGGCAGTTTCGGTAAATAAAACGCGGGTGTTATTCGCAGTAAAAAGTACAGGTAAGCTACAAAATTCTTCAGTTTTTATATCGGTTACTGTTTTGTCTAAATAATAACATTCGTTGTGTGAGTACATCGATTTTTCAATAGGAAATAAAGACGTTGCGCCATCTGGAAATGTTATATCTACAGCTTCTGAAATCACATTGCGGTTGGTTTTGGCATCATCTATAAATTGATACGCCACACCATCGTTGTAAGCTCTAAAATTAAGCTTATAATTGCCTTTAAATTGAATAGAAAGCTCGGTATAATTATCGTCTATTTTTGAGTTTTTATGAGGAACAGCGGGATAAATAACCTCAAAAACTGTTTTTATTTTATGATTTTTCACGGAAGCATTATTGCCAAAATCGGTGCCTTTTGAAAAATCCATACCAACAGTAGCTTTTTCAATAACTACGGTGTTGTTTAATTTAGCAGACCACGAAATAGTTTCGGCGACGTTAACGGTGATTTCTAATTGATTATCAGGTGATTTTACACTGAAATTTTGAGCGTGTAATCCAACAGTTATCAGCAATAGTAAAAAAAGAAAGCCTTGTTTTTTCATTAGTAATTTTATTTTTCTTGAATTATTTTAAGCGTGTTGTTTGTTTTGTTTAAAGTTAAGGTATAGCTATTATTTACAGGATTTATTTTGATATCATTTAAATAAACTGTCCATTTCTGTTTTGAGAATAGTTGTAAGGTTGTATTATGATTGGTGTTCGTCTTATTGTGGATTGATGCCGTAATGGAAGCTCTATTTTTTTGAAAATGGATGGGTTCTGTTTTAGAAAAACCATCGCGATTTAATTGAATACCAATATTTATGTTATTTGAAACTACCCAAAACGTGTTTAAAACGCCATCTTTAGGCATAATGTAAAAGTTGTTCCCTTTTTGTACGTACGTGCCACCATAGGTAAACCAACCAAACGTTGGGTCTTCGGCAAGAACAGTTGCGGCTGTTCTAAAAATAGCGCCGTTACCTAAATCGGCTTCACCATCGTAATTCCAAGAACCACGCGGATGCGTTCTACTTTTTAACCAAATTCTTCCTTCTTTTTGCGGATTAAAAGCCCAACCCATTGCGCCATTATTAGCTTCACCAGGATACCAATACCCGTAGTTCGATGCTTCTGTGCCAACATTAAATAAGGCATACGAACTTAAATACGATGCGTAACCCAATTGTAACCAATCCCAAGGTTTGTTAGAGAAGTTAAGTGCATAATCTAAAATGCCCCAACCGCCCATTCTTGCCATATAGCTCAAGGTATCATCCGATCCTAAAAAGTAATACGAATTGTTAATGTAACCACGAACTGCTAAACCTGCCATTAGCTGACGTTCCATAAAATCCTTACTGTCTTGTGTGTTCACTTTAGGATGCGAATACCATTTTTTTAGCTTTACATCGTACCATAAGTTTTTATCGGGTTTCATATTTGTTGTTGCGCCGTATTTTGCAAAAGCGTAACTGGACTCGAATGCGGTTCTATCGAAGCTATATTCCGATCGGAATGGGTATTCATCGTCATAAACAAAGTACTTTACCTTTTTCTCCCATTCTTGTCTTAAAAAATTGGCGTCATCCAACCTGCCATGTTCTTCTAAGGTCTTTATTAGCGGAATTAACACTAGTTCATTATAGCATCCCCATTTGTAAGTGTCGTACCAAGGTAGAATGTCGTATGTGTATGTAAAATAGCCTTTGGCGGTTTGAAAGGCCCGTTCAAGGTATTCATCGGCGTTTAAATAGCTTACTTTTTCTGGATAAAATTTTGCGACTTCATACATGTGGTAATACATCATGAAGATGTGTGGATAATCGTAAGAACGCCAAATATGCATTTTGTCAAGGTTACGATTGCCAACGCCAGCGCGAAGTTTTTCATCGCGGTTAACGTACCAATTAGGTGTACCGTAAATGCCATACGGATTTGGAGTTTCTTGGTCGGTGCGTTGTAAACCGCCCCAAACAAAATGTTCGATGTAATATTCTAGCGAAGTAATTTCGGCATCGTTTGGGTAAAATACATTTTTGGCGGCCAAAAAAGGCGCTTTACTTAAAGCAGGATCGTCGCAAGAAAGCACGTAGCCCCACCAATGGTCGAAACCGTCTGTGTTATCTGGTCCGCGAAGCACTTCATTTTTCATATCCCAAACCGAGTACAAGCCATTGTACCATTTGGTGCTATCAGTATGCTGTTGTTTTTCAACTAAAAATTCACTGCGCTTTTTAATGAGCGTTTCTAGCGGTAAGGTTGAAAAAAATTCTAACACCGATTGTTCGTTACCGTTGTAAAATATGGTGAGTTTATTTTCGCCCAGTTTGGTGAAATTAACCTCGTAAATTTTGGTGTCTTTAGTTTTTGATGGTAATGCTTTTAGAGAGGTTTGTGTAGGATATTCCGCAACAATGGAGTCAATCGTGTTTTTAGTCCTTAAAGCAATTTTAGCCGATAACCCCTGCGGAATGGTCATTCCTGGAACAATGCGTGTATCAAAAAGGTTGTTGTTGAATAGAATGTTTCTTAAATCGTCGTAACTGTTGGCCCATTCAATTCTAAAGCTATAAGAAATACTGCTATTTTTTTCATTTTTAGGTGCAAGTGTTATGCTAGTGTTGTTTAGTCGCCAAGTGCCTTCGGTGGTTTGGCTTGCAGCGAGTTTTGAATGAATATAGGCATTATAACTGTTATTTCCAGAAGTGAAATATTCAAGTTTGGTGTTTGGTTTGGTCATAAGTACCAAAAATGGCGGGTCGCCTGAAGGTTTTGTAAAATAAATAAACGAACCGTTTTCGGCAATATGTTGGTGTTCTACAAAGCCTTGTTGAAATACGTATTCCGGATTTTCACCAACTGGTTTATTCCAAGGAATTGGTATGGAAAAATTACCAATTTCAATATCAAATTTACTTTTGTTTTCTACGGTGATATTCCAGTCTATTCCATTATTTTTTTCGGTAAAAGTACGCTCCATTTTAATGGGCATACCTTCAATATAATCGGTATAAATATGAGTCGTTTCGGTTTTGCTAGCTTTGGTATCGCCTGTATGAATGTTAAGCCAATCGCCATCACCAATTTTATATTGTACGTTAGCCTTTCCCCAAACGTTGCCGCGTGCTACAATATTGGCGTTAAAAGCATCTTTAGGTGTGGTTATTTCAGAAATGCCTTGGCTGTTGTAGCTGACTTTAATGGGACTATTTTGGCTTGAAATAGATAATGCAACAAAGCAAACAATGCAATTGAAGTAAATTGATAGGTGCTTCATAATTATCAAGTTTTTATTAAAAAAAGTGCTTTATGCTAAAAGCATAAAGCACTTAAATTATTTGTTACCGTACCACAAGTTTCTTGGTTTGTTGATAGCTTTCTGTCTTCACCGTTATAAAATACAGTCCTTTGGATAGGCTAAGAACAGGAATTGACTGGCTTGGTTTACAGTTCAGTTTAGTGTAAACGGTTTGGCCATTAATATTAGAAATTTGCAAGTCGTAATCTGTTAGGTTTCCATTTCTGAATTTTATGTTCATCGAAGATGACTTTTCAGTAGGGTTGGGATAAATCTCAAATTTAGATATCGCAGAGAATGTATTTTTGTTTGACAATGAACCATCGACAATGTTTTCTTTCCAGTCAAACCAGTTTAAGTTTACATCGGCGGTTTGGATAGCCCCATCGCCCAACTTAATCTTGTAGTTGAACTTTGCTGTTCTAGTAGATTCGCCCTCGTAGATATAGTCCGTATTGCAGACCACGGCAAAAACCACACCATTTGCTGGAGCGCCCCCGTCTAAAGAAATCGTACAATCGCCACCATACACAGGTTGGCTATAAAACTTATCTCCAGTTGGTGTGCGATAGCATAATTGCATTGACATATTGTTGGCCAATGGTACAAAGGTTACTGTAACTTTGTTACCATTTGTGTGTATTGGTATAATATTGGCTCCAGACCACCCCGGAAGCGTAAGTTCGTTGGGTATTAAGTAGTCATCACTATCTTTTGTTGTTTCTGCATAAGGTGTAGCATACCACACATCCACATCCCTTATGGCATTGTTTTCTTCGTCAATGGCAATGCCCATATTGTTCCTGTACATGTTTAATATAGGTTCTGTAAAACGGTCAAAATCTGCCAATGTTAACTTGGCTCTGTATTCTTGAATCATTTGGCGCATTTTGGTGTCGCCTATGCCACTTACTGTTCCATCTCCATTGGCCATCCCTTCTAGCACGTTGCCTATGGCGTAGTTCCAAATCCAAGGCATACATTTTACGCCTACAGTCTCGCCTAAAAAGGTAGGGAATACAGAACTGTATTGTACGCCTCCAAGAATGTCTCTTGTCTGGTCATAAGCAAAACCATTAGAATCCACTTGTCCTGTTGCTACACCTTGTGCTCCAGGCCCCCCAAAGGTGCCGTCTGTCAACCAGCCACTATAGCTTTCAATAGGTATGAACGGAGCTATAACACTTCCTGCGCTCAACCACCCTAAATCCACATTTTCATATCCAGTGCCTCCCGCTTTTTCAATATCAAGAACGGTCTGTAGCCATACGTTGGAGCCTTCATGGAACCAGGCAGCGTCCCGGCATCCTGGTAATGATGCATAAATGGCATGTATGCCCTCGTGCACGCAGGCACCTCTTTGGTACTCAAAATCGGGATAAGTCGTATTGGGTGCAAAACTCGAAACAGGGTAATAAGACAATAAGACCATTGGCCAGGTCTCACCATCTTGGGTTGCTACAGCACTTTGCCACCCTCCCAAGTCGGTATTGGAAGCGGAGTCTGTACATAGTCCAGAACCAAATAGGTACACCGAGCTACGGTAGCCTGACCTAAATAGCTTGTCTGGTGGCCATCCCATATTATCTCTTAAATATTTGAAATCGTTGTCCAACCGTTTCAAGAGCGCATCTACGGCTTCGGTGGTTACGGCTGAGTTTGCATCGGGGCCGGCCACAAATGTCCAAGAACCGTAATCTCTTGTCCAGGCGGCATTGCATCCCGCATAACCAGGATAATCGGTCTCAAGGTTTAAAGTGGGCTCGGGGAAATTGGGGTAGTCCTCGGTAAAATCGTAATGCAGTGTGTTGCCATAGGCAGGCCAATCAGAAAAATTATCAGTGGTTTCTTGTACCGTTACAAAAAAGTCTTTTGATGTTGCTGTACCACAATCGTTCACATAAGTGTAGGTATAAGTACCCGAATCTACATTGGTTAAGTTTGTTAGCGTTACGGTTTGGGTACTGGCTTCAAAACTGTTTGGGCCAGTCCATTGCATGATGCCACCCGTAGTTCCGGGAGTCAACTCTGCTATTAATTCGGCAGTATCAGAAGGCCCTACAACTACATAATTTATCTCTTCTTCAGTACCACTATTTAGGCTTATTTTTGAGGTTACGGCAGTGGTATCACATTCGGTAGTTTCGATTCCAAAAACTTGAAATTCTATGACGCCTGTTGAGGTGTCACTTTTCATATTAACTCTGATTTTACTGGCAATAATAGTTAAATTATCGAGGGTATTAAAATTGTCGAGAGCCAAACCAATGTCGCCAGCATTAATCCATTCAATACCATTCCAGTATTCAATGTAGGCTTCGATTGGTTGTGCCAATCCACCATAATCGGTAAACCAATATATGGAAACGCTGGATATGCTGTGCGCAAAATTCCAAGAGTATTCTATCCAATTCGTTTTACCGTAATCTGCATCGCCATTCCAGTTCCCATAAATAGGATTTGTACGGTCGGTAGAGTTACTTGGGGTAAAACCATCGTTAACTGCATTTAGACTTTCCCAGCCAGAAACAAAGGAAGTTGACGTGTTTGTGTTGCTTAGCATTGCTAAGTTTTCTTGTGCGTTTAGTAGCGAACCACTAAAGCAAAGCACTAAAATTAAACTGTGCTTAAAACTAAAAAGCTTTGAAAATAGTTTTTTTTGCATAAGAAGAGAATGTTTAAGTTGTTTGTGCAATTTCAATGAGAAAAATTGCTTTGAAATTATACAAACAAGTTAATCATACTTTAAGTGGTTTAATTGTAGATAATTACCTGATAATTTGTAAAAATTATCTATTATTTTTTTGAGTGAGAGAAATATTCATTTTAACGAGTTAATAAAAAAATGGAATTAAAACCAACAATTAAAGAGTTGACTCAGAGACTTGATTTTTTATAGTTTAATTCCATTATTTAAAATTCTTTATTTCGGATTGGTTTCTTCTGAAACAGAAGCAATATCTTCTTCCATTAAGGCATAGTCATACATTTGAAACGATGCCATTAAACCTGAAAAATGTTCGCCAATATCTGAAGCTCCAATAATAAATTTAGCGTTTTCAATCGCCGATGATAACAGCATGTTTTGTGAGTTATTCAAAACGCCATCAACATATATTTTTTCTACAACACCATCAAATGTTAATACAATATGATGCCATTGGTTAGCTTCGGGTAAGGTTTTGTAACGCATATCGAAATGGCCATCTAAATGAGCCACGGCACCATAATGTCCGCTATTATAAGCTAAAGCATTATAAGAATTGGCTAAACCATATTGAAAACGGTTGCACCAAGATGCTAGAATTTCGCCATCGCGAGCAATTTCAGGATTTTTAACCCAAGTAGAAACGGTAAACGAACCATTCCAAGCGAGTTGTTCTGGTACAGGTTGATCTAAAATTAAAGCGCCTTTTTCAAAATAAATAGCTTTTACACCTTCATCATCAATGGTTAAACTTACATCACCTTTAACCGAAAATGTGCCTTGAAGTGTACCGTTGTTTGAAACCGATTTAATATCTGGCCCTAAATTAGAAGCAGAAATATCGATTAATTTTTCATGTTTGCTAACAGCCGCTGCAGGTTGTGTTGATGGTTTGTTTTTTAGGTTTAAAGGCAATTCAAACAAATCGCTGTAAACTTTTATATTCCAAACGGCTGCCAATAACCCCGCTTTTTCTGTGCCTAAAACTGTAAGTTTCACATAGCGGGCAGAAGCATCGTTATCATCAATCATTGGGCTTCCAGAAGTTTGATTTTTCGACTGGTCTGCAAATAGTGTCCAATTTTCATTATCACTAGAAACTTCAAGTTTGTATTGGTAGTAGTAGCTGGCAAATTCAAATTGCGTAGCAATGCGTTTTATGTTTTTTACTTCACCTAAATCGATAGTTAAACTTTGCGGAAATGTATTTGTTGCCGCTTTCCACATGGTGGCGTTATTGTCATCTGTAGCAAAATCTGGCTTGTAGGTATAATCTTGGTATTCTAGAGAATTTAATGTGTAGCTTGAAGATGCGGTTGCGGTAGCTTCGAAAGCCATGTTTTCAGGAACAGTTGATTTTACAATAGGCGCAATACCTTTATTTGTTGGTACAACAGCTTTTATTGTAGAGTCGTTTTCAAAAACCATTTTATCAATACACACTTGTCTAGCCATTCCGCCGCGCGTCATTGGGTAATCGTGTTTATGGTAAACAATGTAGTAATCGTCGCCATCTTCTAACACCGAATGATGCCCCGGACCGTGTGTGGTTTGGTCATCGTTAGTGCTTAAAATAGGATTATTTTTACCAGGTGTAAATGGGCCATAAGGCGAATCGGCATAAGAATAAAGGACTTTATAGGTTTCATCGTGGCAAGATTCACCCGAATACATCAAAATGTATTTATCACCTTTTTTCATCATGTAAGCCGCCTCAAACGGATTTGGTGTTTGTTCCAAAGGAATATTTTCAGGATTTATAATATCCTTCATGGTATCGGTATTTAATTCACCTACGGTATAGCCGCCATTGTAATGCACCCAAGTACCCCAATAGGCGTACACTTTCCCATCGGTATCGGTAAAAAATTGTGCATCTAACGACGGAAATCCTTTTCGTGGGTAATTATGAGCGATAACAGGAGTGTCGTCTTCATTTAATTTTTCCCAAGGACCAACAGGTGTGTTTGAAACATAGCCGTAAATATTACATCCTGCTTGACAGTTTCCAAAGTATAAATAATACTTGCCGTCTTTTCCTTCTATAATATCTGGTGCCCAATAATTACGAAGATTTACAGAAGATAGGGAGGGGATTTCCATGGTGTAATTGTACCAGTTTTGTAAATCGTTACTATACCAAACCGTTGGTGCACCTGATGCTAACATTTCATTATCTGTAGTCGCATAAATATAATACGTGTCACCAAACTTTTTAATAGTGGGGTCTGCGTAGTAACCTGGTAAAACAGGGTTGCCAATGGCATTTTCTGATTGTTTGGTACTGTTATTAGCAATTGGTTGCTTGCATGAGAATGATATGCACAATAAAAGAATTGGTAAATAGCAAAGTATTTTTTTAATAGCCATGACGGGGGGAGTTGATTAGATATTTTTTTAATTGATTTACGGCGTGCAAAGACACGATACTTACAAAGTTAAACTCCTATTAGTTTAATTACCGATGATAATTAGCGTATAAACTGTAAATATTAACCAGTATGTGTCTTAAAAATTGTTAAATGTTAAAATATTTATGAAGCAGAATTGTTTTGAACTAAATTGAAAAAGTAAGATGCAGCAACCAAATCTTCTAAAGCATGACCAACCGATTTAAAAAAGGTAATACTCTTGTTGTCCGTTCTGCCTTGTTTTTTATTAGTACAAAGCTCAAATAAATCGGCTTTTATCGTTTCTTTTTCCAAAACACCAGTTTTTAATGGAATAACAATATCACCACTTTCTTTTAATCCACCTTGATAGGTGTCTAAATAAATTTCAGATTTTTTTACCGCTTCATCATCGGCTTCTCTAGTGTCTTTTTTGTAAGCGCCAACCAAATCTAAATGCTGGCCGTCCTGCAACCATTCGCCTTTAATTAATGGTGTAGGGGATAGGGTAGCTGTTGAAATAATATCGACTTCTTTAATTTTGTCTTCAATCGATTTTATTGGTGTACAAGAAAATGATTCGTTTTGAAGGGCATTGCAAATACTTTGGGCTTTTTCAAAATCACGTCCCCAAACATAAACAGTTTCAATAGGGCGGACTGCAGCATGTGCTTTTATTAAATTGATGGACAATGCACCTGTACCTACCATTAATAGTGAAGACGAATCGGTTCTTGATAAAAAACTACTTGCTAAAGCCGAAGCTGCCGCAGTACGTTTTGCTGTTAAAGATTTGGCTTCTAAAATGGCTTTGATGTTGCCTTTATTGCCATCTAAAAACAAATACATGCCTTGGATGGCAGGCATGTTGTAAACACCATTGTTCGGGCTTACCGTTGCTATTTTTATACCTAATTCCTTTCCTGGATTGAATGCTGGCATGAGTAATAACGTAGAATCGATACCTTGAACTGGATTTGGATAATCGTGATGATGGCGCATAGGCACTAAAATATCAGGATTGGCAAAACCTGCTTTTAAGGCGTTGATAAGTTCGATAAAATTGCAATTTGTTTCAATAAAAGCATCGGTAATGTATGGTGGTGTGGTGTTCATGGTTTTTGTTTTAAAAAGTATCCCCAAGAATATAGAATATCTTGGGGATAATTAAGGATTGAATACTATTAAAAAAGTTCTATTTACAGTTTTATAGTCATCGATTTCTTCTCTAAAGGAATTTTATATGCACCTCTTTCTTTGGTATATGGCAATGTAATATCATCATTGTTTACACGTAAATAAGCGTTTGGTGTAAATTCCGTTTTTCCGTTGAGGGTAACTGTAATCGCTTCGGTTTTGGTATTGTAACTCACTTTGCTAAACGTGCCAGCATCAAGTGTTAACCATAATTTCTTAGGAGCAATATACACTTTCGATTTGGCAGCAGTTGTTAATTCAACTGTAACATCATCACCTTTTGTGCTTAAATTTCCGCCAAAGGCTAACCAACCAAAATCTTCGGTTTTTGTAATGTATGTTGCGGTATTAACAGCATAACCGTAGAATCCAGAACCGTAATCGCCCGATAAATAATCGATGCGTAAGGTTGATGGATACGAGTGAAATGCCGCAGGACCAAAACCATCTTCGGTAATATTTGCAATACCACCTAAAAGTCCGCCATAACCCACTTTTAATAAGTAGAAATTATCTGGAGTTTCCCGGAATTGTTTCAACACCGGAATGGCATTTAAAGACGATCCGTAATGGTGAATTTGACGCTCTACACGCGATAATTTTCCGCCGTAAAGGAAATCCCAATAACGACGCGCATTACCGTTGTATGCCCAATGCGGCATTGTAGGCATGTAGGCTAAAATGGCACGAAGCGTTACCCAAGCCTTTCTACGGTAACCAAAATAATCAGACCACATGTAAACTTCTTCCTGACCGGTAGAATCCCAAGGCATTTCGCTACCAAAAGGGTATTCAAGCGCTTCCCAATGGTCGGCACGTTTTTTCATTCTAGCTTCCAAATCGGTAGCCATGTCGTTAAAGTTTTCAGTTTGTAAATCTTTCAAAATGAATAAGAAAACCGAACCTTCCATTTGTCCGAATTGTGCATAATAAGGCGCTTTTTCAACCATAGCAACACTCGTGTGGTATGCTTGTTCCAAATACCAGTCCCAAGGTTTGTTATCTACCAAACCTTCGTTGTAACGCGCCAAGCGGTACATAACCCAATAGGCTGCGGCCACGTGTGGGTAGTTGTAAGATCTACCGGGGTCGTTGGCATGTTTATGGTCCCAAGCAGCCCAGGTTTTATAGTTAATGTCGTCGCTGTAAGTGCCTTTAGGTAACGAATCTGGTTCGTAATAAAACACACTTTTTTTAACGCCATATTTATTTTTGCCTTCGCTGTATTGAATATTGCCCCAAAGCGTACTATCGATAAAGGTTTGCAGTTTATTAATTTCGGCTTTGTCGGGTTGAATAAGCTGTTTCATAATGGCCGCTAACCAACCGCCAGCACCTCCTTCGTCGCTTAAACCAGCAACCCAAGCACGACTATCTTGCGTAAGTTGCTTTTTGGTTTCATAGTCGTAACTGATTACCGAAGGATTTCTTTTAAAAATAGGGTCTGGTTGGTCAAACCATTGTTCTGTAGTTAAGAAATGCCCAAAGTCTTTTATAACTTCCGTTTCCGACTTTATAATCTTATAATTAATGGTTTGCTTTAAGCCGTTTGTATAGGTGATGGTAACACGCGAACGCCCCCATTTTTTACCTTCAACTGTATATTTTTTTGCTCCTTTTTCGGTAGCGCCGTTTTCTTTAATTTTTAAAGTGCCTTTTGGCTCTATATCGATGGAAGCCACATCGCTGTTATAGTCGATGAATAATTGTGCTTCGGTACCTAACGGCACCACATAACCAGGAATACCTGTTGTTACGGGCTTGTTTTCTTCTTTAAGTGTGTTTTGAATGTCTTCAATACCTTTTGAAGGCACCAATTTTAAAGAAAAGTTTTTGGTATCGTTAGGTTTAAGCGTTAACGATGTGGGTTTGTTCCATTGTTCAACCCCTTTCCATTCGTTATCAGCGTAGGCTTTACTGTAAACCATCCATTCATGGAACCCTTCAAACACAATACTCCTTGGAGTTGGGTCGTCGTTTAGCGGTCTATAAGCTTCAAAAGCCATGTTTTCTTCCGGTAAAACTAAAAGTGCTGGCCCGCGACCATTAAGACGCTTTACTTCTAAATAACCTGCATCTAATCCAATGTACGGGTCGAAAAATACGTTTTGAGCGTGGGTTTCGGTTAACGATTTTCCTTCTAAAATATTATTGAAAATCATAGGAATGCCCAAAGCACCAATTTCTACTTCAGAAGTTGAGGTATTGCTGATTTCGAAACGTAGAACCAATTGATCGTTTACAATTTCGTAGTAGCGTTTTATGGTTACAGGAATATCTGAAGGTAAGGTGTTTGCTAAGTTTGCTGCCGCAAGTACATTACCAGAAACTTCTAAAGGTGCTACCTCGTTACGTTTCGTTGCGGTTGAATAGCTTTTCCAGTCGCCATCGCCTGTTTTTAGGCGTAAATTAATATCGCCTAAATGATATAATCCGTCTTTATCTCGAATTTCCAAACGGTCGCTCGGTGTAAAATCAAATCTTAAATCATCTATGGGCTTCAATCCGGCTACGGTTTGCGAAGCGCGTACTAATTTTAACTGAAAGTGCGGCGTGTTAAACTTTTGGTACACGTTAGCAATACCCAATGTAGATTCTTTTTCTTCAATGCGGCTCCAATAGCCTTGGGCCTGCATTTGCAACCCAATAAACAGGGTAATTATAAGAGGGAAGTTGTTTTTTAGTCGTTTCATTTTTTAGTTTTTTTTTGAGGTCGATTATTTAAAATCGCTGGAGAATTTCCAGTTTGTTTTAGTGTCTTTTTTTATTGGTAAATCTTGAATTAGGGCTCTTAGAATTTCAACGGGCATAAAATTTTCTTGCATCACGCGGTCATGAAATTGCTTTTCTGTCCAGCCTTTTGCCAACATTTCGTTGCGCAATGCGTAAAATTGCAAACCGCCTGTCATGTAAGCCAACTGGTATAATGGCGGCGTGTAGCTTGTGGCAAACGAACGGCGAACTTCTGCCTCGGCATTAGCATATTCATGCCCAACTTCGTTAACCAGCATATCGATGCATTGTTGTGGGGTCCAGTCTCCCAATTGATATTTTAATGAGAAAATAATACGTGCGCAACGGTGAATGCGCCAAAATAACATGCCCATTTTTTGTTCGGGAGTTTGGGGGAATTCTTTGTTCCATAGTAATATTTCCCAGTATAAGGCCCAGCCTTCCATCCAGAATGGCGTATTGAATGCCTTGCGATAGCTTTTATGGCGTGCGTTCATGAAATATTGCAGGTTATGGCCTGGGTGCAGTTCGTGTTGCACAGTAGGAAACGAAAAGTTGGGGTTGTTACCACGCATGCTCATCATTTTGTCTTCGTAGCTCATATCAACAGTTGGGTACGAGATGCTGATTTCCCAACCGCCAGTAAAAAACGGATTTACCTTTTGGCGCTCGGGCGTCATCATAATCATGCCCCAAGTTTCTTTGGCTAAATCTGGGATGGTAATAAGGTCTCTATCTTCAATAAATTTTACGCTGTGATCATATAAATCGTTAATGGCTTGTGGTTGTTTTCCGGGCTCAACGTAAGTGTCTTTTACATGCTCTAAAGCCGCTTTCCAATCGGAGCCAAAACCCATCGCTTTCGAGGCTTTAATCATCTCGTCCTTGCACCAATCAAATTGTTTTTCGGCGGTAGCAATTAATTCTTCAGGTGAGTATGGAATGAACTCAAACTCCAAATCTTTCATCAAGGCCTCGCGACCAACGGGTTTGCCAATAATACCCGAACCATCGTCTTTTATACTGTCTTTGGAATAATTATCAGTTAAAAATTCTCGATACGATTTTAAGGCTTCGTCCAATTCCGTGTAAGCGTCTTTAACCCACCAAGTAAACTCTGGATCGTATTTATAGTAAAACTCAAACGCTTCTTTAAAGCTACGTTGTAAAGATGAAATAATGCGAGCTGCTTTGTCTGCTACAATCCAGTCTTCAAAAGGCGTTTTTTTGAGCGCTTCGGTTTTTTTAGCAATCGAAATCTTTATGTTGTTGAAATCTCCGGCAAGCGTTTTAGAATCGGGTTGTTTTCCACGACGACGCTCTTTTATAAACATGTAAAGAGGTGTTGCAAAATCGGCAACATGAGCCACTTTTTCATAGGCTTTATATTGATTTTTCAACTGATAAATTTCACGCTTAATGTCGTTATTCAGTAACACGTAATCGGCTTTGCCGTCAGGGCTCAAGGCTTTAAAATCGATGGTTTTCAGTTGTTTTTGGTAGGTTTCGTAAAACGTGAAGAAGCGATTGTAATATTCCTCAGATTCTCTTATGGTGTAAGTACCTTCCAAAGCGCGCTTGTCGGCACTATAGGTGTTAATAACATCAATTAATTCGCTGGCGTTGCTTATATACATGCAAGTTAATATTAAAATTAAAGTGGTTATTTTTGAGTTCATATTGTGGTTTGTTGCTGATGAATAGAACATTATTTTAAGGTGACATCCAAATAAACCGAATGGCGCCCGTATGTGTCGTAAAATGGTTTGTATGTTACTCCGTCGATAATAAATTCTAGGGTTTCTGGGTTGCCTTCTATACTTTTGTTTAGATTTTTAGCATCAAGGGTAACTTTGCGCCATTCTTTTCTAGGCTCGTCTTCTTGTGCAGCCAATAAAATGGGGCCGTAAAATAAACTGGCTATGTTCTGTTGGTCCATAATGGGCTTTAAATAAAATTGAAATGGCATTTTTAAATCGATAATGTCGCCTTTTCTCCATTTACGGTTTAAGGTTAAATAACTTCCCGGAATGGCATTTACCTTTTGGGTTTTTCCGTTTATTTTAACCGTAAAACCGTTGGTTGCCCAATGCGGTACACGAACTTTTATACTAAATTTGCCTTTGCCGTTAATGGTTAAACGGGTTTCGTCTTGCTTAGGAAACGCGGTAGTTTGTTCCACTTGCACTTTGCGTTCGCTCCAGTTTAAAGTTGAAGGCACATATAGGTTTACGTAAAGCGTATTGTTGTCGTCGCTTTTAAAATATATTGAGTTTTGAAGCTTGGTACTGCTTTCAATAGCGGTGCCGTTGCAACAGGTAAAGCCTGTCATGTCTGGGTTGCCAAATTGTTTAATGGAACTTGGCCTTAATGGTACATGGTAGGTGTTTGCTGGGCTATTCTCGGCAACCGATGCCAAAATATGATTGTAGAGCCCCTGCTCGTAATAATCCATAAGTTCGGTGCGTTGCTCAAAAAGGAACAAATTACGGCTCAATTTAAGCATGTTGTAAGTTGCACAAGTTTCGTTTTGTCCGCCAGCAGATAATCCGTTTTCGTAAAGCGTTGAAGGTTCTTTGGTAAAGCATTCTGCATTTGCTGGGTTTCTAGCGCCAGCAACACCGCCGATGCTGTACATGTAATCATTGGTTGTCATGTACCAAAAGTTATCGGCTACGTGAAAGTATTCCGGTGAATTGGTATCACGATACATTTCCAAAGCCCCCATAATTTGTGGAATGTGTTGGTTGGCATGCAATCCACGGAAAGTGTCCACATTTTTAGCCAAACCATGAGAATGGTCTGCATCGCCAAAAAACATTTTTATATTATCAAAAAGTTGCGCGACTTCTAAATAACTTGAATTGTTGGTTATTCGGTATAAACGAGCCATAGCTTCGTTCATGCCTCCAAATTCACCAGCAATATAGCGGTTCCACATGCTAATAAGCGTTTCGGTTGGCAATTGGCTCAAACGGGCGTGTACCCATGAGCCCATGCCTTTAGCGACATCTAAAGCTTTTTGATTACCAGTAACTTCATAAATATCCATTAAACCTGCTAAAATTTTGTGCAGTGTGTAGTAAGGGGCCCAAACTTGTGTTTTTTGTCCGCCGTAAGTTGCTCCAGCTTCCAGCATAATAAATTGGTCTGGTGGATAGGCACTGATAAAACCTTTACCCCAATTCCAGTAATCGGTACGGATGCCTTCTTCACTCAAATCGGAATCGAAAGTGGTTTTGTTTGGCCCAAAAGGTACTTTTGTTGGGTCGGAAACGTGTGCACCCCCCGAAGTTTTAGGGGTTCCAGATAACTGTGATAAGGTATACAGTGTATTTACCATATAATCCATTTTATCGGCAAAATTTTGCTGAAGGGTTTTGTCATAACCTGTGCTAGCGTATGCTTGAGCGATTGCGGTTAAATAATGCCCCGTAGCGTGGCCCCGTAATTTAGTTTCTTGCGAATCCCAAACTCCTAAAGCTTTTGCGCCATCGGGTTGTGGTTGCCCAAAAGCATTTCTAAACATGTATAAAAAGGCATCAGGGTTGGTTTCGGCAAGGGTGTTTATAAACTTATCACGGTTTTCTATGAATTTAGATTGATGCCCTTGTATGTCAATATCCAATGAAACATCTTCTAAATTGAAGGGTTCGAGCGCGCGGTTAGGTGTAATCGTTTCAGTTGAAGCTTTAACGGTAACCACAGCTTTTGGTGTAATGTTTGAACCTGAAATTTTACCCATCACGGTGTATTTGCCTGCTTTTAAAACGGCGCTATTATCGGTTGGTGCTGGCCAAATTACACGAACTTCAGGGCCATTGATGCCGTTGCTGTAAGTGGCAGGCAGCGTTCTTGGTAAACGTGGTAAATGCCCGATAACGGTTTCAACCTTTGCGTCTTCAACACCAGTTAAAAACGGATTGTAAAGTTGAGGTGTATCTTCCGCGAAAGCTTGCAAATCGTTATTCTCGTTATGGCGCTCGTTTACATGATTTTCTTGCCCTAAAGCGTTAAAGAAAATACGACGTACTTGACGGTTGTTTAACGCAATACGATATACACGAAAATCATGCAAATTAGCATCAAGATTGCCGCCGTTTGCAGCGATAGATTTACCAATGTAGAGTTCGTTGTTGCCATTTACTGTGTTGAACAGTTTTTCTAATTCTAGCTCGTCAATTTTTGTTTCGGCAGTGCGTTTTCCATTGATGTAGGTTGTGAAGATTTCATCGGCAATATCTATAGTAATTGCGAAATGGTTCCAACGGTCGGCCACCAAACCTTCGGAAGTTGCTTTAAAAGTGCCTTCGGTTTCCGAAACAATTTCAGAAAGAAG
>JAUIKY010000046.1 GCA_030430535.1 Bacteroidia bacterium
GCGCAAATAATAAAGCCATTCAATCCATCCAAAAAACCCAATCTTAAAACGTACGATTTAAAAAATGCCCAAGTGGGATTGAAAATGATTTTCCAAATGGTGGCTTTTTTTCCCAAATCGTGATATGCTTTTGCAGAAATGGACGAAAAATGTTCGGTTTTTAAATTGAATTCCGAATAGGTTTGGTAAGTCCAATGTAAAATGTCGCCTTTTAAATATCCGGTTTTTGTGCTTTTGTCGTTCATCACTACATTGTCATGCGGATTAATACCTTTCCATTGGGCTTTTCGCCTATCGAAAACACGCAATTTTTTGTTGGGGTACCAATCGGAATGTTTTATCCATTGTCCGCAAAAATTATTGAATCGGTTCGCATAATAGCCATCAAATTTCCAATTGCTTTTTAGTTCGATTATAGATTGCTGTAAACGTTCAGAAAGCGCTTCATCGCCATCGAGCGATACCACATAATCGTGTTTGGCTTGATTTAGGGCAAAGTTTTTCTGCTCGATGTAGCCCAAAAACTTTTGTTCAATAAAAGTGACCTTGTATTTTTCGCAAATGGCTTTGGTGTTGTCGGTTGAAAATGAATCGACCACCACAATTTCATCAACCACAGGCACCAAAGACTGTAAGCATTTTTCAATGTTTCGTTCTTCGTTAAAGGTAATGATGACGCCCGATAGTTTAACCATATTGCTGTTTTGATAAGGCAAAAATAGCTATTTTTGTTACAATGGAAACATTAAAGACATCGGTAATTGTCAGTACTTACAACCAGCCCCAATGGTTGGAGAAAGTGCTGTGGGGTTATGCGACCCAAACCGAAAAGAGTTTTGAGATAATTATTGCTGATGATGGCTCGGGAGAAGAGACCAAACAAGTTGTTGACCGTTTCAAAAAGGATTCAAAATTAGAAATTGTTCATGTCTGGCATGAGGATGACGGATTTCAAAAAACAAAAATTCTGAATCAAGCCATTGAAGCTACTTCATCGGAATATTTAATTTTTACCGATGGCGATTGTATTCCGAGGAACGATTTTGTGGCCACCCATTTAAAGTTGAGTCGGAAAAACTGTTTTCTGTCGGGGGGCTATTTTAAACTTCCAGAGGATATTTCTAAACTCATTTCAAAAGAAACGATTGAAAGTCAGCAGTGTTTTAAGTTGGATTGGTTACTGAAACACGGATTGAAAAAAACATTCAAAACCAATAAATTAACCGCATTTGGACTCAAGGCTTGGTTTTTAAACACATTTACGCCCACAAAAGCAACGTTTGACGGCATGAACGTTTCGGGCTGGAAAAGTGATATACTAGCTGTAAACGGGTTTGACGAACGCATGGAATACGGCGGTGAAGACCGTGAGCTGGGTGAGCGCTTGATGAACTACGGTGTTAAATTTATACAAGTACGATATAGTGCCATTTGCTTGCATTTGTACCACGAACGGCCTTATAAAAATGAAGCGGCTTTAGCGAAAAACAAAAAAATAAGAGAGGAAACGAAAAAAAGTAAATCGGTTTATACGCCTTATGGCATTATAAAATCAGGTTAGTTTTTGATGCTTTTTAAGAAGCCCACCAATTTTTCTTTGAACAAGTTGGGGGTGAATTTCTCATAAAGTTTATCGGCTTCGTTTTTAAAAGCTTTTTCGGGTTTGGTGTAAATTTCAGGTTTGAAATCCTTCAAATGGACGCTGATATTTTTTTCATCTTCAAACAAACTCCAAGTAGCTTTATCAATCCATGGAGAAAAAATGCTGAATGTGGGCACGTTTAAAGCTTTGGCCATATTTATAGCGCCGCCTTCATTCCCAATTAACGCATCGCAATGGTGGGTGATGGCCAAAAACTCGCGGAGACTATTACCAAAAACATTAAAGAATATAGCGTTTTGGGTTTTATTGTTACAACTATTATAAATATCCTTCGCCAATTCTTTTTGCTTCGGAATATAATTGAACAGTATTTGCGCATTAGTTTCCGTGTAAACGGTATCAATAACCTCGGCCATGTATTGATGCGGATAGGTTTTGTTGGGGCCACTGCCTAAAACGCCAATCATGATAATGGGGTTTTCGATGTTGATGCTATGCGCTTTTAAAAAAGCTTTACTTTGCTCGATTTCGTCGTCCGATAGATAAATCTTCGGTTTTATCAACTGTGTTTCAATACCCAAAGGTTCTAAAAGTTGCAACCTGTTTTCAATGGCTAAGCTTTGGCTTTCAGAAGTTTTTTTGCGTTTTACATTGTCGGTGTAAACGAAAGTGGTGTAGCTTTTATGATAGGATATTTTTGTTTTAGCCCCCGAAAAGAATGTAATGATATTGCTGGATAGTTTACTGTAAACGTCAATAACTACATCATATTTTGAAGCCTTTATCGATTGGGCTAGTTTGAATAGTTCTTTTTTACTGTTTTCGGCGACTTTGGTAAAAAATACAAATTGGTCTATAAAAGGATGGTTTTGTACAACGGGGTAGGTGTGCTCGTTTATTAGGTAATGTAACTGAGCATTGGGATATTTATGCCGAAGCGCTTCAAACAGGATGCTGCTGGTAAGCACATCGCCAATCATCTTTTGTTGTATTACTAAAATCTTCACCCGATAATCGAGATTAAAAGTAGAGGCTGTCTAAAAAGTGGTCATTCCGAACACAGTGAAGGAATCTTTAAATAATCAGCTTACTGATTATGAGATTGCTTCGAAATAAAATTTCTCGCAATGACGTTAATTGATTACTTTTTAGACAGCCTCTTATATTTCAATTAAACTGCCACATCGTTATCACGAAGCGCATCGTTCAATGAGGTTTTTTTGTCGGTACTTTCTTTACGTTTTCCGATAATCAAAGCACAAGGTACTTGGTATTCACCAGCAGGAAATTTTTTGGTGTAGCTACCAGGAATCACTACCGATCGGGCAGGTACGCGACCTTTCATTTCTATTGGCTCATCACCGGTAACGTCAATAATTTTAGTACTCATGGTCAATACCACATTAGCACCTAAAACGGCTTCTTTTTCAACGCGAACGCCTTCAACCACTATACAACGGCTACCAACAAATACATTGTCTTCAATTATTACAGGAGCGGCTTGTAATGGCTCTAAAACGCCGCCAATACCAACACCACCAGAAAGGTGTACGTTTTTGCCAATTTGCGCACAACTGCCCACGGTGGCCCAAGTATCCACCATAGTGCCTTCATCAACATAAGCGCCAATGTTTACGTAGCTAGGCATTAAAATGGTTCCGGCCGAAATGTAAGCGCCGTGTCGAGCAACAGCATGTGGTACCACACGGATGCCTTTTTCTTGGTAACCTGTTTTTAATGGAATTTTATCATGGAATTCCAATGGGCCACATTCTATGGTTTCCATTTTTTGGATAGGGAAATAAAGCACAACGCCCTTTTTTACCCATTCGTTAACCTGCCATCCGTCGTTGGTTGGTTCGGCAACGCGTAATTCGCCTTTGTCTAAAAGGTCTACCACTTTTCTAATGGCCGCAATGGTGCTTTCTTCTTTCAGTAGGTCTCTATTGTCCCACGCTTTTTCTATGATTTGCTTTAACTCTGTCATCTAAAATAAATTTTCAGCAAATATAAGGGTATGATTCAAAAAGGGAAAATAACCGCACACAATAACCAGATTAAATACAAAAAACGAGCATTTTTTAAGGTGTTTTTTAAAGGGTGAAATATGCATTTTAACTTTTCGTCTGTGGTTGTTCTGGATGAAATGCATGAAATGGTGTTTTTAATCGGTAAAACTGTGTTTTTTAACAGTTTGTCGGTGAAAAAAGTTGTTGTTCTTATAAACGAAAATACGGGTTTGTACAACTAATTTTTTGTGTGTTGGGCTCTTGGTGGATATATATTTGAATCAGAAATCAACAAGGAATAATGAAAACCAACTTCTACATATTAATCGTTTTTTTACTGACAGTTACTTTAGGGAACGCTCAAGATGCTGAGAAGGTTGTTACTGTAGAAACTGAAAAAACCATTTCAGTAGAAAACAATGAGAACTTGTTGATTGATGCTGCCGAGCTTAAGGAAACTGTAGCGCGTTCATCTAGCGATATCAGAATCTATTTAAACCGTCAAAGAAAAGTAAGCAACATTACTTTGGTTTTCCCTAAAATCAATAAAGCGGTTAAGGCTTAATAAAAACGAATTCAAATTCAATATTAATATTTAAGGTTAAATTTTGTGAGGGAAAGGCTGTCTGTAATGGCAGCCTTTTTTGTGCTTGCTCAATAGAACGCAATAGCCAGATGAAATGCAAAAACTCAGCTTTTATGAGGTGCGTTTAAAGGGGTGAAATGTGCACTTTATCTTTTCGTCTGTTGCATTTCTGGGTGAAATGCACAAAACGATGTTTTTAATCGGTAAAACTATGTTTTTTAACAGTTTGTCGGTGAAAAAAGTCGTTGTTCTTATAAACGAAAATACGAGGTTGTACAACTATTTTTTTGTGCATAGGGCTTGTTGTGGATATATATTTGAATCATCAAACAACAAGTAATAATGAAAACCAATCTTTACATATTAATCGTTTTTTTACTGACAGTTGCTTTAGGAAACGCTCAAGATGCTGAGAAGGTTGCCACTGTAGAAACAGCTAAAACTGTTACTGTAGAGAATAACGAAACTGTAAACAACGATTTGTTGATTGATGCTGCCGAGCTTAAAGAAACTGTAGCGCGTTCATCTAGCGATATCAGAATCTATTTGAACAAAGAAAGAAAGGTAAGTAACATTACTTTGGTTTTTCCTAAAATCAATAAAGCGGTTAAGGCATAATTAAAGAATTCAAATTCAATATTAATATTTAAGGTTAAATTATATGAGGTAAAGGCTAACTGCTAAGGTCTGCCTTTTAAAAGATAAAATAGTGAGCATGTTATACCGGATTAAATGCAAAAACCGAACTTTTTTGGGGTGTATTTAAAAGGGTAAAATGTGTACTTTATCTTTTCGTCTGTTGTGTGTCTGGATGAAATGCACAAATTTGTGTTTTTAATCGAGAAAACCGTGTTTTTAAACGGTTTATCGGTAAAAAAAATCATTGTTCTTATAAACGAAAATACGAGGTTGTACAACTAATTTTTTGTGCAGAGGTCTTGTTGTGGATATATATTTGAATCATCAAACAACAAGAAACAATGAAAACCAATCTTTACATACTAATCGTTTTTTTTCTGACAGTTGCTTTAGGAAACGCTCAAGATGCTGAGAAAGTTGTTACTGTAGAAACAGCTAAAACTGTTACTGTAGAGAATAATGATACTGTAAACAACGATTTGTTGATTGATGCTGCCGAGCTTAAAGAAACTGTAGCACGTTCATCTAGTGATATCAGAATCTATTTAAATAAAGAAAGAAAGGTAAGTAACATTGCTTTGGTTTTCCCTAAAATCAATAAAGCGGTAAAGGCATAATAAAAAGGAATTCAAATTCAATATTAATATTTAAGGTTAAATTTTGTGAGGGAAAGGCTGTCTGAAAAGGCAGCCTTTTTTGTTGCACTATATAATGTTACCTTTGCAAAAATAAACTATGGCACGTATTTTAGCACTGGATTTTGGCACCAAACGAACAGGTATAGCTGTAACCGACGAATTGCAAATTATCGCTTCGGGCTTAACTACCGTAAACACTAAAGAGCTTCTTCCGTTTTTAAAAGACTATCTTTCAAAAGAACAGGTTGAACTATTTTTAATAGGAGAACCCAAGCAAATGGATAATTCGGAATCTGAGAGCGAAAAGCATATCAAGGCCTTTATCGTGAAACTTCAAAAGCAATTTCCTAAAATTCCAATTGAAAGGGAAGACGAGCGCTTTACTTCAAAAATGGCTCTGCAGACCATGATTGATAGCGGGCTTAAAAAAAAACAGCGCCAAAACAAAGCTTTGGTTGACGAAATCAGTGCCACGCTCATACTGCAGAGCTACTTGTATTCCAAATAAACCCAAAGAATAAAATTCCGTTAAATAGGGTGCCAAAATAATAAGAGTTGTATTTTTGCACTTCTAATTAAATAAGAATGATTTTACCCATAGTTGCTTACGGCGACCCCGTTTTAAAAAAGGTGGCGACCAATATAGATGCCGATTACCCAAAGCTTGACGAGTTAATTGAAAACATGTTCGAAACCATGTACAATGCTTATGGCGTTGGTTTGGCCGCCCCGCAAATTGGCTTGCCCATTAGGTTGTTTTTGGTGGATACTACGCCGTTTTCGGAAGATGAAGATTTATCGGAAGAAGACCAAAAAGCACTCGATGGTTTTAAACGCGTATTTATAAATGCTGAAATTGTTGAGGAAGAAGGCGAAGAATGGGCGTTTAACGAAGGTTGTTTGAGCATTCCCGATGTACGGGAAGATGTGTTCAGAAAACCTAAAATCACTATCGAGTATCTCGATGAAAATTTTGAGCCTCAAAAAGAAACTTTTGATGGTTTGATTGCACGTGTTATACAGCATGAGTATGACCATATTGAGGGTGTTTTGTTTACCGATAAACTGTCAACGCTGAAAAAACGATTGATAAAAGGGCGGTTGAGCAACATTTCAAAGGGTAAAATTAAGGTGGATTACCGCATGCGTTTTCCTGCCATGAAAAAGAAAAGATAACATTTGCAAAACATCAATAAACAGTTGATATTTGTGCCTTTCAAAAAATAAAATATGAGTTTAGAAAAAGTCATTTCAATTTCAGGAAAACCTGGATTATACAAATTAATAACCCAAACCCGTGCTGGTTTTGTGGCCGAATCTCTATTGGATAATAAGCGCATTTCGGTAAGTGTACAGAATAATGTGAGTGTTTTAAGTGAAATAGCTATTTACACGTTAAACGAAGAAGTGCCTTTAAGGGAAGTTTTTGAAAAAATAAAGGAAAAGGAGAACGGGCAACCCTCAAGCGTTAGTCCTAAAGACAGTAAAGATAAGTTGGAAGAATACTTTTTTGAAGTGTTGCCGGAATATGATGAAGACCGCGTTTATGCCAGCGATATTAAAAAAGTATTACAGTGGTACAATTTGTTGCAAAAGCACGATATGCTTAACGATTTAGGTAAAAAAGAAACAGTAAGTGAGTCGGCAGACGAAGAAGAATAGAATATGATAGATTGAAAAAGCCTCCTTTTAAGGAGGCTTTTTTATGCGCAAAATTTAAAGCGTTTTAAAAAAAGCTTTTATGAATCGCCACGAAAAAAGCGATTTCATAATTTTGAGTTCTTCCCAAAAGGTAGATTCTTCATCCAAAAATCTAAAAATGGTTTTTGGATGATTTTTTTTATAAAATTGCCCAAAGAGCCACTCGCCTTTGTGATTCTCGTCTTTCAGCACTTTTAAAAATACTTTATCGTAAAAACGAAAACGCTTTTTAAAAAGTCCATTTGAAGGCATGCGGCTCAACTTTAAATTTTCAATAATTCTGGCCACTTTCTTTTCGGTATGTTTAAACGAATATCCAGTTGAGGGCTTAACCCAGCCTCCGCCAGTTCCAATTTTTGTAACAAGACTGGTGTTGAATTTGTGAAAAGGAAATGTAGTCATGGGGATTTGCCCCGTTTCGGTTTCGGTAATGGAATAGTCGTCAATTTTCAAGTAGTCATTTATATATTGTTTTATAAAAAAATCATAAGTACTTTCATCAACTGTTTTTTCAGTAAAATAGGTAAATTCAATAAGGGCTTCTGTTTCAGAAAAAGGTAAAACATAGGTGAATGTAGTTTGTTCGCCGTCTTTTAGGCGGTAATCCATCATGGTGAAAACGGAATCATCAAAACATTTTTTTTCTGTTTTAATTACCCAGCCTTTAAAATGTTGAATGAGACTGATGTGTTTTTCTGAACCATCAAAAAATGCTTCAGGTATTCGGCTATCAAAAATATGTGCTGCCGAATAGCTTTTCATGTTTGTGTGCGCCGTTACCGTTTTGTTGTCTTCGGAAATGGATTTTACGGTTTCGGTAATAAATTTAAAATTAGGGTATTCGCCGAGTTGTTGTTTTGCTGAACGATAGAAATCAATGGCTCGAACGGACTTGTAATCGTAAGGTTTTAGCGAAAAAGAAAGGTTTTCTGTTGACGTAATAACTTTAGCTTTTTTCCAAGATTTAGAAACGATGCCATTCCAATTTGAAGGTTCGGTTTCCCAAAAACTCCAAGTTTTATCGTTATTGTTTTTTTCAGAAGGGTCAATCAGGGCAATGCACTTTTCAGAAAAAAAGGCATCTCTGCTCATTTTTAGAGCCAGTTGGAAGCCGGCCAGTCCGCAGCCAATAATGATATAATCGAAATGGGCGTGCTGCTCCAAATTTAAAAGTTATTTTTTGAAATATTTAAAAGGAACAAAAAGCATCCCGAAGCATTCACCATCCTGCTTTCCTAAATGTTTGTGGTGCATTTTGTGGGCGCGCCTAACACCGCGGGCGTACCAATTGTTGGCATTTCTAAATAATTTGAATCGTTGGTGGATAAAGATATCGTGCACTAAAAAATAGGTGGCGCCGTAGGCGAAAATACCCAAACCAATGGGGAGGCAATACCAAACATTTTCGTAGCCCCAAAGGTAAAAGCAAACAATGCTTACCGCGGCATAGAAAAGAAAAAAGGCATCGTTACGCTCAAACCAGCTATCGTGGTCCTTTTTGTGGTGGTCTTTGTGTAAGTGCCATAAAAACCCGTGCATGATGTATTTATGGGTAAACCACGCCATAAACTCCATAAAACAAAAGGTTCCTAAAAAGATTAATATCCAATAAACGACCTGCATAGCTATAATTTACAATAAATTTAATTGATATTTCACGTAACTGCGCATTAAAAGCTCAATTTTTTTAGGGTTTGAAACACGAATTCTGGAATCTTTAATTTTTAGGGCAGGTGTTCGCTTTAATTTTTTGAGTAACTGATTGTAATACCTGTAGGCCATAAACACCCCAAATTTAGCTTCAATGGGAAGTTTTTTTATACCGCTTAAGCCCTTTTTAAAATCGGCTTCAATATCGTCAATAATATCTTTTTTGCTGGCTTCATCAAGATTTTTTAAATCGGTATTGGGAAAATAGGTGCGATCCAATCCTTCAAAGTCGGCTTTTAAATCTCTTAGAAAATTGACTTTTTGAAAGGCCGAACCCAGTGCCATAGCAGTTTCTTTCAGTTGGTCATATTTTTGTTGGTCGCCTTTTACGAATACCTTTAGGCACATAAGCCCAACCACATCGGCCGATCCATAAATGTAAGCTTTATATTCTTCATCGGTAAGATAGGTCGATTTATGCAAGTCTTGGCGCATGCTTTTCATAAAGGCATCCACCAAGCTTTTATCGATATCATATTTATGAAAGGTGTGCTGAAAGGCGTTTAAAATAGGGTTTAAGCTAATTTTGTTTTCTAAGGCCAATTCCAAATCATCCGAAAATCTATTGAAAAGCATTTCTTTGGGATAGTCGTGAAACGAATCTACAATTTCATCTGCAAAGCGAACAAAACCATAAATATTATAGATGTCATTCCTAATAGTTTTATACAGCATTTTCGTGGCCAACGAAAACGAGGTGCTGTATGTTTGCGTTACCAATTTGCTGGAGCGGTACGATACGGTGTCGAATAGTGCTTTCATGCTAAGACGGGATGGTGTTTGGTTATTAAATCGGCTACTAGTTTTCCTGAAATTAAAGAAGGCGGAACCCCCGGCCCGGGAACGGTTAATTGCCCCGTGAAAAATAAGTTCTTTACCTTTTTGCTTTTCAGTTTTGGTCTTAAAAATGCGGTTTGCAATAAGGTATTGGCCATGCCATAGGCATTGCCTTTATATGAGTTATAATCTTTTACAAAATCGTTAACGCAAAAGCTTTCCTTAAAGAGTATCTCGTTTGTTACACTTTGTGAAGTGAGGTTTTCAAACCTTGTGATGATTTTTTTGAAATAATCTTCACGCAATTTTGGGGTATCGTTTAAACCTGGTGCCAATGGAATTAAAAATATTCCGGCTTCTTTGTCTTGAGGTGCGGCGTGTTGGTCGGTAATACTAGGGAAGCTGGCATAAAACAATGGGTTTTCTGGCCATTTTGGATGGTCATAAATAGCTTCAGCATGCGTATCAAAATCCACATCGAAAAATAAAGTATGATGGTTTACGTTTTTGAGTTTTTTATTGAAACCGACATAAAACAACAGCGATGAGGGAGCGAAAGTTTTCTTTTCCCAATAGCCTTCAGAATATTGCCTGAACGCCTTGTCTAAAAGCGTTTCGCTGTGATGGTAATCGGCACCGCTTACCACGACATCTGAATAATATGTAATTCCGTTGCACACAACTCCTGTGGCTTCACCATTATCGACTATAATTTTATCGACAGGGCTTTGGGTTTTAATATTTACACCGAGCGATTTTGCTAATTTTTCAAGTGCCAAAATAACTTGGTACATGCCTTTTTTAGGGTGAAAGGTGCCCAGACCAAAGTCGGCGTAGTTCATAAAGTTGTAAAAGGAAGGCGTATCGCTGGGTTTTGCGCCCAAAAAAAGAACCGGAAATTCCAAAATTTTTACCAAGCGTTCGTTTTTAAACTCTTTTCGAACGTCTTTTTTAATCGTACTGAAAAATTGATTTATCTTTTTTATGGTTGCTGGTGTAATGAGCTCCAATGGCGAAACGCCCGGATTATAAACCAAATCTTTTATGGCAATGTTATAATTGTTTTTAGCTTCGTCAATAAATCTGTAAAGTGGTTTTGAGCTTCCGAGTTCTTCTTTTTCAAAAGCTGCGGCTATTTTTTCAAGTGTATCTTCAATAGTAATGTAATCGTCCTTGCCGAAATAAACACTGTAGGCCGGGTTCAGTTTTTCTAAAGTGTAAAAGTCTGATGGCTTTTTGTTGAAATCAGCAAAAAAACGTTCAAAAACATCTGGCATCCAATACCATGTAGGGCCAATATCGAAGGTGAATCCGTTCTTTTTTAATTGTCGTGCCCGACCGCCAATGGTGTCATTTTTCTCAAAAATAGTAACATCGTACCCAGCTTGTGCTAAGTAACAGGATGCGGACAGAGCGGAAAATCCAGAACCAATTATGTTTGCTTTTAATTTCATTGTTTAACAAATATAGTTAAAAGTTAAACAAAAAAGAAATTTTAAACAGTTTTAACTAAATCTTCAATGGAATTAAAAATAGTGATTTTTTCTGGAATCTCTTCTAAGTCAACCTCGTTGAATTTTTTTCCCAATAATAGAAGATTGGTGTCGTCTCGTTTTAAGATTGATTCGTTAAACCTGAGCATATAATCTTGAATGTCCTTGGTTTCAGGATAAACGGTAAAGTAGGAAATGAAGGTAATGTCGTTAAAAAAGTCAAGCACCCCCAACAAGCTGTCCATCGGTACGCTTTCTCCTAGAAAAATAGTGTGGTATCCTTTACTGCGTAAATTGTAATTGATAAAAAGCAGTCCAATATCATGTATTTCGTTTTCGGGCAAAAACAGAACGAACGTTTTAGAATCTGGCCGAGGTTCCAAAATTTGAAGCCTTTCAATGTTCAGGAGGATTTTTTGTTTTATGTGTATGGATAGAAAATGCTCGTGTGCCGGTGTTATGGTGTTGGTTTGCCACAAAAGCCCTATTTCATCAAGTAGCGGAAGGAATACGCTGTAAAATATATCGTTAAAGCTTTTGGTTTCCAATAGGTTGTTGTAGGTGTTGTAAAATAAAGCCTGGTCAAAGTTTATCATTGCCATTTTTAAGGCATTAATGGCGTGGTCTTCAACTTTAGACCGAGACGCTATTTCCCTTACCTTTATGGGGATTTCAGTGTCTTTTAGCTGTGCTATTTTAGAAATTTTTAAGCCGCTGTTATTTAGGTAGGAAATATTTAGCAGTTTTTGAAGACTGGCCAAATTATAGCTCCTTATATTTGTGTCGGTTCGGTTCGGGCTTAAAAGTTGGTATCGTTTTTCCCAAATCCTAATGGTGTGCGCTTTTATTCCGCTTAGGTTTTCTAAATCCTTTATGCTGAAATTAACCTTTATATTGTTCATGGATAATTTGTTTGCGTTAAACAAAATTAAGCATAATTATCAAAATAATTTAATAAATGGATATAAAAAGGATTGAAATGAAGGAAGATAGGGGTTTGGTGAGTAATTAAAAGTGCGCACGAGAAGATTCGAACTTCCACATCCTAAACGGATACTGGCCCCTCAAGCCAGCGCGTCTACCAATTCCGCCACGTGCGCTTTTAATTAAAAAAATCCCACTAAAAATAAAAAAAGTTAAGCAAATATGCTTAACTTTTTTCTGTGACCGGGCTGGGGCTCGAACCCAGGACCCTCTCCTTAAAAGGGAGATGCTCTACCAACTGAGCTACCCGGTCTTGATTTTGCTAGAGCAATTGTATTGCTGTTTGCGGGTGCAAATATAAAACCTATTTTTAATTAAACAAGCCTTTTTTCGAATAAATTTTCGTTTTTTTGCCCTGCAAATAGTTAGGGTTTTAATAATCAATATATAACACAAAAAATGATTATAATATTAATTGGATATATGGCTTCAGGAAAGTCTTCAATAGGCAAAAGATTGGCCAAAAAGCTAAATTATAAGTTTGTTGATTTGGATGATTATATCGAAGACAAAGAAAATATGTCCGTTTCAAAAATATTCAAGAAAAAAGGAGAGGTCTATTTTAGGAAGCAAGAATCCCATTATTTAAAGAAACTGCTCAAAAAGGACAAAAATATGATTTTGGCCGTTGGTGGCGGTACGCCGTGCTACAGTGATAATATGAAGCTTATTTTAGAATCGGAAAATGTAAAAAGTATTTATTTGAAAGCTTCACTATCTACCTTGGCCAATAAATTAATGGAGAAAAAAGCCAAGCGCCCTTTAATAGCGCACATTGAAACTTTGGAGGCAATGACCGAGTTTATTGGTAAACACCTTTTTGAGCGCATGCCATTTTACGAGCAGGCCGAAGTGCATGTTTCCATTGATGGTAAGGATAAAGATGAAGTGACAGAAGAAGTCGCCAAAAAATTACTCTAAAACAGCTTCAAAGGTTTTGCCTTCCAAAACTACGTGCACATGTTCGTGCAACGACGTAGATAACGAAATACCCTTAAAATCAGCTTTTATAGGGTATTTTTTATGGTTTCGGTTTACCAATACAGCGGTTTTAAACTGTTTTAATGGTACATTCAAAAAATGTTTAACGCCATAAATTAATGTGGTTCCAGAATTTAAAACATCATCAACCAAAACCAACGATTTGTTTTCATACTCTTCTTCAGGAATGGAAGTGTTAATAGCTTTCCACGGGTTTTTTTTGTCCATGCTAACCTTGCAAAGTACCACGTTAATTTCTGAAATCTTCTGTAGTACAGACTTGATTTTTTTTGCAAAAACATAGCCGTTCTTGTCTATTCCCGCTAAAACGATTTCGGTTTCGTTAACGTTGCTTTCGTAAATCTGAAAAGCAATACGCCTAATCTTGTTGGTTATTTCGGTGTGGTTTAAAATCACGTTACTATTAACGGCCATATTTTTTGTAAAATTAAGGGATAAAATTACTCATTTTCATTAGTATAATCATCAATGTCGCGCCTATCTTTTTTGGTGGGGCGTCCCGTGCCTTTTTTTCGGTAGTAATCTTTCGAATATTTTAAAAGTTCGCGGGCTTCAAACTGCTCTTTTGGCGTGGTGTCGGTTCGGTAAATATCTACTAATTTGGCTCCCACACGGCTTTCGGGAATATCATTAACTTTCAGTTGGTAGTTTATTTGGTCCTTTCGCAATTCAATATGGTCTTGTGGGTAAACTTCCCTGCTGGGCTTTACCGTATCGCCATTCACTTTTACATGGCCTTTTTTACAAGCCGTAGTGGCAATGCTTCGGGTTTTGTAATATCTAATACACCATAAATACTTATCTACACGCATACAATAATAAATAAAACTACGTTAATGTTTTTGCACAAGATGCCATTAAAATTGTATCTTGCGACCTCAAAAATAAGGAATATAAAAGACTCTTTTTGCCGAAGACCGTTGCAAAATTCAATTTCAGGTTTTGTGCATATTCCATCAAAAAAATAATTGTTTTAAAATGAATATAAAGAAATTTAGCCTACTTGTTGTTGGTGCCCTTTTCGTTTTTACGGCCTGTAAAAAAGATGATGATGGTGTCGATGTTCCCGTTATTGAAATTAGAGACCGTGCCGAGCAACAGGTAGAAGACATGAAATCTATTAATGAATATTTAAACAATCATTATTATAATTCAGCAGAGTTGGCCGAAATAGGTTTGGATGCCGGCATTGAAGATATTGTGATTATTAAAGTGGCAGAAAATGAAGCTGTTCCAGAAGGATATACTAAAATGCTCGATGCTGTTGGCGAATCTAAAAAATTGGTTTTTGAAGAAGTAAATTATGAATATTTTGTGCTCGAAATAAACCAAGGTGGAGGCGACAAATCTCCAACTTTTGCTGATACCGTACAGATATTATATGAAGGCTCACTATTGGAAGGCTCAGTGTTCGATTCTAAATATGTGCCAGACAACAACCCATTGGATTTGGCCGATGTAATTCCAGGTTGGAGGAAGGTCATCCCAGATTTTAACATAGCAGAAAGCTTTACAGAGAATAATGATGGCTCTATAAATTATTATAACAGTGGTTTGGGGGTTATGGTATTGCCTTCGGGTCTCGGTTATTTTAATCGTAGTGATCCTGGTAAATCTTATGCGCCTTTGGTGTTTAAGTTTGAACTACTCAATATGACCCAAAACGATCATGACAACGATGGTATTCCCGCATTTATAGAAGATATAGATCAAGATGGTGAATTGATAACTGTTGATGGTTTAGCAGATGATGATACCGATGGAGATTTTACTCCTGATTATTTTGATGCAGATGACGACGGAGATGGCATTCCAACCCGAGATGAATTGGAGTCTATAACCTACACTATCGACACCAACCAAGGCGAGGAAGAGCCAAACTTTGAAGGTAGCTTAATAGAGTTTGTACAGAGGCGCTCTGAAACTAATGGCGTAATTACCATAAAAACCAAAAAACTAATCGATGCAAATAATAGTGGTACGTGGGATTATCTCGATGACACCGCTACAAAGAGACACAGTAACGATTAACATAAAAACGGCAGCCATTGGCTGCCATTTTTATGTAAAGATATTAAGATTATCACATGAGTAACATAAAAGACCGTTGTGCATTTTGAACATAAAATTTTGTCCAACCGTCAGTTCGAGTGATTTTGAGGTACGAGAAATCGTATCGAGAACTTTTTGGTTGCTAAACTTCTAATTCTCGATGCAAATTTTTTCCAAAAGCACAACGGGTTATTAAAATTGATATTTACACTATAGGCTGGTGAAGATTCAAAAATGAACTTAAACATCAATAAATACCTAAACCAAAACATGCATGCGGCACCACTGGCTGTTTTTAGAATGGCTTTTGGGGTTATGATGTGTTTAAGTATTATTCGGTTTTGGTACCATGGGTGGATTGAAACTTTATATATTCAACCAAAATTCCATTTTTCATATTACGGTTTCGAATGGGTAAAACCTTTGGGAGACTATACGTATTTGCTATTTATAATCTGCGGAATATCGGCACTACTAGTAGCCTTAGGTTTAAAGTACCGTTTGGCCATCATTACTTTCTTTTTAAGTTTTACTTACATTGAATTGATGGATAAAACCACCTATCTGAACCACTATTATTTTATCAGCCTGCTCAGTTTTTTAATGATTTTTTTGCCAGCCAACGCCTATTTTTCGGTTGATAACCTCATTAAAAAGCGCAGTTATAATAGGGTGCCTAAGTGGGGCGTCGACAGTATAAAATTCCTTTTGGGTATAGTGTATTTTTATGCGGGTTTAGCCAAGATAAACTCCGATTGGTTGTGCCGAGCCCAGCCCTTAAAAATATGGCTGCCCTCAAAATACGATTTACCATGGCTTGGCGATACTCTGATGCATCAAAATTGGTTTCATTACGCGATGAGCTGGAGTGGCATGTTGTACGATTTAGCCATTCCGTTTTTGCTGCTTTATAAACGCACCCGAATGTTTGCCTTTGTTTTGGTAGTGTTTTTTCATGTGTTTACACGGGTACTGTTCCCTATTGGCATGTTTCCGTTCATTATGATTGTTTCCACTTTGATATTCTTTGATGCTAGCTTCCATGAAAAAATTATCGGTTTTCTAAGAAAAATTCTGAAAAGATGGTCACTTCGAGTGGAGTCTATCAACACGGTTACTGAGCGTAGTCGAAGTGAATCTCAACTTGCCAACCAATTTTTCCCAATCAAAAGAAAAAAACTAGTGTTGCCAATCATCGGTGTCTTTTTCGTTATCCAGTTATTGTTTCCGTTTCGTTATTTGCTCTATCCGGGCGAATTGTTTTGGACCGAAGAAGGCTACCGCTTTTCATGGCGCGTTATGCTCATGGAAAAAATGGGGATTTCAACTTTCAAGATTGTCAATGCCGAAACGGGCGACTCGTTTTATGTGAACAATGCTGATTTTTTGACGTCTTTCCAAGAAAAACAAATGAGTTTTCAGCCCGATTTCATTTTGGAATATGCCCATTTTCTAGGCGACCACTTTACATCGCAAGGCCATAAAAATGTTCAGGTTTTTGTGGAAAGTTATGTGGCATTAAATGGCAGATTAAGTACGCCATTTATTGATAAAACCGTAGATTTGTACGCCGAAAAAGAATCGTTTAAACATAAAACCTGGATTTTACCTTTTACAGATGTCATTAAAGGCCTTTAAACTTATTGCTGTCCTACTTTTTAGCCTGTCGTTTTATGCCCAAAATAGCGTAAATGGTTCGGTTTATCTTTCAAAAAATAATATGCCCATAGCGGGTGTCGAGGTTTACGACAAAACATCTGGTTTGGTGGCCACTACCAATAGTTTGGGGGAGTTTCAGTTCGAAACCATAAAAAAACATCTTACTTTGGTGTTCTTTTCTTTTGAATACGAAGTTGAAGAAGTAGTGGTAAATGCTGAAGATTCCCAAGATTTAAAAATCAATTTAAAGGACTTAACTACCACCTTGAGTGAGGTAGAAATCACTGCCAGGAAACGCCGTGTTTTTGAATTACGACGATTGAACGATGTGGAAGAAACGGCCATTTATGCCGGAAAGAAAACCGAAGTGGTGCTCTTGGATGAATCGATGGCTAATTTGGCAACCAACAATGCCCGTCAAATTTACAGTCAGGTGGCAGGGTTGAATATTTATCAAAACGATGATGCCGGTTTACAGTTGAATATTGGTGGCCGCGGATTGGATCCCAACCGAACGGCCAATTTCAACACGCGCCAAAATGGCTACGATATTAGCGCCGACGTGTTGGGTTACCCCGAAAGCTATTATACTCCGGCTTCCGAAGGTATTTCTGAAATCCAAGTGGTTCGTGGGGCGGCTTCGCTGCAGTACGGAACGCAGTTTGGTGGATTGATAAATTTCAAGATGAAGCAACCCAACCCGAATAAGGCTCTTGAAATTATAACAAGAAACACATTGGGCAGTTACGGGCTTTACACCAATTTTACCAGTTTAAGCGGAACCAAGGACAAGTTTAGCTACTACGGTTATTTCAACTATAAAAAAGGAGATGGTTTCCGCCCCAACTCAGAGTTTGAATCTAAAAACGTGTTTGCACATTTGGGGTATCAGTTTACTGATAAAACATCATTAACCGGTAATTTTACGCATCTGCATTATTTGGCGCAGCAAGCAGGTGGGTTAACGGACAACATGTTTTACAGCGACCCGTACCAAAGCAATCGTGCGCGCAACTGGTTTAAGGTGAATTGGCTGCTGTATAATCTCAAATTGGCGCATGAGTTTTCAGAAAACACCAATTTCACTTTTAATTTTTTCGGATTAAATGCGTCGCGAAAAGCATTAGGTTTTAGAACCAATCGAGTAAACCAAGTGGACATGGGTGAGGAACGCGATTTAATTGTGGGCGATTTTAAAAACTTTGGTTTCGAAACCCGATTGTTGAGCAAATACCACATTTTCAATAAAAACGCGACGTTTTTAATTGGCGGTAAATTTTATAAGGCCGATAATTTCCAAAGGCAAGGTCCGGGAAGCGATGGTAGTGGTCCTGATTTTAATTTTTACAACGACGATTTTTCGAATTACCCCAGCCAATCGCAGGCCGATCTGCCCAATTTAAATACTGCAATTTTTGGTGAGAACATTTTTTATGTTACGGATCAATTTTCGGTAACCCCAGGTTTCCGTTTTGAATATATTAAAACGCAAAGCGACGGCTTTTATAAAGAAATCAATACCGATGCAGCGGGGAACGTTATAAAAAATGAAACGGTTAAAGATAACCAGGAATTCGATAGGGCTTTTGTGCTTTTGGGTGTTGGGCTCAGCTACAAACCCAATGCAAATGTGGAGTTCTATGGAAACATTTCACAAAACTACCGTTCGGTAACCTTTTCAGATATCAGTATAGATAACCCGGCATTTTTGATTAATCCCAATATTACAGATGAAAAAGGTTTTACTGCCGATTTGGGCATGCGTGGTAATTATAAAAAACTAGTGTCGTATGATTTGGGCGTTTTCGGTCTGTTTTATAACGAACGCATTGGTTTTGTGCAGAAAGTGCAAAGCGATAATAGAATTAAAAGTGAGCGGGGCAATGTGGGCGATGCGGTTATGTATGGGGTAGAATCGCTCTTTGATTTCAATTTGAAAAAAATATTCCACTTGAATAATCATGTTCAGTTAAATTATTTCATAAATACTTCCGTAATCAATTCCGAGTACACAGCTTCTAAAGAGGGCATAACAGGAAATAGGGTGGAATTTGTTCCCGATTTAAACTTGAAAACAGGTTTTAGAGGGGGGTATAAAAACCTTTTGGGGAGTATTCAATATACCTATTTAGGAAAGCAATTTACCGATGCTACAAACTCAACCGAAGCCAGTTTAAGTGGCGTTATCGGCGAAATCCCAGCATACGATATTCTGGATGTGTCGCTATCCTACAGTTACAAAAAATTCAAGTTAGAAACGGGCATCAACAACCTGTTGGACAATGCCTATTTTACACGCCGTGCTACTGGTTATCCTGGGCCGGGCATTATCCCGTCGGCACCTCGAAACTGGTATGTTACCCTTCAAGTTAAAATTTAGTTAAAGAACCGTTAAAAAGTGGGGTTTTTCTGTTTTCAGATTAAACCTTATTAAAATTAATTGGTCATACAGGTCAATTAATTTAACCACCAAACGTTTTGAACAGCTTAAAAACCATTTCTACATTATTTTTAATGTTATTTACTACTACGCTGCTAGCGCAACGTTTTTCATTGGAAGGCATTGTAAAAGATAAAGACTCTCTTGTTTTGGAAGGGGCAACCGTTTATCTGCAAAGTGTTTCCGATAGTGTGCCCATGTCCTATGGCATTACTAATAAAAACGGTGAATTTTCATTGCAGGTCAATGCAGAAGACGATAAGCAAGCTATTTTCAATATTGCTTATTTGGGGTATAAGCCTTTTAAAAAGGATGTTGCGGTTCCCGAGGGCAAAACTTTAGATTTGGGGACCATCTTTTTGGAAGACCAAATGGAAGCCTTGAATGCAGTTTCGGTGGTGGGAAAAGCCCCGCCCGTGGTAATCAAAAAGGATACTGTGGAGTACAATGCTGGCAGTTTTAAAACCATGCCCAACGATATGGTTGAAGATCTATTAAGAAAAATTCCGGGTATAGAAATCGATGCCGATGGCGGTATTACGGTAAATGGGGTTGAGGTTGAGGCCATAAATGTGGACGGCATGGAGTTTTTTGGCGACCAAAAAGGCGATGTGGCGTTAAAAAACATCCCCAGTAGTGCAGTAAGCAAAATACAGGTAACCGATTTTAAAACCGAAAACCAGAAGTTTACGGGTGAAGAATCTGATTCTGGTACTAAAGAAATTAACTTAAAGATTAAAAAAGGTAGAAATAAAGCTTATTTCGGTGATGTAAATGTGGGCTACGGTACTGATGATAGATATCAGGGCAATGCCAATTTGTTTCAAATTATAGAGGGTAAACAAATGGGGGTGATCATGGGAACCAACAACATTAATATGGGGCGTGGTTTTAATGCACTGCCCGATGCCACGTCGAGCAACGGATTGATTGAATCTGATTTTGTGGGGGCCAATTTCTCAAAAGGAAAGTGGGACGAAACCCAAATAAAGGCCGATTACCGTTACAGTGCCCAAGATACCGAAAGAGGACAAAAAAGTTATGCTGAAAACTTTTTGCCAGACCGAAATTATTTCACCAACTCCAACAGTAGCAGTTTTAACAATTCTGAACGCCACGATGCGGGAGCCGAAGTGAGGTTCTTAACCGACCCAAAAAATAAAGATTCGAAAAGGCAGGTAAGAATATCCAATGAAGTGGATTTTGATGTTAGGCACAACGATGCGTATTCAACCACCGACCGCGTTTCAGAATATGCCAATGGCGACTTGGTGAGTCAATATTTTTCAACTAATAAGTCTTCTAATTCAAACTATTCTTTCAATAATAGGTTTCATGTAGCATCAAGGCTAGGTGGACGAAGGGATTTTTTATTTATGGGCGTCAATACATCATTTAATAAAGAGGATGGAGAAAGTGCCAATTATTCCAGAAACGAACTGGCCAACAGTGGCGATATTGTGATTCAAGATCAAATTTCGGATACCAAAAACAATGCTTCGCGAATTGACCTTTTCGGAAGGTTCAGCAAGGAAATTTTTGAAGATTTCAGAATCATGCCGGGTTACAATGCATCTGTAAATACCGACGTCAATCAAAAAAGTATTTATGATTATAATGAAAACACCGATGCCTATGATAATTTCAATACCCAAATAAGTACCGATAGCCGTTATATTTCTACAACATTACGCCCGTCGCTACGCTTGCGCTATCAGTATAACAATATTCGTTTTGAATTTGAAGGGGCTTATACCAATACGTTCAGAAAATATGTAGATGAAATTATTGTGGATAGAAACTTTAAAAACGATTTTAAATATGTAACCTATTCAGGGCGGATTCGCTACCGTGACGAAAATGGTTATAAAAATATTTCGTTGGATTACAGACAGAATGTCGATTTGCCTTCCATAAGTCAATTGCAGCCTGTGCCCAATGTGAGCAACATTACGCATATCGTTACCGGTAACCCCGATTTGGAACCGGGCGTAAGCCATAATTTTCGTTTTAGATACCAAAACAATTTGGCCGCCAATAAGCTAAGTTTTAACGGAAGTGCCAATGCCGATTTTGTAAACGATAAAATTATCAATTCAACCATTACTGATGAAGACTTGATCCGTTATACCACCTACGAAAATATTGATGGCGATTATAGGCTGTCTGGAAACTTTGGGGTGAACAAATCGTTTTTAAACAAAAAAACAAATTACAATTTAGGCGTTCGGTTATCGGGAAATTATGATAATATCAGGTCCATTCAAAATGGGGTGAAATTTACGGCCAAAACCAATACGCTTAGGCCATCGGTATCGTTGAGCTATTCCTATGATAAAAAAATAGAGATCAATACTTCGTACAGTTACAGCACTACCAACACAGAATACAACACCGATGCTTTTAACGATAACGACTATTTTGTTCAGAATGTGCGGTTCGAATCCACGTTGTTCTTTTTAAAGAATGTCTTTTTCAACAACAAGCTGTCTTACCGCTACAACAGTAGAGTGGGCGACGATTTTGATGGCGATGCCGTATTCTGGAATGCCGGTTTGGGTGTGCAATTGTTCAAACAAAAAGGTACACTAACATTGGTGGGCTACGATATGTTGGGGATGAACAATGGGTTTAGCCGATCGGTAACCGAAACCGCTATTCGCGACGTTGAAAACCAAATTTTAGAACAGTATTTTATGCTCACCTTTGTGTATAAGTTTGGTAAGTTTGCCGGGCAAGATATGAACGGCCGTGGCGGAAGAGGTGGCCGTGGAGGTTACAGAGGCGGCGGTGGAAGAAGGTAAAATGCTTGAATTCAGTTGTTAGGCTGTACTTTAATGCTTGTCTTTTTTCATCCGAATTCCAAAAAGTGAATCGGGGTTTTTTTAACAAAACACTTAGAAAACATCGCTTAGTTTCTTAGATTTTAGTTGTATATTTGCACGCAATTATAATCGTAATTGCATCATGACTGCACATCAAAACAAAATAGTAGGAGAAGGTTTAACCTACGATGACGTCCTTTTAGTTCCAGCTTATTCTGAAGTACTTCCACGAGAAGTCAGCATTAAATCCAAGCTTACACGTAACATAACCATTAATGTGCCTATAATTTCGGCCGCTATGGATACCGTTACCGAGAGTAAAATGGCCATTGCCATGGCGCAAGAAGGCGGTATTGGTGTGCTGCACAAAAACATGACCATCGAGCAGCAAGCGCTAAAGGTGCGTAAAGTAAAACGTGCCGAGAGCGGTATGATTATCGATCCGGTAACTTTACCATTAACTGCAACAGTGCGCGATGCCAAACAATCGATGGCCGAGCACAGTATTGGTGGGATTCCCATTGTTGATGAAAACGGAAAACTAAAAGGGATTGTTACCAACCGTGATTTGCGTTTTGAGCACCAAAACAAAAAACCTATTGCAGAGGTGATGACGGGTGAAAATTTAGTGACCGCACCTATCGGAACATCATTACGAGATGCAGAGATCATTCTTCAGGAATATAAAATTGAAAAGCTACTTATTGTAGACGATAACTATAAATTATCGGGGTTAATTACGTTTAGGGACATCACTAAAGTAAGCCAAAAACCTAACGCGAATAAAGACGAATACGGGCGTTTGCGCGTAGCCGCAGCGTTGGGCGTTACGGCTGATGCCATTGAAAGAGCGGAAGCCTTGGTAAATGCCGGTGTTGATGCCGTGGTGATTGATACCGCGCACGGACATACCCAAGGGGTGGTAAAAGTGCTAAAGGAAGTAAAAGCTAAATTTCCGGAATTGGATGTGATTGTGGGTAATATTGCTACTGCTTCAGCAGCCAAATATTTGGTTGAAGCGGGTGCCGATGCCGTAAAAGTAGGTATTGGTCCGGGATCCATTTGTACTACGAGAGTGGTTGCCGGTGTTGGTTTTCCTCAGTTTTCTGCGGTATTGGAAGTGTCGGCAGCCATAAAAGGTTCGGGCGTTCCGGTAATTGCCGATGGTGGTATCCGTTATACGGGTGATATTCCAAAGGCCATTGCAGCAGGAGCCGATACGGTAATGTTGGGGTCGCTTTTGGCGGGAACCAAAGAATCACCGGGTGAAACCATTATTTACGAAGGAAGAAAATTCAAATCGTATCGTGGTATGGGATCAGTTGAAGCGATGAAAGAAGGTAGTAAAGACCGTTATTTCCAAGATGTAGAGGACGATATTAAAAAACTGGTGCCAGAAGGTATTGTAGGCCGTGTGCCATACAAAGGCGAGTTGTTTGAAAGCATCCACCAGTTTATTGGCGGTCTGCGTGCCGGAATGGGCTACTGTGGTGCCAAAGACATTGAAACCTTAAAGGAAACGGGGCAGTTTGTTAAAATCACATCGAGTGGAATTAACGAAAGCCACCCACACGATGTCGCGATTACTAATGAGTCGCCTAATTATTCTAGATAGTCGTTATATTTTTGATATATTAAAAAGCCTTTCATTTTTATGATGAAAGGCTTTTTGTTTTGTCTAGTATTCGTGTTTTCTTAATGCACTTGTTGTAAACGAGCGCTGGAAGGGAGGGCGTTTAACGGCTTCGGCTCGTATGTTTACAAACGTTTATAATTAATTGTTGTGAAAATAGTAAATTTCTGATAAATCACACAAGCAAATATAGAAGGGACAGAGAGGTCTCGGCTAGATACACCTTTACGGGTGATATCGTTTCATAGGAACCCCGCCCTTCTATAATTTTCTTAGAATCTGAACAGTACCTAGATCCGCAAAGAAAGAGATCGAATCAAACGCGAGCAAAGATGGCAAAGAAAATAAGCTTGTTATAAAAATATTCGCATGTATAAAATATTAAAACAATGTCTAGGGATCGATGTTTCTAAGAGCAGTTTGTCTCTAAGCCTTGGGACGTTAGATAGTAACCTTAAAAAGGAGTTTAGAAGTCATCCGGATATAAAAAATGACATATCCGGATTTAAAGAGCTAAAGGCTTGGTTGGGAAAGGCAATAGGCAACAATGCTGATCTTTATGTTTTAATGGAAGCTACTGGTGTATACCACCAAGAGGTGTGCCGTTACCTTTATGGTTTGGGCCATAAGGTCTGTGTGATGCAATCGGGCCGAGTCAAGCGGTATGCACAAAGTTTGGACCAACGCTCGAAGACAGATGCCCTGGACAGTAAAATGTTAAGTATGCTGGGGCTTGAACGGGAACTTAGACTTTGGGAGCCTGCGAGTAAGGACATGGAACATTTGAAATCCCTGAGCAGGGAGCGCAGTACGCTTTTAAAGGACAGGACCACGGAGACCAACAGGCAGGGCTCCATAGCATCGAGCAGCTATTCCAACAAGGAGGCGGTTAAGAGGCATTTAAAGCGGTTGCAGCTGATAGATGAGCAGATAGCTTCGATAGAACAGGAAATGCGGGGTCTGGTCTCTGGAGTTCCAACGTTAGGGAAGCGTATTGGGCACCTGGAGAGCATTCCGGGAGTGTCCTTTATATCGGCAGCTACGGTGGTCGGGGAGACCTTGGGGTTTGAGTCCATATCCAGTGCCAAACAGCTTGCCAGCTATGCCGGTTATGATGTGGTGCTGAGGGAGTCCGGCAGTTTCAAGGGCAAGACCAAAATAAGCAAAAAGGGGAACAGCCATATTAGGGCAGTACTCCATATGCCTTCCATGACCTGTGTGCGTTGCAACCCGACACTGAGACAATTTTATAGGAGGTTAAAGCCGAATAAAGCTAAGCCATTGGTGGCCCTTGTAGCGGTCCAAAGAAAACTATTGGTCCTAATGTACACTTTATGGAAAAATGAAGTGGACTATGACCCGGAATTTGAAAATAAAAAACAGCAAAGACTCAAGGCCTTTGCTGCGCAGGATAGCAGTCAAATAAAATTGAGTGCTTCCTAAAATTTATTCCAATTTACTTGTTTTTTAACACAGTACCTATGAGTAGTTGCGTGGTTTAGCACTAAACTTTGTAAGTACACCAAATTGAAAATCAGTGAGGATTTTCAGAAGTAGACGAGAACA
>JAUIKY010000090.1 GCA_030430535.1 Bacteroidia bacterium
CATTAAAGGTGGTTTGGGTGTTGGCTCCAGAAGAAAGGCTGACTTTGAATAATGATTTTTCGGTAGTTTCTTTGCTAACAATATCGATGCTGGCACCAGATACGTCTGAAGACATATAAGAAGAAAACGCCTTGCCTATGCCAACACTTTCAATAATGTCTGAACTAAATAATGAAAGATCGATGTTTTTGTTTCTGGGGTCGTTTGATGGTAAAGGCAAACCGTTAAGAGTGGTAGAGTTGTAGCGATCGCCTAAACCACGAACATAAATTTTACTAGACCCTTCCTGCTTGTTAACGCCAGTGACTTTTAGTGTAGCATCTGCAGCATCCGATACGGCTTTTTTGCTAAGTTCCTGTGCACCAATAGCCGTTTTAATCTCTACCGCCTTTTTCTGCTCCAATAACAGGGCTGTTTCACTTTCGCGTTTGGTAGTCGTAGTGATCACCACTTCGTCCAACGAAGCGGCACTCGCACCCATGGGTACATTCACTTCGGTTACTTTTCCGGCCACTACGGTAACGGGCAGTTCCTGGGTTTCGTAACCTACAAAACTAAATATTAAAGTATAATTGCCAGCATCTAAATTTTCAAGGGCGTACAAGCCGTCAAAATCAGAAGTGGTTCCTTTTGTGGTTCCTTTTATCAACACATTGGCAAAGGCCAAAGGTTCGTTATTATATTCTTTGTCGGTTAGTTTACCAACCACAGAACCAGTGTTTTGTCCGTAAAAAATAGAGGCTGTGATTAGCGCTAAAAATAGGGTGAATTTTTTCATATTTCTTAGTTTTTATCTTGTGCAAAGAACGATAGGCTATGTGAACGGGGTGTTACCTATGGGTTAAACAATGGTAATAGAAGGGTTATGTAAACGTTATGTGTAGCTAGGTTTTTTTAGGGAATAGTTACATTAATTTAACATTGAAAACAGTGTAGTTTCTGTTTTGAATTTTTAAAAGAGAGGTGAGATTGGAAATGGTCTTTCTACAAAAAAAATAAGAAAAGTAATTGGAGTTGAAATTTAAAATAGGAGTAAGGTTTGGTGGTTGAATTCAGATGAGTCTGAAACTGCATTCCACAAAAAATGAATAGTTTTTCTCAGATGAAAGATAACTTCAACAAATTCTGAAAAAGAAGGGATGATTTGTTTACTGGTAACAGAGCTGTTACTGATCTGAAGTGTTTTTCGAACTCTGTCCAGCGTTTGCCATAGCCATAGCTAAAGCGATGTTGTTCATAGAAACGCTGCTGGCTTCTAAAGTCAGTTTTAACTCCACTGGGTTAAGGCCGTCAACATGCACGTCGATTTCTTTCGATTCGTAACCCACAAAACTGCAAACCAAAGTGTAATCGCCAGCTTCAAGATTTTCAATAACAAACATGCCGGTTTGGTCGGTATTGGCTTTTACCTCACTGTTTTTAATGCTAATGTCGGCCAAAACCAAAGGTGCATTTTCTACTTCATTGTCCAAAACCTTTCCAACAATAAGCCCAGTATTTTGGCTAAAGGAAAACGTGCTGAAAAGTATGGCGGCAATAAAAAGTAAATGCTTCATGTTTATTGATGTGTAAATACGGGGCAAAATAAAGGAAACACCGCGAATCAAATGTTATCTAAACATTAAACAACCATGATTTTAGTGTTACCGTAATGTTAACTCTGGTGGAACAAAAAAAGCCCTGTAAAGGCCACAGGTTAATAAGATCTTTTTTATCTTGCCTTGCTTTAAAAACGAACGATGAACTGGGAACAACTACTATCCTTAAAACGCTTTGGCGATACCAATAAAAGATTAAGAAAAGAGCAGGACGAAACCCGACTGGGCTTCGAAGTGGATTATGATCGTATTATTTTTTCTTCGGAATTTAGAAGTCTTCAGGATAAAACCCAGGTGATCCCGTTGTCGGAAACCGATTTTGTGCACACCCGTTTAACCCATAGTTTGGAAGTGAGTGTGGTAGGGCGTTCGTTAGGGAGAAAAGTAGGATTGAAGGTTCTGGAAAAGCATCCGCATTTACAGAGTGTTCATGGTTACCAGGCCAACGATTTTGGAGCTATTGTTGCCACGGCGGCATTGGCGCACGATATTGGTAATCCGCCGTTCGGGCATTCGGGCGAAAAGGCCATCGGTGAATTTTTTAAAACGGGCGAAGGAAAACAATACCAATCGCAACTTACCGATAAACAATACCAAGACCTTTGCGATTTCGAGGGCAATGCCAACGGCTTTAAAATATTGACCCAAAACCGCCCCGGGCGAAAAGGCGGTTTGCGCATGAGCTACGCCACACTCGGAGCCTTTACCAAATACCCAAAAGAATCGTTGCCCAAAAAGCCCACAACCCATATCGCCGATAAAAAATATGGGTTTTTCCAAAGCGATAAAGATGCTTTTGTAGATGTAGCCAATGAATTGGGTTTGATAAAACGAAGCAACGACCACATTAGTTTTTCTCGCCACCCTTTAGCCTATTTGGTTGAAGCGGCCGACGATATTTGTTATACCATCATCGATTTTGAAGACGGCATCAATTTGGGGCTTATTCAAGAGGAATATGCTTTGGAATACCTTTCGAAAGTGATTCGCGAAAATATTATAGCCGAAAACTATTATGCGCTATCCAGCCGTGAAGACCGTATTGGCTACCTTCGTGCGCTAGCCATTGGTGCGCTTATAAACGATGCGGTTGATATTTTTATGGCCAACGAAGACGCTATTTTAAACGGAAGTTTTGATTGTGGCTTATTGGATAAAAGCAAGTACGATGCCCAAATCAAGGATATCATTAAAATAAGCATTGAAAACGTTTACCAATCTGAAGAGGTGGTCGATAAAGAAATTGCTGGTTACCAAATTATCAATAAGCTGTTGGGCGTTTATACCACTGCGGTTAATAACTCGTATAACGGCACCGCTTCAAACTACGATAAATTGATTCTGACCCGCTTGCCTGAAACCATCAACTTTAAAAGCGACGATTTGTACCAAAGGCTGCTGGCGGTGTGTCATTACGTTTCATTACTTTCGGATAGTAAGGCCATCCAAAATTTTAAAAAGATTGAAGGGGTAACCTTTTAAGTTGGTGATACTTTTATTTAACAACAAACGCCCATTTTAAGGGCGTTTTATATTTGTTTTACAAAGTTATAGGATTGTGAAACGGTTAGTGGTGTTGTGTGCAGTAGTTTTTTATAATTCAGGTTTAAATGGATTTTCTGTGACTTTTTTCATGGAGCTGTAGTCGTCTGCATTTCCGTTCTCAGCTTTAATCCACAATGTATCTTTAGTTTTATTCAGTTCATATTCGTAAATCAAGTCATCTTTTAAAATTGTGTCTTTAAGTCGAACTTGTTTGAGATAAATTTTAGTTTCATCAATATTCCAGTTAGAATTCGTACGCATTTCTCCTCCGAAAGATTCCGTTATGACTGAATCCTTGTAAAAAGTTAAAGCAACTTTGGTATGGTGGGTTTCGTATGATTCCCAAATTCCGATTAAATCATTTTTCTGTTTATTGGTTTTACACCCTATCAGCATTATAAATCCAACTATCGATAAAAATATTTTCGCGTGTTTCATTAAATTATTGCTACTTTAAGGATATGTGTCGTTTTAATACTGAAACAAATTCATGACAGGTGTATATCAATCGTTTATCGAAGGTAGTTGAAAAATTTTTAAAATAGTGTTGGTTCTGTTTTAAAATTTAAGAAAGGGGAATGCCTATGCTATTTTCCATTTGCAACGTAAAACGGTAAGCCAGCATAGAAGACGAGTTGTTTTGTAACGCTCCTATGAAATAATTGATCAAAGAATGTCCTTTTTGGAATAAAAAGTGCCAGGATATCGGTTTTGTTTTCATTTATGAAACTCGTTACCCCATCCAATATAGACTCATTATCTACGAGATGAACATTGGACGCATTGGAAGATAGGCCTTTTGACTTTAGCTTGCTAATAGCCTTTACTGTTGAACCCACTATAACATGAAGGTATTCTATTGAAGCACCAAAAATGTTGGCGAACTCAGAAAGTGATTTAAGGAATGGCTCATCTTTTTCCTTTAATGACGTCGAGTAGGTTATGGTCTGGATGTTTTTAAATCTTGTGTCGCTTGGCACAGCCAATACGGGGCAATGCGCGTTCATCATGGTATTTGTTGTAACACTGCCAATTATTTTATTTAGGGCATTTCTTT
>JAUIKY010000047.1 GCA_030430535.1 Bacteroidia bacterium
TTGGGCGGGCGCCCCTTTGGGAATGCGCGAAGCTGAAAAAGGGGCCTTTATATATATGTGCAGGGCGGGAAATGCACGAACGCTACCTATATATACGGAGCAAGGTGGCCGGAACCCGGAACGGCAAGCGCGCCACCGCGCTGGGAACAGCAGCGGACGGCCCGCAGCGAGGAACGGGCGAGGACTTGCGGCCCGTCCACTGCGCCTAGGACAAAATACAGCACGGCACGGAGGGGAATGCCCAAAAAGAAAATTATACATATATATATATTGTGTGGATTTGTTTATACTATTATCTTTGCAGCCGAATTTCAATTTAATTTATGATACATATTACTTTACCCGATGGGAGCGTAAAAACGTTTGACGAAGGCGTTACAGCAATGGATGTTGCAAAAAGCATTAGCGAAGGGCTGGCAAGGAATGTTATTTCGGCCAGTTTTAATGGTACAACCGTAGAAACCGTAACCCCGCTGACCACCGATGGTAATTTAGTATTATATACATGGAAGGACGACGAAGGTAAAACGGCCTTTTGGCACAGTAGTGCACACGTTTTGGCTCAGGCTATAGAGGAACTGTACCCTGGGGCCAAACTTACTATTGGTCCGGCGATTGAAAACGGATTTTATTACGATGTCGATTTTGGCGAACACAGCATTTCAGAAAAGGATTTTAAATCTATTGAAAACAAAATGCTGGAAATCGCCAGAGGCAAACATGACTTTAAAATGCGTTCGGCCAGTAAAGCAGATGCTCTTGAACTGTATAAGGGCAATCCGTTTAAAACCGAATTGATTGAAAACCTGGAAGACGGCACGATTACTTTCTGCGACCACTCAACCTTTACCGACTTATGTCGTGGTGGGCACATTCCCAACACGGGCATTATAAAAGCGGTTAAAATATTGAGTGTTGCAGGAGCCTATTGGCGTGGTGACGAAAACAAACCGCAATTAACTCGTGTTTATGGGATTTCGTTCCCAAAACAAAAGGAACTTACCGAGTATTTAGCGATGCTTGAGGAAGCCAAAAAGCGCGACCATCGAAAATTGGGCAAGGAATTGGAACTTTTTACTTTTTCGCAAAAAGTAGGACAAGGCCTTCCTTTATGGTTACCAAAGGGGGCTGCCTTACGCGAACGATTGGAAAATTTCCTAAAAGCCGCTCAAAAGAAAGCGGGCTACGACATGGTGGTGACACCGCATATAGGACAAAAGGAACTTTACGTAACTTCCGGCCACTACGCGAAGTATGGAGAAGACAGTTTTCAGCCTATCCATACTCCTAAAGAGGATGAGGAATTTTTACTAAAGCCCATGAACTGTCCGCACCACTGCGAAGTTTACAAACACAACCAATGGAGCTATAAGGATTTGCCCGTTCGGTATGCCGAATTTGGTACTGTATATAGATATGAGCAAAGTGGCGAATTGCACGGCCTAACCCGTGTGCGTGGTTTTACCCAAGATGATGCCCATATTTTTTGTACTGCAGAGCAATTGGATGCTGAGTTTAAAAACGTAATAGACTTGGTGCTTTATGTTTTCGGCTCTTTAGGTTTTGAAAACTTTACTGCGCAGGTGTCCGTAAGGGATCCTGAAAACCCCGACAAATATATTGGAGATGTTGCCAATTGGGAAAAAGCCGAGCAAGCCATTATTAATGCCGCATCTGATAAAGGTTTAAATTATGTGATTGAAGAAGGCGAAGCTGCATTTTATGGGCCAAAATTAGATTTTATGGTAAAAGATGCCTTAGGAAGACGTTGGCAACTGGGCACTATTCAGGTAGATTACAATTTACCTGAGCGTTTCGACTTAACCTACAAAGGAAGCGATAACGAATCGCACCGTCCTATTATGATTCACCGTGCACCTTTTGGAAGTATGGAACGTTTTGTCGCTCTGTTACTTGAGCACACAGGAGGAAATTTCCCGCTTTGGCTGATGCCAACACAGGCTATTATCCTATCTATTAGTGAGAAATACGAAAAATACTCGCAAAAAGTTTTAAATTTGCTAGAAAATAACGAAATTCGCGCCCTTGTAGACCATAGAAATGAGACCATTGGGAAGAAAATTCGGGAAGCCGAAATGCAAAAACACCCGTATATGATTATCATTGGCGAGCAAGAAGAGCAAGAAGGTAAAATAACTGTGCGTCAGCACGGTGGAGCAGATTTAGGCATGATTACTGTAGAAACGTTTACAGAAATCATAAATAAAGAAATCAAAAAAACGTTGAAATCGTTTTAATAAATAAATTTAAGTTTAATTTAAAACCATAACGCCATAGCAATTAGAAGAAGACAACAACCCAGAAGGGTTAAACAAGAGGACAAGCATAAGATTAACTCTAAGATTACAGCACAAAAACTACGTTTAGTTGGAGATAACGTAGAGGTGGGCATTTACACCAAAGGTGATGCCATGAGAATAGCCAACGAGTTGGAATTGGATTTAGTTGAGATATCGCCTAATGCCGACCCTCCTGTTTGCAAAGTTATGGATTACAAAAAGTTTCTTTACGAACAGAAGAAACGTGAAAAAGCTTTAAAGGCTAAAGCCAGCAAAGTAACCATTAAGGAAATTCGTTTTGGTCCTCAAACCGATGACCACGATTACGAATTCAAAAAGAAGCACGCCGAAAAGTTCTTAAAAGAAGGAGCCAAATTAAAAGCTTTTGTATTCTTTAAAGGACGTTCAATCGTGTTTAAGGAACAAGGTCAAATTTTGTTGCTAAGATTAGCGCAAGACCTTGAAGAATTTGGTAAAGTAGAACAAATGCCGAAATTGGAAGGTAAACGAATGACGATGTTTATCGCTCCGCATAAAAAATAGCTTCGGCTATGTTCAGCTACCAAATAGCTAAAAAGATAAAAATAAAATGCTGAATAATGCCGATAATTATCGGGGTCAGCACTAAAATAATTAAGCGAAATAATTAAAAACTAGGAGAAGAAAATGCCTAAAATGAAAACAAAATCTAGTGCCAAAAAACGCTTTAAGCTAACCGGTACTGGTAAAATTAAAAGAAAGCACGCTTTTAAGAGTCACATCTTAACAAAGAAATCAAAAAAGCGTAAGCTTGCGTTAACCCATGATACTTTAGTACATAAGGCTGACGAAGACAATATTAAAACCATGTTACGTTTAAAGTAACATAAGTTTTAATCGGTTAAAACAATTTATAAACCCTGGAGTTAGGCAACCAAGTACGAGGTTAAAAGTGTCGATTATCGACCGCCTACTACAAAAACAATTAACATTATGCCAAGATCAGTAAATTCTGTAGCAAAAAGAGCCAGAAGAAAAAAGGTTCTAAAACAAGCAAAAGGTTACTTCGGACGTCGTAAAAACGTTTGGACAGTAGCAAAAAATGCGGTTGACAAAGCGATGCAATACTCGTACAGAGACCGCAGAAACAAAAAGAGAACATTCCGCGCTTTATGGATTACGCGTATTAACGCCGGAGCCAGAGAACACGGTTTATCTTATTCTCAATTTATGGGGAAATTAAAAGCTAACGACATCGAACTAAACCGTAAGGTTTTAGCCGATTTAGCTATGAACAACCCAGAAGCTTTTAAAGCTGTAGTAGAGAAAGTAAAATAAGGCTTTTGCCTATTGTAAAACATATTATTCGCTTAATAAAAATCCGATTCGAAAGAGTCGGATTTTTTTTATGCCCCAAAAGCTGTGATGATTATTTTCCTGCTTCCCCCGTAATCGCGATGTTCGCACAAATAAATGCCCTGCCAAGTGCCCAAGTTTAACTTGCCATTGCTTATGGGTATTTGCAACGATGCCCCCAATAACGAACTTTTAATATGCGCCGGCATGTCATCAGGCCCTTCATAAGTATGTTTATAATAGGGTGCATTTTCAGGGACCATCTTGTTAAAATGACTTTCAAAATCAAGTCTCACTGTATAATCGGCATTTTCATTAATGGTTAAACTCGCCGAAGTGTGCTTTATAAACACCTGCAATTGTCCCATTTTAATTTGAGAGATTTCAGGAATAGCTCGTAAAATATCATCTGTAATTAAATGAAACCCTCTTGGAAATGGTTTGAGCTTAATTTCGTTTTGAAAGATTTGCATGGTTATCGTTTTTTCTTCAATATCAATTTTACAAGTTATATTTTAAGTCTATAGCTTGCGTATGGCAAATAATTTAAGGGATTCGGTCTTGCCGTCCAAAAGTTCATTCCCAAGAGAAACCGCTTCATATTTTTTATTCAAGTTTACGTGTTTCAAGAATTCACCGGAAATCAACAACGATTCATTATATTCATTACACTGTTCTTGGATACGGGAAGTAGTATTAATGACATCGCCATGATAGGCTAACTCCTTTTTAATGGTACCGACTTCTGCAATAATGATTTTCCCTGAGTGAATTCCAGCTTTAAATTCCGGTACAACACCATATTTTTTCATGTAATACTTTGAATGCTTTTTTAGCTTATAATCATATTCAAAAAATAAGTCAATGCAACTTTTATTCTTTTTATTTTTATCTTTCAATCTCCAAGTCAATACGGCCTCATCCCCAACATACTGATAAATCTCGGCTCCATATTTGCCAACAATTCTATTAAGATAATAAAAGCAATCCTGTATAAATTGACTGTAATTTAGATGCCCCAATTCTTCTGCTATGGCTGTAGAAGATTTTAAATCTACAAACATGAGTATGCGTTCTACCTCTCTTGGCTTTCTATAATGCCCCAAAAGCATATTGATAATGACTCCTTTTCCAAATTTGTTGTTCGCTATTCTAAAAAAAGAAAACATTAAGGAACACAATATAAAATAAGCCGTAACCAACCAAAAGATCTTATTCGATTTCCACCAAAGTCTTTCGTTTGGGAAATCTACATAAATATAGGCTTCAGCCAAACTTGCTATAAAGGTTAGGGAGAAAATTAAGAATATAAAATAAATTATGGATTTTACTAGAAGTACAAACCATAAGTATAATTTTTGGGACAAATATTTATCAAATAGAAACTCTACAACGGTATATACAATAGCTACCATCACCCCAAGTACAATTCCAAAAATGACATATTGGGATGCAGTTACAACCTCTTCAATATGCTCGGTCGCGACCTGTTCTTGATTTCTCCCAAAATAACGAATAAGCACAAAGGCACAAAACGCAGATGACCAAAACAGAATTGAATAGAATAAAAGCCGGAAAAATTGTTTAATCTCGAATTTCAAAACCTTGTTGTTTTCTTTTCTACTATTTTATTTTGTCTACAAATCGCTAAATTCTTAAAAATGGCAAGTTCACCTTCATAATTATGGTAATAGTCAATAAAATTTCTTAAAAACACAGTTACTCATTTTCAGCCCTCTTTAAAATTCTAAATCTTGTATTCGCTCATTTTAGCATTTCCATTTTTTCAAAACGCTGCTCGGCTGTTAAAATGGTTGCAAATATGATTTGATTTTCAGAGATGATCTCCTAGGTGAACACCGTAAATGAATTTACTACAAAAAACATGAAAAAAACAATTTGGAAGATAAAAAATCAGGTCTTCTGCTTTTTCTTTTTGGCTGCGGGAAACAAAACATTGTTTAATATTAGGCGATATCCTGGTGAAGTGGGATGCAAATCGAGTTCGGTTTTGGCATCTCCTACCCTATGTTGATAATCTTCAGGATCGTGCCCACCATAAAAAGTAAAAAAACCTTTCCCTTTTATGCCGTGAATGTATTTCGCTTCACCGTTACTTTTTGTCTCTCCCATAACCAATACGTTCGATTTAATTTCATTGCGTGTAAAAGAAGTGGTTTGTCCCATAAAACCTTTCACCAAAGCCGTGTGATTTTGGCACAACATGGTAGGCACGGGATCCCATTTTGCTGAAAATTCCATTAACGAAAAATAATCGGTGGTTTTGGGGATCATGCGTTTTCTGGTCATATCGATGGACGAAAACTCATAAACATTCGGACTTCTTTCCAAAAGAAAATCTGTAAACGCAAAGGTATTATTGTAGTCTATTTTATTTTGATAACCCGGGTCGCTGGCATCACCATCGAACATCGGTTCACAAATATCGACACCTTCGGCTGAAAGAGCAATATCAAAACTATCGGTGGCACTGCACATGGCAAACATAAATCCGCCGCCCACCACATAATCACGTATTTTTAAAGCCACCGCCAACTTAGATTGCGATACTTTGTTGTAGCCTAATTTGTTGGCCAAGGCCTCAGCATCCTTTTTTTCTTGAATGTACCAAGATGCTGCACGATATTGCGCATAAAATTTACCGTACTGCCCGGTGAAATCCTCGTGGTGCAAGTGCAACCAATCGAAGGCTAAAAGTCCGTCGTTTAAAACCTCTTCGTCGTAAACAGTTTCATAGGGGATTTCGGCATATTGCAATACCATGGTTACTGCGTCGTCCCATGGCAATTTGCCGCTTGGGGTATAAACAGCAATTTTTGGAGCCTTTTCCAAAACAACCGCTTCCATATTTTGGCTGGGGCTAGTAATTTCTTGAAGAATCGATTCGGCTTTATCATTGGAAATCACTTCAAAAGAGACTCCCCTTATTTGGCATTCGCGTTGGATATCTTCAGTATCGGGCAGCAAAAACGAACCGCCTTTATAGTTTAAAAGCCATTTTACTTTTAATTGCTTATTGAGTGTCCAATAGGTAATTCCATAGGCTTTTAGGTGATTTTTTTGTCCTTCGGCATCCATGGGAATCAGGATGTAGGAAGCATAGGTTTTAAAGCCTAAACAAATCAATAATAATGTAAAGAATATTTTTTTCAATTGAGGCAATGCTTTATGGGATTTATTAATCACTTCTTATCGAAATGACTCTTCCAAAAGTTTACCGAAATATAATCAAAATAGTTTTGTTGGGCTAAACGACAACGCTTTTAACAATTTAAAACGGCACATCACTGTCGTCGTCATCGTTAAACGAACTACCAAACGCTTGGTCTGGGCTTGCGGTGAAATTGCCCGAATTGAAATTATCCTCGCCTCCATCTTCATTCATTTTGGAATGGAATTCGAATGGCGAATCAAAATCATCTAAATTATCAAACTTACCTAAATGCCCGATAAACTTTAATCGAATATTTTCCAAGCCACCGTTACGGTGCTTGGCAACGATAAATTCTCCTTGACCTTCGGTTGGCGAACGCTCTTCGTCATCCCACTCATCAATTTTGTAATATTCTGGTCGGTAAATAAAACTCACAATATCGGCATCCTGCTCAATGGCTCCCGATTCACGTAAATCGGATAGTAACGGACGCTTACTTCCACCTCGGGTTTCAACGGCTCGCGACAGCTGCGACAGAGCAATTACCGGAACATTAAGTTCTTTTGCCAATGCTTTTAGGTTTCTGGAGATCATAGAAATTTCCTGCTCACGGTTTCCGGCATGGGCACTTCCGCCGGTCATTAACTGCAAATAATCAATCATGATTAATCTAATACCGTGTTGTGACGACAAACGACGCGCCTTTGCTCTTAAATCGAAAATGGAAAGCGATGGGGTATCGTCAATAAACAACGGTGCTTTTTCAAGATCCTTAACTTTTACGTTAAGCTGTTCCCATTCGTGTTTTTCTAATTTTCCAGTTCTCAGTTTTTCTGAAGACAACCCGGTTTCACTGGAAATTAAACGCGTAATAAGCTGTACCGATGCCATCTCCAAAGAGAAGAACGCTACGGGAATATTTTGATCTACCGCAATGTTTCTCGCCATCGACAGCGTTAATGCCGTTTTACCCATACCCGGACGGGCTGCGACAATAATTAAATCGGAAGGCTGCCAACCCGATGTTAATTTATCGAGCTTGGTGAATCCCGTTGGGATACCGCTCAAACCTTCTTTATTCGAAATTTCCTCAATTTTCTTTTTGGCCTGGATTACCAATTCCTGAGCCGTTTCACTTGATTTTTTGATATTGCCTTGCGTTACTTCATAAAGTCTCGATTCTGCTTTATCGAGCAAATCGAAAACGTCCTTGGTTTCATCGTAAGAATCTTCGATGATTTCATTTGAGATCTTTATCAAACTGCGCTGAATAAACTTCTGCAAAATAATACGGGCATGAAACTCGATATGTGCCGAAGACGATACTTTTTGCGTTAAGGAAATCAAGTAAAAATCGCCGCCAACCAACTCTAATTTTCCGTTCTTCTTCAACTGGGTAGAAACGGTTAATAAGTCGATAGGTTCACTATTTTCAAACAGTTGAAAAACAGCATCAAAGATGTGCTGATGGGCTTCTTTATAAAAGGCTTCAGGGCTTAAAATATCAATCACTTCATCGACACCTTTCTTATCAATCATCATTGCCCCTAACACAACCTCTTCTAAATCAATTGCTTGAGGCGGTATTTTTCCTTTCTCTAGATTAATGATAGTGCTCTTATCTACTTTATAACCTTGTATTTGGTTTGGTTGTTTCATAGCCACGAAAGTAATTAAAAAGAACCTGTAATCAGGATTTCTTAATGCAGTGATTGTTCACTGAAAGTTAACAAATTAACTGTTAATAACTTAATAATTTTGTGAATAAGCATAAAAAAACCCGAAGCTAACAGCTTCAGATTTTTTATACGTTTTGATTAATGTGGGTTTAGCCTTTAAAGACCCCCATATTAGCATATTTATCCATGCGTTGCTCAACCAAATCTTTTGGTGATAAGTTTTTCAATCCCTCGTAATTTTTCACGATGGCACTGCTTACCGACTTAAAGGTTTTTTCGCGGTCGCGGTGTGCTCCACCTAAAGGTTCTTTTATAATTTCGTCAACCAATTTCAGTTTTTTCATATCGGCGGCAGTCAATTTCAAAGCTTCAGCAGCTTGTTCTTTGTATTCCCAACTGCGCCAAAGAATGGATGAGCACGACTCGGGTGAAATTACCGAATACCAAGTGTTTTCCAACATCAACACTCTATCACCTACACCAATACCTAAAGCGCCTCCCGAAGCACCTTCGCCAATTACAATGGTAATTACGGGTACTTGCAATCGAGTCATTTCTAGAATGTTTCTGGCAATGGCTTCACCTTGTCCGCGTTCTTCAGCTTCCAATCCAGGATAGGCACCGGGAGTATCCAAAAGGGTTACGACGGGAATACCGAATTTTTCGGCCGATTTCATCAAACGAAGGGCTTTTCTATAACCTTCCGGGTTAGCCATTCCAAAATTTCTGTATTGTCTGGTTTTGGTATTATAACCTTTCTGTTGGCCAATGAACATAAAACTTTGGTCGCCAATTTTTCCTAAACCACCAATCATAGCTTTATCATCTTTAAAGCTACGGTCTCCATGCAGTTCCAACCATGAACTTCCACAAATGGCACGGATATAATCCAAGGTATAAGGACGGTCTGGGTGTCGAGACAACTGAACGCGTTGCCAAGCCGTTAGGTTTTTATAAATATCTTTTTGGGTTTCGGCTAACTTCTTTTCAATCTTTTTGCAAGTTTCGGTAACATCAACATCGCTCTCTTCTCCAATAACTTTGCACTTTTGCAGCTGGTCTTCGAGGTCTTTTATGGGTAGTTCAAATTCTAAATATTCCATAAGAATTTTTGTTTTGGCTATTACAATTAGTTAGTGTACAAATATAAAAACTTTAATTCTGTTTAACCCCATATTCCGTTTAAGAATACTTTCTTTTTAATTTCCGGTTGGTTTTTAAAAGGGCGTTAAGCAATACCACGGCTATGATTATTGAAGCACCGTAATAAAACGCTGCACTCATTTTTTCTTTCTCCGGAAACAGCAAAACCGCCATAACAATTCCGTAAAGCGGCTCCAAATTATAGGTAAGTACCACGGTGTAAGGGCTAATTACTTTCATAACATGCACAGAAGCGATAAACGCATAGGCTGTACAGACTGAAGCTAAAATGAAGAGATACCAAAAATCGGAGGTGGTTATACTGAAAAAGGGTTTTGAAAATCCGCCTCCAAAACATAGCAAATACAAAGAAATAAACGCCACACCACTTAAAAATTCATAGAACGAAATGACAGTAGCCGAATGCTTTTTTAAAAAACTACCGTTGAGCACAGCAAATAAGGAGGATAAAAATGCTGAAATTATACCCAAAACGATTCCCAAAAGATATTCCATTTCACTTTGCGTGATGATGAATACCCCAACAATTACCAGAACACCAAAAAGGATTTCGTACCAAATAATGTTTCGTCTGAATATAATGGGTTCAATGATTGAAGCAAAAAAAGCTCCCGTTGAAAACATGGCCAAAGTGATGGATACGTTGGATACTTCAATAGCGCCAAAAAAAGTAATCCAATGCAGGGCAATAATGATTCCGGCAATGGAAAGTTTTAACACCGATTTTAAACTTATCCCTAATCGAACTTTTGAAAACTTAATGTAAACAAACATTATTAGCGTGGCAAAAACCATTCGGTACCACACCAGATTTACAGCTGTTATAGTGATGAGTTCGCCCAATATAGCCGTAAATCCAGCTATAAAAACCAAAAAGTGAAGGTGCAGGTAATTTTTAAACTTATCGCTTAGCATTGTACAACAGGTAAACTGCTAAAATACCAAAAACTACATTGGGAAACCACACGGCTACTAAAGGCGGAAAATCGGATTGCTCGGCCATAACGCCAAAAATCTTATCGAAAAACACAAAAACCATGGCGATACAAATACCCACCGCCAAGTTTACACCCATACCGCCACGACGTTTTATTGAAGATACCGCCACAGCAATAATGGTTAATATAAACACCGAAACCGGTAAACTCCATTTTCGGTACAATACCAATTTAAAACGCCCCACGTTTGATGAGCCTCGGGCTTCCTCCTTGGCTATAAACTGTTTCAGTTCACCGTACATTTTGGTTTCGGCCGCATAAATTACTGGAATCAAGTCATCCACATCAAATTCAAAAAGGGTGTCTTTCCGTCTTATAATTTCAAGTTCATCTTCGTTTTGGCCCACATCTCTTTTCACGTAATTAGTCAATCTATATAGGGTGTCTTCTTCAATATATTTTATGCTACTGGCTGAAATTTTGTATTTCATTTGGTTGCCCTCAAAATGCTCTAAAGTGAAGTTACTTCCCGTTTGATTTTTAATATCGAATCGGCTCACATAGATGATTTCGTTTTCGTTGATTTGCCTGAACACATCGGTATTATCAACAGCACTTCTGCCCTTTTTCAAATACTTGTAACTGAAATCGTTGAAACCCTCACTGGCCTTTGGCGCCAAAAACATCCCCAAAACAATGGAGAACAGCGCGACAACCGTTGCCCCCATCAGGTAAGGTCTTAAAAAACGCGTAAAGGACACCCCCGAACTTAAAAAAGCGATGACCTCGGTATTGTTGGCCAATTTCGAGGTGAACCAAATCACCGAAATAAACAAAAACAACGGAAATAACAGGAAGGTAAAGTAAATGGTAAAATCCAGAAAGTAAAGCAACACCTCACTTAAAGGCACTTCGTTTTCCAAAATTTTACCGATTTTTTCCGCTAAATGCACTGTTATCATTATGGGTATAAACAATAACAACAGCATCGTAAATGTTACCAAATAACGTTTTAATATGTACCAGTCGAGTATTTTCATTTAACTACAAACGCTTGTCCATTTGCTTCACCATTTGGTCTTTCCAAGTTTTAAAATCTCCCGCTAATATATGCTTTCTGGCCTCACGAACCAACCACAGATAAAACCCTAAATTATGGATGGTTGCGATTTGTGCCCCAAGCCTTTCATTAACGGTGAACAAATGACGCAAATAGGCTTTTGAATAATCAGTATCTACCCAAGTGATGCCCATATCGTCAATCGGTGAAAAATCATCCGCCCATTTTAAATTTTTAATATTTATGGTGCCTTGTGCTGTAAACAACATGCCGTTTCTGGCATTTCTTGTGGGCATTACACAATCGAACATGTCTACTCCTAACGCAATATTTTCCAAAATATTGATTGGCGTTCCCACACCCATTAAATATCTGGGTTTATCTTCTGGGAGAATGGAGCAAACCACATCGGTCATTTCATACATCTCTTCGGCTGGCTCACCTACCGAAAGTCCGCCAATAGCATTTCCAACCGCTCCTGCATTGGCAATGTATTCTGCCGATTGCATACGCAAATCTTTATACGTGCTACCTTGAACGATAGGAAAAAAAGCTTGACTGTAATCGTATTTTAAAGGCGTTTTCTCCAAATGATTGATACACCTATCGAGCCAACGGTGCGTCATGTGCATAGAGCGTTTGGCATAATTGTAATCGCATGGATAGGGTGTACACTCATCAAAAGCCATAATAATGTCGGCCCCAATCGCACGCTGTATTTCCATCACATTTTCGGGTGTAAAGGTGTGGTAACTGCCATCGATATGCGATTTAAACTTTACCCCTTCCTCTTTTATCTTTCGGTTTCCCGAAAGCGAATACACTTGGTAGCCTCCCGAATCGGTTAAAATATTGCGATCCCAATTCATGAATTTATGCAGCCCTCCCGCTTTTTCAAGAATGGATGTTTGCGGACGCAGGTACAAATGATAAGTATTTCCTAAAATAATATCGGGGTTAATGTCGTTTTTCAACTCACGCTGGTGTACCCCTTTTACCGAGGCCACCGTGCCCACCGGCATAAAAATTGGGGTTTCAATCACACCGTGATCGGTGGTTATTTTTCCTGCCCTGGCTTTACTTTGGGCATCTTTTCCATTTAATTCGAATTTCATACCATTTGCTACTTCAGTGCGCAAAGATAACAACTGAAAAATGATAACTATTGTATTGAAAAGAAAATAATATCCGTTTGGCAACGTTTTTGCTTATATAATCCAAATCTAAAAAAACGAACAACATGAAACATTTTAGAAAATTAAGAAGACCGTTAAAGCTTAATAGCAAAAATGGAAAAAGTGTATTTTTTGCATTGGCTCTTGCTTTTATTATTCCTACCGCTATGAGTGCCCAAACCGCAGAAGGCTTTGGTTTTAAAGGCGGTTTAAACTACAATGCCAATGGTGATTATTTTGAGTCGATTAGTCAGAATTCAAAAAGCCCCGACCGAAATGTAGGTTACCACGTTGGTATTTTTGGGAAAATTGGTGACAAACTGTACTTGAGGCCCGAGTTGGTTTACACCAGTACCAAAAGTGATTATGACGATGATTCTTTCGAAATGCAAAAACTGGATGCTCCTGTGCTGGTAGGCGCCAATATTTTAGGGCCATTAAGCGTTTTTGCCGGACCGTCGTTTCAATACATTTTAGACAGTGAATTTGATGGCGTAACTATTAACGATGTTAAAAACGATTTTACAGTCGGGCTAAATTTTGGTGTAGGACTCAACTTTAACAAATTGGGAATTGACTTAAGATACGAACGTGGGTTTAGCGACAACGAAGCGACTTTTATTAACAGCAACGTTAATACCAACGATCGACTGGATACCCGTCCAGACCAATTAATTTTGAGTTTATCGTTGATGCTTTAAAAAAGCAATTCACACTTGAATAGAAAACAAAAAAGGTTGCCCAATTGGACAACCTTTTTTTTATTGACTTCTTTGTGATTTTTTAATCGCCATCGGCATCAACATAATCAACACTAATATTTAAGGCCTGAAGCATATCTACTTTTAGCGAAACCACTACGAGTTGTAATGCATCATAAGCTTCTGTCATTTTAACGTTATCATTATTTATTTGAGCATTGAAATCTCCATTTAATGCTTGAAGTTTTTGGCGTGCATTGTCAATTCTTGTGTTTATCAATGCAGATAAATCACTTCGATCCAAATAATTTAAATAGCTTTTAAAGCTTTCGCCTGTTGCGCTACCGGAATACGAAGTGCCGTTGAACACATTTTGCACCGCCTGTAGAGCTTCCAAAGCCAATGATTTCGAAAAGGTTTTGCTATAAACCGCTTCAACTTTTTCTGGGAGCGGGTCGTTAGAAAAAACGCCAGCTGGGATACCGATCTTGTTGGCCCGTAAGCCTTTTTCGTAATAGTACACAAAATCGTTTGAGAATTTATTTAAAGTACTGGTAGCCGTATTTCCGGATTCGCTAACGAAAGTAGATTTGTAACTCCCAGTCCAATCATTTAAAACAATTTCGGTCAACGACTGCATTTGGTCAATTACATCCGATAAATAATTTTGGTACTTGGTATCGGCATATTTGGCTAAAATGACCGTATCATCTGCCGCTACACCGTACAATAAATAATCAACCGCAGGAAAGCCAACAGCGTCATTATTATTAGGGTTGCTTAAATCGTAATCTCCGGAAGAAATATTCGCTTCAACTTCGGTCGTTGAAACGGGGTAAATGTTCATTTGAAAATGATATAGAATTTCTTCAGCCTTTCCAATGTTGAACATTTCCACATATTGCCATACTTTGTAGGCTTCCAACCACGATGCTCTCAAAGCGTCCAAATTGGTTTGGTTGGGAGCGGCAACGAAATTGTCTTTGTCTGTTTTTAAATCAGAAAGCTTTGCGCTTAAATCTTGAAAAGCCGGCACAATAATATTATCGGCTAAGTGGATAAGTAATGCTCCCCTATCAAAATTATCGGTTTTTCCGCCTGAACCATCATCAGACGACGATGAGCTACAAGCTACTATAAACACTACTGCTATAATCGCTATAAAAATCTTTTTTAATGTACCCATATCCTTTTCAAAATAAATATTTGCAAAACTAGCAAAAAGTAGTCGCTGTACACGGTGGTACAGCAATTACTTTTCACCCCTTGTAAAAACCTTTTTTTAGTTGGCCGGTGCAGCTTGTGCTACTGTAAAGCCAAACTCTGCTGCAATCGTTGCTGATATAGTGTCCAGTGTTTCCACAGAAACATCCCAAAAACCGTTTCCTTCCATTAAAGTTTCCAACATTGTATCCACCTCTACTTTTGTAAAATATGGACCATCTGTATTTGGTACTCTTGTAAATTGTAAGCTATAAATAAAACCGTATGCTTCAGACAAAGCATGGAAAGCACTTGCCTTATCAGCTTCTAAATTACCTTTTGCTGCTTGCAAGTAATAAACCGCTCTTACAGCTGGAATTAATGAAATATTTTGCTTGATAATTTCTGCTTGCTCATCACGAACCTCATAGTTTTTAGCAACAATAGCCGCTCTTCCTAATTTAAAGGCATTGTATACGTTTTCAGCAATTCCGGCAAAATCTTCATCACCTTCAACGCGATCTAAATACTCGCTTAAAAACTGGTCTGCTTCCAATTGTGGGCTAGTGGCATCGGCCTCAGCACCATACAAATAACCAAAAGCTTCGTCCCATTTGTGCTCCATAGTAGTGTAATCTTTACCCTCTTCTAACTCTTCGTTATCGTTGTTGGCTACATTACTTCCAGCATCTAAAACGGCCGGGCTCAAATAATTGTTAAGCATTTGATCGATCATTAAGGCGCCTATTAACCCTTTAGCAAACGCTTGGTTATATTCCAAACCTTTGCCATTCACATAACGAATAGTACCGCTAGTTTGCTGATAATATCCTGCCTTACCCGCTTCGGCTTGAAGATTCCAATTCACAAAAACATCAGCCACTTGCGACTCAATGTACCCATCAAAATCGGCTTTTATGGCAGCAGCATCAGTTGCATTGCCTGCGAAAAAATCTGCAGAAGCAGCAGTCTTGCTTTTTACGCTTTTATTCGAAGCATTTAAATTGGCATCGCTAAAATCGTTTTCGCCTTCAACGTGGGCGAACATGGCTTTTAATTCTGCCTCTGTTTTGGTTTCGGTTTTTAGGGCAGCAACAAGTTCTTCAGCCATTGCAATTCTTGTGGTTTGTCCACCGTAGCTTACGGTACTGTTTCCATTTCTAGTGAACTCATAAGTCGCAGGTGCCACTACATTATTGGGATTGCTTCCACTATCATCGTCTGAACACGATTGAAATAATGCAGATATTACAAATAGACTTAGTGCTAATTTTTTCATGTTTGTTTGATTTGTTTTTATTTAGACTTTGTATAAATAGTTTGTTTTAGTCCGCAAAAATAAAATCTATTTACTCTTACACAAAATTTATTTAGATTAACTTTAAATAAAATTCAAAAAGGAGTCTGTCGTCGTGATTTTTAACTGAAAAAAAATCCTAATGGTAGCTTTTGAAAATCTTTGAAGCCTCATTATGGGCACTTTCAAAACTCATTGCATTTAAAACATTTAGTTGTTTTGAAGTGAAATATGAAAGTAATTTTTCAGTGGGCATATTGCCGGTAAGTTCATCTTTGGCCATAGGGCAGCCTCCAAAGCCTTGAATGGCCCCATCAAAACGGCGGCATCCCGATTGGTAGGCCGCATCAACCTTTTCGTACCACGAATGGGGTGTAGTGTGCAAGTGCGCTCCAAATTCGATATTAGGGTACATAGGAATTAAATTAGAAAACAAATAATTGATGGTTTCTGGTGTAGAACTTCCAACAGTATCGCTTAAGGACAAAATAGTCACGCCCATGGCGGCCAGTTTTTCCGTCCATTCAGACACAATTTCAACATTCCAAGGGTCGCCATAAGGATTTCCAAAACCCATAGAAATATACACCACCACCTCTTTGTTCGATTTGTTGGCTATTTCAAGAATTTCAGTGAGTGTTACCACCGATTGCGCAATGGTTTTGTGCGTATTACGCATTTGAAAGTTTTCGGAAATAGAAAACGGATACCCCAAATAGTCAATTTCCGGATATTGGCAAGCATCACTAGCACCCCGGGTATTGGCGATGATAGCCAGTAATTTGCTGGTGGTTTTCGACAAATCCAACTGCGATAACACTTCGGCAGTATCTACCATTTGCGGAATCGCTTTTGGTGACACAAAACTTCCAAAATCTATCGTATCGAAACCCACACGCAATAACGACTGGATGTACTGCACCTTTTTTTCGGTCGGAATAAAGTCCTTAATACCCTGCATGGCATCACGTGGGCATTCGATTATTTTTATGGGTTTCGACATATACTGTTGAAAATATCGTGATAAAAATACTATTAATTTAGCAAAGCATAAACCGTTATAAAAACAACTTTTGAAAATCGTTTTGTAAGCCCAATAACTGCCTAGCGACTACTTACAAAAGTGTCTTGCCATGAAAAAAATCACCTTCCTACTCCATTTATCCGCTCTTTTAACCGCTAACTTTTCAATAGCCCAAAGCACAGCCATTTACGATGTTGTTTTTAAAAGCGTTTGGGAATCGGTTGAAAATAATCCCGAAGAAGGCATCAGTATCATTGATCTACCGGGTAACGCCCATTGGTCGCCATTGGTTTTGGTTACCCATAAAACCGTCAACAGCTTTTGGATGTTGGGCGCACAGGCTTCCGCTGGGATGGAATCAATCGCCGAAACAGGAAACACCTCGATTTTTGAAAATGAAGTAAACGGCAATACCGATGCCAACCAAATAATAGTTGGCAGCGGATTGAATTCTGGAAAAGGTACCATTGCCATCAATAATGTACAAGTCAGTGAAGATTTTCCATTGATTACCCTAGCTTCGATGATTGCACCGACCCCCGATTGGTTTATCGGCGTTAATGGTGAAAATTTAAGATCGGATAAACCGGATGTTAATAATGGATGGAAAGGCACTTACTCTCTAGATTTATACCCGTATGATGCGGGCACCGAAGACGGTGATATGTATTCCGTGAGTAACCCCGAAACCAATCCCATTGGGGTCATTTCGTCTTTATCGAACGTTTCACCCTTTAACGATAAAAAAATCGGCACTGTAACCTTTATTTACCATTCTTCAACGCTAAGCAATTATGCCGAATCACCCTCAAAAAAACTAAAAATATACCCAAACCCTTCGCCGGGTCATATTAACATTTCCAATGTAAAATTGTCTGCTGTTGAAGTGTACAGTGTTATTGGCAAATTGATTGATAATTTTAAAATCAATCAAAACAATGAAACAACCAACCTCAACCTTTCACATTTAAAAAAAGGTGTTTATTTCCTGAATTTGAAAGGGTTGAAAGGAAAAAACCACACACATAAACTTATTATTGAATAAGCTTCAACGGTTTAAAATAATTGAATTTTACGTTTTTAACATCAACAAATTGTTAAGTAATCGACAATATTGGCGTTACAACGTTAATATTATTCTGTAAGTTTATTTCCATATACATTTGGTGTAGAAATATTTTCCCCAAATGAATATTTTAACCTACAAAAACTTCCTCTTACTATTTGCGGTAATTTTATCGACCGTGCAGTTTGTTTTTTCCCAACAACATTTTGAAGGTTGCGGAACTTCGGTTTCTGAAGAAGGAATTGCATTTTATAAAAGCATTAAGCCACAACTGGAAAAAGTTGAAAACAGTTTTTTAAACACAAAAGCTTCACGTGGCAAGTCGGCCAAACAAAGCATTAATAGTATTCCCGTTAAAGCACACATCATCCGAAATTCTGATGGCACTGGAGGGCTATGTGAAGATGACATCAACGAAGCCATAGCCGAACTTAACAATATATTTTACGAAGCCCGTTTGGAATTTTTCGTTTGTGACGGCATCAACTATATCAATGAAGACGCCCTTTGCCATTTTAAAAAGGGTGATGAAACCTCTTTAACCGATAAACATTATGTGCCTGGATTGATTAATGTTTTTTTCACCGATTACATTGAAAACAACTCCGAAGAAAGCATTTGTGGCTACACTGAAAACGCTGGAAAAACCGATTTGATCGTTATGAAAAACGATTGTGCCAAAAACAGTTCATCTTTGGCGCACGAAATGGGACATTATTTTTCGTTATTCCACACCCAAGGCAATAACCAAAACGGCACCGACGAATTGGTTGACGGCAGTAATTGCGACACCGCTGGCGATGGGATTTGCGATACCCCGGCCGACCCAGGGTTAAATTCAAAAAACATGGATTATGGCTGCAATTACATTGGCACGGCTCATGATGCCAATGGCGATTTTTACCAGCCCGACACTCAAAATATTATGTCGTATGCCAGTAAAATTTGTCGTACCCATTTTTCACAACAGCAATTGGCGCGTATGTACGCCTTTTATATGACGGCTAAAAATTATTTATCCTGCCCGTCATTCAACGCCGATATTACAGTAAATGCCACCGAAACCTGCGAAGAGTCGCTAACCGTAAATTTTGAAAGCACCACAAACGAAGCCACCAATTGGCAATGGGACATCAACAGCGATGGCATTGTAGATTATATCTCAAAAACCCCCACACATACCTTTGAAACTGGTATTTACGATGTGACTTTAACCGTAGCGTGCAAGGGTAAAATAGCCACTAGAGTGTACCATAACTTGATAAAAGTGGGCACACAAACCGAATTTTTAGACGAAGATTTTGAAGGTTTCGATATGTTGGGTAAACACGGCTGGAGCACAAACGATAAAAATGATAATGGCTACAATTGGACTTTGGGCAAAGGCAGAACACCTTCGGAAGGAACGGGTCCCAATACTGAAAACAACGCCTTTCTTTTTATTGAAGCCAGTAATGGCGAACCGGGCGATGTGGCCGAATTGATTTCCCCATGTTTTAATGTAGATTATGAAAATAGCGGTTTAGAGTTTTCATACCACATGTTTGGCAAACACATGGGCGAACTGCATGTTGATATCAAAACTGCTGAAGGCTATATCAATGATGTTATTCCGCCGATTGTAGGCAACCAACAAAGCAACGAAAATGATAGCTTTAAAACGAAAACCATCGACTTATCGGCGTATGCTTACCAGACTATAAAAGTTCGTTTTCGTGCTGTTCGTGGGGCTAACTGGGAAGGTGATTTGGCTATCGACAATATTGCATTCCAAACCATTTACACAGCCATTACCGACGAGGTTTATAAGGTTTACCCTAATCCAGTTACCGATAGTTTGCTTTATATTAAAAACAACAACCCAAGCGAAATGGCTACGTATACCATTACTAACTTAATGGGGCAACCTTTTTTATCGGGAACGGTAAACAATAATTACCCTGTTGACGTAAGTCGATTATCATCTGGAAATTATATCCTGAGCATTTTCAACGGAAAGTCGAGAACCATTAAACGGTTTATTAAATAGGATTTACTTTTTAAGAATAGCCTTATTAATTTGCTTTACCAAACTTGGCCCTTCATAAATAAAGCCCGTATAAATTTGAACCAAATCGGCACCAGCTTCTATTTTTTCAAGAGCATCCTCGGCAGAATGGATACCACCAACACCAATAATCGGGAAGGTTTTTTTGCTCTTTTCTGATAGGTATTTTATCACCTGAGTGCTTTTTTCTTTGATGGGCTGCCCGCTCAATCCGCCATTACCTATTGTTTCCAAGCGCTCTTTTGAAGCCTTCAACCCACTTCTATCGGTTGATGTATTACTGGCAATCACCCCATCCAATTTAGTATCTATTACCAATTCCACAATTTCATCCAATTGGTTTTGGTTTAAATCTGGAGCGATTTTCAACAAAATGGGCTTTTGCTTTTCAAACGTGTTATTGGCTTTTTGTACCGCACCAATCAATTCCTCCAAATAATCTTTGTCATTTAATTTGGCATGACTGCCCACATTGGGGCAACTTACATTCAGTACAAAATAATCTACGTACGGATGCAGGGCGTTAAAGCATTCCAAATAATCCTTAGTGTAATCTTCAGGTTTGGTTTGGGTGTTTTTTCCTATGTTTCCGCCAATAACCAAGTCCCCTTTTCGTTTTTTCAATTGGGCAATGGCCGCTTCCACCCCTTCATTGTTGAAGCCCATTCGGTTGATGATGCCTTGGTCGTCCTTCAGTCTAAACAACCTTTTCTTTGCATTTCCGGGCTGGGCTTTCGGGGTTACCGTTCCTATTTCGATAAATCCAAAACCGAAGTTTTCCAATTCATTGTACAACACCGCATTTTTATCAAATCCAGCAGCCAATCCAACTGGGTTTTTAAAGGTCAGGCCGAAAAGTTTACGTTCCAATTTTTTATCTTCAACCACATAAAGACTTCTAAAAACGGATTTAATTCCTGGTATTTTTGAAGTGAATTTTACTAGTGAAAATGTAAAATGATGGATGCTTTCTGGATCGAACGAAAAAAACAGCGGGCGAAGAATACTTTTGTACATCAGTAATATTTGTGCAAAAATACGCCTTATTAAAAAATCAGGCAATTCGAAAGGCCAAAAAATTAATAATTGTAAATTAGTGCTGTTATAAATGGCAGAAATTTTAAACTAAAATCACCCCAAAAATTACACCTCAATGATTTCAAAAGAACACATCATTAAGCGATTTATAAGCTATGTTACTATTGATACGGAATCCGACCCCAATTCAAACAGCACGCCCAGCACCAAAAAACAATGGGATTTAGCCATTAAACTCACCGAAGAACTCAAAGCCATTGGCATGAGCGATGTTTCCATTGATGAAAATGCATATATTATGGCTACCCTGCCCAGTAATGTGGAGCATGATGTACCAACCATTGGATTTATTTCGCATTTTGATACCTCGCCCGATTTTACGGGAGCCAACGTGAAACCACAAATTATCGAAAAATATGATGGAAAGGACATTGTTTTAAACCGCGAAGGAAACATAGTGCTTTCACCTGATTATTTTGAAGATTTGTTGCAATACAAAGGGCAAACCTTAATTACCACCGATGGCAACACCCTACTTGGTGCCGATGATAAAGCTGGGATTTGTGAAATCGTTTCCGCCATGGAATATTTAATCAATCACCCTGAAATAAAACACGGGAAAATTCGGGTGGGCTTCACCCCCGACGAGGAAATTGGCCGTGGCGCCCATAAGTTCGATGTTGAAAAATTCGGCGCCGATTGGGCCTACACCATGGACGGCAGCCAAATTGGCGAATTGGAATACGAAAATTTTAATGCTGCCAGTGCGGTAGTAAAAATTAAAGGCAAAATTGTGCACCCCGGTTATGCCAAAGGAAAACTGGTGAACTCCATGTACATTGCCACCGAGTTTATCAATTCGCTACCCCGAATGGAAACGCCCGAACACACTGAAGGCTATCAAGGCTTTTTCCATTTGCACGATATGGAAGGAGATGTAGAGGAAACCACTCTGCAATACATTATCCGCGACCACGACAAAGAGCATTTTGAAGCCCGAAAAGAGGTTATGCAGAAACTTACTGACGAGCTTAACTCACAATACGGCCGTGAAATCATTACTACTGAAATAAAAGACCAGTATTTTAATATGCGTGAAAAAATAGAACCCGTAATGCATATTGTCGATATTGCTGAAGCCGCCATGAAAGCCGTTGATGTAGAGCCTATAATCAAGGCCATTCGTGGTGGTACCGATGGCTCGCAACTCAGTTATATGGGACTGCCCTGCCCCAATATTTTTGCCGGCGGACATAATTTCCATGGGCGTTACGAATACGTTCCCGTAGAAAGCATGATTAAAGCTACCGAGGTGATTTGTAAAATTGCGGAGTTAACGGCTTTGAAGAAAGACTAAACCCATCAGAATTGATTATTTCGTATCTTTGGAAAAAAAGCTTGAAACATGAATTTAGAAGCTAGAAAATTAGAATTTATAAAGGGATTTTTAAAACTTCAAAGTGAAGAGGCTATTTCGCGTCTTGAAAAAATTCTAAAAAAAGAAAATAATAAATCGGAGCATGAAGACTTCACCCCCATGAGTATCGATGAATTCAACGCCCGTATTGACCAGTCAATGGAAGATTCTAAACATGGAAGACTAATTGAGTCAAGTGATTTAAAGTCCAAAATCGACACATGGGATTAAAAGTCTTTTGGACCGCGTTTTCAGAAAGAGAACTAGCAAATATTTATGAATACCACAAGGAAAAAGCAAGCATCCGTATTGCTAAAAATTTAGTCGAAGGCATATTCAATGAAACCCTAAAACTTAAAACCCAACCCAAAATAGGGCAACCCGAAGAACTGCTAAAAAACAGAAAAGAAAATTTTAGGTATTTGGTTTATAAAAACTATAAAATCATTTATTGGATAAACGAAAAGGAAAGCCGTATAGAAATAAATGATGTTTTTGACACCAGACAAAACCCCGAAAAAATAGAACGAACTTGATTTTTAAGC
>JAUIKY010000048.1 GCA_030430535.1 Bacteroidia bacterium
GAGGAGCAAACAAAGACTTTACAGAAATGTAAGGTCTTTTTTGTTTTATGCAAAGGCTCCATAGTTCAAGGGATAGAACAAAAGTTTCCTAAACTTTAGATCCAGGTTCGAATCCTGGTGGAGTCACAAATTTTTTAAAGAGCAAAAATCTCCCTATTATGCCATTGGAGTGATTCAGGTGAGGGAAACCAATTTGCCTTTTGAGGCAGTCTTATTTGTTTTCCATTAAATTGAGATAGGGAAAACATGGTTTTATTTTCTGTTACAGTAGGTGAAATTCTGACTATGTAATCTTGGTTTATTGTAATTAAACCCCTATCGAAGGCTCTGTGGAGGTTAGGCGACAGTGAAATTCCATTAGGGATAGTGTCATCGTTTGAAATACTGAAAGGAATAATATGGCAAGCATCAATCATTTGAGTTCCTAAAGTAGATTGAATTTTCATCCCAGAAATACAGCAGCTGTAATCATATATTTTTGGTATCGTTTTTTTGAACAATCCGCCTCTAATAAATAGTTCTTCCTCATATTCATCATCTCCCAAGGCACCTCTTAGTTCTTTTAAATGGTTCTGATATTCCGTTTTGTCTTCGTGTAGAATTTGGTTTTCAATTTTTAATGTTTCAGCGTAAATTCCAGCTTCGATATCGGTATAATCAAGCCTTGTGTGCTTGAAGTATTTTTGGATAATTATCTGTTCCAAAATATTTCGAGATTCAGTTTCAGATAACAATTGAAATAGTTCTTTGTCTATTTCAGCGAAAGAAATCGATTCCTTTAAACTTTTAAAGCTTTTTATGCTTTTTGATTTTGTTACTGCGACAGTCATTCCTGATTTTGTAGCTAGGCGCCAAAACGGTTCGCTTCGCATATGAAAAAAGGGAAGCGCAAAATTCGATACATGAGCTGTATTTACAGTAAGATTCCAAATATTTTTGAACTCTAAAACAAGTTCAGGTGTTATAAAAATTCGGTTGATAAGAATGTCTTTCTTTTTGATGAGCTGAATTATTGCTAACAATAAAACAGGTTTATGAGGAGCTCTTCCCAAGCCTTTGTTGTAACCTCTGTTAAGGGTTTCAAAAAAGTGAATGTATTTGTTTAATGATTCATTCATTGGGAACTTATGGAGCTAGTTTAGACGATTTTGATTACCCTTCATTTTTTTAATATTCAGATGTTATAAGTCAGACCAAACAGCCAATTTATTTCCCGAAGGATCTAAAAAATGAAATCGGCGGCCACCGGGAAACGAGAAAATATCTTTTGAAATCGTTCCGTTGGAAGAAATAATCCTGCTTTTTATAGCGTCAAGATTTTCATGGTATAGTACCACCAAAGCGCCATTTACAATTTTATGGTCGGTTTTCTCGAAGCCGCCTTCAAGCCCACTGTCTGAAAAAGCAATGTATGTCGCCCCATAATCAGTAAATGCCCAGCCAAACGCTTCAGAATAAAATTGTTTGGTTTGCTCTAAATTATAGGCTTTGAGTTCAATGTAATTGATGTGGCTATTTTTAGGCATAAAACGGATAACAAATGGTTCTTAAAAATACAATTAATCCAACCGTTCGGTTAGTTTTTTAAATACCTTTTTAGGGTTTTTGTTTTCATAAAGCACATCGTAAACCGCATCGATAATAGGGGTTTGTGCTTTTTTCTTGTTTTTTTGGTTTAAAAGGTAAGCACTTTTGGTGGCGTAATAGCCTTCGGCCACCATGCTCATTTCCATTTGTGCCGATTTAACGGTGTACCCTTTTCCAATCATATTGCCGAACATACGGTTACGCGAAAAAACAGAATAGCCCGTAACCAACAAATCGCCCAAATAGGCCGAATTATTAATGTTACGTTTCATTTTATGTACTTTTTTAATGAAACGTTTCATTTCGCGAATGGAGTTGCTCATCAACACACTTTGGAAATTGTCGCCATAACCCAATCCGTGGGCGATCCCGGCGGCAATGGCGTAAATGTTTTTCAGCATAACGGCGTATTCAATGCCGATAATATCGTCGCTGGTTTTGGTGTTGATGTAATCACTGCTTAAACTCTTGGCAATAGACTTAGCTTTGTCTTCGTCCGAACACGAAATGGTGAGGTACGATAAACGCTCTAACGCTACCTCTTCGGCATGGCAAGGGCCGGCAATAACAGCAATACTATCATAAGGCACATTATAAGCTTCATGAAAATGTTCGCCCACCAATAGTCCGGTTTCGGGCATAATGCCTTTTACGGCCGAAACAATCGTTTTGTTCGAAATATCAACATTCAGTTTTTCCAGTTCACTGTGAATGAACGCCGAAGGGATCACAAAAATTAAAACATCGGCATATTCAGCCATTTCGTTAATGTCGTTGCTTAATTTCAATTGCTCCAAATGGAACTCCACCGAACTTAAGTAATTGGGGTTGTGCTGCTCTCTTAAAAGATGTTCTTTGGTGTAAACACTGCGCATGTACCAACCAATTTCATCTAAATTTTCGCAAAGCATTTTTACAATGGCCGTGGCCCAACTACCTGCACCAAAAACCGCATATTTCAAAGGTTTATCCATAAAAAATAAAATCTTGTCTGTTCAAAAATACGCAAAATATCACGCTTTTTTAAGATTGCAAAACAATACCCAATGGTTTTTTGGCACGCGTTTTGAATCGCCATTAACAGAACCCATAAAAATGTTTTGATTATGAAGACCCTAAAAATACTTTTAAGCGTTACCTTGTTTGCCACATTATTTACTTCGTGCTACCGCGAAGTGATCGTTGAAGAACGGGTAATAGTAGATGATTATGTAGAGCCCGGAATTTCAATAAACCAATTGTTGGGCGCTTACGAATTATGGTATGTTGACATCAATGCCACGAAAGGTTACGGCACAACACCCTTTTTGCAAAAGGCCTTTACTATTTCGTTTAGGAACGGTGTTGTTTACGCCAACAACAACATTGTGGGCTTGGGCGATAACGGCAATGGTTTTGGAATCGATGTGGGTGAGTATGAGGCCTACGATATGATTTTGGATGTTTACCACGATGTTGATGGGTTCGAAACTTTTGACGTTTACGAAATAGACAATAATACCATTGAACTTTACAACCCCAATAATGATACTTCGTACTTTTTGGATGGCTACCAGCGTAATAATTTCGATTATGATTTTGTGTTTTATGACAACATCCATTATTTCCTTCAGGAATATGAAGCTTGGGAAAAAACCTTTACCAGTAACTACGGGGCTTTAAATGAATTTGATAACGAAAACTATTTGCAGTTTTTGGCCGGCGGGAATGATTCTGAATTTAGAAGCTCCCAAAACGCTGGGGGTAGCCCAATAGGTAATATAATATGGGATTATACCGGGATTTATGGTGTTGGTGATGTAGTTGGAGAATTCTATTTGAAAACTTTAACATTAGATTATGATTCTTGGGGCAATGAACATTTTGAATTAAGCGTTATTAATGATGGAAAGATAGAGTTGTTCCACCCGGCATCTGAAACGGTATATGAATTTGAAGGTAGAGGATACATTCAATATTTAAAATCATCGGAAAAAGGAAAAACAACATCGGTTACAAAAAACAAAATGCGTAAGCACAGAAAAGATAAAGTAGACAACCCTCGTGAAAGCACTAGGGGCAAATAATAAAAAGATTAAGTAATATTAAGCATTACTTAAGCAAAATTTTTTGGTTGGTTATTTAGTTTAGAAGCCGTTTAAAGCACTCTGTTTTAAGCGGCTTCTTTTTTGTTTTTAAACCCTTTAAGTTTAATGCCAATGCTTTACAGAAATTTAAAGTTAGGACGGGGTTGGTTCTGTTTTTATGTGACCTTTTTTTATATCTTGTGTCTTAAAAGTATTAACCCTTAAAACAAATTTATAACCATGGGACTATTTTCATTCATTAAAAATGCAGGCGCAAAAGTATTTGGTATTGGAAAAACGGATGCCGAGGAAGCCGCCGAAGCCGCAGCAAAAGAGTTGAAATTAGAAGAAGCAGCAGCCAGAAAGCTGGAAGAAACAATTAGCGATTTAAATTTAAAAGTAGAAAATCTCAATATTGTTATTGACGATGATAAAGCTACTGTTACTGGAGCAGCTTACGATCAGGCTACAAAAGAAAAGGTGGTATTGGTAATAGGGAATTCCAACGGTATTGCCACCGTTGATGATCAAATGACTGTTGAAAACGTAGAGCCCGAAGCGCAGTTCCATACTGTGGTGAGTGGAGATACCTTAGGGAAAATAGCAAAGAAATTTTATGGTAACGCTATGAAATACCCTGTTATTTTTGAAGCGAATAAGCCCATGCTTAAAGATCCAGATAAAATTTATCCCGGTCAAGTATTGCGAATCCCAGCAATTGACTAGCAAGAACTTATTTAATAGCAACTAAAAATGTTCGTTTTAATAAATCGCCTAGAAAGTCATTCATAGGCGATTTTTTTATGCTTTAGCCAGATAGAAAACCTGTTAAGGGTTTTTAGGTAAGGCATATCTGCGTGTAAGCAATTAAGTCTTAACGTTTATAATATTGGTCATCGCTCAAAAAATAGAACCGTACCAGCTATTTTGTGGTAATTTCACCAAATAAACCAAATTTTACTTTTATTGATTTATTATGATGACAACCCATAAATTTTTTCGAGTAAGCTTATTGGCTTTCGTTTTAATGCAAAACCTGTTGTTTGCTCAACAGCCAGAAGTTGGACAAATTCCGCCGCACCCTCCTAGATTGCCAGAAGTGGTTATTCCTGCGTTTCCGGGAGCTTGGGGTGCAGGGATGTTTACAACCGGAGGACGTGGAGGGAAGGTTATTGCAGTAACCAATCTCAACGATAGCGGGCCTGGTAGTTTACGGGCTGCACTCGAAGCCGAAGGGCCTCGAATTGTGGTGTTTCGTGTTGCCGGAACGATTAAGGCCAAGGAAGATTTTAATATAAACCATCCCGATATTACCATAGCTGGCCAATCGGCGCCGGGAGATGGTATTTGTTTGGCAGGAACACTTAACATCAACACGCATAATGTTATTATTCGCCATATTCGTGTGCGTCGCGGCGTACCTGTTGGAGGGCAAGGCGATGATAATATTGGAGGAAACCCAGACCATCATATTATAATAGACCATTGTTCTACAAGTTGGGGAATGGATGAAAATATTTCGCTTTACAGGCACATGAGGCCATCATTGGACGGAAGTACAAGTATTAAAGACCCATCAGAGCATATTACCATACAATGGACCATTTCCAGTGAGGCTCTCGATGCTAGACACCATGCCTTTGGAGGAACTTGGGGCGGCAATCCATCAACCTTCCACCACAATCTTTTTGCATGTAATACGGCTAGAAATCCATCTATTGGAATGTCAGGGCCGTTCGATTTCCGTAATAATGTAATTTACAATTGGAAACACCGCACTATGGATGGCGGCGATGAAACGTCGTTGATTAATGTAATTAATAACTATTACAAACCAGGGCCAGCAACCAACGATAATATGAAAGCGGTTTTTGCCCGTGTTGAAAGCCGAAATATGTATTCTCCGGGTAGCGCTTGGGCTGAAGGTGATTGGTACCCCAAGGCAGAAAAACGTCCTGGGAAATGGTATGTTGCTGGTAACGTTATGTATGGCAATGACGAAATTACCAAAAACAATTGGGCCGGTTTAAAAGGACCTGAAGAACTTGCGCGAGTAAATACAGCTTTTGTGGGTTGGCCAGTGTCGCCGCACGAAACGGCATATGAAGCTTTTGAGTCTGTTTTGGCTAAGGCCGGAGCCACGTTGCCAAAGCGCGATGCGGTTGATGTACGTGTAACAGAAATGGTAAGGACTGGAAAACCGATGACCGAAACGGGAATTTTAAAAGATATTGCTGAAGTTGGTGGCTATCCAGATTTAACTTTTGATCCTAAAAAAGTTGAGAAAGACAGCGACGGTGATGGGATGCCCGATGCTTGGGAAAAGAAGCATAAGCTAAATCCTAAAAATGATAAAGATGGTGCCATGGATACCGATGGCGATGGTTACACCAACATCGAAGAGTATCTTAATGGAACTGACCCTAACGAAAATATTAATTACCGAAACTTGGGTAATAATATTGATACAATTAGCTAAAAAATAAATGCGTTTCAAAAGCTTCCTGATTCATTTTGGGAAGCTTTTTTTGTTCCTGGAGATTACCTATAAAAATTCATCTCGTCCAGATATTTCCAAACGTGTTGGGGCAACATGGGCTGAACGTTTTTGCCAGCTTTTATACTTTTCCTGATAAAGGTTGAAGATAGCTCCATAATAGGGGCATCGATAAAATGAATTTTTTTATGGCCGTCAAATTGGGTTTCAATTTTGCTTTCTGAAATTCTCGGGTACACATAAATATCATGGTTTTCCAGAATAACATCATAGTTTTTCCATTTGTGGAAACTTTTTAGGTTGTCCTCGCCCATAATAAGGGCAAACTCATGGTTTGGGTGTTTTTCGTGCAAATGGGCCAAGGTGTTTACCGTGTAGTTGGGTTGCGGTAAGTTGAATTCAATGTCGCTAGGGTTTAGGTTATCATAATCTTGTGTAGCCAGATAAACCATTTCCAAGCGTTGGTAATTATCTAAAAGGGTGCTTTTCTTTTTAAACGGACTGTGTGGTGTTACTACAAACCAAACTTGGTCTAGATCACTGTGTTCAGCCATATGGTTGGCAATAACCAAATGGCCAATGTGGATGGGGTTAAACGAGCCGAAAAACAATCCTACTTTCAAAATTTGCGGATTTAAGAGTTTATAAAATCACTGACTTTTTTGTGGGCTTCTTCTAAAGCATGATCCAAATTATCATTAATAATGATGGTATCGAAAAGGGGAGCCGTAGCCAATTCGGCTGAGGCTTTGGCTACACGCATGTTTATTTTGTCCTCACTTTCGGTTTTTCGTTTTTTTAATCGGATTTTTAACTCATCAACACTGGGAGGCTTCACGAAAATAGCCAAGGTTTCTTCTGGGTATTTTCGTTTAATACGCAGACCACCAGAGACATCAATATCAAAAATAACGTTTTTGCCCTGTGCCCAAATGCGCTCCACTTCGGTTTTTAAAGTACCGTAAAAATTGTCGCGATACACTTCTTCCCATTCCAGAAACTCATCGTTTTTAATTTTATTTTTGAATTCTTTGGCCGATAGAAAGTAGTAATCTTTGCCATGTTCTTCCGTGCCGCGTTTTTCTCTGGAAGTAGCCGAAATGGAAAATTCTAGGTTCAAATCCTCTAAGCCCAACAAGTGCCTAACTATAGTGGTTTTTCCCGAGCCCGAAGGCGCCGAAAATACGATGAGCTTGCCTTTTTTTTGGTCTTCTTTTGTTGTCAATTTTATTGTTTTTAAAGTACGTTAAGTAGCTGTTCCTTTATTTTTTCCAGCTCGTCTTTCATCTGTACCACCAATTGTTGCATGGGGGCGTAATTACTTTTTGAGCCAATAGTGTTGATTTCCCTACCCATTTCCTGACTGATAAAGCCCAGTTTTTTTCCGTTGGAATCTTTGGAGTTTATCGATTCGGTAAAATAATTGAGGTGGTTTTTTAAGCGTACTTTTTCTTCGGTAATATCAAATTTTTCGATGTAGTAAACCAATTCTTGTTCAAATCGGTTTTCGTCGTATTTTTCTTTTAATTCTTCAACCCCTTTCAGTAAACGGTCGCGAACGGCTTTAACACGCTCGGGATCCATGGCAATAACCTGTTCAAGAATGGCTTCGATAGCGACAATCCGCTCGTTAAAATCCTGTTCCAGAACCTTGCCCTCGTTTAATCGGTGGTGGACCAATTCGTCGGTAGCGTTGTCAACAGCAGTTTCGATGGCTTGCCATTCGTTTTCGTCAATTTCCTCCCTAACGGTATTCAGTGCATCAGGAAACCTTACGGCCATTTTTAACAATTCTAGTTGGTCTGCTTCAACAACTTGCTTCAGTTGAAGCATATATTGTTTAACAACGGGCGTGTTGATTTGTGTTGAAGTGTCCTCGGCGGTGGCTTCAACATATATCGAAAAATCTATTTTTCCGCGAACCAGTTTGTCGGCAAGTTTTTTTCGAATGGCCAACTCTTTTTCCCGGTAAACGGAAGGCATCCGGGCATTTAAGTCTAAATTTTTGCTGTTAAGCGATTTTAGCTCAATGGTTATTTTTTTTGTGGGGAGTTGCAATACAGATTTTCCGTAACCTGTCATCGAATAGATCATAAACGCGTTTTTTAGGATGTACAAAGGTAATTATAAAAGCTTAGGGACAGAAAATAGAATGAAAAAAGCAAGAAGAAATGACAAGTTATTAGATGAATCTACCTAAAACAAGGTGAAATTGAAATGATAATCTATTAAATTGTGTTCGGATTTACTATAATGGCAAAGGTTAATTTAAACTGAAAATTTAAAGTGTATTGATGGTTGATGGTTGTGGATTAGGTTTTATGAAAAAAATGGCCCTAGCAATCAAATCAAAGCTAATTTGTGCTAATTTGCATCCTGTTATAAATTATAGAATAGGACAAATAAGACCCCTGAAACGATTTGGTATGATGAATATTACAAAAATTTTTATATTGTTTCTGTTGTGTGCTCTCTCTTCTAAAACGGTATTAGCCCATATAGAAAAAGTATATAGCTTAGAAGGTACTGTTGGTAATCGAGAGATTATTATGGAAATTAGAAATGTAGAGGGCTATTATAATGGGAGATATTGTTTTCGAAATGAAAAAGAAACCATTTACATGCAGGTTGAATTTGACTCGCTTTCATTCACCTTGAATTCTTTGCGATACAATCAAGAAACAAGAAAACAGGAACCGTTTGATGAGATTGTTATAACCGAAGATTCTTTAAATAACTGGCATGGGATACAAAAAACCACAGATGGTAAGATTCATAAGGTTTTTCTGCGTCCTATTAAGGTTGTTCATTCTGAACCCCATGCGATAAAAAACCAAGACGTCAAAAATTCATTATCTCCCTATAATTATAGTTTGCTTCGCGATATTAAATACAAATCAACATCCACTCAAAAATTTAAAAAGGGTATAAAAATAGAATGGCTTACCGAAACAAAATCTAATGTAAAGTTATTTCGTTTTGTAGGAGGGCTCCCCGATACAACTATGGTTAAAATAAATAATTACTTGGAAAGTTTTTTTATAAACGACATACTTAACGGATATAATTACGCAGATTATGAAACTGAAATAGATATTTTCTTTGTCAGCCCCTATATACTGAGCATGGCAAAATCAATCAAAAGTAATGTTGGCAACACCAAGGTAACTGGTTCTGTTACGTATTTAACTTTAGATTTAAAAAGCCTTAAAACAATAAATATTGAAGATTTACTTTGGCTGGGAGAAGGAAAAGCTCCTCGTAATGGATCTCGTGAATATTTTAAATATCGAAGTGAGGTTTTTGAGAAAAAAATAGAAAAATATGTAAATGAGACATATTCCAAAGAAATAAATAATTCAAAGTGCTCTTATGTTAACGACAAGACGTTTCGTTTCCCCGATTTTTATCTCACAAAAAAAGGCATCGTACTTATGTTAAATCATTACAAACTTAGCGACGATTGCAAAAAACAAACATGGGCAGTTCTGCGGTTCAAAGATTTTGATGATAAATGGAACGCTGCATATTTTAATAAAAAATAAAAAGCCTCTTAAATTTTATTGGATTCGTATTGGGCTATTCCATTATTTATAAGTGAAACACATGGAATGGTTTAGTTGTGCTAAAAAGAACAATTTCTTTTTGTGGTTTTAACTCAAAATGGATGATGTTGGACTGGTTATCAAAAGCGTCAAACATTAGGGTGTTCACTACTTTTATGTCTTCTTTTGATTTGATGTTGAGATGGTTCAATATAAATTTCACTTGTAAAACATTATCATCAGCGTGTTTAACATATTCCGGTGTATATGAGATTTCCTTTGAGCCATCATAAATGGAAAATTTCTTTTTGAAATAATCCAAAAATAGTTCTCTATTTGACTCTTCTGTGATATTGTTTTCAGTAATTGGAAAATGATAAATTTCAGTGAGGTGCTGTGTTAAATCATCTGTAAAAAAATTTATGACCAAGAAACATTTTTGTTGGTCATTATCATAATATATACGTCCGGTGGTCATCTTTAAGGGGTGAGCTTCAGCAAAAGCAAATGAAAATACAACTATCAAAAACAACAAAAATCGTTTCATTTTATAATTGGTTAAGAATTAAAGAAATTGACAGCGCGGCTCCTGCTCCACTAAAAAATATTTTCCAATCTCTATGCGCCCCCTTAAAAACTTTTGTGTACACCAGTAGCATTACTAAAAATACAGCCACAATTGCCAATTGTCCTAATTCAATGCCCATATTAAATCCGAACAGTGGTAGTGCGATAGAACCCTCTTGAATACCCATCATCATGGAACGGAAAAAATTGGAAAAGCCCATCCCGTGTATCAGACCAAAAAACAGGGCCAATAAATAATTTAGTCCAAATTTTGAATTCACTTGCTGTTTTGCCGTAATGTTGAAAATGCTAGTAACAAAAATGGTTATTGGAATTAACAGCTCTACTACTGTTTGGTTCACACGGATAATATCCAATGAAGAAAGCGCTAAAGTAACTGAATGCCCTATTGTGAATGCGGTAACTAGTATTAATATCTTTTTTATTTCATTCAATTGATAAAAAGAGCATAAGGTTATCACAAACAGCATGTGGTCAAAACCTTTTGGGTCTGTAATATGCCTAACGCCTTCGGTTAAATAAAAACTTAATTCACCCATGTTCCTTTGTTTCGGAAATCAAAACTAAACAAAATATGGTTAGTTCTATGTATATAAAAGATTGTATTGCGTTTTGCTAAAACACTTTGAAAGCTAATGGTTTAATTTCATTTTATAAAACGCCCGAATAAAATGAATGATTTCTTGTTTCCAATTTTTTAAAATATTTGTAGATAATTATGTTAATTAATTAATTATGCAACAGGTAGGCACAGGATGGAAAGGAGCAAAACGATAAATATTTTTGTTATAACTAAACAAGCGTACTTGTTATGCTTTTAATTACTATCTAAGACTATGAAAACAAAAATTACCATTAAAACATACCTGCTAGTACATCAATTCATGGTTAAAAAATTATTAAAGAACAGGTTGCTTATGAGCTTGGCTTTAATGAGTATCATGACGCTTTGTAGTTCCCCACTTTTTGGGCAACGTTACATGGAAAATCTTGACAGGGGATTAATCGCCATGGAAACCGGTGCTAGTTCAGTATTAGTAAGTTGGCGAATTCTTGGTAACGAATATGCCCAAGAAGCTACTTATAACGTATATCGGGGGTCAACACGAATTGCTTCCAATCTTAGCGTTTCAAATTATGTCGATAACCAGGCATTCTTCCCTGGGGATTACAGTGTGGCAGCTGTTATTGATGGAACAGAGCAGGAACGTTCTGCAGCTAAAGGCCGTATGGCAGAATCATTTTTTAATATTCCTGTAAGATCTCTTAACGGTGGTTACGATACCCATAACATAAACGATGCTTCTGTTGGAGACCTGGACGGTGACGGGGAATACGAAATTGTAATCAAAAGACTTTCAAATGATGAATCTCCTACTTCGCCATATAACCACTATCTGGAAGCTTATGAATTTGATGGTACATTCATGTGGGCCATTGATTTGGGGCCCAATTTGCTGCATGCGGTTGAGGTGAACTTCTTGGTGTACGATTTAGACAACGATGGGAAAGCAGAAGTTGCTACCAGGACTTCAGATGGTATGATTGACGGTTTAGGTAATAATATTGGCGACAGAGATGAAGATGGATACATCGATTATCGTGCTTCAGCGGCACAAAATGGCCCTTTTTGGTTCAGAACCTACGGCCCAGACTATATATCAATTTTTGATGGCGAAACAGGTGCAGAAATCGCATGGGATTTTTACATCAGTTTAACACCTATAGAGCAATGGGGGCGTCCGGGACAAAATGCTTCTCAACTTGGGCACAGGGCTACCAAATGCATGTGGGCAGTTGCCTATCTTGATGGTGTAAATCCAAGCTTTGTAATCGGTAGGGGGATTTATGAACGTATAAAATTGGAAGCATGGCATTTTAGAAATGGTGAATTAACACAAGAGTGGGCGTTTGATAGTAGCCCTAATGGCGTTGCCTCAGCTTACCACGGGCAAGGTAACCATAACCTTGCGGCCGGTGATGTTGATGGTGACGGTAGGGACGAGATTACTTATGGAGCCATGGCGGTTGATGAATACGGCAATGGTCTTTACTCTACCGGTTTTGGGCATGGCGATGCTGCTCATTTAGCAGATATTAATCCTGACACTCCTGGTTTGGAATATTTTAGCTGCCAAGAGCATGCAGGTGGAGCAATCCCGGGTATATCAATTAGAAATGCTGAGACGGGTACCGTACAATGGGCCAATTGGTCGAGTGGTGATATTGGAAGATGTATGGCTGCCGATGTAGATCCCAATTATTTTGGAATGGAGGTATGGGGGTCTGATGGTTCTGGTCTTCGTAGCTGCACAGGCGAGCTCATATCAAATGCCATACCGACTACTGCAGGAAATGGTGCTTCTTATAATTTTGGTGTTTGGTGGGATGATGATGTTCAACGTGAAATACTCGACAGAACAGTAATTACTAAATGGAATGGAAGCGGGACCGATAGGGTAGCCACATTATACAATATAGCGCCAATTGCCGCCAATAACTCAACTAAGTCGAATCCTTGCCTTATGGCTGACATTTTTGGAGATTGGCGAGAAGAGGTGATATACAGACTTGCGGACAATACTGGTATGGTCGTTTTTGTTTCACCTTACGTTACTGAGCAAAGAATGTATACTTTAATGCACGACCCTAATTACAGGTCGGCTATTGCATGGCAGATGAATTCTTATAACCAGCCTCCAAATCTTAGCTTTTATTTTGGAGGCGGAATGGATACACCGCCAGCACCTAATATTCAATTGGTAAATTCAGAAGGGACATTAAGCGTAGTTCAAAATGAAGTAACAGAGAACATAAATATTTATCCAAATCCTTCAAATGGTATTTTCAATATAAGTTTACCTGCTTCTATTAATAGCGTCAATAGCCAATTGTACAACGTTAATGGGGCATTGATTTCAAGCCAAAAACATGAGTTAAATGGAAACAACTTTGAGTTGGATATAACAAATAAGCCTTCGGGAATCTATTTCTTAAAAATTAATTTAGAAGAACCTGTAACCCTAAAAATTATAAAAACAGATTGATAATAGGTTGTTGTAAAATAATCTATTGAAAATTCAATGTTTATTTACTTCAAGCCAGTTAGGTTATGATTATAGTTACGATTCAATAGAATTGGAAAAGTAAAGTTTAAAGGATTTTGAACAGAGATAGAAACATAATACTATAATCATAACTTAACTGGCTGTTACTAAAAGAAAAGGGGGCAGATATTAAGTTCGTGTTTTTTCACTTGCTAAGATGTATTAGATGGTGCTGCTTTCTTTACGGATACAAATCCCGTAATAATTTAATTGGCAGGTTATGATGGAGTGCATGGTTTTTTATTTCACATTGGCCGATGAGATTTTTCATGTTGTTCTTTATAAAAAACATTAGTAATAACCCTATTTGCATGGAGGGTTTTAGGGGCATACATTACTGAAAGGGAAAAATGGAGACAAACCAAAACCAATTTGTAGGTAAATTCTATTAACAGGGTGAGATATTTTTTTTTGTAGAGTAGAAAGTCTTTAAAGGCAATAGATACCCTAGGGATGCTATAACAAAAAACCCGTAAACAATTAATAATCAATTGTATTACGGGTTTTTGCTGTACTCAAGGTGGGAATCGAACCCACACTCCCGAAGGAACTGGATTTTGAATCCAGCGCGTCTACCAATTCCGCCACTTGAGCAATTTTGGATTGCAAAAATAGATATTTTTTTGATATATCACACAAAAATACCGAGTAATATCCTTTTCAGGTAAAAATAAATACATAAATTTGCACCTCATTTAAAATAAGGTGCGTTTTGTGCCTCAAAAACAACGATGTAAAGATGCCAATCGTGATAACAGAAGCTAAGATTTTTGCCTGCACACAAAGTAAAGTGCTTGGCGAAAAAATTGCAAAAGCCTTTGGGGCAGAATTGGGAAATGTTATTACCTCAACATATAGTGATGGTGAGTTTCAGCCATCGTATGAAGAGTCTATTAGAGGGACACGAATTTTCATTATAGGTTCAACAAACCCTGGGCCAGAGAACTTAATGGAAATGTTGTTGATGATTGATGCTGCAAAACGAGCATCAGCAAGGCATGTCACCGCTGTTTTACCTTATTTTGGATGGGCAAGGCAAGATAGAAAGGATAAACCACGTGTGCCCATTGCTGCTAAATTAGTGGCTAAAATGTTGGAAGCTGCGGGAGCAACCCGTATTATCACTATGGATTTGCACGCCGACCAAATTCAAGGGTTTTTTGAAAAACCGGTTGACCATTTGTTTGCATCGACTATATTTTTGCCTTATTTAAAAAGTTTAAACTTAGATAATTTAACCATAGCATCGCCGGATATGGGTGGCTCTAAAAGAGCTTATGCTTATTCAAAGGCTTTAGGTAGCGATGTAGTTATCTGTTATAAACAACGTGCCAAAGCGAATGTGATTTCGCATATGGAACTTATTGGTGATGTTACAGGGAAAAATGTTGTGTTGGTTGATGATATGGTAGACACAGCCGGAACGTTGACCAAAGCGGCCGATTTGATGATGGAACGTGGTGCCTTAAGTGTGCGTGCTATATGTACACACCCACTGTTATCGGGCAAGGCTTATGATAATTTAAACAATTCAAAATTGGAAGAGCTAATCGTAACCGACTCTATACCTGTAAAACCTTTAAGCGATAAGATTAAAGTATTGAGTTGTGCCGATTTGTTTGCGCAGGTTATGGAAAAGGTACATAATAATCAATCAATAAGTTCAAATTTTGTAATGTAGCCAGAAGCTACCACAGTAAAGAATAATTATTATTAACTATAAATTTTAAAAATGAAATCAATTACAATCAACGGATCTCAAAGAGAAAGCGTGGGCAAAAAAGCAACAAAAGCCTTACGTAATGCTGGTCAGGTTCCTTGCGTATTATACGGAGGAGATAAGCCAGTGCATTTCTCTGCACCAGAATTGGCTTTCTCTAAACTTGTATACACAGCAAATGCGCATACAGTTGTGATTGAGCTAGACAACGGTACTACTTTTAATGCCGTGTTACAAGACATCCAATTCCACCCGGTAACAGATAATATCTTACATGTGGATTTCTATCAGTTGTTCGAAGACAAAGAAATTGCATTAAATATTCCTGTAAACCTTGTAGGTAACTCTAGAGGTGTGAAGAATGGTGGTGTTTTAAGAAGAAACAACAGAAAACTTCGTGTAAAAGCGTTACCAGCTAACTTACCAGATTTCATAGAAATCGACATTACACCATTAAAAATTGGTGACAAAGTATATGTTGGAGAATTACCAACTGAAGGATATAGTTTCTTGCATACCGATAACACGGTAGTATGCCAGATTAAAACGTCTAGAACTGCAATTGCAGATGAAGACGAAGATGAAGAAGAAGAAGGAGCTGAAGCGGAAGCAGCAGCTGAAACTACTTCAGCTGAAGAATAGATTGATATCTGCAGAAATAAAAAAACCTCTTAAGGCTTGCGCTTTAAGAGGTTTTTTTGTTTTTGAATTCAAGTAACTAGGAACAAAAAAAGTTAAAACAAGTAAGTGAAAATATTTATAGAGATAACAACAATAACTAAAATAACGAGTCCTATGAAACAACATCTGTTTAAAACGTTATTCTTTTTTTCCATAAGTGTTTCCATTTTTTCAGATTTTTAAATTTTAAATACTCTGCACCATTACGGTGCAGAGTCCTTAAAAAATCCTCTCTCAAAAGAATTAATTAATAGCACCGTAAATTTACGTTGTATTTAAATCAAAAAAAATACGCACTTCTACGTATTTTTAAATTCAAACTCACTTATGTAAAAAAGCGAAGGCTCTAAATAACAATAATTTAGAGCCTTCTTTAATTCTCCCTAAGAACTAATTAATAGCACTGTAAATATAGTTAATATTTTCCATACAAAAAATACGTACAATTACGTATTTCTTAAAAAACTATAAAAAAACCTTGTTTTTGTTGGCCCAAATGGCAAGAGAAGTGGGTTTGTTATCCAGTTTTAGTTTGTGGACTATGTTGCTTCTGTGTTTGTCAACGGTTCTTACAGAAATAGATAACTCGTCGGCTATTTCTTGGCTGGTATAGTTTTCAGAAATTAGTTTGACTATTTTTATTTCAGATTTTGTTAATAAATCTAATATTTCGGGCCTTGATGCTGTTTGGCTGGCGTTCAAGTATTCGGCAATTTCTTCACTAAAATAAGGCGTTCCGTTTACAACATGTTTAATACAAGTTTCAATTTCTTCAATGGCAAACTCTTTTAAGATATAGCCGTAAACATTAAAAGCCTTGGCTTGGTCGTATAGTTCTTCTTCCTTATCGAAAGTTATCAGGATAATTTTTGTTGGTAAATGGTTTTTTTGACAGGCTTCGGCAATTTCCAACCCCGATTTTAAGGGCATCCTAATGTCAAGAATGGCAATTTCGGGCTTAAGTTTTACAATAAGGTTGTATGCCGCATTGCCGTCTTCGGCGCTGCCAACAATGTTGTAACCTTGGGAAGTTAAAAAGTCGGTGAGGCCACGAAGCATCAGCGGATGGTCGTCTGCTATTAAAATAGAGGTATTCATTAAGATTTAGAGAGAGTGATTAATTAATTTACGTTATAGTTAGATTCTTAAATATAAATATTTCTTTTCGTAATCAATAACAGCCTTGGCTTTTTTTAAAATGTCGGCACCTATTATGCCATCAACGGGTTTGGAGTTGTGGTCTATCAAAGCGGTGTTGACGTGGGTAAGGTTAAAAAGCACCAAAACGATTTTACTGTTGCTCCATTTACCAATTTTCACCTTGTTTTTTTTTGCCATTTTGGTTTCCATATTTATAGCACCAGCGCCCGCAGCCTTAATCATGGAATCTTCGGCCTTTAATTTAAAGGTTTCAATACCTTCAAAACCAACGCACGAGCTGGAGGCTCCGGTATCTAAAATAAAGCGTCCTTTTTTGCCATTAATACTGGCTTTAATTTCAAAGTGATTGGTTTTGGTAAGATGCAGCTTTACCTTGGTATAGCCTTTATCGAGAAGGAACTGTTGAAGTGTTGCTGCCATGCTTTTTTCTTTTGAAGAATAAAAATAGCGCAATTAAAAGTATAATTATCCCAAAAAAGATATAAAAATTGAAGTTTTGCGTGCTTTCTTGTTTTAATGCGCCGTAATAAACAAAAGCGCTCCAATAGTAAGGTGATTTTTTGGTGTTGTTAATCGATTCGTTGTTGAGGTATTCCAGTTTCGATTGGCTATTGGCGATAAATGCCGATTGGTGATTGCTGAAATTTGTATAAAACGAGGTCATAATTTGGGCGGTAGAGAGGTCGTTAATCTGCCAAAGCGAAAACAACAGGTTTTGTGCCCCGGCATACTGAAAACCGCGGGCAATGCTCATGGCGCCTTCCGATTTGTATAGCTTTCCGATGCCCGTTTCGCAGGCACTTAAAACCACTAAATGGCTGTTGAGGTCGAGGGCGTAAAGTTCGTTTAAGGCGAGGTTTTTATCATAAAATGAAATACTAGCGGGATTAACAAAATCACCACTTTGTGCGTGGGTCGATAAATGAAGAATAGCGTAATCTTGACTTTTTTCAATGAAATTTTGCTTGTTGGCTTCAGTTTTCATCAAAATTTTGGAATCCATTTCATCTTTAATGGCTTTGGCTTCCTGAACTGAAAAATTCAATGCTTGACTACTGCTCTCAAAAACCGGAAAAACCCCCAAAACCTTGTTTTTAATGACCTGCACTTCCGTGTTCAAATACATCGCGATGCTGGAGTTGTGTGCAATACGGCTTGACAACGCCACAAACGGCATTTTTGAAAAAGCGGTTGTGGAAGTTTCTTTGGTTAAAAGGGCATCAAACGGTACAAAATTCAATAAACCATCAGGAATAATTATGGCGTTTTTTGTTTCGTTTATGGTTGCGACATTCAAAAGTTTATACATCCCAAAAGCTTGGTGGGTATAGTTTGCAACGTTGTTGTTAATCGTATTCGGATGATTAAACAGGTTGATAAAATCGACAATTTGTTTTTCAACAGCAGAACTTTTTTTAATACGGTTGAGGTGAATGTCGACTTCTGAAACCACAAACTGATAAATATGGTTTTTTCCATAAAAATACTCCACCAAAACGGCTTGGTTCTTTTTGAGTTTGTGCTGTAAGTTTTTTAAAGAAAAGGCAATATCGTTATTGGGATATTTTTCCGAAATGGACTGTTTTAATGTTTTTATGGCAATGCTTAATTCGTTTAGCTGTTTATTGAATTGATTGATTTTTGAAACACGGTTGGCCCCCAATTGCTCTTTAACCAATAAACTAGTAACGTGTTCCTGTTTTTTAAGAAGCTTAAATTCGCGTTGTAAAAGCGTGTCGCTGGGAAATTTTTTTAACCGCTGTTTTTTAAAGAATATATCACTTAATGAGGAAGCTTTGCTCTGTTCAGCATATTGCAACGCTTTAATTACAAATGACGTGTCTTTGGATGTGGCATAGGCATTAAACAGTAAATCGATGCATTTTTCGCTCCTAATTCTGGTGGCCGTTTGGTTCAATATTTTGGTTTCCTGTGCGGTCCAGCCACTTCGTAATAATTCTGAAACGTAAAAACTGAGGTCGTAATAATAAAGTGCCGTTTCGGTATTGGTGGTTATTTTGGCATGCAAATCAAAAATATCAATAAAGGTGTTTTCGGCATATAAATCTTCTTTTTTAGGAAGTGTTGTGTTGCTTAAGTCAGGAATTAGTGTTTTTAAAGCACTGTTTAAAATTCCTGAAGCAGTTTCATTTTGGCCTAATAAAGTTAGAAGTTGGGCTTCTTCCAAGTACAGTTTTGCTAAATAACGGGTAGAAAGCTTTTCATTGGAAAGTCGTTCAGCCTTTACTTTTAGAAATAATTTTAAAGCCTTTTCATAGTTCTTGTTTTGTAACGCTAATCTGTATTTTTTCTCACTGTCAAGAGGAACGGGAACATCTGCATCGCTCGAAATCTGCCCAAGGGCCATTTGGCTATTGATGTTTATTTCAATGAGTTTTTGTTTTTGAAGTTTTGTGGCATTGGGGTTGTCAATATACGCTGAAGTCAATTGTACAACCGTTTCGTGTCGCCCGAGGGTTTGGTATAATTTCGACAGGTTAATGGCGCCACTGATTTGATGTTTTGCATTTTTATTCTTTTCGGCTAAAAAAATATACTGCTTAATAATACTTTCTGCATTGGTAAAGTCGCCCGTTTTGATGTACAAGTTGCCCAAGGGTATCATGCAGCTTTCAATAATGTCAAAATCTGAAATGCTTGAAAGTTGGTGCCCGTTAAACCGTTTTAGGGCATCCTCAAAAGTAGTGATGGCATCTTTTAATTTCGATTCCGAATCCAAATAAAAGCCCTTCTGGCATTGCAAAAACACCATGGCCAAATGCTCGTCTTTAGTGGTAATCTGGCTATTGAATTGGGCTTCTTTTTGGCTTAGCGTTTTTAATGAATTTTCATTTTTGTTGGCTATAAACGTTTCGGCTGCCACATAAATTTGTTCTTCCAGATTTTGGGAAAAACCGAAAGTACTGAGGAACAAAAAAAGAAAACATAGTTTTTTCATTTTTTAAGAGAGGTGCCAAAATAGCCTTAGGCTCAAAATTTCCAAATGGCGTAAAATTGCCAATAGTTAAAATTGTTTTCAAAATTCAAAATGTAGCGGGCACCCAAACTTGGGCCAATACGCGCAAAACCGGCAGTAGCCTCAAACAATAAACCTGTGCGAAAATTGGTAAAAGAATTACTGTCCTCGCTACTTTCTTCAGCAATTTCGAACACGGGTGCATCGGGCTGCACGCCTTCAAACCGCTCAATTAAAACAGACTGATTTTGTTTTTCGCTAATAGAAATGGTGTTTTGTAACCCTGCTCCCAAACCGATATAGTTGTTAACGTTGTAACGCATTAACACCGGAACATCCCAATCAATATTTTCATAAGAAGTATTGGTGGTGGTACGTTGTCTAAACCGAAACCCCGATGCATCCTGCACAATACCTTCTTCAACTTGAGTATCGGCATCGTATTTGTGAAAGTTATTCATAAGTTCCACTTGCCAATACCAGCGATACGATTTATAAGGCGAAAGCGTGGCACCAAAAAAGTAGCTTTCAGAATTGTTTAAATCTGAAAACGAATTGTATCCCACCTTGGCACCAATAGAAATACCGGGCATAAACCGGGTGGTGGAATAATTGGTGATGATGGGCTCGTTTTTATCGAAAATAATGGCTGTGCGGCTTTTGGTTTTTTTCTTATGAAAGTCTTTGGCAAACTTGATTTTGTATTTTACAAAACCTTTGGTGCTGTCGTACTCTTTTACATTTTTTTGTTCGCTACCCGGCAAGTAAATGTTTTTAAAAGTGAAAATGGCTTGGGTGTCGGTAAATGTGGTGTCCAAACAACTGTACAAAACCTCACGTTTGGGGCAAATATCGCATTTGGGGTACATGTCGGTGACTTCAATAGTTGATTTGTCAAGCATGTCGGGTATATCGGTTTCGAGTCGAATGGTGCGTGCGGGGCCTTCGCCGTTGTTTTGGAATTTAATCTTGTATTTTAAGGTTTTAAAGCGCACCAATCGGTAATTCATTAAAGTACCGTTGGAAGACATTTTATTGGGGTCGTGCGAGGTGACGATTTCCATTTCCATGTCTTTCACTTTGTGATTGTCGTAATTGGCATCGGGCACGTAAACGCCGCGTACCGAAATAATGGCACTGGTGTCTTTAACCATTTCGGGTGTGGTTTTCAAAGTTAAAAACATGTTGCGCTCTTCTTCGGGTTGCATACCATCAAATTCTAAAACTTGCCAGTTTCTGTATAGTGATTGCGCTTCTGAAATGGTTAGCGGCAGATTGGTTCTTTCGGTAGAATCCTGTGGGATTTGCTGTTTTTCAATTCTGGATTTATTTGTTGATGCCAAAAAAGTGTTGTCATTATCTATTTTCCGGGTGAAAGCAAAACCTTCGGTTGAACGCTTTTTTTCACCATGATAAGTTCGAGTATCCAATATTTCAAAATTATCAGCTTTAAATTTCTGTTCGTTGTAAAACAGATAGATTTTTCCATTGGTTTCATAGGTTTTCGGATTTTTGTAGCGCACAATAAGCACCATATCTTGATCGGGAACGGGTTCGCGGTTACGTTTTAATATGAAATCTTCTTCCATCGACGCTGTTTCTTCGTAATCTGTAGAAACCGAATTTACATTCACTTTTTTGGGGCGGGTGGTTGGTGGCTTGCCAGTATCGTAATTATTGGTGGCCCAAAGTTTAACTTCGTATTCGCCTTTTTCTTTGTAAGTATGTTTGGGTTTCTCTTCGGTACTGAAGTGGCCGTCGCCAAATTCCCAGTAATGGGTGTAAAAGGCTTTTGGTGCGCCAGCAATTTGTTGTAATTCGGGCGTTTCTGGATTAAACATCACCAAATTACCATTGGTTTCTGCTTTTATAGTGGTTGTTCTGGCCAAAGTATCGTTGGAGATTTCTTGGGCGGAAAGACATAAAAAACTTGCCAAACAAAAGATGGTAAATAAGTAAGTTTTCATAGTAGATTCAAGTTTAGTGGTTGATAAATATACAAAAAGAGCCGTTTAACAGTGATTTGAACAAAGTTTTGATATTTACTATAATGATAATAAGGTTGGCCGCTATAATAAAAACAATACAGATAACGATTAATATGTAAACCCTTTTCTTCATACTATTATATCAATCGAAATGCGATTTTGTTACCCTTAAAAAATAAAGCCAGAAACGTGGTGTTTCTGGCTTTTGGGAGTAGGTTAAAGGGAGACTACCATAAAAGTAGGATTTAAAATGGCAGATGTTTATGGTAACCCGTTGATAATGGTTTCTAATTGCGATTGTGTTACTATTGAAGTTTCGCCTTCTGTAATAGTAATGACCCCGTTTTCAACAATAGTCACACCTTGTATAGCGTACTTCCAGTCGTTTGCCGATTCGGTTACGAAAATAACGTGGCATTCTAATCCGATAGGGATTTGTCCGTAGTGCTCACTAAATAAACCTTGTACTGGGTCGTAAGTATCTAAATTTGCTAAACCAGTGTCTTCGCCGTCGTAAGATAAAAACACGGAGCTATTGGTGTTATCGTAACCTTCTGGCACATCAACCAGAATGGTGGTTTTTGGTCGTGGGTCGTTGTAAAAACGGTCTACATTGCTCCAACCAAAGTCGCCGATAAAAGCGTAGTACTGGTTACCTTCGGTAAACACGCCGCCACCATCGCCCTGTGGGCCGGTGCCATCCTCACGCTTGTTTTCTTCCCAGGCTAGGTTGCCGTCTTCATCAATGGCTCCCGTCCATAAAATCATTTCAGGGTCTGGGTCGCCGGTTAATTCAGTTGGAATTCCTAATTGAATGGCACAAGACGTTTCTAAAGTTTCGCCGTTTTGTGTGGCTTCGATAAAAAACTCACCACCGGAAATTAAAAGTGCTTTGTCACCGTTAGGCATAATACCCATAGTGGGTTTGTTAGTAAGCAACATATTGCCTTTGCTAAAAATTTCGACAAATTCTAAATCGACTTGACCAGTTACTGGACTTCCGTTGGCGGTTAAACAAGAGCCATTAATACCTATGCTTACTCCGTTTTCTGATGTTA
>JAUIKY010000091.1 GCA_030430535.1 Bacteroidia bacterium
TCAGCCCTTTGCTTAATTGCTCTAAAACCTCAACTTCCCTAACTGTTAATTTAATATCTTCCTTATTCGGTATCGCTTGAATATTTAGAGGATTTCTCAATAATTTTAAGGTTTTTAAGGCTATGGATGGATTCATGGCGGCACCCCCGTTTAGGGTTTCCAATATGCCGGTGTACAAATCTTTAGCGTTTACTTCTTTGAGCAAATAGCCATCGGCCCCGGCTTTGATGGCGTTGAAAATATTCTCGTCGTTATCAAAAACGGTGAGCATGATTATTTTTATATGTGGAAACTTTTGCTTGACCTGCTCGGTAGCTTCAATACCATTTAAAACAGGCATTTCAATATCCATAAGCACCACATCAACATTGTGATTTTCTTCCAGCTTTTCCAATAAATCGGCACCGTTCACGGCTGAAAACTTGAGGTCCAAATCATTAAAAAACGACAATTTTTCGGCCACCATGTTTATTAAAAATGTGTTGTCGTCGGCAATGGCTATTTTTATTTTCATATGTTTATTTTTAACAAAGCAAAGTCACAGCAGTACCCTTTCCGGATTTACTTTCAATTTCAAAATGGGCACCAATTTCGTCAGCACGCTTTTTCATATTTTGTAGTCCGTTGCCTGTTTCAATATGTTCGTTTTTAAACCCGGTTCCGTTATCGGTTACCTTGAATTGTATTTTTTCATCAGTCTTTTTTATATCGACCGTAATCAAAGACGGCTCGGCATATTTTAGGGCATTATTCACCGCTTCTTGAATGACCCTATAAATGTTCATGCCCCGAACCGAAGTGAATTCAACTTCTTTTTCAATATTTGGATCGACATTGAATTCAAACTTAATTCCACTAGATGACACTTGGGCCTTATCGATAAAATTGGAAATACGGGCCTGTAAATCTTCCAGCGTAATGGCGTTTTTGTTCATTGCCCAAATGGTATCGCGTAATTCTGAAATGGTTTCTTTGGTAAAATTGCTGATGCCCAAAAGTTTATCGGTGAGCTTCTCGTTAGTAATTTTAAAACCGTATTGCAAATTTTCGATGGACGAAATGATAAAGGTGAGCTGTGCACCAATGTTATCATGCAAATCCCTAGAAATTCTCAACCGCTGTTCCTGAAGTTTGTTTTGGGTTTCTATTTTTACCAGTGCCTCCTTCAACTGGCTTTCTTTCTGCAACTGTTCGTTTTTCAATTTTTGCTGTTTGAACAACAAATACCCCAATAACGACAATACCGCAGCCAAAACCACCAAACCTATTAACTGCGTGTTTTTTCTATTGATGTTGAGCTTGTTTTCTGCAATGGTTGCCTTTTGTGCCAAAATTTCGTTTTCCTTTTTTTCTGTTTCATATTTGGCTTCAATTTCTTGGCTATATTTTAAATTGCTTTCACTAAGATTACTGTTGAGAGCCAGTTTATATTGTTTGGAATAGAAGTTTAAACTGTCCCTGTTGTTTTCAATTGCATAAATCAGCATCAAAGTTTCATAAAGGTTTTGCAACTTTTCATTAGCTTCTGTTTTAATGAAATGTGATTTTATTTTGAGCAAGCCATCTTTGGATTCCTTTATATTTCCTAAATTAAAATTATTGATAGCAAGTGTGAGTTTTGCGCTTTCCAAATCGCCCAAAGCACCAATTGATTCCCGAATTTCAATAGCTCTTTTTATATAATTGGTGCTTTCTTCAATGTTATTTAAGCCGTTATAAATGGTACTTAAATTGTTCAATGCCGAAGCCAAACCCACATAATTTTTACTTTCCTCAGCATGTTTTGCTGCTTGTTTATAGGCATCGATAGCAACCAAAGTATCGTTCTTTGACAGGAAAATATTGCCTTTGGTAATATAGGAATTGGAAAGCTCTCGCTTTAAACCTTTATTCTGAAAATAAAGAATACTGGGGTTTAAATATTCCAGAGCCTTTTTATGATTGCCCGACAAATAATAAGTAGCCGCAATATTCGATTCAATTTTTACAGAGCTGAATGAGTCGTTGACTTTGTAGTAGTAATCACGGGCTTTTAAATAATAATAAATGGTGCTATCTAAAACATTTGTTTTATTAAAGTTGTTCCCCATTTTGTTATAAAGACTTGCTATACCCGCAGTGTCTTTCAATTTTTTTCTGTAAACCAGACTTTTCCTGGCAAAATCAATGGCTGTTGGGTAATTCCCTCTTACAAAATGTACCGTACTCAAATCGTTTAATGATTGACCAACCAGCGTATCGTTCTTTGTTTGTTTTGAAAACTCTAAGGATTTTTTGCCATAAACCAATGCAGAATCAACATTTACATAGCAATAATACCACGCTAAATCTGCAGTGAGTTTTGCTTTTGCCGCCGTACTATTTTCTTTTGATAGATTGGTTTTTGAATCATCTATAAGTTGTTGGAAGTTTTGGGAAAAACCGATAAAACCAACTAATAGCATTAAAATTGAGAGCGCACTTTTTTGCATTATTTAGGGTTAGTTTTTGCTATCAATAATCATTTTTTGTATCAAAAGTATTTGTCTGGTTATGAAAAAAAGATTTTTAAAAAGAGATTCGTGCAAGTTATCGGCCATAGTTAATTTTTCTGTGTTCAATTTGTTTTTTTGGTTTTCTAACGCCATCTGATTTTGTAGATCTGATTGACTTTTAAGCCATTCACTTTTTATCCTTTTGGTGTTAAAATACACTTTTAAAGTATAAACTGCCAAGCTCAACAGCAGTATTAATATCGTTATGCTAAAAAAATCGACCGTCATACCTAAAATTTAAAACAGTTGTACCTTCTAAGGTATAGACGAAAAAAACACCAATCTTCAAATGTTTTACCATAATGAAAAATTGGTGCCTTTTGATATGAACTGATTAATAGCATACTAAATTTAGCCTAATATGTTGAACCTTAGTTAATTTTTCGATAAAATGCTATCAAAAAAAGATTAAGCGCAGTAGTGTTAGTACCACACTTAATCCATAAAAAAATCTCAACAACAAGATTTAACTTTTAAGGTTATAAGACATAATCGTCTTGTCGTCTGATTTATAAAATAAATACCCTCCAAGTTCATCAACTTCGTATTCTGGTTTTTTATCTTTTAGTATAATTTCTTTATCCACTTTACCAGAATCTTTATCCACTTTAACAAGACCTGCACCACCATCTAAATTTGTTAAAATAAACTGAGCATTTTCGGTTGCTGCTGTGGCTCTAAATCTGGTTGACAAATAATTAAACGACGCACTTGCAATACCTGCAAACATATCTGCTGCACGTTTGGCTTGTTTACCTGTTTCATTATAGCTATCTAAATCGTTAACACTACCAAATGCACTGCGGTTTGCACCGGCCTTAGCACTCATAGCCACGGTCATGGCTGTTGAAGCGACTGCCAAAGCACCACCTACTATTTTACCAAAGGTGCTTCTTCCAGGTGATTTATAATACGCATGGTAATTTTCCTTTCCATCAAAATCTACCAAAGTCATATTTTGGTCTGATGACAAGAACACGCCACCACCTCTAATTTCCATAGTGTTAGGGTCTTCTTTTTCTTCGAAATTGCATTTAGCAAAATCACTTACGTTACCCGAATTAGCATCAATAGCCAAAACTTTACCATCAGCTGCTATTAAATAACGGTTGTTTTTATCATCGAAAGTAGATGCTACCGAGGCTGCTCTTTTGTATTTTAAAGGTTTGTTCCAAATTTGTTCACCGGTTTTTAGGTCGACTATATTTGCATCTTCGCTAGTAATATAAATTAAACCTTGTGGTGTTTCTGCCATGAGCATAATATTTTCACCCGTTTTTAAAGGCTTTTTAAATAAGGTATTTCCATCAAATGAAATTTTATTAATACCCCCTTCATAAATACCAAACAAAATACCATCATCCTGCACATAAAAATGCTGCACATAGCCTTTTGTTTTTGGCGCTTTTTCCCATAGGTCGTCTCCTGTTGCGGCACTGAACATAGTGATTTTCGATTCTG
>JAUIKY010000092.1 GCA_030430535.1 Bacteroidia bacterium
TTGAGTTTTGGCAAGTGCTTCCATTTGGTTTGCCATTTCTGCATAACCTTCAATATCTTCTTTTTGAGTTGAAGTGAAAATGACTGCATAATAGGGTTTAAAATCTTTCTTCATAGCATGAGCTTTCTTTTGTCCCAAGTTAAAACTTGGACACCTTTAGAGTAGTGAATTCTATCAGGTTTGTTATTGATTAAGTGATTGAATTTAGGGTAATCTAGTTCTAGCTTTTTTATTGAAATAGATTCCATTGGCCATTCTACGTGATGCACATCGTACTCAATAATATGGTTTTTATAATCCTGAAAAACCGCATAACGTTCGGTTAGCCAAATATCGGTTTCATCTTTTATAATCTGTTTGTTGTCAAAACGATATTCAGTGTAAAATGAATTGTCGTAATTCTTGTTTATGGAAGTAAAGCTAAAGTCCGTTCGTTCCATTTTAGAATAATAATACGGAAATTTAGACATTGCTTTTAAAACCTTGCACGAGGAGCGTTTACCGCCTTCCATACTTAAAAAGTAAACACTGGGTTTGCCATTGCAAGTAATATAAACCCGTATGTTTATTTCATGAAAATCTGATATATGTGGGACTTTAGGCAAACTTCTTACACCAATATTATTCATATTAAAAGCCACCAAACTAACCCAAGTTTTTCCGTTAATCGTATCTACCGATAAACCTTTAGGTAGAAAAGGTGTTATTTGCTCTAGAGTAACTTCCCAATGCAAAAAAATGGCTTTGTTCCATTCCTGATAATATTTCCAAGAGCGCGAAGGAACTTCAAAAGGCCTGTGTTTGGTATGTTTTAATATTTCTTTTGCTTTCAAAACGAGATTAATGATTTATATAATTATACAACTTCGGGAATTCATCTTTAAAACGTTTATCATCCATTTTACCATCATAATCATTATCGCCATATTCTAATCCTACATCGATTAATCCTTCGAAATCTTGTTCGTTTTCAGGAAATCTTTTAACTAAACTTATAAATTCCTCCTCACCTAGTCTGTAAATAATTTGTGTTATTACATAGCCTAAATCATAACTACTAGCAGCACCTCCATTAGGAAAATTTTTCAAACTAACTAAAGCATTAGTATCCTTGTTCAAGGATTGTTGAATCAACTTTTTCATTTTTTTGTTTCTACTAAAGCTTTGATGAACAAATAAAGTGTCACCTATAACAATCCCATCAACATTATCAGTTTTACAACCGACTAAAAGAGAAGTTGTAAATGCAAAAATTAAATAACAAATTACCTTTCTCATATTATGAGTTTAATTTTGTCATTCTGCGCTACGACGCATAATCTATTTTATTTGGATTCCGCATCAAGTGCGGAATGACAATTACTTCTCAACAGTTACCCATTTCCCTTTTGTTCTCATTAAATACTCATTATCATACATCGCTTCGGCTTGAATTCCTGGTAAATAATAGGTTCCTAAATAGGAAGCGTTCAACATAACGTTAAAGGTTTTGGTACCATGTTTTCCTTTTTTACTTAAATCGAAATAGAAATTCACGCGGTCGTCTCTAATGTCAGTATAACGTGCTTGACTTGTTGTGGGTTCGCCAAAATCGGTAAAACGTGTATTGACGATTTCCCAACCTGAAGGGAAAATTTGCGTTAACGCCACATCGTTCACGTTTTCATTTTTAAGATTACTTACGCTAACGGTTGCTACAAAATCCTGACCTTGTTGCAGTTTGGAAACATCTATTTTGTTACCTTTTAAATCTTTGTATTGCACCGAAACACTCAATCCGCGTTGTTCTGCAATTTCTTCACCTAAAGGTAATTTTCCTGAATTCAGTACACGCACATACACCACATTATCAATGTTATTGGTAAACGAAAGTGAATTAGCACCATCAATAACCTTGAGTTCGCGTTGCGCAATGGCACTTTTGGTGTTTATGGTTTCGGTTTTACCATTGTTGGTGTAGTTTATGTTCAAGGCTTTTCCGCCATTAGCTTCCACCATTTTTGCCATAGCCAACAAGCTGTAAGCTGTGGTTTGGGTACTCATCCAGCGATTTCCAGATAACTCTTTGGCAATATATTGCGCCAATTCACGCTGTTTGGGATTTTTAGTCAAGACCATAGTTTCCAATGCCATGGCTCTATTTCTATCTACTGAACCGTAAGTGTAATAGTTGTATCGAGGCGGTTGAAAATCAATATTGGCACGTTGCGAAATGCTTTCACTCGCTTCTTTTTGTCCTGCCAAGGCATAGGCTGCTGCCAATCGCCATTTGGCTTCGTTTGAAATTTCGGTAAACTCACGCAAACGGTTCATGCTTGCTAAATCGGGTTCACCAGCCAATGCCAAAGTGTATAATCGGTAGGCTTGTGCCAAATCGGAATTGTAGGTTCTGTAACTCGGTCTCCAATCGCGAGCAGCTTGTTTTTGATAGCTTAACCAATTGTTTTTAAAAGTAAGCGGCAACACATAGCCTTTCTTTTCAGCTTCCAACATAAAATGTCCTGCATAACTGGTGCTCCAATCGTTGGCGGTATTTTCTCCCATCCAATAACTCATTCCGCCGTTGGGCTGCTGAAAATGGGCTAGTTTTTTAATGCCATTTTCAATGTTAGATTGAATGTTTTGCTTTTTATCATAAGTTAAATCGAAAATATCACTCAAGAATAACTGCGGAAATACAGCCGAAGTAGTTTGCTCCAAACAACCGTGAGGATATTGAATTAGATATTGCAGTCTGCGTGTGAAATCCATTGGAGGCAAGGTTGAAAATTCTACCGTTGCGCTGTTGGTTCCTGCAACGCCAAAGGTTGAAAAATCCAATGTTCCTGTAGCTTTAGCTTCTAAAGTTTTATCGATAGCTTTTGAAGTGATTGGATTTGGGTTTACCACATCCAATTCTACTTTGTAAGTTGATTTTTCGCCATTTCCAGAAGCAATGACTTCAACGGTATTGATACCTTTTGCTTTACTGACATCGAGTTCAAAATACGCCATTTGCTCATCAGGTTTAGCAAAACTCAAGTTTTGGGTTTGCGCACCAACTATGGAAATGCCTTCACTTAATTTCAAACTAATATTGACGTTTTTCACTTTGTTTTCCATCGCAAAAACAGTCACTGGAAGTGTTACCTTTTCGCCAGGGCTTAATTTCCGCGGAAGCGAAGCCAACACCATCAAAGGTTTTTTCACTTGTACGGTTTTGTCGGTGCTTCCGTAAGCTTCTTTGGTATTGTCACCAGCAATCACCATAGTGCGCACTGAACCAATATAATTTGGCAATTTGATGCTGTGCATATTGTCCTCACCTGCCTTTAAAGTAAAAGGGCCTAAATAGGTAACTACTGGTTTAAAACGGTTGGCTTTTTTGTTTTTTCCAGCCAATGCGCTACCGTCACCACCAATGGCAAATACTTGGTCGATACTGCCGGAATATGCGCCAATAACATCGTCGAAAATATCCCAAGTTTTTACGCCCAAAGCTTGACGTTTGTAAAATTCATCCCAAGCATTTGGCGTTTTAAAACGCGTTAAATCGAGCAAACCTTCTTCCACCATCGCAATAGTGTAAGTCATAGATTTGTTGTTTTTTTCTGAAACGGAAACCTTAAATTCCTGTTCTGGTTTTAACACATCTGGCATTTTTAATTGAGGCTCCAGTTTGGTATTTGGGTCTTCCACCATTATTGGAATGACGCCATACAAGCGGATTGGTAAATCGTTTGCCGAAATAGCGTGTGGCTGCAACAACGAAATATTAACGAACACATTTGGCGCCATTACATTGGTTATTGGAACATCCACAACCGTTTGGCCTTGTTGGGTTTTTACCCATCTGTAATCGAGCACTTCGGTGCCATTTTCTATACTTACCAAAGCGCGACCTTCGTTACCAGAATTAAAGGTGATTTTTGCGGTTTCGCCAACATTATATTGTTCT
>JAUIKY010000049.1 GCA_030430535.1 Bacteroidia bacterium
AATTTCCGCCATTGTACTCGAACAGGGCGAAATGGTAGGTGGTGTTCGGTTTTAGGTTATAGACAAAATCGCTGGTGCCGTTGCCCTCGTATAGCGCAAAGTTCCCCGTTCCAATTTCTGTTGAAGCTGTCCCGAAACTGCTGCTGCTCGCATAGTTTATTGGAGCTTGGGGCTCGGCATCAACCGGGCTGCCTTCACGGCCTATCAAAATGCGCCCTTGTCCGTCTCCGGGCGTCCAGCTAACGGTCATGCTGCTGCCAATGACGTTACTGAACTGGATGTTACTGGCCTGAACCGTGGGAGCGCTCAGGGTAGATTGGCTGGCCTCGAACGGCGGGTTTCCTTCGGTGTCGTTCCCGGTGAGGTAGAACGTCTCGCTGCCCTGGCCGTTAAACTCAAACACCTTGAAATAATAGGTGGTATTTGGCTGGAGCCCGTACACCCAGTCACCGCCACCGGTGCCGCTGTACATCACGAACTCGCCCGGCGCTATTTCCTGCCCGCTGCCAAAGGTGGAACTGGCGCTGTATGAGTTGCCATCAACTGGCACGGCCGTTACGGGGCTTCCGGCCCTGGCGATGACGATCCTTTTTTCGCCGTTTCCGAACCATGAGGAAGAAATGTTCCTGTAGAACCTGTCGCCGTCCACGTTGCTGAAGTTCATGTTTGTGGCGTTCAGTGTTGGGTGCGCGGTGGTAGCTTGGCTGGCCGTGGCACCCGGGGTGGATATGGTTGAAGTGGAGTTGAGGTAAACCCTTCCGGAGCTTCCGTTGTATTCAAATAGTGCAAAATGGTAGGTGGTGTTCGGCTTTAGGTTATAGACAAAATCGCTGGTGCCGTTGCCCTCGTATATCGCAAAGTTCCCCGTTCCAATTTCTGTTGAAGCTGTCCCGAAACTGCTGCTGCTCGCATAGTTTATTGGAGCTTGGGGCTCGGCATCAACCGGGCTGCCTTCGCGGCCTACCAAAATGCGCCCTTGTCCGTCTCCGGGCGTCCAGCTAACGGTCATGCTGCTACCGATAACGTTGCTGAACTGGATGTTACTGGCCTGAACCGTGGGATATGTTAAAGTGGAGTGATTAGCCTCTAAAAAACTAGAAGTTAAGTATTCCGTTGAAAAATCTTGTCCGTTGTATTCAAAAACTCTAAAATAGTAAGTCGTGCTGTGGGTTAAGCCTTCAATATAAAGAAATGATGAACCCGTACCATCGTAAACTACAAATTCACCGTTAGCAATTTCATTTCCTAAGCCAAAAGCTCCAGCATTATAATCGGCACCATTTGTTGGAATTGCGGTAACAGGCGATTGAGCTTTTGCAATTATAATGCGTTTAGCGCCATCACCTGGTGTAAAACTTACCCGAATTCTGTTGCCATCGGTTTCAACAACAGAGAAGTTTGTTGCAGCCATTGTTGGTGCTTGAGCCGTTCCGTAAAAGGGTAGCAACAATAAAAAAAGAAACGTATAAAATATTTTGTGGTGGTTGATTACTTTCATGACGATGCATAGCTTTATAATTTGATTATCATATCATGGTAGAAAAGGGAAAATTATTTTATTTGTAGTAGGTTTAGGTTAATTACCCAACATACCGGCCCCCGAAAACAAATCCATGGTTTGGTATTGGTTGGGTTTTATTGAGGTGGCTGTTTTGTTCAATGATTTCGCAATGATGTTGACGTTGTTTTTAGACTTCTTTTTATCAATCATATCCATTTCCATTATCAGACCGTTTGAAAATTGTTTAACAATTCTGGGGTCTATATCTGGAAAATCCATCTTTTTTTGATTGCCAAAATTTAAAAAGTTTGAGAGTGTAATAGGAGCTTCGGTGGTATGGTATATTTTCATGATGTACCTGTCGTCTTCAAATTGTAGCCCTTTGCAGGTGTAGCCAATAATGGTTTTTGAAGGCAAATCAGAAATTTTGTAATTGTCTATTTTTTCGGAACTATTACCGGGGTCTGGAACAGGAAACATTTGCAGGAATTTTGAACCTTGGGCATCCATAAACATAACCATAGTATTTAGGTTCGAATCGAACACCATGGTGGTATTGCCTGCATTTTTGTTTTCACGACTGCTTATGTTTGTGCCTTGGTAGGCAGCTCCCTTTTTTATTAAAAAGGTCATATCCATAGTTTCTTTTTTCTTAGTGTTTAAAACCATTTCGGTTTGCAGTTGCCAATCGAAGTCGTAAGAATCGGGTAAATCACTTGCTTTAACTTTATGGTTTTTTAAGGCTGTTCTAACAGATTTAACTTGACCTTTAGAATTACTGGTATCATAATCATCTTCATCTATATCATCTTTGGGTTGATTTCCTCCTTTTACAATATTATTCATAACGCCCTCCATTAAGCCTTGGCCTTGTGCTCTAACTTCTCTGGCTTGAGGTAGTTGCACTTCTACGGACTGATAATTGTAAACCAAAAGACTTTCACCGGCTGGGAGCATATTCATATCGAAAGCACTGGCAGATTGCCCTGTATCCGACTTTTTTGTGAATATTTCCACCAAACGGTCTTGGTCATCAAAAAGCACATAACTGCCTTCGTAACCGGGTTCGTTAAGGAAATCGAATTTGGTATAGGTTTTTCCTCGTAAGGTTTGTTTGCTTTCTTTAAAATCTTCATACCTAAAGTGTTCGGGTTCATATATAAAAGCAAATTCTACAATACCGTTAAAAGGATTTGCCGTCATACCCAAATCGGTTTGTTTTTGCAGACTGGCCATTACGGGCTCGGGTGGCAGCTTATAGGCTTCAACCATCATGGTTGGCATCATCATGCCTTGGCTTTGCAGTGCTACGATGGATGATTTGGTATATTCACCATTCTGAAAACCGTAAATAAAGCCTTCACTATCAATATAGCTGGGTTGGGACATATTGTCTTGTGTTGAGCGCACTGCCACTTGTTCGGCATCAAAAAATTGGGTTTGATTGAGGTTGCCGTTTTCGTGGAGTTTAATAACTACATCTTCTTTGTAAAAGTCTTTTTTAGCTTGGGTGTTTTTGTTTAATGCAGCGTTGGCAGGTTCTAAAACAGCCGTTGTTTGTTCGGTGTCTTGCGAATTATCATTTTCCGATTGGTCTTTTCTGGTAGTAGCATCGTCAATAGTTTTTTCTGTTTTTTGACTCACAACTTCGTCGGTTTTTCTTAAAATGGTGCGTTCGGCTGCTTGTTCGGCTTTTTTCTTCAGTTTTTTTAAAAACTGAGCTTGTGTTGGCATTGTAAAGCAAAGTGCCAATAGTACTGTGATTAATATTTTAGCTTTCATAATTTTTATTTTAGTATTTGTTGATGCCTAATCTTTTAGCGGAATGCTAATTTTAATGAATGCGCTTTTTTACTTGTACACGACCTTTTATCCTAGCTTCTGCATACTGTGTTAGTGTAGTATAGTCTGTGGCATAGCAGGTATAATCAAACTCCACTATAAAATCTTCTTCGGCGCTACTGTAATTAATTATTTCAATGCGACCTTCACCCTTTAATGATGTATCTAACCAAATAGCATTTTCATAATCTTCATTGATGATAACCTGTGCGTTTCCGCCAATAATAGGAGTGTCATCTACAATAGGGAAGTATGTAGATACATTATAACTTTTTCTGGGTTCGTAGTTAGTACTGTTAACGGCCTTAACAAAGCCAATAGAGAAGGTTTGCGGGCTATAGTCGTGAATACCAATATCAAAATTAATTATTCCCGCACCAGAATACCCGTAATCGGCCTGGATATTGTCGTCGCCATCGTATTCCATAAGTACATCCCCATAGATGCTTTTATAGTCTATGCTTACATAATAACCGTTGGAATCTGATTCGCCATTTTCCTTTTTGTCGTTTGACGGGTCTTTAGAGCAGCCAACGGTACCCAAAAAAAAGAGAAAAAGAATAATGTGAAATTTAGAGGTGTAAATGTTTTTCATATTTCAACTGAGCTTTAAGAGAAGTAAAGCTATGTTGAAAAATGAAAAGTGAATAAAACAAATGTTTCAATCTATGCCAGATATGTAACATGGTGGATGTATTTAATTGAAAAGCAATGTTTTGTGTTTATGTGTGAATAATAAATGAAGTTTTGTGAAGAGTAGGTAAGATAGTTTCGGCAGCCTTTTGCGTTACAAATATTTTAGCTATTTTTAGTGTCTATGGATATCATCATTCAATCGACTTTAAAAACGCTCCAAAAATCTCAAGTGTTATTGAATAGTATATCGAACACCCAATTATGTGATGCTTCCATTCCGCCGTACCACTCAAGTATAGGCACCCATATCCGACATATTTTAGATTTTTACGATTGTATTTTTAAGCGTAATTCTGAAGGTAAAATTGATTTAACAGCTAGAAGTAGAAATAAGGATGTGGAGTCCAATTGCAATTGTGCACTAAATTATTTGAACGCTATCGAACAAAAACTGAAGGAGAAACCCCTAAACACAACTAAAACGGTCTGGGCAATTGACGATTTGGGCATGGGAAAAACAGAGATACCATACACACTTGGGGCTTTGTTGGCCCAAGCCAATAGCCATACCATTCATCATTATGCTATTATAAATTATATTTTGGAAGGTTTGCAAATTGAAACGACCGATTCCAATTTTGGCTACAACCCATCTACGCCAAAGCAGCCCCCCGTAGGTTAAAAACTATTTGTTTTTAAACATACTGCTCATAATGATTTTGATGCCCTTAAAAATTAAGAACACGGCCATAGCACATATTAAACAGCCCACAATTAAAAGGGGGATATAAAGGGAATTTTCGGGTTGACTAAAAGCAAAGGTTAATAAAATAGGGCCTATAAACAGGCTCATTACTGCGAATATTAAAATTTTTATGCCTTTAAAAAGAACGACTTTGTCTGTTTTATTGTCCATGGTTATTATAATTTTGAATGGCTAATCGCACACTTTTGTGTTTTTTGAGTAGGGCTTCGGCTTCGCTTTGATTGATTTTGAGTTCAGCCATAATCATTCTTGTGCCTCTGTCCACCAATTTGTTGTTGCTCAATTGCATGTCTACCATTTTATTGCCCTTAATGTGCCCCAGTTGGATCATAGTGGAAGTGGTAATCATATTCAATACCAGTTTTTGGGCGGTTCCGGCTTTCATTCGGGAGCTTCCGGTAACAAATTCCGGCCCCACGATAACTTCAATAGGAAACTGTGCCGTTTGAGACAATGGGCTCCCCTGATTACAAGTAATACATCCCGTAATGATGTTGTTTTCGTTACAGGCTTTTAAGGCCGAAACAACATAAGGCGTGGTGCCCGAAGCGGCAATGCCCACAACCACATCTTTGCTATTGATTTGGTGTTTTTGCAAATCTTCCCAGCCCAAGGTTAATGAATCTTCGGCAAACTCAACGGCTTTTCTTATGGCTTGATCGCCACCGGCAATAAGGCCGACTACCAATTCGTGGGGTACGCCAAACGTGGGCGGACATTCCGAAGCATCCAAAATGCCCAATCGGCCACTGGTACCTGCGCCAATATAAAATAACCGGCCTCCCGTTTTTAATTTTGAAACAATTTGCTCGACTAATTTTTCTATCTGCGGAAGCGCCTGTTCAACAGTATAAGGTACGGTTTTGTCTTCGTTATTGATATTGGTCAATAACTCTGAAACCGACATGTTTTCCAGATGATTGTAGTTAGAATCCTGCTCTGTAGTTTTTGTAAAACCCATGAGCCAAAAATAGCAATTAATAGGCAGTTTTAATCATAAAGCACATCTTCAACTTCTATTTTTTTGTCGTTTATAAAATCATAAAGCGTGAGTTGCCTTAAAATATAATAATCGCGCCAAAAACTTTCCAATGAGTTTAAATATTTTAGTACGGACTCATCGCGTTCACGGAGGGCAATGTTTAATTCGGTAATTGTGATTTTGCCCAAAATGTATCGTTTTTGTGAAATGTCGTATCGTTTGGTAGCGACTTCCTTTGCTTTTTCCGAAGTGAATAAAAAATCGCGTTGGTTGCTCCAATTCAGTACATGCAGATAGATTTCCTGCTCGAATTCCTGTTGGTCTTGCCTAATATTATTGTTCGTTAAATCGAGGTTGGCCTCGGCCATTTTCCGGCGAGATTTCGATACGCCCCAATCGAAAATAGGAATGCCCAACGATACGCTAACGTTCTGTTGTTTGTTGTAATTATTAAACAGATTATTGAAATCATCACCGTTTTGCGAAATACCAAAATTGGCGGAAACACCCAGTCTCAATCGGTTATTGCCCTTTTGGAAAGCGACTTCCTTTTCGGCTTCCAACCGTTTTCTTCTGAATTCGATAACAGCTTTTCTGTTATTTTGGGCTTCGCTCAATGCTTTTTCAATTGAAACATCAAATAGGGGTAATTCTTCCGGAACGGCCAATTCGATATTTTCGGTGCCCAATTCCAAATACCTGGCCAAGTTTTGCGACGTCCGTTTTACTTCAACGGTATTGGTAGTCACGTTGTTTTTAGAATTTAAAAAGGTAAGCTCCATTTGCAGCAATTCGTTTTCGGCAATTTTACCCATTTTAAATCGGCCTTCGGCAATTTGGTAAAGGGTGTCCTGATTTTTAAGATTGGTTTTGGCGATTTCCAATTGCATTTGAGCCCTAAGCAACGCAAAATATCTATTGGCGGTGCTCACCGAAATCTGCTCCATGTTTTCAATGAAGTCTCTTTTGGATTCTTCGTACACCAAGGGTTCAATCTTTTTGTCCCACTTAAATTCGTTGAATAATATCGAATTTTGAAAATAATTCACGCTAAAGGGAATGACGGAATAGCCGATATTGTCGTCGAGCCCAAAAAGTTCCACTCGTTCTAAATTCGAATTTACCGAAAGTGTTCCACCGGTGTAGGGCACACTTTGCGAAATGGACAATCCCCCTTCAATTAGTAATTGATTTTGGTTTACAAAAACATCCTGCCCCGCATCATTGGTAATTCTGCGTACTGCATTTCGGTATTCGGGCAAAGTGGCATTAAGCCTTAATTCGGGTAAAAAACTGGCTTTATAATTTCTAAACCGCCAATAACTCGCCTGGTTTCTGTTGAGGTTTATTTTATAATCGGGTGATTTTTTCTTGGCCATGCTTATGGCTTCTGAAAGGGTGATTTTTTTGGTTTGCGAAAACGTAATTAAAGGAAAAATAACGAGTGCGACTAATAGTTTTATTTTCATCTATTTAGTGTTATAGAGCATTACAGAGAACATGCGTTCATACAAGTTGTTGGCTTTTTAGTTTTTATTCGGTTCTAAGGGCTTCAATAGGGCGTTTTTTTGCGGCTGCCTTTGCGGGGAAAATTCCAAAAGTTAGCCCCACCAAAACGGCAATGAAAAAGGAAACCATAATGGAGGTTATAGACAACACCGTTTCAATACCCGAAACGAGCTCAATAATGTATGCGCTGATGATGCCGAGCAAAATGCCAACAATACCACCGCCAACACTGATTAAAACGGACTCGGAAAGGAACTGTAAAATCACATCTTCTTCGGTAGCGCCAATGGCCCGAATAATGCCGATTTCCTTGGTACGTTCCAACACCGAAGCCAACATAATATTCATAATGCCAATACCGCCAATAAGCAGTGAAATACCAGCAATAATACTGAGTACAATGTTGAAAATCTGTTTTGTTTTTTGCTGCTGCTTGAGCAGTTGTATGGGGATGGTGATTTCAAAATCCAACACATCGTTGTGGCGCCGTTTTAGCATTTTGCTCAGCACTTCGGCAGTGGCTTTTAACTGATTGGAATTTGCCACTTGCACGGTGAGCTTATCAATTTGGTGATAGTTGCCGCGGGGCGCTTTTGTTGCCGGTCCGTTTTGGTTTTGGTTTTGTGCCGCAGGATTATCACTGATTATTTTTCGGTCTTTGTACCTTACCAAAAACGTGTTTATGGGAATGTAAACATCTTCGTTTAAATCTCTAATGCCCAAATTCTCCTGGGCTTTATCAGAAATTAATTTTTCTTCAATAACGCCGATAACTTGCAGCCAAACATCTTTAACTTTTATTTGCTTACCCAAGGCACTCTCTCCGGTAAATAGTTTCTTTTCTACTTTTTTACCGACAATGCAAACGGGAAGTGCATTTTTTATCTGAAATTCAGAAAACGATTTTCCTTTGTCTAATGAAATGTTGGAGGTTTCAAAAAAACTGGGTTCAATACCAATCAGTTTTACCGGATTTTGTTTACCGTTATTAATCATGTAAGTGTTCATGATAATTTCGGGGCTCACCACTTTTACGCTGGGAATATGTTTTTTTACGTTAACCGCATCCAAAACATCAAGCCCTTTTGAAAAGCGTTTGGATTCGTTGTTTTCGGTTTCTTCCTCGCTTTCACTAGTGTCTTCCTTGTCTTCGTCGGGAATGGGCGTTACCACAATATTGTTAACTCCAACGAGTTCCAACTGCGCCAAGATTTCTTTTTCGGCACCATTACCAATGGCCAACATGGCAATAACCGATGCCACACCGAAAATAATGCCCAATGCCGTTAAAAAAGTCCTGACCTTATTGGTTTTTATAAACCAAAAGGCTTCGGCGAAGTTAGATTTTAGCTTTTCTAAAAGTATTTTATCTATCATTTTACTTCAATAGGGTTATACTTTTTTCTTCTAAATCTGCAGGTTGGTTTAGGTAAACAACATCGCCTTCTTTTAATCCTTTGTTTACAATTATTATTTCGTTGTTGGAAAGCCCCAATTCCAATTGCTTTTTCTCAATGGACAAGCCCGATTTTACATAAGCATAGCTGATGGAATCTTTTGAAAAAATCGCTTCCAGCGGAATCATTAAAACATTATCTTGTTGTTTAGTGAGTATTTTATTCGAGGTGGTCATTCCAGGGCGTATGTTTTTATTGGTGCCATTGAGTTTTATCAATACCTGAAACAATTTAATATCCGATCCTGCTTTGGTTTCACCAACATTGGCCACATCGGTTACCACACCGTCCAATTCAATATCAGGAAAAGCATCAAATCCCACTTTAGCGGTGAGCCCTTTTTTTATTTTTCGGATATCTACCTCGTTACTGTAGGTTTTCGATTCCATTTTGGTAAGATCGGGTAAACTAGCCACTGCGGGATCCCAAGGTGAAATGGTGGAACCTACTTTCTTTTTGGTGCCGTTCCGTTCTTTTATATAAGTCACCATACCCTCATCATCAGAATATATGGTAAACTCTTTTTGCAACTCCATTAAATCATCTATTCTTTTTTTGTATTTAGATAGTTCGGCTGCAGCGACAACCATTTTGGCATTAGCCTGACTCTTTTTAATGGAATAATCGGCTTTTTTCTCTTTTAAATCTCTTTCTGTTTTTTCGATGTTGATTTCTAGCGATCTAATGGTAGCCGGTGGTTCGTAAGTAGATCGCGATAACTCCAATTTATCTTCCTCAATGTTAAATAGAAGATCCTTAATAGCATTCCGTTCTTGTTTTAATGTAAGCGTGGTATCGAGTTGTTGTTGGATGTATCTCGATTCGGCTTGTTCTAAATTAAGTTGGGCGTCAAGAATTTTTGCATTAAGTTCCGATTCATCCAACTTTCCAATATAGTCGCCCTTTTTTACCACCGTGCCTTCGGGAACCAAATCTTGAATTTTTATATTGTATAAACCAAAGCGCCTTGCATTACTGGGCCCATTGATGTCTTTAGAACTTGTGGATTGTGCTTCGCCAGAAATAAATACTTCGTTTAAAAAAGTGCCCTTTACTACTTTGGCGGTAAGCGAAACGTTTTCATCGCTAGAGGAGCTGAAATAAGAATAGGCGAGAACGGGAATGATGATTAAGCCAACTATTATGGCTATTCTTTTTTTGGTCATGGTTTGTTTAATTGATAAAGCGTTAAAATTACGAAAAAATGAAAGCTGTAAGATTTTATTACGTTAAATAAAACTTAATATTTAACCACAATATTCGTGCCTTTATCGAACTCACCTAAATGAGTTTATTGAACGGTATAGGTAAAAACATCGGTTTCGGATGCTTTAAAATAGCCTAAAGGAAAATTATCGGGGTTGGTCTGGTTTATACAGTTGCCCCTTAAAGTGGCCGGTTGCGTTTGAAAAGGGTCGCCCGCTTCATCATCCGTTTGTTGTAGTAGTAAGTTGAAGTATTCGAAGGTACGTTGGGTAATGCCATAGTTTCTTATGGTAATTTCATCCCCCGGATTCAGGGAGCTATCTGAAAAGAAAGCAAAAATTTCATTGCCGTTGGTAAACTCGTCATCATAAACCTCCAGACTTATTTTATTGTTATCAAAAAGAACAAATTCAAACAAGTAGAAATCTTCGGTTTCAACGGGGTCGTTATAAAAGGCTTTAATTTCAATTTCGTCGCCAGCAAAACCACCGTCATTTTTTTGTTCAATATAGTCTATTGGTACCACGGGTTTTAAAACGGTTGTAGCCGTATAAGTTTCGTTATTATATTCAATGTTAAGGGTGTAACTGGCATTCAATTGCGGTTGAAATGTACCGGTTTTGTAAATGCCCGTTTCACCTTCTTCAATAAACGGATAGGTTGTGTTGTTGTTGCTAACACTCACTATTGCACCGGTTGCGGGCACAATTTCATTGCTAAAATAGGGAGTGGTTAGGCTAAGTTGTATGCTTTGGGCGTTGCCCGATGTGCCTTTAATCCAGTTTAAGGAAGCATCGATAACCAATCGGGGTTTGGCGTTTTCAAGCTCAACATCAATCACATCTTCGCAGGACCAAATTAAAAAAGGAAGTAACCAAAAGAGCTGTTTAAGTGCTTTCATCTTTTAAAATTTGAAGTTATACGACACCGAGGGCACAATGCCAAAAATAGACAATCTTGTGGCTTCATTCCTCCCAGTATCAGTGTTTCTGTTGAAATTAATAGAAGCGGCGTTTCTTCTGTTATACACATTATAGATGCCAAATACCCATTGCGACTGCAAGCCCTTTTTCTTGTTGGGTTTTGGAGTGTAATTTAAAGCTACATCCAACCGGTGGTAGCTGGGCAGCCTATTTTCGTTCCTTGCAGAATAGTTGGGGATGTTAAGCCCGTTGTAGGTATATTGTGCATCGGGAAAAGTGGTGGGTTGCCCCGTTTGGAATAAAAAATTGGCATTCAGTCTCCATTTGTCATTAAACTCAAAACTACTGGTTATGGAAACATCGTGGGTTTTATCGTAGGGTGTATTGTACCAATTTCCGTTATTAATGCCCAATTCTTCTGGTGTTCTTCCGGGGGTTTGCTGTTCTGATTTTGAAAGGGTGTAGGCTAACCAACCTTTAAATTGACCTTCGTTTTTTCTTAATAAAACCTCCATACCATAAGCACGGGCTTTACCGTTAAGGATAACTTGCTCTATGGCATTATTGGCAATTAAGTCGGCACCATCAATGTAGTCAATTCGGTTTTTAACCTTTTTATAGAAACTTTCCACTTCAAAAGAATAGCGGTTATCGTTAAAATTTTTAAAATAACCCATAGCGATTTGGTCCAATAATTGTGGTTTTATGTACTTCCCGCTGGGGGTCCAAATATCCAAAGGGGTGGGCGAACTGGTGTTCGATAGCAAATGCAGGTATTGTGCCATGCGGTTATAACTCCATTTAATGGAGCTGTCATCATTTAATTGGTAAGCCAAAGATGCACGGGGTTCTAGATTGTAAAAACTTTCAATAACATCACTTCTTTTAAACGAAGCTGTACCAATGGGGTCGGCCTTTTCATAGATTTGTAAATCTTCATTAAATATTACAGGTTGATCGTTGGCATAAATATTAAGCTCATCCTGCCCTAAACGATGAAAGCTGCTCAGTCTCAAACCAAATGAAGCAGTCAATCTTTCCGATAGTTTTCGTTCGGCATCCAGATAAAGGGCATTTTCAAAAGCAAATTTATCGGTGAGCTTAAACGGATTGATGCCCGAAGTGGGTTCGGTGGGTTTAATGTCTCCCGGGTTGAATTTGTAGTACACACTGTTTAATCCATATTGAAGCTTTAATTTATTGCTTATATAGTGTTTGAAGTCGTATTTTAAATTGAAATTTTGAATGCCCGAAACCCAATCGAATTCCACAAAATTCAGTTTTAGGTTGTAATAGTAATCGGAATAAATAAAGGAGAGGTTTGAAAATAACTTGTCGGAAAACAAATGGTTCCATCTAAAATTTAAAACCGAATTGCCGTAAATATTTTCAAAGCTATCAGCAATTCTAAACACATCTCGACCAAAATACCCAGACAGATAAATATTGTTGCGATCGTTTAATTTATAATTTAATTTGGTGTTGAGATCGTAAAAATAGGCTTCGTTATCGATGTCGAACAACGGAAGAAACAAATGTGCGTAACTGGACCTGCCTCCCAACAGGAAAGCACCTTCGTCCTTTTTCAATGGACCTTCAACCAACAAACGGCTCGATACCAAACCAATGCCACCGTTGGCATGAAACGATTTGCTGTTGCCCTCTTTTTGGTAAATATCCAACACCGAAGACACACGCCCGCCGTAGCGCGCAGGAATTCCGCCTTTAAACAAACGCAAATCCTTTATGGCATCGGGATTAAAAACCGAAAAGAAACCAAATAAATGTGAGGAATTATATATGGTAGCCTCGTCTAAAAGAATTAAATTTTGGTCTGCCGCACCTCCGCGCACATTAAAACCGGAAGCACCTTCGCCAGCGGTGGTTACCCCCGGAAGCAGGGTGATGGCTTTGATAATATCGGCCTCGCCAAGCACCACCGGAATGTCTTTTATAGTACCCGAAGTGAGTTTGTTAACGCTCATCTGTGGGGCTTTAATGTTGAGTTTTTCAATGTTTTGGGTGATGATGACTTCATCCAAACTTTCGAGGGCATCGGTGAGACTGAAATTTTTTGTGGTGTTTTGGGATAAATTAATGGTTTCGGAAAGCGTATTGAACCCCAAATGACTCACAATAACTTGGTATTCACCTTTTGGAAGAGTAATGGAATAAAAACCGTACTCGTTGGTTATGGTTCCTGATTGTGCCTCTGGAAAAATAATATTGACACCAATTAAGGTTTCATTGCTGGTTATATCTGAAACGGTACCGCTGATTGTAAATTTTTCCTGAGCGCCAATCCATGTTAAGCAGAAAAAGAAAAGTAAAAGGCAAAAAACGCTTTTTTTCATATAAACTCTATTACTTTTCTTAGTTGACGTGAATAATATTTAAGGCTGTATGTGTCACTTCGAGTAAAATTATACAAGAATTTTGTACTTCGTCTACGCTCAGCAGAGCTATCGAGAAGTACATTTTTGTTATAAATTTTCTTGTTTTCGATACAAATTCCACTCATTTCAATCGTGCAATTCACTCAAACCGACGAAAATTGTTTGCCCATTATTCTTGTTTATTGTTATTTAAAAGAATAGTATTTTCAATTCCTCATAAAAATAAAAAAAAGCCCCTAAAAAAGGGGCTTTTAAAATACTTTAACAAAAAAGTAATATTATGCTATAATGGCATTGAAGGTTTTGCTTGGGCGCATCACTTGACTTACCAAAGTTTCGTTTGGTTCGTAATAGCCTCCAATATCAGCAGGTTTACCTTGTATGTCATTCAATTCTTTTACGATGATGTCTTCGTTTTCGGCCAATTGTTTTGCTATCGGAGCAAACTCGGCTTTTAACGCTGCATCTTTAGTTTGGTTGGCCAACTCTTGTGCCCAATATAAGGCTAGGTAGAAGTGGCTACCACGGTTATCCAATTCACCTGCTTTTCTAGATGGGCCTTTTCTGTTTTCCAACAATTTACTTGTGGCGTCATCTAAAGTTTCACCTAAAATTTTAGCTTTAGCGTTATTGTTCACTTCGCTAAAATGTTCTAAAGAAACAGCCAATGCTAAAAATTCACCTAAAGAATCCCAACGTAAGTGGTTTTCTTCCATTAATTGTTGAACGTGCTTAGGAGCAGAACCACCAGCACCTGTTTCAAACAATCCGCCACCATTCATTAAAGGAACGATCGATAGCATTTTTGCACTGGTTCCTACTTCTAAAATAGGGAAGAGGTCTGTTAAATAATCACGCAATACGTTTCCGGTTACCGAAATAGTATCTTCTCCAGCTTTTAATCTTTCACAAGTGAAAATAGTAGCATCAATTGGTGAAAGTATTCTTAAATCCAATCCAGCAGTATCGTGGTCTTTTAAGTAAGTGTTTACTTTTTTGATTAACTCGGCATCGTGTGCGCGGTCTTCGTTCAACCAGAATACGGCAGGTGTTTCTGAAGCTCTCGCTCTGGTAACGGCCAATTTAACCCAGTCTTGGATAGGGGCATCTTTAGTTTGGCACATTCTCCAAATATCGCCAGCTTCAACGCTGTGTTCCATTAAAGTGTTTCCTAAGTCGTCGATTACTTTCACGGTGCCGTTAGCTTCTATTTCGAACGTTTTGTCGTGTGAACCGTATTCCTCAGCTTTTTGAGCCATAAGCCCTACGTTTGGAACCGTACCCATAGTGGTTGGGTCGAAAGCACCGTTGGCTTTACAGAAATCTATAGTAGCGGTATATACACCAGCGTAGCTGCTATCTGGAATTACGGCTTTGGTATCTTGCGATTTACCAGCGGCATTCCACATTTGCCCCGAGTTACGGATCATGGCTGGCATAGAAGCATCAATAATCACATCACTTGGTACGTGAAGGTTGGTAATGCCCTTGTCTGAATTTACCATAGCTAAATCCGGACCGTTGGCGATGGCCGATTCAATGGCTTTTAAAATCTCGTCTTTTTTGTCGGCAGGAAGTTCATTCACTTTAGCCAAAACGTTTCCTAAACCGTTGTTTTCCTCAACACCGATTTGCTCAAAAACATCGGCGTATTTATCAAAAATATCAGCAAAAAATACTTTTACGGCGTGGCCGAAAATAATAGGGTCTGATACCTTCATCATGGTCGCTTTCATGTGAAGCGAAAATAAGATACCGTTGGCTTTGGCATCTTTTACTTGTTCCTGTAAAAAGCTTACCAATGCGTTTTTGCTCATTACAGAGCCATCTATAATTTCCCCCTTTTGGATAGGGAAGGCTGGTTTTAACACGTTTTCGTTGCCTTGGGCATCAACGTGAACTATTTTAATATTGGTCGCAGCGGCCAAGGTCAACGATTTTTCGTTGTGTGCGAAATCTCCAGATTCCATAGTGGCTACGTGCGACTTAGAGTCTGAGCTCCAAGCTCCCATACTGTGTGGGTTGTTCTTCGCAAAGTTTTTTACCGCTTTTGGTGCACGACGGTCTGAGTTTCCTTCGCGTAACACTGGGTTTACGGCACTACCTTTTATTTTGTCGTAACGCGATTTAATTTCTTTTTCGGCGTCTGTTTTTGGTTCGTCTGGGTAATTCGGAAGTTTGTACCCTAAAGCTTGCAATTCTGAAATAGCAGCAATCAACTGAGGTACCGATGCACTAATGTTTGGCAACTTTACAATATTGGCTTCAGGTTTTTTGGCCAACTCGCCAAGCAAAGCTAAATCGTCCGGAACCTGTTGGTCTGCAGTTAAAAAATCTGGAAAGGTTGCTAAAATTCTTGCCGCCAAAGAAATGTCTTTGGTTTCAATATCAATACCAGAAGATTTAACAAATGCTTTCACGATAGGGAGTAACGATTTTGTAGCTAAAGCTGGGGCTTCGTCGGTTTTTGTATAAATAATTTTAGACATTCCTGTGATTTATATTTTAGAATTATTAAAAGGCCAAAAACATAAAATAAAAAAGGCGTTTCGTTTTTAGCGTTGCGAATATACAAAAAAATGAGAGTTAATCCTGTTTAAACGATTAACTAAAATATTGTAATATATATATTTGCGATAATGCTAAAAAAGCTGGGGCAGAGTAAGAATATTTTAATAAATAAACGGAATGTATAAAAAAACAAAAGCCATATCACTATAGAATTTAATCTATTCTGACATGGCTTTCTTGAAATAACTTAACGTGACCTTTTAGTATTTCTACTATCAAACTCAAAATTTTCATTCAAATCTTTCGGTTCAAGTGTTGTTATTTCAAAGAAACATTTGGTAATTTTCAAAATGTATTGACCTATTACTTCATGTTTCCGTAATTGTTTTTCTTGATACTATTAACTTTCTCTTCGCTTTCACGTTAAAATTATTAATAGCATTGCTTGTATTACAATAAAAGCTTTCGCTTTATATTGCTTTTTAAGCTTTCAATCTTATTAGTTGCGGTCTGCTGGGCATACCGCTCTATTTAAGATATCATGGTTTTTTAACCTGCATACGCATACACGTTGCTGTTAAATAACCTCAAAAAACAATTTTTATAAGAACGTTACCTTATTTAGAATATAATACAAATTCGCTGTTGAGACGAAACCAACTTCTTTAAGGTTGTCATTATTTCTTCTACTAAGATACAACCTAAAACCCTAAAAACCAAATTTTTAAGGCTAATAGTTTTAAACCGATTATAAACACAGGTTGTTAACATTTGTTCATAAAAAAGCCCTGGGATGTCCCAAGGCTTTTAAATACTGATGTTTCAGCACTATGTTATTAACGTCTAGCTTCTTTAATTCTGGCTTTTTTACCAGTAAGACCTCTAAAGTAGAAGATTCTAGCTCTACGTACTTTACCACGTTTGTTAACTTCAATTTTTTGCAATGCTGGCAAGTTTACCGGGAAGATACGCTCTACACCAATAGAACCAGACATTTTTCTAATCGTAAAGGTTTCTGAAGCCCCAGAACCTCTTCTTTGTATTACCGTACCTCTAAAAAACTGCGTACGTGTTTTGTTTCCTTCTTTAATTTCGTAGTAAACGGTAATAGTGTCTCCTGCCGAAAAATTTGGTAATTCCTTTTTTGTTACAAATTCGTCTTGTACAAACTTTACTAAAGATTCCATATCTTTAAAATTATAAGTGGTTAATTCAGAACAACATTCACGATTCTCGCCAGAGGTTAACCCGAAATTGGGTGCAAAGATAATTAAAAAGTTAAAAGTTAAAAGATAAAAGTGAAAAGTTTTTTTACCTTTTAGGGTGTTCCTTTTTGCGCTATGGTTTGGTGCTTTAGCCCTGTGTATATGGATGCAAAAAGTCAGGCTATCCGCTATATCTTTTTTGAGCCGAACTTGTTTCAGCATCTCATCATGTTTTTAGTATAAATTATAATTCGTCTTAATTACAAACTTATACTTTGAGCACAAAAAAGGATGCCGCTGCAATCCTTAACACAGAAATGAATATCAACAATGGTGTTTTTAGTTTATCCCGTTGTATATTTTAAACATATAATTTAGTTTAACCGTCTGTTCGAGTAGTTCCGAAGCTATGAAGAATTATATCGAGAACTTTTTAGTTACCCAAATATTAATTCTCAATAGTTCTACTGAGCGCAGTCGAAGTACAAATTTTTCTCATTTCAATCGAAAAATCCATTCGAATTGACGATTTGTTTCAAAATGTACACCGGACGATTTGGTCAATCCAAATGGTTTTTATTGCTATTTTAGTGCTAAAATAAATCACTATGCTCCATTGCTTATTGAGTTGCAAACCAACCGAAGAAGAGTTTAATGTGGTTGCTGCAGGTGTTTTTGTAGTACTGTTAATAGCCTATCTGGTCACAAAATATACCAAGTATGGTGGTGGAAGTAATTATGGTATGAAAGGCAATTTTGATGATGACTATCATGACTTTGATGATGATTCCGATTAATCTTCCAACAGATCCGGCCTACGTTCCTTAGTTCTTAAATAGGCCTGCTCCTCACGCCACTTTTCTATCTCGGGCAAGTTGCCACTAAATAACAGTTCGGGCACTTTCCAACCTTTGTATTCGCGGGGTTTGGTGTAAATGGGCGGCGCCAATAAATTATCCTGGAAGGAATCGGTCAAGGCAGAGGTTTCATTGCCCAAAACACCGGGAATTAACCTAATAACGGCATCACAAAGCACGGCCGCACCCAATTCGCCGCCCGACAGCACATAATCGCCAATGGAAATCTCGCGGGTTATAAAATGGTCGCGTACCCGTTGGTCCACCCCTTTATAATGTCCGCACAAAATAATAATGTTTTCCTTTAGCGATAGTTGGTTGGCAATGCCTTGTTTTAAGGTTTCGCCATCGGGGGTCATATAAATCACTTCGTCGTAATTCCGTTCCGCTTTGAGCGCGGTTATACACTTGTCGATAGGTTCCACCATCATCACCATGCCGGCACCGCCGCCAAATTGGGTGTCGTCAATAGATTTATAATTATCGGTGGTGTAATCCCGTAAATTATGGAAATGAACCTCCACCAAGCCGGCTTCAATGGCGCGTTTTAAAATGGAAGCCTCAAACGGACTTTTCAGCAATTCGGGTAAAACGGTAATAATATCAATGCGCATCAGGAATTCTTTAAGCGCTGCAAAGATAATTGAATTGAACGGTATTTATAGGTTAGGTGTAAAACGTTTTTTTGGGAGGCTTGCATGGGGGCGTCATAGTTCAAATAAAGACTTTGGTATAACATGGTGTTTTATCCGCTTTACGGCATCTTCAATAGTTTTTACTTTTACCAATGAAGAAGTATGTATGGTTATTTTTTTAGGAAATGTCGTTTTATCGATAATGACATCCTTTATTCCTGGTATTTCAAGAATAACGTTTTGTATTCTTTCCAATTCGGAATCTTCAGAAGCATCGGTTTCAAAAATCTTTCCGTAGTTTCCAGGAATGACGTTTTCTGATAAGAAGCTCATAACTTATGTTTTTAATTAACAATAATAATTTGGTTCTTTCTTTGAAGTAAACAACAAATAAGTTGCTTTTTTAAGCCATTTTAACCCTCATCTAAGTTCGTCAATTATTGTTAGAAAATCAACTTATAGATTCGTTTTATACTGTCATTTATAATAATTTTAACGGTAAGAATTAAAAATAGAATAGGAGTTGTAAATTTGAATCAATAAAAATTGTAATCAACGAATACCGTATTTATATATGAAACTAGTACTATCGCCAGCAAAATCGTTGGATTTTGAAAGCCCATTGCCCACCGAAAAGTATACTGAACCTCAGTTTTTAAAACAATCGGAACGCTTGAATAAACTGCTTAAAAAGAAATCGGCAAAAAGTTTGTCGAAGCTCATGAGTATTTCTGATGCTTTGGGACAATTAAACTACGAGCGCAACCAATCGTGGGAGCTGCCGTTTACTGCCGATAATGCCCGCCCAGCTGTTTATGCCTTTAGCGGCGATGTGTACCGCGGCCTGGATGCCTATACAATTCCTGCCGAAAAAATAGATACGCTTCAAAACACCGTGCGCATTCTTTCGGGATTGTACGGTTTGTTAAAGCCCACCGATTTGATTCAGCCTTACCGATTGGAAATGGGTACCAAAATGCCTGTTGGGGCGAAGAAAAATCTATACGAATTCTGGAAAAAAGATATCACTAAAGCGCTTAACGAAGAATTGGAAGACGACGAACTCTTTTTAAACTTGGCCAGTAACGAGTATTTCAAAGCCATCGATAAAAAAGCGCTTAAAGTACCTGTGGTAACGGCCAATTTTAAAGACCTTAAAAATGGGGAGTACAAAACCATAATGACCTTTGCCAAATTGGCCCGTGGTTATATGGCGCGATACGTGGTCGATACCAAAGCGAAGACTATCGACGATTTAAAAGGTTTCAATTTCGAAGGTTATAGCTTTAGCGAACCCATGTCTTCAGAAAATGAATTGGTGTTTATCAGATAAACTTAGTTAGGCTGTGTTAAAAGCCAGAGCAGAGCGTTATTGCGATAAATTTTTATTTCGAAGCAATCTCATAAATAAGAGTTCATTTTTAAAGATTCCTTCACCCGTCCCGATAGCTATCGGGAGTTATCGGGATTCGGAATTGCCAACTTTTAAATAGTTTGCTTATTTGGGTGTCGCCTTGTTGCCTACGCTAATCTGGCTTTCCACTGAAGGTTTCTTTTTAATGCGTGGGCGTCTTTTGCCAAAAGTGCCTCGGTATATTTTGCCGCGTTTTGTTTTTTTATCTCCTTTTCCCATGGTTTTTTGTTTTAAATGATATTTTTATAATTTGAACCTTTGTCACCCTGAGCGCAGTCGAAGGGTTCAGGTTCTCATAATAGTTTTGTTATGGTGAGATTCCAAAATAATCCCGATAGCTATCGGGACGAAATGACAACCAGTTTAGCAAAATATAACAAATTCAAAACTAAAATTCAAATTTCTGTTTTTCCATCAACATCCATACCCGCCATTTATCAAAGAAGATACTACTAAGCTCATTATGGGCACCTTGCCGCCACCGCGGTTTTCCACGGGCGATTTGCTGGAAAAGGACGTCGATTTTTGCTACGGTAGTTTTTACAATTCGCTGTGGCTGTTTATTGATAAAATCCATAATCTCAATTTACGTTTCGATAATTCCGAGGAAGCCGTACGGCAGCGCAAAGCATTTTTAATAAAACACAAAATAGGGGTGTGCGATATTGTAGAAAGTGCCGAACGCGAAAAAATTGATGCCTCCGATTTGGGCATGAAAAACATTAAACTGCGCAATGTGCTCGGCTATTTGCAACAATACCCCAATATAGATACCATTTTATTTACCGGCGGAAATAGCAAAAACGGTCCCGAATACTTTTTTAGAAAGCACTTAAAGGAACACGGGTTAAAACTGAAACTGGTCTCCAACGAGGTGCCACGAATACACGAATTCGTCATTCCGAGCGAACGGGATGTCAGGTTGAGCGGAGTCGAAACCCCTAAAAACCGAAAAATAAAAACCGTTTCACTAACCTCTGGCTCTGGCGCCGCCAATATTTCCATTAGCCGATTGCCGCTTTACAAACAGCTAAAAGCCAAAAACCCCGATTTTAATACCTTCGATTTTCGGGTGATGCAGTATCGGGAGTTTTTTTGAAGTGGTTCGCTTAACGGTCTCGGCTATGAGTAGTTGCGTGGTTTAGTACGAAACTTTGCAAGTATACACCAGACTGAAAATCCGAGAGGATTTTCAGAAGTAGGCGAGAACAAGCAATTACTTATAGCCATTGTGCCTGTTGCACAAGACTCAAATATAGTTTAAAATTTTCAGATTTGCCTGAAAGTTCTTATTTTTAGGGATGCAAGGCAAAAAGAACTACCAGGAGAAACTGTTCAGCAGTTTCCAGTTGAGT
>JAUIKY010000093.1 GCA_030430535.1 Bacteroidia bacterium
ATCGTGTCCATACCGCTGCCACCGTATTTTGGGTCGACCATCACGCCCAGAAAACCCAAATCGCCCATTTTTTTGACTAATTCTTTTGGGAAATGCTGTTTTTCATCGCGTTCAATAACGCCGGGCAGTAATTCGTTTTGGGCAAAATCTCGAGCGGCATCACGAATTAATTTATGTTCTTCGGAAAGGTTGAAATTCATAATTGATAAAATTTTTGCGTTTTCACTGAAAATTATCTGTAAATATAACTTTTTGTTGTTAATTATTTAATCGCTTTGTTATTTTTGTCGGGTATGGTAAAAAATGAATATCACGTGGTTGGGGTCATGTCTGGCACCTCGTTGGATGGCATCGATTTGGTTGAGGTCAAATTTTATTTTGATGGGTTGTGGCGTTTTGAAATGCTGACTTCAGAAACACTTCCGTACACTAAAAAATGGGAAGAAACCTTGGCAGGGTTGATGACATGTACGATGGAAGAATTGAAAATAATTGATGCCGATTATACTGAATACTTGGCCAGTGTTATAAAAACATTCATCCAAAAACATAAAATAAAGAATCTTGATGCGGTGTGTTCGCATGGGCATACGGCCTTGCACCAGCCCGCAAAAAAACTCACGCTTCAAATCGGCAACCTTCCGCAATTGGCCAAACTGTTAAACGAAACGGTGGTGTGCGATTTTAGGGTCCAGGATGTGGAACTAGGCGGGCAAGGTGCACCGTTGGTTCCTATTGGAGACCGATTATTGTTCTCGGAATATGATTATTGCTTGAACTTAGGCGGTTTTGCCAATATTTCCACTGAAATTAATAACGAAAGGATTGCTTACGATATTTGCCCCGTAAACATCGTGCTGAACCACTATGTTCGAAAATTAGGTTTTGAATATGACGATGGCGGAAAAATCGCTTCAACGGGAAACATAAATGCTTCACTTTTAAAAGATTTGAATAAGATTCAGTTTTATGCTGAAAGTCCTCCGAAATCCTTGGGTTTGGAATGGGTGAAAAAAGAAATCCTCCCCGTAATTGATGGTTATAATTTAGAAATAAAAGATATTCTAAAAACTTTCGTAGAGCATATCGCCATTCAAATTACTTCTGAAATCACTTCAAAAAAAGAAGCCACCGTTTTAATTACCGGGGGCGGTGCTTACAATCAATATTTAATTGGCAGAATCCGTTCGCTTTCTAACAAAAACATAGTCATTCCCAAAAAGGAATTGGTTGAATTTAAGGAAGCGCTCATTTTTGGGTTCCTCGGGGTGTTAAAATTGCGTAATGAGGTAAACTGCTTACAAAGCGTTACGGGGGCTTCAAAAAATCACAGTTCGGGTAAAATTTTCTGGCCTTAAAATTTATGGAAATTTAATATTGATGGGGCTTTTAGTTTGTTATATTTGTTGCAATTTAATTTAAACTTTCTATAAAAATGAATCAATTGTAGCTGTGTTTTGCTAAACTTTTCAGGAAAACAAAACACATTATGCATAAAAAGATTCAAAAAGATAGAAATGAAAGAATTATTAAAAAAGTACGAAAATAAGGCCCCCGAAATTGTTTTTAACTGGAAGGACCCTGAAACGGAAGCCGAAGGTTGGGCAGTGATCAATTCGTTGCGAGGTGGTGCTGCGGGCGGCGGAACACGCATGCGCGAAGGGCTTGACATGAATGAAGTGCTGTCGTTGGCAAAAACCATGGAGATTAAGTTTACGGTTTCCGGTCCGCCGATAGGTGGCGCCAAATCGGGCATTAATTTCAACCCTAACGACCCCAGAAAAAAAGGCGTTTTAGAGCGTTGGTACGCGGCCGTATCGCCATTGTTGAAAAGCTATTACGGCACCGGGGGCGATTTAAACGTTGATGAAGCCCACGAAGTGATTCCGATTACGGAGGAAAGTGGGGTTTGGCATCCGCAGGAAGGCGTTTTTAACGGACATTTTAAACCTACCGAAGCCGATAAGATTAACCGCATTGGGCAGTTGAGACAAGGCGTGATTAAAGTGATTGAAAACCCAGATTATTCTCCCGATGTGTCAAGAAAATATACCATAGCCGACATGATTACCGGTTTTGGGGTGGCCGAGGCCGTAAAGCAATATTATCATATTTATGGCGGATCGGTAGTTGGAAAACGGGCCGTTGTACAGGGTTTTGGAAATGTGGGAGCGGCAGCAGCGTTTTATTTGTCTCAAATGGGGGCCAAGATTGTAGGGATAATCGATGCTGGTGGCGGATTGATAAATCAAGACGGTTTTTCGTTTGAGGAGATAAAGGATTTGTTTCTTGCCAAAAAAGGGAATACATTAGTCGCCGAAAATTTAATTCCGTTTACGGAAATCAATAAAAAAATATGGTCATTAAAAACCGAAATCTTTGCGCCTTGTGCGGCATCGCGGTTAATAATCATCCATCAAATAGACGAAATGATCGATAGTGGTTTAGAGGTGGTATCCTGTGGTGCCAACGTGCCTTTTGCAGATAAGGAAATATTCTTTGGCCCCATTATGGAGCACACCGATTATAAGGTAAGCCTAATTCCTGATTTTATTTCAAACTGTGGTATGGCCAGGGTGTTTGCCTATTTTATGGAGCGTAAGGTGCAAATGACCGACGAGGCCATTTTTTATGACACTTCAAAGCGAATTAAGGAAGCGATACAAAATATTTACAATAACAATAAATCTAAAACAGGAATGAGTGCTACGGCATACCAGATAGCGCTTACCCAACTTATTTAAATTAAAGCTATGTTGAAATACTTTTTAGGAAATAGTCCAAAATGGTTTAAGTTAACCATGATCAGTTTTTTAATCTTCAATGTGTTTTCCTTTTATGTGCTAGGGAAAACGGTAACGTCTTGGATATTTATCGGTGAGTTTATCTTCACCTTGGCCATGGCCTTAAAATGTTATCCGTTGCAATCGGGTGGTTTATTGGCTATTGAAGTGTTGGTGTTGGGACTAACATCGCCCCATAATGCCTACCACGAAGTAGATCAAAACTTAGAAGTAATCTTACTGCTTGTTTTTATGGTGGCCGGTATTTACTTTATGAAACCGCTGTTAATGTACATTTTCAGTAAGGTGTTCACTAAAATAAAATCGAAATTAGTGCTGTCGTTACTGTTTGTGTTCCTCTCGGCGGTATTGTCGGCATTTTTGGATGCATTAACGGTAACCGCTGTTTTAATTAGTGTTGCTGTTGGGTTTTATGGTGTATATCACAAAATTCACTCAAGTGAAACCGCCGATTATGATGATAGTGGTGTGAAAGATAAAAAAGAACTTAGTGGTGAAACCTTAGAGCAATTCCGAAGCTTTTTGCGTAGTTTGGTAATGCACGGCGTAGTTGGTACTGCTCTTGGTGGAGTTTGCACCTTGGTGGGAGAGCCGCAAAACTTATTGATTGGTGAGCGTATGGGCTGGGATTTTATTGAATTTTTCATTCATATGTCGCCAATAACTATACCGGTATTGTTTGCAGGTATGGCGACTACTATTGTTTTAGAATTGACTGGTGCCTTTGGTTTTGGTGCAAAATTACCGCCTGTAGTGGCAGATATCATTAAAAATTATACAGAAGAACAAGATAGTATCCGTACCGATAAAGAAAAATATGCCTTGAAGGTACAGGCTATAGCAGCTGTATTGCTCATTATTGGTTTGGCATTACACT
>JAUIKY010000006.1 GCA_030430535.1 Bacteroidia bacterium
TTTCCAACCTAACAAATACCATTCTAAGTATTTTAAAAAAAGATAGAAACCAATCTTACAACTATAAACAAATTGCAGCTAAGCTGGGCGTTAACGATGCCAGTAGCCGTAACCAGATTATAAAAACCTTGGCCAAATTGGCCGCCAAACAGGAAATTGAGCAGGTAGATCGTGGCAAGTTTAAAGCCATTGTTACGGCCGAGTACCATGTGGGGATTTTAGATTTATCGTCCCGTGGTGCTGGTTACGTGATTTGCGACGATTTTGATGAAGACGTGTTTATAGCCTCAAACAATGTTAACAAAGCCTTGCAGGGCGACGAAGTGGAGTTTTACGTTTACAAGCGCCGTAAACGTGGAAAAATGGAAGGGGAGATAACCAAGATCCTTAAGCGTGCAAAAAGTGAATACGTGGGCGTTATTCAAATGCAAAAGAATAACAATTATGCTTTTGTGGTAGCTGATAGTACCAAAATGTACAAAGATATTTTTGTGCCCATCAACAAAACCTTAAAAGCCGAAGATGGCGATAAGGTTTTGGTAAAATTGGAAGACTGGCCCGATAACGCCGATTCCCCTTATGGAAAAGTGGTTAAGGTACTCGGAAAACCAGGCGAGCACAGCACCGAAATACATGCTATTTTAGCAGAATACGGCTTACCGCATGAGTTTCCGTACGATGTTGAGGAATACGCCAATAATTTAGATACTTCGATTACCAAAGAAGAAATTGCCAAACGTCGCGATATGCGAGAGGATTTAACCTTTACCATCGATCCCAAAGATGCCAAGGATTTTGATGATGCCCTGTCGTTTAAAATATTGGATAACGGATTGTATGAAATTGGTATCCACATCGCCGATGTATCGCATTACGTAAAAGAAGGCACCGTATTGGACGATGAAGCATACGAGCGCGCCACGTCCATTTATTTAGTAGATAGAGTAGTACCCATGCTTCCGGAAGTATTATCTAACAACGCTTGTTCGTTGCGACCTAATGAGGAGAAATATACCTTTTCGGCGGTGTTTCAACTAAACAACAAAGCCGAAATTAAAAACCAATGGTTTGGCCGTACGGTAACCTATAGCGATGCGCGTTTTGCTTACGAAGAAGCCCAGGCGATTATCGAAAACAATCCGGAATTTGTCATTCATGCGAAGGCAGGAATCTCATCCATCAATTCTGAAATCCCACAAGACGTTTCACTCACCGATAAAGCCTATCATACCAAACCCGAAATAGCCCAAGCCGTTTTGGTACTCGATAGATTGGCAAAAATCATGCGTAAAAAACGTATGAGTTCTGGTGCCATTTCGTTTGATAAAGTGGAGGTAAAATTCAATTTGGATGAAAATAACAATCCTGAAGGGGTTTATTTTAAAACCAGTAAAGAAGCCAATAAGCTCATTGAAGAATTTATGCTATTGGCCAACAAAAAGGTAGCCGAATTTGTTGGAAAGCAAAGTCCGAAAAAGACCTTCGTTTACCGTGTGCACGACGAACCCGATGATAGCAAACTCGCCAGTTTACAGGGCATTGTTTCAAAATTTGGTTATAAACTGAATTTTAAGGACCGCAAAACCACATCGGCTTCACTTAATAATTTATTAAAGGAAGTAGTAGGCAAAAAAGAGCAAAATTTAGTCGATACTTTAGCAATCCGTAGTATGAGTAAAGCCGAATACACCACGCACAATATTGGGCATTACGGTTTGGCGTTCGATTATTATAGTCACTTTACATCGCCCATTCGTCGTTACCCCGATGTGATGGCCCATCGACTGTTACAGCATTATTTAGATGGCGGAAAAAGTGCCAACGAAGCCACTTACGAAGAGAAATGCCAACACTCCAGCAATATGGAAATGCTGGCTACCAAAGCCGAGCGCGATTCCATTAAATACATGCAAATCCGTTTTATGGAAGACCACAAAGACCAAGAGTTTGTGGGCGTGATTTCTGGGGTGACCGATTGGGGTATTTACGTAGAAATTATTGAAAACAAATGCGAGGGCATGGTAAGCGTGCGCGATATGACCGACGACCATTACGCCTTCGACCAAGACCAATATGCCATGGTAGGCCGAAATACAAAAACCATGTACCAATTAGGAGACGAAGTGATCGTAAAAGTTAAAAACACCGATTTAGTTAAAAAACACCTGGATTTTAATTTAGTGGGGAAGGCTGAGGATTTTGGGTAGTTAACGGTTTTATGTAAGCGTCAGTAACGGGAAAGTGCGCGAGTACTTTTCGCTGACGCACCTAATTTAGCAAAACGAGTTGAATTACCGATTAGGAAATTCAGCCGTTATTGCGCTTACACGTTGATGGCATTAGTAATTTTAATCCATATTCCAATAAGCTGTACCAGCCTCATCTCCAAATTCGCTTTGTAACCAATCGTCATAACTTTGGACATCTTGATACCAATCATCATGAGATTCTTGTCCTATCATTTGATTTCTGTCCCAAACATCCCATTTTTTTTCTAACTTATCTAATGCCTTTTTAGAAAAGAAAAAATTAGAATTTATTTTTTTAAAATTTTCTAAATCATCATCTTCGACAAGGAAATGGTCTAAATTTAGAATACACCAATTAATATAACTTGGGTGAATTTTAATAACTTCTGAAAGTTTTTTTCCGTTATACTTTCCGAAATTTAATACTGTTTTTAAATCATATATTTTGAATTTCATAACTTTCCTTTTCGTGTTAGATTTAAAAAATAAACTGCTAATCAACTAATCATAACCCACAAGTCGCTTGAATCAAATCTATCAATAACATTAACGATAATAAACAAAGCTAAAATCACTCTCAAAATAATAAATACATATTTTATTTTATAATTTTTATCAAATGTTAGTTTTTATTGATTATTAACGCCAACTTTAATGATATACGTCCGTTTCAATACTTAAACAAGTTCAGCACAAGTGACTTAGTATCAGTCGTTAACTAAAGTAGTCGAAATTTTTTATAAAGTCAAATTTTGTTTCATATATGTGTAACTTTATAGCCTTAAAATATTCCTATGTTAAAAAGCTAAAAACCATGATATTAACAACCACAAACAGCATTGAAGGCTTTAAAATAACCGACTATTTAGGTGTAGTTTCAGGCGTTGGTGCCAATACCCGTAAAACCTCATTTTCGTTTAAAATAGAGAAGTTTCTGCAAACATTAGAAAACAGTATTGAAGAGGTAAAGGAAGACGCTTTTCAAAAACTAAGGGAAAATGCCATTAAATTGGGCGCCAATGCTGTGGTGGGCATAAGTATCGATTTTGAAACCGTGCCCAATACCACCTATATTTTGGTGTCTACCACCGGCACGGCGGTAAAGGTGTCTTGATTGTTATAGTATAAAACAAACAGATTCTCACGTCACTCCTTTTGTCGTTCCTCAGAATGACGCTAGTATTGAATACTAAACATCACAAGTTAAAATGTCATTGCGAGGAGGTACGGCGAAGCAATCTCTTAATCTAAAAGAATTCCTCGACACTCTGATTGGGGTAACCGTTGAAATTGCAATGCAATAAGCGCAGTCGAATTTGTCATTCCCGTGTAGCCACTGAGCTGCGGTTGCTGAGCGGAGTCGAAGCAAGTGGAAGTGAAAACGGGAATCTAAATTAAAAGTTCAATCAACAATCCCACTCAATCATTAAAATTTTCATAAAATAAAATTCCGTGGAATAATTGTTGATAGCTTTGCGTTATTATCTAAAATCAATCATAAAATTAACATGAAAACACTAGTTAAATTTTTTGTACTCTTTATAAGCACAACGCTATTTGCCCAAAACACCATAGAACAAGAAGTTGGTGAATTTACCGAACTTAAGGTGTTCGATTTAATACAAGTGGAACTCAAAAAAGCCAAAGAAAATAAGGCTGTTATTTCAGGTGAAAACAAAGAAGACGTGGTGATTGTTAATAACGATGGCAAGCTGAAAATTAAAATGAAGTTGGATGAAGCTTTTGATGGTTCCGATACCAAAGTGGTACTGTACTACACCACCGTTGATATTATTGATGTTAATGAAGGTTCAAAAGTCACATCGAGCGATACCATCGAGCAGTTTGAAATCGATTTAAAGGCGCAGGAAGGTGGAAGCATTACCATTCCCATTGATGTAAAGTACGCCAACATTCGTGCGGTAACGGGTGGTTCGATTACTGCTACTGGTTCTTCTAAAAAACAAAATGTGTCGTTACTAACGGGTGGTATTTACGATGGTAAATCCTTAAAAACCCAAAATACCGATGTATCTATCAGCGCCGCTGGCGAAGCTTACGTTAATGCATCTAAAAAAGTAGAAGCCAAAGTGCGGGCAGGAGGAAACATCTACATTTATGGCGACCCGGAAGAAATTAGCGAAAGCAAAATGTTGGGTGGTAACATTACTAAAATGTAATACATAAACCTATTGAGTAAAATATAAAGCACCTGTTTGGGTGCTTTTTTTATTCCACCCAAAACCATACACTTACCAAACTAAACATCCGTTAGCACTTATTTTTACTATATTAGTACCTATACAACTAAACGGGGCACAATTGAAATTTTTAAGGTTTATAATAGGTTTACTTTTTTGTTTAACGCTTCAGTTAAATGCCCAAGAACTACCGCCTATTCAAATTTATACGCCCGATGTTTACGGTGCCAATAATCAAAATTGGAGCATTTCCCAAGATTCGAACAAACACATCTATTTTGGAAATAACAAAGGACTTTTAGAATTTAACGGCGAACAATGGCAATTGTACGAATCGCCAAATAAAACCATTATTCGCTCTGTTAAAGTCATTGACGATTTGGTTTACACCGGCTGCTACCGTGAGTTTGGCTACTGGACCAGAAACCAACTGGGTATTTTAAAATACGTTTCCATTTCACAAAAACTGAATGTTCCTTTTCTTGAAGATGAAGACATTTGGAATATCATCGATATGGACGATTTTATTCTTTTTCAATCCTTAAATCGCATTTATGTATTTAACAAAATTGAAGAGACTTATAAGATTATAGAAGCGAAAACCATCATTAACAGAAGTTTTAAGGTCAATAATAGGGTGTATTTCCAAAAGGCAAAAGATGGTTTGTACGAAATTGAAAATGGTGTAGCCAAATTAGTAACAGACCATGATATTCTAAAGAATAATTTATTAGTTAACCTATTTAGCCACCAAGGCCATTTATTGTTGCAAACCCAAGATTTAGGATTTTTTGTGCTTAATAATAACAACTTAAATCCATGGAATATTGAAGCCAACAGTGTATTGTTGAACGACCGCATTTATAGCAGTACACAATTAAAAGATGAAAGTTTTATTGTTGGAAGCATATCCAACGGTATATTGCATATTACTCCTGAAGGCAAGATCAGTTATCAAATTAACCAGAATAAAGGCCTTAGTAACAATACGGTTTTGTCTGTTTTTGAAGATGCAGACAATAATATTTGGCTAGGGTTGGAGTTCGGTATTAATTGCATCAACATTAAATCGGCGTTTCGTATTTATAACGATCGCGACGGTAAATTGGGTTCGGTAAACGCATCGATAATCCATAATAACCATCTTTATATAGGTACCAATCGCGGGTTGTTTTACAGGTCTCTGCATTCTGTGGGTGAATTCATTTTTATAAAAGGAACACAAGGGGCTGTTTGGTGTTTAAAGGAAATTAATAATACGTTATTTTGCGGACACGATTCGGGCACGTTTATATTAGAAAACCAAACTGCAAAACTCATTTCGGATGCTTTGGGAACTTGGGATATAAAACCCATAAACCAAAACACAGATATACTCATTCAAGGTAATTACGACGGATTATATATTCTTGAAAATAAAAACGGTAATTGGCAACAACGGAATAAAATTGATGGTTTTAATGTATCGAGTCGGTATTTTGAAATGATTGATGCAACCCATGTGTTGGTCAGCCACGAATATAAAGGGGTTTTTAAGCTAGAATTAAACGAACCGTTAACGGCCGCTACAATAATTTCAAACAACGATTTTCAAAATTCGGGTTCCAGTACCAGTTTGGTAAAATACAATGACGAGATATTATATACCCATAAAGAAGGGGTGTTTACTTATAATGCTGTTAAAAATAATTTTGGAAAAGATTCTACTTTAAGTGAATTAATTGATGCAAAAAACTATTCGTCGGGCCGATTGGTTTTTGATGAAGCCGGAAACAAATTATGGTCCTTTTCGTCGCAGGGCATTAATTATTTAACCAATAATAGATTAAGCGGTGTTCCGGAAATAGTAAAAATACCGCTGCCCAATGCCGTTAGAAATGATGTAGTGGGGTTTGAAAACATAGCCCCGGTACAAGAAGGGGAATACCTCTACGGAACGGCCTCTGGTTATATCCGCATCGATTTAAACGATATACATTATCAAGACCACAATCTACAAATTAATCAGGTGCTGGTAAGTAGTTCTAAAAACGATAATAATTACAGAAATGTAGATGCCACTTTAAAAGGTGAGTTTAATAATCAAGAAAATAATCTTCAAATTTACTACAGTGTCCCAAAGTATAATAAGTACCAAAAAGTACAGTACCAATACAAGTTGGAAGGCCTTTACAACGATTGGAGCCAATGGAGTACAGAATCTAATGAATATTTTGAAAATTTACCTTTTGGAACATATACGTTTTACGTGCGTTCCAGAATAGGCAATAAATGGTCTTCAAATACCGAAAGTTTCAGCTTTACAATTAGTCCGCCATGGTATCTTACTACCACGGCTCTCTTGCTTTATGTGCTTTTTATCGGTCTGTTTTCAGTCTTCATGCACCACGTTTATAAAAGATATTATAAAAAGCAACGCGAAAAATTATTGCTAAAAAAGCAACGGGAATTAGAGCTTAAAGAACTCGAAAACAAAGAACAGCTCACTCGGTTTAGAAATGATAAATTGCGCCAAGATATTGAAAATAAAAATAGGGAGTTGGGCATATCAACCATGAACCTGATTAAGAAAAACGAATTTTTAAATAACCTTAAAAAAGAACTGAAAAAAGACAACAGTAATGTGAAACAGGTTATTAAAATCATTGATAAAAATTTAAACAATACCGATGATTGGCAATTGTTTGAAGAAGCCTTTAACAATGCCGACAAGGATTTTTTAAAGAAAATAAAGGAAAAACATCCCGAATTGACTTCAAACGATTTAAGGCTTTGTACCTACCTCAGGTTAAATTTATCTTCAAAAGAAATAGCTCCACTTTTAAACATCTCCCCCCGAAGTGTGGAAGTTAAGCGTTACAGATTGCGTAAAAAAATGAATTTAGCTCACGAATTGAACTTAACAGATTATATTTTAGAAATATAATAGCACAACAACTCTCGTTTTTACCTATACATTACCACAACATCTTCTCTGTTTCTGCAATTTTTAGTAAATTAATGTATGCTTTATCAGGTCAGTAAAACCATGGTTTTATTGAGATATTCATAAATATTACAATGCTTTTTTGCGATGTATATTTTTTGTAGTGGCTTAAAATTTCAATACAACAAAGTTTGGGTCTAATTTTACAGAAACGAAAAAACTAACTTTATGAGACACTCATTATTAAAAATCTTGATGTTATTTTTTATAGCATATTCAGGCGCTCAGAACATGCAGGTGAGCGGCGTGGTTCAGGATAATACCGGATTTCCCATTCCTGGAGTAAATGTTATAGTAAAAAACACAACGAAAGGTGCCGTAACCGACTTTGATGGCAATTTCACCATTGCAGATGTTAGTCCGGGTTCGGTATTGGTATTCAGTTTTATTGGTTACTTAACTAAGGAAGTTCCTGTTAACGATGCTTCCAAGATAACTGTGGTACTTGAAGAAGATGTATCGCAACTCGACGAAGTAGTCGTTGTTGGTTATGGTACACAGAAAAAGAAAGATGTAACCGGTGCTGTATCTATTGTAAGCGCCGAAACTTTAGAGGAATTAAGACCTATTGACGCTGCACAAGCCTTGCAAGGTACATCGGCAGGAGTTTCGGTAACCGCTCCTTCGGGGTCACCAGGTGGTGGGTTTAATATTTTAATTCGTGGGGTGAGCTCCAATGGTGATAATGCGCCACTAGTAATTATTGATGGTTACAAAGGCGATTTAAATTCCATTAACCCCAGCGATATAGAAACCTTTTCTATTTTAAAGGATGCACAGGCGGCTATTTATGGTATTGAAGGTGCGAATGGTGTTATTTTGGTGACCACTAAAAGCGGTAAGCGTAGTACGGCTGCTAAAATTAGTTATAATGGTTATACGGGTATCCAACAAACCACGCGCGAGTTACCTTATTTAAATGCTACCGAATACGCTCTAATACTTAACGAAAGTTATGCAGCCAATGGACAAGCGTTGCCTTATCCTAACGTTAGTGGATTAGGTACAGGAACCGATTGGCAAGAACAACTTTTCGAAAACGCACCCATAACCAGCCATAATGTTACAGTTACTGGTGGTGGCGAAAACAACACGTATTATTTTGGTGGTTCTATTTTAGAGCAACATGGTATTATTTCCAGTGAAAAGTCGAACTTTTTAAGAGCCAATGCCAAAATTAAATTGGAGTTCGATTTATCTAAAAAACTTAAGTTTACCACATCGGCAAACTACTTTAACAACAAGCGTCAGTCTATTGGTGAAAACGCTTTGGGTACGCCATTATTTAATGCGTTGAACTATGCACCAACCTATAGCCTTAATCAACAAGATACTTCTGGGTTTTTAGGAAACGAGGTTATCAATCCCTTATCCCAAATTGAAAATACGTTTAATAAGTATAGCGGAAATTCCATTGAAGGAACATTCCAATTGGAGTATAAACCCGTTGATGGATTGACCATTACGTCACGTATCGGATTAAAAAAATACGACGATAAAGGCAAAACCTTTGCGCCAATCGTAAACTATGGTTCGGGGAAAGTGTTCAATAACGACAGAAGTAGCGTTAATCAATCCAGAAATACATTTAGCACATACACTTGGGAAACTTTTGCGAATTACAACAAAACCTTTTTTGAAGACCATAACGCCACATTTACCGTGGGTACTAGTGCGCAACGCGATTGGGGCGATGGTTTAAATGCTACTGGTTTTGATGTACCAAACAATTCTTGGGAATTTGCCGATATATCGTTGGCTAACGGCATTAGCGAAGCCAAAAGTACAGGCTCATTCATTTACGATAATAGGTTGTCCTCTTATTTTGCCAGATTACAATATGATTTTAAAGGAAAGTATTTACTATCTGCACTAATCCGTAGAGATGGTGCTTCCGATTTTGCTCCCGATAACAGAACTGATTATTTTTCATCGGTTACCGCTGGTTGGAAAATTTCAGATGAAGCCTTTTTGGCAGATTCAGAAACTATTAACTTCTTAAAGTTAAGGGCTAGCTACGGTAATTTGGGTAATAATGCAGGAGGCGATTTATACAGAGCATTATTGACTGGTGAAGCAACTTATGTGTTTGATGGTGCTTTAGTGGCAGGTGTTGCGACAGGAAGAATACCAACTCCCGATTCTGTTTGGGAATCGGCTGAAAAGCTTGATATCGGTCTCGATTTGAATTTATTCAATAACAAAATTGAAATTGTAGCAGACTACTTTGTTGAAGATAGAAATAGATTATTGATAAGCGGATTGCCCGTTTCTGGAATTATTGGTGCTTCAGCTCCAGGTGCAGGATTACCAACTACAAATGCGGGGTCAACCAGAAATAAAGGTATTGAACTCTTTATAAATTACAAACAATTAATTTCTGATGATGCTTCTTTTGGCATAAGCTACAACGTTACCAAAATTGACGGTGAGGTAACTGCTGTAAAAGACGGTATTATTTCAGAAGGTGGTTCGTTCAGTGTGGGTCAACCCGCCATTTCAAGATTGGAAGTGGGTCAACCTATTGGTTATTTCTACGGACTTAAAACCGATGGAATTTTTCAAAATCAGGCCGAGGTCGATGCCCATCCGTCGCAAGCCGATTTAGGTGCCGAAGCGGCACCGGGCGATTTCCGTTATGTTGATGTTAACGGCGATGGCGAAATAACCATTGACGACCGTACGTATCTTGGAAAACCCCAAGCCGATTATATCATGGGGCTTAACCTAAGTTTCAATTATAAAAATTTCGACTTTGGCACTTATATGTACGCCGAATTAGGCAAAGAAACGGTGCGTAACTACGAGCGCGACCAACCCAACGTAAACCGTTTAAATCTTTACTTAAATAGATGGACCGGAGCTGGTACTAGTAATACTGTACCCAGAACTACAGTTGGTGCAACTACCAATAAATTGTTTTCAGATTTTTATGTGGAAGACTCTTCGTTCTTACGTATTCAAAATATCCAATTGGGGTATTCATTGCCAGAATCGGTAATTGAAAAATTGGGCATCGACAAGTTTAGATTGTATGCTTCAGTTAATAACGCTTTCACTTTTACCAACTACAATGGTTACGACCCCGCAGCTACCAATGGAGCAGCCATTGGAGGCGGTATAGATTATGGTTTTTATCCCATTTCAAGACAATTTATTTTAGGATTAAACCTATCACTTTAAAAAATGAGCAATATGAAAAATTATATAAACAAAACAGCAATAGCCTTCTTGTTAATAACATTAGCCTTAGGAACGCATTCTTGCGGTGATGCTTATTTAGAAGAAGTTGACCGATACAGTATTGATTCAGAAAGTTACTTTAATTCTGAAGACGATTATTACAATGCATTGGTAGGGGTTTACGATTTATTGCAATCTACCTACGTTAATGTGATGCTTGGCGAAATTGCTTCCGATAATACTTTGGCCGGTGGCGAAAGCCCCACCGATGTTATTGGATTCCAGCAAATAGACGATATGATCCATACGCCTGTAAACAGTAATTTAAGGGATATTTGGAATTGGATGTACGCTGGCGTAAACCGAGCTAATTTTCTTTTGGAATTTCAAGATAAAACCGAGTTTGAAGGAAGGGAAATAATCATTGCCGAAGCCCGTTTTTTACGAGCGTATTTTTATTTTGAATTGGTAAAGTGGTTTGGTCCCATTCCTTTAAAAGAAACCCGTTTTGAATTGGGTGATGAAACTTCTGTACCGCGCGCGCCTGTTTCTGAAGTATATGCCTTAATTGAAGCCGATTTAAAATATGCGGTGGCCAATTTAAACTACACTGCACCCCAAGTGGGTCGTGCCACAAAAGGTTCAGCACAAGCGCTTTTAGGAAAAGCCTATTTGTATCAAGATAAGTTTTCTGAAGCTGCTTCGGTTCTCGATAATTTAATCGCTAACGGACCTTACGACTTGGTGAGCGATTACGACACCATTTTTGAACATGCCGGAGAGAATGGTATCGAATCGGTATTCGAAGTGCAATATACCGATGCCGAAGGTGCTGGTTTCGATTGTTTACAATGTAGCGAAGGAAACGTGGCGGTTGGATTCAATGGTATTAGAAATTATTCTGGGCCGGTTTTTGATTCAGGTTTCAGTTTTAACGTGCCTACCCAAGAAGTGGTTGATGCTTTTGAAGCGGGCGATTTGCGTAAAGACGTGGCCATTTTGGATATTGAAAGTTGGGCAGCGCAAACTGGGGCTACCTTCGGAACAGGAAATGAACACACAGGATATTTCAACAGAAAATATATTGCCAGAAAAGGCGATTTAAACACGGGCGACCAAAATTTAACCAACCCCAATAACTACAGAGCCATTCGTTTTGCAGATGTATTATTAATGGCAGCCGAAGCTTATAACCGTGGCAATATTGACGATACTAAAGCACAAAGTTACTTAAACCGTGTTAGGGCGCGAGCTTTTGGAGATAACAACCATAATATAACGTCTACGGGAGCGGCATTAACCGATGCCATTGCCCATGAAAGACGCGTAGAATTGGTAGGCGAAGGGCACCGTTTTTTCGATTTGGTAAGAACGGGAAAAGCAGCCCAGGAAATCGAAGGATTTACTGCTGGAAAAAATGAGGTATTCCCCATTCCTATTGAAGAAATTCAATTTTCAAATGGCAATTGGGAACAAAACCCTAACTATTAAAAAAAGAGATTATGAAAATTTTTAAATATACATTTCAACTTTTTCTTGTGGCATTGATAGCCATGGGCTGTTCGCAAGAAGACGATAGTACCGATTATGTAGACAGCATTGCTGCACCTACCAATATTTCGGCAGCCGTTAGTGCAACGCAAGACAATACCGGGTTGGTAACCATTACTCCACTTGGTGAGGGCGTGGTATGGTATTCCGTAAATTTTGGTGATGGCTCCGAAATTTCAGAATCAATAAAACCAGGAGAAAGTGTACAGCATATTTATGCCGAAGGAACTTATGATGCTGCTATTACGGCAACAGGATTAAACGGCTTAACTACAACGGCTACACAGGCTGTAGTGGTATCGTTTAAAGCACCTGAAAATTTAGTAGTCACCATAGAAAACGATCCTGCTATTTCAAAACAAGTCAATGTAACCGCTACTGCCGATTATGCCATTTCGTATGAGGTTTACTTTGGTGAACCTGGAAATGATGAACCTGTTTCAGCCAATAATGGCGACACCGTATCGTACACTTACCAAGAAGCGGGTGTTTACACCATTAAGGTGGTTTCTATGAGTGCGGCGATTCAAACCACCGAATATAGCGAAGAGTTTGAAGTGACAGCTATTTTACAACCCTTGGCATCGGCAGCTACACCACCAAGCCGAAATCCTGAAGATGTTATTTCTATCTACAGTGCAGTTTACAATGATGTTGCAGGCACCAACTATTTCCCAGATTGGGGACAAGGCGGTCAAGGCAGCGGATGGACAGAGTTCGATTTAAATGGCGATACCATGTTGCAGTACATCAATTTAAGCTACCAAGGTATTGCCTTGGCCGATGGTACATCCATTGATGTGTCGCAAATGGAATATTTACATTTAGATGTTTGGACGGCGGGAGATATTAACACTATTGAAACCTCTTTGATTAATAATGCCTCTGGTACGGTTACCGAAGCGCCTGTGGTATCGAGTTTAACTGCAGGGGAGTGGACGAGTATTGAAATACCGATTTCAGACTACACAGATAAAGGCTTAACGGTTACTGAAATTTTTCAGTTGAAATTTGTGGGCGATCCTTGGGCTACCGGAACAGTGTTTATCGACAATATTTATTTCTATAAAGCGCCGTCAAATGTACCAACCGGATTGGTAGGCACATGGAAAATGGCCAATGAAGCTGGCGCTTTAGGAGTAGGACCCGCCGTTGGTGATACCAGCTGGTGGAACTGCGATGCCGATTGTGTCGATCTAAGAGCTTGTTATTATGACGATACCTATGTATTTGGAAGCGATGGTTCTTTCACTAATAACTTAGGTGCTGAAACTTGGGTAGAAGGCTGGCAAGGTGGCAGCGATGCCTGTGGTGCACCGGTAGCGCCTTACGATGGTTCGGCCACAGCCACTTACACCTATGATGAAGGCGCTGGAACGGTTACCATAAACGGTATAGGTGCTTACATTGGAATTCCAAAAGCTAACAATCAGGGCGAACTGCCCAATATAGCGGTGCCGGCGTCAATAACATACAATATTTCGTTTATTGATAGCAATACCATTTCGGTTTATGTAGAAGCGGGTGCCGGTGTATTTTGGCAGTATAAATTAGTGCGTGATGGCGCTGTGGCTTCTCCAGTGGCTGGAACATGGAAAGTAGCATCAGAAACAGGGGCGCTTGGTGTAGGCCCAGCCGTTGGAGATACCAGTTGGTGGAACTGCGATGCGGGTTGTGTTACAGAACGAGCTTGTTATTACGATGATACTTATGTGTTCGGAACAGATGGTTCTTTTACCAATAATTTAGGAAGCGAAACTTGGGTAGAAGGGTGGCAAGGAGGCAGTGATGCTTGCGGTACTCCAGTGGCTCCGTATGATGGTTCGGCATCAGCAACTTACACTTATGATGCTGCTGCAGGCACAGTAACCCTAAACGGTACGGGTGCATTTTTAGGTATTCCTAAAGCTAACAATCAAGGCGAGTTGCCCAATGTGGACGTTCCCGATGCAATTACTTATAGTGTCGAATTTATCGATGCAGACACTATGTCGGTTTACATCGAATCGGGGGCAGGTGTGTTTTGGCAATTTAAGCTGGTAAGAATTTAAAAAACTAACAATTATGAAAAACATAAAATTTAATATAGCAATCCTGTTTTCGTTGGTAGCACTAGCATTTAGTTGCCAAGAAGACGATGCGACTATTGGAAGCATTACCGCTCCAACAAACATCAATATTTCTACGGAAATTGTGGGCGTAGATGCTTCAAATCCCAATGGTGATGGTAGTGGTTTGGTTAATATTACCGCTAGTGCAGATAATGCCATTAGTTACAAATTCGATTTTGGCGATGGTTTGAGCGAAGTGGCTCCTTCTGGAACCACAACACATAGATTCAGTAAGGTAGGGGTCAACACGTATACTGTTGTAGTGAATGCGATTGGTACAGGTGGGCTCCAATCCAGTACATCAATAGATGTTGAGGTCTTTAGTTCTTTCGACGATGCCGAATTAAAGCAATTGTTAACAGGAGGTTCTAGCAGAACTTGGTACCTCGCTGCGACCGAAGTAGGTCATTTGGGTGTTGGTCCAGGAAACGCGGGTGTTGACCCAGAAGGATTTTGGTACCCAAAATGGTATGCGGCACAACCTTTTGAAAAGTGCGGCATAGAAATTAGCGATTGCCTATGCGACGACGAATTAACCTTTACTTTGGAAGGTAATGGCCAACTAACGTATCAATTGAATAATAACGGTTTTACCTTTTTCAATGCAGGTCATCAAGGCGTAATTGGTGAAAATGCCGGAGAAGATGCCTGTTTTGCTTTCGATACTTCTGGTACGAGTATTGTGTCCTTATCGCCGTCATTAACTGATTGGACTACCGTTCCTGATCCTGATTTTGAGGCTCGCGGAACCGCCATGAGTTTTTCAAATAATGGTTTTATGGGCTATTACGTTAGTTCTTCAACTTACGATGTCATTTCGGTTTCAGATACCGAATTGTACGTAAGAACGCTTGATGGTAACGACCCAGCATTAGCTTGGTACCACAAATTTCAAACGAGCCCGGCAGAAGAAGCTTTTGAATCGGTATTCAATACCTTAGTTTGGGCTGATGAATTTGATACACCGGGTGCACCCGATGCCAACAAATGGACCTACGATTTAGGTGCCGGTGGTTGGGGCAACCAAGAATTGCAAACTTACACTGATGATGCCGAAAACGTTATTGTTGAAGATGGTCTTTTAAAGATTACGGCTAAAGCCAATGGTTCTGGCTACACTTCCGCTAGGTTAAAATCTGAAAACTTACAGGAGTTCTCCTATGGTCGTGTTGAGGTCCGTGCCAAATTGCCTGCAGCCCAAGGTACTTGGCCCGCCATTTGGATGTTGGGTGCTAATTTCGATACCGTGGGGTGGCCTACTTGTGGCGAAATTGATATCATGGAACAAACAGGCCAAGATAAGACCAAAACATCGGCGGCCTTGCACTTTCCGGGAAATTCAGCTGGTGATGCGGTGACTTCGGAAACCTCAAATGCCACGGCAACGACCGAGTTTCATAATTACTCTGTAGAATGGACAACAACCGCTATTAAATTTTTGGTTGATGATACTGTATTTCTATCCTTTGCCAATACACCGGATACACCATTTAATGCCGACTTTTTTATGATACTAAATGTGGCTATGGGTGGTACGTTGGGTGGCACGGTTGATCCTTCGTTTACCGAGGACACCATGGAAATTGACTATGTAAGGATTTATCAGTAAGGCTATGGGGAACTTTAAATATTATTTTTCAATCCTTTTGCTTACCGTGGTTTTGTTGGCATGTAAAAAGGATCCGGAGAGTGGTGTGCCTTTATCAAACAATGAAGGTGCCTCAGAGATAGATAACAAAGTAGCACAATTGCTTTCTAAAATGACTTTAGAAGAGAAGATTGGCCAAATGAACCAATACAATGGATTTTGGGACGTTACTGGGCCAACGCCAGAAAGTGGTGATGCTGCCAAAAAATACGAGCATTTGCGAAAAGGCTACGTAGGGTCGATGCTTAATGTAACGGGAGTAGAAAATGTGCGTGCCGTACAAAAGATAGCGGTTGAAGAAACCCGTTTGGGCATACCGCTAATTATTGGCTTTGATGTGATACATGGTTATAAAACCTTAAGCCCTATTCCGTTGGCCGAGGCGGCGAGTTGGGATTTGGAAGCGATAAAAAAATCGGCCGAAATCGCCGCTTTGGAAGCTTCGGCAGCCGGTATCAATTGGACGTTTGCTCCTATGGTCGATATTTCGCGCGATGCCCGTTGGGGCCGGGTTATGGAAGGCGCTGGTGAAGACACCTATTTGGGTTCTAAAATAGCCGAAGCCCGAGTAAAAGGCTTTCAAGGTGAGGATTTATCCCAACCCCACACTATTGCGGCCTGTGCCAAACATTGGGCGGGTTATGGTTTTGCTGAATCGGGTAAGGATTATAACACTGTTGATGTAGGTACTTCAACCTTAAACAACATTATTTTTCCACCGTTTAAGGCTACAGTTGATGCAGGCGTTAAAACCTTTATGAATTCTTTTAATGAATTGAACGGCATTCCGGCAACGGGCAACGTTTGGTTGCAACGCGATATCTTAAAAGGGAAATGGGGATTTGATGGTTTTGTGGTGTCCGATTGGGGCTCGATGGCCGAAATGATCAACCATGGCTATGCACGTGATAAAAAACATGCTGCCGAGCTTTCTGCCTTGGCAGGTTCCGATATGGATATGGAATCGTATGCGTACGTATCAGAGCTAGCTAATTTGGTTAAGGAAGGCAAGGTTTCCGAAGATGTAATCGACGATGCCGTAACTCGTATTTTACGTGTTAAGTTTGAATTGGGTCTGTTTGATGATCCCTATAAATATTGCGATTTACAACGTGAAAAGGAAATTACAGGAAGCCAAGAAATCCACGATGCTGTTTTAGAGGTTGCTAAAAAATCCATCGTGCTTTTAAAAAATGAAAATAATATACTTCCGCTAAAAAAGGATGGGCAACATATTGCTGTTATAGGCGCTTTGGCTGATGATAAAACGAGTCCACTGGGAAGTTGGCGTATCGGTGCGGAAGACGGAACGGCCGTTTCCGTTTTAGAAGGCTTACAACAATACCAAGGCAACCTAATAACTTATGCCAAGGGTGCCGATGTAATAACCGGAGAGGCTTCATTTCCTTTCGAACTTACTGAAAATAATACGGATAAAAGCGGATTTAATGAAGCGGTTAACGTAGCCAAAAAAGCCGATGTGGTAATTATGGTTTTGGGCGAACATGCTTTCCATAGTGGAGAAGCCAGAAGCCGTGCTAATATTGGATTGCCAGGTGTGCAACAGGAATTATTGGAAGCCGTTTATGCCGCAAATAAAAATATGGTTTTGGTGTTGAATAATGGTCGTCCGTTAGCCATCACATGGGCCGATGCGCATATTCCGGCCATTGTTGAAGCTTGGCAATTGGGCACACAGAGTGGTAATGCCATTGCGCAGGTGTTGTATGGCGATTACAACCCAAGTGGTAAATTGCCCATGACCTTCCCGCGTAGCGTAGGGCAAGTGCCTATTTATTACAATTATAAAAATACGGGAAGACCATCAGCCAACGAACCCAACAGTGTATTTTGGTCACATTACACCGACGAGAGTAATGCACCACTTTATCCTTTCGGACATGGATTGAGTTACACAACGTTTTCTTATTCTAATTTAGAAACCAAAGTTGTTGGCAACAATCAAGTTGAAGTGACTTTCACCGTTAAAAATACCGGAAAGGTAAAAGGCAAAGAAGTAGCACAGCTGTATATTCGAGATTGGTTTGCAAGTGTTACCCGCCCAGTAAAGGAATTGAAAGGTTTTGAATTGGTGGAATTGGCACCAAATGAAACACAACAAATCACTTTAAAACTCACCGATAAGGAATTAGGGTTTTATAATAATGAAGGCGAATTTGTTGTAGAACCGGGTAAGTTTAGTGTTTTTGTTGGAGGGAGTTCAAACACCATTCTTGAAACAGATTTCGAGCTATGAAAGCCCATTATGGATATGCTTAGGCCTCGCTCAGTGTAGGTTTGGCAAACGAAGGGCATTACCCATCAAGATAATTAAATAACTGAACCATAGGTTCTTGATAAAATATAAACAGATGAAAAAGAAGGTTTTGTTAATAATTGTATTACTACTTTCTCTTATTTTTTCGTGTAAACAAGACCAAAGAACATTGGTTTGGGAAGAGCATTTTGAGGGCGATTCGCTAAACGAATCCGTTTGGAATTTTGAATTCGGCGATGGATGCCCCAACCTTTGTGGCTGGGGCAATAACGAACGCCAGATATACACCAAAAACAATCATAAGGTGGAAAACGGTTTACTTACCATTACGGCCAACTTAAAAGATTCTGTGTACACTTCAACGCGTATTACAACCAAGGATAAGTTCGAGTTTAAATACGGCAGAATTGAAGCTAAAGCCAAATTACCAAGTGGTAAAGGTCTGTGGCCAGCATTTTGGATGTTGGGTGCCAATATTGATGAGGTGGGCTGGCCCAAATGCGGCGAAATAGATATTTTGGAATATGTGGGCAAAGAACCCGAAATGGTATTTACCTCACTGCACACACCAGATAGCCATGGTAATACGGTAAATACTAAAAAGGTAAAAATAGATAATATTGAAGAAGGGTTCCATGTGTATGCTGCCGATTGGACGCAAGATAAAATAGAATTTTTTGTTGATGACGAGCTGCTCTACACCTTTTCGCCAGAAGCGATTGACGATGAAAATATTTGGCCGTTCAATCAGCCATTTTATATCATTCTTAATATGGCCATTGGTGGCAATTTTGGAGGTCCGGATGTTGACGATGCTATTTTTCCGCAGGATTTCGTCATTGATTATATAAAGGTTTACCAATAGATTTAATAAAAAAGGATTGATAGCAATTTAGTATTTAGTTTGTTTGGTTTTTTGAGGAGGAGTGTTGTGGAAACAGCACTCCTTTTTTATTGAAAAAAATGTAAACGTTTTACAGCCTGTATTTTTTAAAATATTTCTTTACTTTGTATTGAAACCCTCTCAATATCTATGATTGACGATATTTTAACAGCCATCCCCTTTGGAATTATTCTCGCATTTACCATCGGGCCTGTGTTTTTTGTATTGCTTGAAACCAGTGCCACCAAAGGGTTTAGGAGTGCCTTGATTTTCGATTTGGGCGTTATTTTGGCCGATATCATTTTCATTATTATTGCTTTTTACAGTACCAACAACCTTCGCGGAAAGATAAGCAACGATCCCAATTTTCTCATTTTTGGTGGTGTACTATTGATGGTTTACGGGGTTATTTCGTTTATGAAAACCTCAAAATCTTTTCGGGCCATTGTAAAGGAATTCCATAAAGTGGAACTCAAAAAAGGCTACGGCAAATTGTTTGTAAAGGGCTTTCTACTTAATTTTATAAATATTGGCGTGCTGTTGGGCTGGCTGGGATTTATTGTGTTGGGAGATTCGCTAACCAGCTCCGAAAACGGTAGTTTGGTCTTTATTTTTGGGATGCTGCTTTCCTACTTTGTTTGCGATATCGTTAAAATTTTAATCGCCAAAAAACTGAAAGCCAAACTCACCCCACGACTTATTTTTAAGACCAAAAAAATAATAGCCATCGTTATTTTAGGCTTTGGCGTGTTGCTGTTTGTACAGGGTGTATTTCCAGATGCCTACGAAAAAAACAAAGAAAAGTTGGAACGGATTAGGTCGATGAATTGAGGTTTTGGTAGGTTCGTTCGGCGGTGTCGTATATGAGCGGTAGCGGATTTTATGCACTTACTGTTCAATTTTCAACGTACATAAAATAAAAACGGTTCAAGTTTGCATTTAAACAACTGTTCCTTTCTTTTCATAAAAGCGGATGACTCTGGCATTTTCAAACAATTCGAAATTACATTTCCTATAGCTCGTATTTAATTTTTATCAGGTATCAATTGGCTGATACATCCAAACGTTGCTTAAATTTCACTTCTGAGACAAGGATAGCTACCAATATAAAAGCTCCCCCGAGCAATAATCGCCACGAAAGTCTTTCATCCAAGATAAAAAATGCCGCTATAGCCGCAAATACAGGCTCAAAGAGATATACTATTGCTACTTTTTCTGCACTGATATATTTCTGCGTGATGTTGGACACAGAATACATATAAGCAGTGGAAAACAATGCACAGAAGCCTATCCCTGACCAAAACCTACTATTTTGAGGAAACCAGTTTGCAGTGCTGTCAAAGGTTGATAGTAGCAACATAATCAGGGTACAACTTGCAAACATCGGAACCAATGTAGGTATAATACTTTTCTTTCCTGAATATTGCTCTACCCTGATTAAATAAAATGCAAAACCTAATGCTCCAATCAAAGTATAAACATCCCCGATATTGACAGAAAAATTTTGTTTTAGCGAAATAATTCCTAAACCGAACAATGCAAGAATAGCAGCGATCCAAATTTTCAGTTCTACTTTGTTTTTGTAGAAAATCGTTTTTAGAATTGGAATTATTACCACACACATTCCTGCCACAAAAGCACATTGCGATGCAGATGTGAGTTTCACGCCCATGGTCTGGAAGTGGATGCCAAATGTCAGTGGTATTGCCAATCCAACCCCTATTTTAACCTCAGAACGGTCAATATTTTTTAGCTGTTTTGAAAAAATTATGGCAATTGAAATGGTAGCAAGCAGGAACCGATAAAAGAGAAATGTAGATTGGGAATAGCCGCCTATTGTCATTTTAGTCACAGGAAAAGATATGCCCCAAAAGGCAGTACCCAATATCAATAAACCTAAAAATAAAGTCTTCTTGTCCATTTATTATCTAATATGTTTTCAACTTATAGAATGGTGTTTCCAATTCATTTTTTTTATTTCATATACATAGTTCAGCTTTGGAGTTTCGCCAAAATAGGGTACTTCTTGCTCGCTGATTTTTTCCGCACCTATACGCCCGATAGCAATCTGTGATCGGATATTGTCTGCCCCGACATGGAAATAGACTTTTGAAACGAATTGAAAGATGTAATCCAACATCATGGTTTTTACAATCTTGTTTATACCGCTGCCCCAAAAGGCTGTGGCATAAAATGTATAACCAATAAATATGCTGTTCTCTTGCTCATCGTAATCATAAAAACGGGTACTACCGATTGTGCTTCCCGTTATTTTATCTACAATCCTATATGCCCCTTTACTCTGTATTGCACCGTTAAAAAATGTTTCGAATACGTCTTTTTTCCAACGGTCTTTGTTGGGGTGCTGCTTCCATATTTCGCGGTCTGAAGCCGTGGTATATAAAACTTCAAAATCCTTTTCCTGTAAAGGATAAAGAATCACTTTTTCATTTTCCAATATGTGCTGTGTGTTTATGCTCATTTGCTCTTAGCAGATTAATTGTTTTATTTTTATTTATATAGTAATAAACATGATTCAATTATATATTCTCTTTAAGAAAGTATAAAAGATATTGCGGCCTGTGAATGCAGCATTGTGGTGTCAAAAATTGGCACCGTAATATCTGACTGCTGAATTATTAATGGCAATTCAGTACACCCAAGAATTATTCCCTCAGCACCGTCGTTGATTAATTCCTTTACAATTGACAGGTAACGTTGTTTAGTTTGTGTTGTGAAAATACCTTTTCCTAATTCGTCATAAATCGTATTGTGTAGAAATTCCCTATCAGCTTCATTAGGGGTTAATACCTGAATCCCTTTTTCAATGATTTTAGATTTAAAAAAGTCAAGTTCCATTGTGAATTTTGTACCAAGTAGACCCACTTTTTTCAGTCCGGATTTTTGTATTGCTGTACCCGTGGCAGAAGCAATGTGTATTACAGGAAGTCCGGTTTCTTTTTCAAGTCTATCTGCTATCAGGTGCATAGTGTTTGCACATAGAATAAAACCTGTCACGCCAGAGGCTTTTAAACCGTTGCAGGCTTCCAATACCATTTGGTATGTGTTTTCCCAATTATCTGTATTATTGTTTTTTTTGATTTCAGCATAATTGAAGGAATAGATGGCACATTGTGGAAATTCAAGACCGCCCAGTTTATCATTTACACCTTCATTGATCATTTTATAATATTCAGCTGTTGAAATCCAACTAAATCCACCGATAAGCCCAAGTGTCTTCATATATTTGCTATTATTATGTATTTTTAATCTTGTTTTTATTTTAATTGTAACTTCATCATGATGTCGGTCTGCTCATCATTACCTAATCTGAAAATGTGTTTATCAAATTCTTTAAATCCATTCTTTTCATAAAATCGGATGGCTCTAAGGTTTTGTTCCCAAACACCTAACCAAACATATTCTACATTTTTATCTTTCGCCAATTCAATGGCTTTGTTATAAAGAATTTGCCCCACTTTTTTTCCGTGAAATTCTTTTAGCACGTATATACGTTCAATTTCGAGGGCGTTGTTGTCCTTAATTTCGGTTTGCGATTGTCCTACGTTTACTTTTAAATATCCGATTGTTTTTCCGTCAAGTTCCGCAAAGTAAAATTCAGCGTTTGGGTCGGTCAGCTCCGCAGTCAATTTTTCTATTGAAAATCCGCTTTGCAGATATTCTTTCATGTTTGCTTCGCTATTTTCTGAAGAAAAAGTTTCGGCAAAAGTCAGTTTTCCTATATTTTGAAGTTCAATAATGTCGGCTATTGTTATTTTTCTTACTGTTATTTGTTGCATTTTAATTCTATTTTAGTGGTTTAAATTCCATTCATAGTTTAGCCAATCGTTGTTTTCTTTGGCTCCCAGTTTATTGTAAAATCGTATTCCTCCTTCGTTCCAAGGTGCGACAGTCCATCTTATTTGTCCACAATTATTTTTAACTGCTTCTTCTTTGAGAGCTAACATCAATTTTTCTCCAATTTTGTGTCCTCTGTAGTTTGTGTCAACATAAAGTTCTTTTATGAATATGGCAGGTTTGTTTTGTGCTGTAAATGGTAAATAATAATAAACTAAAATGCCTGCTATTTTTTGATTGTTTTCTGCAACTAAGCAATAAAAGTCTGGTGGATTTTTTTTAAATCCGCTTTCTCTTACGATTTCAGGCGTAATAGCAAATGTGTCAATGTATTTTTCAAAAATGGCCAATGCTTTCATCAGCTTCCAAATGCCGTCTGAATCTGATTCTATGGCTTTTCTTATAATTATATTCATTTTTTTTGAAATATTATTTAATGTGATGATACCGCTTTTAATCCTACAATTGAACCGATTAAAGTGGTGAGGAATAGTATTCGCAAAAATGTTGCAGGTTCTTTGAATACAAATATGCCAACAAAAACAGTTCCTACAGCTCCAATTCCTGTCCAAACTGCATAAGCAGTGCCTATTGGTAACGATTGAGTAGCTTTAATTAAAAGCCCCATACTTATTACGAGTGTGACTAAAAAACCGGCATACCATAGATACATTTCATTTCCCGAAGTTCCTTTTGCCTTTCCCAAACAAAATGCAAAGGCAACTTCAAACAAGCCTGCAATAACCAAAACTATCCAATTCATTATTTTTTAACTTTTGGGCAAAGGTCTTGATAAGGTTTGAAGAAAAATTTATCAAATGATAAAAAATGAAACTTATGAAATATTTGCTCGAATTCTGCTTAAACTTACTTGTGTAATACCCAAATAGGAAGCGATGAGACCAAGCGGAACGCGTTGTATTAAAGTGGGATGTTTTTTTATGAGTTCTAAATAACGTTCCGTTGCTGTTCCAAGTTGATTTGATATAAATCTTTGTTCGGCTTTTATAAGTTCTTGTTCTGCAAATTTTCTGCCCCAATTTGCAATATCAATATCGGTTGAGAATAAATTTTGAAGTTTTGTAACACTAATTTTATAGAGTTCGCAGTCTTCTAATAATTCTATGTTTTCATATCCTTTTTGATTAAGAATATAACTTTTTAGTGAAATGATGGTGGCGCCTTCCTCTCCAAAAGCGATGGTAACTTCACCGTCTTCGAAATTTGAAAAAGTACGCGCTATTCCCTTTTTTATAAAATAAATGCTTTTTTCAACCTTGTCCGAACGAATTATTAGCTGATTTTTCGGAAGGCTTACTTCCTCAAAACTTTCAATAAATTTGAGTTTAGATGAAGTGTTAATAGGGTGTATTTTGTCCAGAATTTGGTTAATATTCATTTTTTGTTGAGCAGTTTTTTCAGCATGTAGCTAACTTTTAGAATATGCGTCATTTCAATACTAAAACAATCCCGATAGTTATCGGGGCAGCACATGTAAACGAAGTTAGCTGAAAAATTTTACAAAGGCAAGTGCAGAAAATAAAAAAGCCTCCAGAATGCTGGAAGCTTTTGGTGAGGCGTCGAGCGGATTCGAACCGCTGTAGAAGGTTTTGCAGACCTCTGCCTAGCCACTCGGCCACGACGCCATAAATTCTTGTAAAATCAGGAATCCGCTGCAAATGTAAAAAAAAATAACACTATTCAATAGTTAAAATTAATTTTTACGCTTTTCGGTCATTTTAATCGTTACGCGCTCTACGTCGCCACCTATGGGCGGGTTCAGTTTGCTTACCCACACCGTCGCTTTGGTTACCAGTTTGTCTTCGTTAAAAATGCGGGTTAAAATACGTTTGGCTACGGTTTCCAAAAGGTGCGATGCGATGCTCATTTCTTCCTTAATCACGCGGTTTAAAAACACATAATCAACCGTATCGCTTAATTTATCGGTATTGGCCGAGGTTTGTAAATTAGCTTCTACCTCCAAATCCACACGGTAATCGCTACCAATTTTGGTTTCTTCCTTTAGGCAGCCGTGGTAGGCAAAAACGCGAATATTTTCAACTTTTATAATTCCCATGTTGGCGTATTAAAATCTCAATTATCGGGCAAAATTACCTAATTTTACACAGAATTTTTTGAACTAACCCGTTTAGTTTCTGTAATAGGATTAAAATTTATGTCTGAAGAAAGAAGATCGCTCAATTTTATCGAGCAAATTATAGAGGAAGATTTAGCCAATGGCATGTCGAAAAACGATTTGCGTTTCCGTTTTCCGCCAGAACCCAACGGCTATCTACATATTGGTCATACCAAAGCCATTGGTATCAGTTTCGGATTGGGCGAATATTACAAGGCGCCCGTAAACCTGCGTTTTGATGATACCAACCCTGCTAAAGAAGAACAGGAATATGTGGATGCCATTAAAAAAGATGTGGCTTGGTTGGGCTATCAATGGGACAAGGAGTTATTCTCTTCCGATTATTTTCAACAATTATACGATTGGGCCGTACTGCTTATAAAAGATGGCAAGGCTTATGTCGATTCGCAAAGTAGCGAGGCCATGGCCGAACAAAAGGGCACGCCAACGCAACCGGGAGTTGATGGGCCTTACAGAAACCGAACGATTGAAGAAAACCTCGATTTGTTCGAACGCATGAAAAATGGCGAATTTGATGAAGGCGAACATATTTTGCGTGCTAAAATTGATATGCAGCATCCCAATATGCTGATGCGTGACCCGATTATGTACCGCATCATGAAAAAATCGCATCACCGCACCGGAAACGACTGGTGCATTTACCCGATGTACGATTGGACGCATGGCGAGAGCGATTATATCGAACAGATTTCGCACAGTTTGTGTTCGTTGGAATTTAAGCCTCACAGAGAGCTTTACGATTGGTTTTTGGATCAAGTGGTCGACCCGGATAAATTACGTCCAAAACAACGCGAATTTGCCCGTTTAAACCTTAGTTATACCATAATGAGCAAACGTAAATTGCTTAAATTGGTGGAAGAAAACATTGTTTCAGGTTGGGACGATCCGCGTATGCCTACCATTTCTGGATTGCGTCGCCGTGGTTACACGCCCGAAGCCTTGCGCAAGTTTGTGGAAACCGTTGGTGTGGCGAAGCGTGATAACGTGATTGACGTATCGTTATTGGAATTTTGCATTCGTGAGGATCTAAACAAACGTGCTCCGCGTGTTATGGCGGTTTTGGATCCGGTAAAATTGGTCATTACCAATTATCCCGAAGATAAAGTGGAGTGGCTCGATGCCGAAAACAATCAGGAAGACGAAAGTGCCGGATTCAGAAAAGTACCGTTTTCAAGAGAACTTTACATCGAAAAAGACGATTTCAAAGAAGAAGCCAGCAATAAGTTTTTCAGATTGAAATTGGGTGGCGAAGTACGGCTCAAAAATGCCTACATCATCAAAGCCGAAAGTGTGGTAAAAGATGCCGATGGAAATATCGCTGAAATCCATTGTACGTATTCTGAAGATACTTCCAAAAAAGTAAAGGGTACTTTGCATTGGGTGTCCATTCAACATGCTGTAAAAGCAGAAGTTCGTGAATACGACCGGTTGTTTATGGATGAGGCGCCCGATGCACATCAAGACAAAGATTTTATGGAATTTTTAAATCCGAATTCCCTAAAAATTATTGAAGCTTTTGTCGAACCAAGTTTAAAAGAAGCCAAAGTGGGCGATAGGTTTCAGTTCCAAAGGTTAGGGTATTTTAATGTCGATGACGATTCTTCTGAGGAAAAATTGGTATTCAACAAAACCGTTGGGTTGCGCGACTCGTGGGCTAAAGCGAAACCAAAGCCACAACAACCAAAACAGGAAAGCAAACCCAATAATCAACAACCTAAGCGTAAAGCCATAAATGTGATTCAGCAATTGGGTAAAAAATATACCAATTACCCGGAAGATAAGCAGGCTAAAGTAAAGGCAGAGATTTTGGAGTTGGCTAAAGAAGTGAGTTACGACGAATTGGAACCTTTATTTAATACAGCGGTTAAAAAAGTGGGTACCCGTATTGCGACCACTTTGGTACTGGGCGTTTTATTGGAAAACGGACAAGAAAGAAACGAGGAAATCAATGCGTTTTTAGAAAAGGCTTTGGAGGATAAAAATGAATTGTTGGTGGCCGAGGCGAAGGCGTTATAGCATGACGACTGAGTTTTCATTGGTGCTTTGCTAATAAAAAATAACCCTCTATTATTTTTTTAGCTATCTTTAAGCATACTAACCAATTATTTTAAACTATGGATTTATTTAATTTTCCTGCCATGATTGTGGCAGCGGTTTCGGCCTTGGTGGTTGGCTTTGTTTGGTACAATCCAAAAACATTCGGGACGGCTTGGATGAAAGCTGCCGACATGACCGAAGAGAAAATGAAAGGCGCCAATATGGCCAAAATTTTTGGATTGGCTTTGCTTTTTGCGTTTATGCTATCAACGGCACTTCCCGGAATCGTTATTCACCAAACGGGAGCCTTTAGTTTAATGGGTGGTGACCCATCACAAGCTTTGCCTTCTTACGAGGCTTTTATGAACGATTACTCCGATGCGTTTAGAACTTTTAAGCATGGTGTGTTGCATGGGGTATTAACAGGTATTTTTATTGCTTTGCCTATTTTGGGAACCAATGCCCTTTTCGAACGAAAAAGCGCCAAGTATATTTTTATCAATGCTGGATATTGGATCGTAACCCTAGGGCTAATGGGTGGTATTATTTGTGCTTGGAAATAAACTTTTTGTAAACTTTTAACATATTTAAAGACTGAGAATTGTAATTTTCAGTCTTTTCTTTTTGGTATTGATACACTATAAAATTTACACTTCTTTTAATGAACTTCCGCAGGGTTGGGATGTCTTAGCAAAACACGATGTGTTGTTGCAATCGCATTATTTACAAGCCATGGAAGAAGCCTCTCCAACAAACATCCAATGGTTTTACATTGGTGTTTTTAAAAATGAGATTTTGGAAGGTGTTGCCATTGCGCAACGTGTGCAATTGTATTTAAAGGATATGTTTCGTAACACGCAGGTATCGTGTATTAAAACATTTTTTAAAGATATGGTGTCGCGGGTGCTAAAAGGTAATATTTTGGTGGTGGGCAACTTAACGCATACGGGGCAGCACGGACTGTTTTATAACATAGAAACCATTACAGAAACCGAGTTTTTTGAGGCTATTTTTTCGGCTTTGAATGACATTGCAGAAAGAATCAAACGCCATCAAAATAAAAAAATAAGGGCTGTCGCCTTAAAGGATTTTTTTAAGGATGACGCCATTCACGAAGCTAAAGCTATTTTCGATTCGGCAAACTTGCACCAAGTGTACGTGCAGCCCAATATGATACTTTCCGTAAGGCCAGAATGGAAAACGTTTCAAGACTATTTACAAAGTCTCAATAAAAAATACCGCGATCGTTACAAACGGGCACGGAAGAAGCGCAATTCCATTAAAACAGTGGAAATGGATTTGGAGGCTATTGAAAAGCACACCCCCGAGCTGCACCGGTTTTATATGAATGTTTCCAACAATGCCAAGTTTAATACGTTTATACTTCCCGAAAATCATTTTTATAGTTTAAAACTTCAATTAAAGGAAAATTTTAAGGTTTTCGGTTATTATTTAAAAGGTGAATTGGTTGGTTTTTTTACGCTCATTTTGAACAACCAAGATTTGGAAACCTATTTTTTGGGTTATGATAAGGAACACCAATACCCTAACCAGTTATATTTAAACATGCTTTACGACATGTTGGAATTCGCCATAAACAGCCAATTTAAAACAGTGGTTTATGCGCGTACCGCCATGGAAATCAAGAGTTCGGTGGGCGCAAAGGCGAAACCCATGGTGGTGTATTTAAAGCACACCAACAGCTTTTTAAACGGTATTTTTAAGGTAATCTTTAAGTTGATGAACCCTTCGGAAGATTGGCAGGTGCGCCACCCGTTTAAATAGATTTGTTTTTAGTACATTAGTGAACAATGTACTGGATTGATTGGATATAACTATTGTACATATTGATAAAATTCGTCATTTCGAGTGGATTTCACGAAAGAATGAGTGAAATTTGTATCGAGAAAAAGAATTTTTACGAAAAAAGTTCTCGATGCAATTTTTCGTTTCTCAAAATCACTCGAACTGACGACTGAATACAACTTTATTAAAATCAAAATGTTTACGTCATTACGAACGTAGAGATAACGAAGAGAAGTAATCTGTTTAATTTAAGTTCCTATTGAAAAGATTGCTTCATTTCGACTCCGCTCAATGCAAGCTTTACCTCGCAATGACGTTTTTGATGACGTATTATTACAAACCATACCAATGAGCCTAAGAAACCTCATACTCATCATCATAAACAGCTTGATTTTCTTGGTGATTCTCATGTTGTCCATCACCTTTTACAATCAGTTTTCAAAGGTGTTGGACGATAGAATTCTGCTTCAGCTCAATTCCATAAAAACCTTAAAACAAATCCAGTTTGAGAATTTAATCCAAACCGAATGGAATACTTTTTTGACGGAACAAAGCAATGAATTCTTAATTGATAGCCTCGATATGGAAGTGCCCCAAAACATGCTGCGTACTTCTGGAATTTATGATTTTACGAGCTACAATAAAGAAGGCAAGACTTCAATAGGGTTGGTTTCGTTAAATGATAGCATGGTAAAGGCAAAAATTATTCCATACAACAAAATCACTGAAATCTTACTGGAACGGGCTGGAATGGGGGAGAGCGGGGAGTCGTATTTGGTGGGCGAAGATTATACTATGCGTTCGCCATCTCGGTTTATGCCCGAAAAAACACCGTCATCTATACTAGCCAAAACCAAAGGGGTTGTTGATGCCCTTTCGGGAACCACTGGGCGCGATGTTTTTAAAGATTACCGAGGTATTGATGTGTACAGTGTTTACAGCCCCATAACCATTTCCAACCTTAAATGGGTTATCCTTTCAGAAATTGACACCAGCGAGGTAAAAGCACCATTGGAACAACTCAAATTAAGGCTATTGGGTCTCATTGTAATCATTATGGCAGCGGCCGTTGTGCTTTCGCTATTCCTTACCAAAATTATTACCAACCCCATTACCAACATGCGCAAAAGTTTGAAAGTGATGGCCGATGGCGACTACAACCAAACCGACGATTTTGTTATCAATTCCAACGAAATAAAGGATATGTTCGATGCTTTGGCCAACCTTAAAAAATCGTTGCAGGGTGCGGTAAAATTTTCAAATGAAATAGGAAAAATGAACTTAAATGCCCAATACGCACCTAAAAGTCAGAGTGATTTACTGGGAAAGAGCTTGATAAAAATGCGCGATAAGCTTTTGGAGTTCCGAAACAAGGAAAACAAAAACCGAATAAATACCAAACGTTTAATGGTGGATGGTTTGGAGAATGAACGCCGACGCCTCTCGCGCGAACTGCACGACGGTATTGGTCCGTTGCTCACTTCACTGAAATTTTACATAGAAAACCGCATTGAAAGCCCTACCCAAAAGGACGAGATGAAAAAAATTCTCGATGCCACCATATCCGAAATCCGATTGATGTCGAACGCTTTAATGCCATCTACCCTCGATGATTTTGGAGTTGGTGTGGCGCTCACCAATTTTGTCGATAACATCAAAAAAACATCGGGCATTTCCATTAAGTTTGAAGACTTGACCAAGGAAGCCAATAGTAAAATAACTAAAAACCAAGCCATTAATATGTTTAGGATTGGGCAGGAGTTGATCAATAATACCTTGAAGCATTCCAAAGCAAAAAATATTCGGATTACCCTTTCGGAGTTTGACGATTTTATCTCCCTTTTTTATTTTGATGATGGCGAAGGTTTTAACATCAATACTGTAAAATTGGGCTCAGGAATTATAAACATGAAAGAACGGGTTGAAATCTGTAACGGCGAAATTAAAATTAAATCGAAGCGGGGCAATACCACTTTCGAAATCGAATTACCTATTGAACATGAAGAAAATAAAACTAATCATAGCTGACGACCACGAACTTTTTAGAAACGGCTTAAAAGAGCTATTAAAAAAGCACGACGATATAGATATTATCACTTCTGTTGGCGACGGAAAGCAATTTATGGAAGCCTTGGAAAAATACGAAGGCATCGACATTGTTTTGCTCGATATTACCATGCCCAACATGGATGGTTTTGAGGTTTTAAGCCAAATAAAGGAACAAAACGCAAGGGTTAAGCCCATTGTCATTTCTATGCACGACGATGGCAATTATATCGCCAAATGCGCCAAGGCCGGTGCTTACGGCTACATGCTTAAAAATACTGATGAAGACGAACTGATAAAAGTGATACGGATTGTTGATCAGGGCAAAAAATATTTTAGCCCGATGATTGCCGAAAAGATGATTAATTTTATGTCTGAACAAAAAGTTAGCGAAAATATTCTTTCCAATAAAGAAAAGGAAGTTCTGGGGCTGATTTCCGAAGGATTGACCACCAAAGATATTGCCGAGAAACTCTTTGTAAGCACACGAACCATTGAAACCCATCGCGCCAATATTTTAAGAAAACTGGAAGTGAAAAATACTGCCGAGTTGATAAAAAAAGCCGCACAGATTAATTTGATTTAGAAGCTGTTTGTTACAAATATCCGTATAAATACGGATACGGATTACGTGGTTTCAATTACCAGTAAAGGCCCTGTTTTACACTTATTTTTGTAGTATAATAAAAAACTATAAAAAGATTATGAAAAATATAGCCATTATTTTAGCATTGGTATTTGCAGCATCAACTTCAGCTTTTGCACAAAAAAGAAGCGATTTAACGGGTCCTGCGTACAAAAACTATAAGCCAGGAAAAAATAAAAGTGAACCTGTAGCTATTTATTCTGTTGCTAAGGAAGAAAAATTAACAGGCCCAGCTTATAAAAACCAAAAACACAGAAAAGATACTTCTGAAAAAACGTATACAACAGTAGCTTTTGGTTCTGAAAAGTCTGATTTAAAAGGACCAGAATACAAAAACTATAAACCTTGGAGAGATAACGAAAGTAATAATAATTCAAATTCTCTTCTTGCTAAGAACGAAGAGTAATCTGGTTGATAAGGTGTAAATTAGTAGTTTTTTAAGACTTTTTCGTTTTCATTTTTGTAATTTACTGCTAACACAAAAAGCAAATAAAAAATGGAAGCACAAAAAAAAGATATTTTAACCGAAATATCTACACTTACTAGAACCATTGAAGACGAGTATCCCGAACTTCAAAAATATTTGGATGAAAGCCGGGGAACCTTGCCTCAAGGTGAAGTAAGTGCTACATTAGATCAAAAGGAATTAAAAGACTATCGTAACACTTTAAAAAAACTGATTGAAGGTTACAAAAAATAGCAATGAAAAAGCCTATTGGAAAAACATCCAATAGGCTTTTTCGGTTATAGGAGGAAATTAATTTATTCCTCTTTTTTCTTTTTGGCATTTTTCATGGCCTCGCCAATTTGGTTACTGGCAGTAAAACTCGCTACCATATCATTCAGCATGTTACTGCCCGCCTGTGGCGCGTTGGGCAACAAAATAAGGTTGCTATTGGTTTCTTCACCTAACGATTGCAATGTATCGTAGTGTTGTGTCACAACAATAAGCGCAGAAGCTTCTTGGCTGTTAATTCCAACGCGGTTCAACACTTCAACGGACTCTTCTAAACCTCTTGCAATCTCGCGACGTTGGTCGGCAATACCCTGACCTTGCAAACGCTTGCTTTCTGCTTCAGCTTTGGCCTTTTCAACAATTAATATACGTTGGGCGTCACCTTCGAACTGTGCGGCTATTTTTTCACGCTCTGAGGCATTAATACGGTTCATGGCAGCCTTTACCTGTGGATCGGGATCAATGTCGGTTACAAGCGTTTTAATGATGTCGAAACCATAATCGAGCATGGCATCATTCAATTCCGCTTTTACAGCCAGTGCGATATCGTCTTTTTTAACAAACACATCATCCAACTTCATTTTGGGCACTTCGGCTCGCACCACATCAAATACGTAACTGGTAATTTGGTCGTGCGGATAATCTAATTTATAAAAGGCATCGTACACCTTTTGGCTCAGCACACGGTATTGAACGGATACTTTCAGTCGTACAAATACATCATCCAATGTTTTGGTTTCAACGATAACATCCAATTGTTGGATTTTTAAACTTAATCGTCCAGCGACTTTATCAATTAAAGGAATTTTTAGTTGAAGTCCCGACTGGCGGATACTATGGAATTTTCCAAAACGTTCAATAATGGCGGCAGTTTGCTGCTTCACGATAAAAAAGGAGGCAAATAAAATAACCAGGCCAAGAATAATAAAGGGAAGATAAAAGAAGCTCATAATGTTTAGTTAAAAGGTTTAAGAAAATTAAGATACAAAAATATGCTATATTTGGTCGCTTAGAGGCTTACAAATGAAACAAATCCGACTTTTCCTATTAGTAGCTGTGGCACTATGTTTTGTTACAAATAATTTTGCACAAAGGGGCAATTACCCCATAACCAATGGTTTTAACATTACCGGAGGAATAGCCAAATTCGATATTCTTACCAATAATTTTGAAACCAAAGCGTCCAATGGATTTGTTGGTGGCTTTATGGCGAATGTTGACATTCCGTTGCGATGGTACAATATGAGTTACGGTTTGCAATTTTCGGAAAGTCACATCGAGATTTCAGGCCGCCCGACTATGGTAAGCACCGAAAATGAATATATCGATTATAAATTGTTTGCCGTTCAGTTGGCGATGCTCATGCATATAAAAGTAATTCCCAACCATTTTACCATTGATGTTGGCCCCATGATACAGTACAACAGTAAATTGGAATTTGACGACAAAAACCAAGAAGGCTATTACATAAATAACTACACTAATTTATCGGCCGAGGATATCACCAATATTTCGCAGTTTCATTTTAATGGCGCTGTTGGTGCTTCGGCAGGCATTAAAAATTTCAAGTTAAAAGCCCAATATATTTACGGCTTTACCAATATCCTTAAAAAACTGGAAAAACAGGATTTGGATACGAGTGGGGGAGATGCCCGTTTTAAAGGGAACCAAAGTATGTTGGTTCTTGGGGCTACGGTGTCGTTTTAGGTTCGTTTAAAGTGTTTGTATATGGTTTGTTGCGTGGTTAAACGTCTAAGTTAGCAATTCCTTAAATTAACTAAAAATTAATCAGAAATACTTTTTCCGAAAATCCAAAGGCGTCATACCTGTTTTTAATTTGAAAAACCTTGAAAAATAGGCATAGTCCGAGAATTCTAGTGTATATGCGATATTGGCCAAATGGTCTTGCGAATGTACAATCAATCTTTTTGCCTCTAGTATTATCCTTTCAGAAATTAATTGACTTGTCGTTTTATTTAGTGTTTTGTTTACTACTCTATTCAGATGCTTGGTGGTTATATTTAATTTATCAGCATAAAATTTAGGGAATTTTTGACTATAAAAATGGGTGTTTATTAAATTCTCTAAAGCTTCAAGTATTTTAGAATGGTTTGGAGAATTAAGCTTTTCTAAATTGATATCAACTGTATATGCCCTTGTTAATTCTATATAAATGTTGTTTAATGAATTTACTATTTTAAACTCTCTTAAAAGATTGGTTTGTAAATATTCAGTATAAGCTTCCTGAAACTTAAGATTTATTTCATGAAGCTTTTTTGGAGCTAATTCTAAAACAGGAGGATTCTGATTGGAATAAAAAAAAGGAAATGAATGGAGTTTATGTTCTAAAAATTTTAATTCATAGAATTCTTGAGAATGAAAAAAGATAAATCCTTGAGGCTGTGTTTCAAATTTCCAAAAATGTGTTTGTCCTGGTTTTAAAAAAAATACCTTGCCAGGATTTATACTATAAGAATTAAAATCAATTTCATGTGTACCTGTACCTTCAGTAAATAGTACACATAGATAGAAATTATGACTATGTGGTTTGTTAATTATATCCTTATTACGCTGTATATGATTCGAAAAAGAATTTATATACACATCGTTGAGTGGTGCGGATTCTTTAAATTGATTAATGTTTAGAACTGGTGTTTTCATACTGAATGTCCTAAAAGTACAAAAAATGGAGAATATTTTATAAGACTAAAAATTATTTACAGTCTTAATTTTGTAGTATAAAATATTTTGTAATGAGTAAAGTTGTTGATGCATTGAATTGTAAGTGTCCGAATTGTAAAAAAGGAAAGATTTTTATGAATGGAGGGAACATATTATTATTGAATATTCCGAAAATGAACGATAGATGTCCAGAGTGCAATTATAAATTTGAAAGGGAAACTGGTTTCTTTTTCGGGGCTATGTTTGTGAGTTATGCGCTAGCTGCGGCTCAAATGATAGCAAGTCTTGTGGTGTTTTGGTATTTTATTGATTTGTCACCTTTGAGAGTTTTTGCCATTATTGGTGTGACAGCATTTCTATTAAGTACTATCAATTTTAAATTGTCAAGGTCTATTTGGATATATTTGTTTTATTAAATATAACTTTGAAGGTAGCTGAAATTATTTATAAATTCTATTTTATGAAAACAAAAAGCCCTTAAAAACGGACTAGTAAATCCATTTCAAGGGCTTTAATATTTTAAATTAAGCTTGTTATTTACAACACCTTTATAACGTTATCAATACGCTTAACCGTTTCATTTTTTCCGATCATAAACATAATATCGAACACATCGGGGCCTTGTAAAGCGCCTACTAAGGCCAAACGTAGGGGCATCATCACTTTACCAAAACCAATATCGTTGCTGGTAATCCAGCCTTTTATGTCTTTTTGCAAAGCGGTAACGGTAAAATCATCAATATGTAAAATGAGGTCTTTTACTTTTTTGAGTATTTCGGCTGTGTCGTCCTTAAAAGCCTTTTTGGATGCTTTTTCGTCGTAGGCTGTTGGTGCTGTGAAAAAGAAGTGGCCCAAGTCCCAAAAATCATGAACAAAAGTGGCGCGTTCTTTTATTAGACCGATTACCAAGGAAATATACTCGATATCTATGTCATTACGAGGAGCTTGCGACGTGGTAATCTCTTCGTTTGGGTGAGATTGCTTCGTTTCACTCGCAATGACGTTTAAATTTTCGTCCACAATTGGCTTAAACTGTTCTGCTAAGATAGCGTCGTTTTGCTCTTGCATATAATGGTGGTTAAACCATTTGGTTTTATCGGGATCGAAACGGGCGCCCGATTTGTTCACTTTATTTAAATCGAAGGCGGCAATCAATTCATCCATAGAGAATATTTCCTGTTCGGTGCCTGGATTCCAGCCTAGAAAAGCCAAAAAGTTAACCATGGCTTCAGGGAAATAACCGTCTTCTTTGTAACCTCTGGATACCTCGTTGGTTTTGGGGTCGGTCCATTCCAATGGAAATACCGGAAAGCCCATTTTATCGCCATCGCGCTTGCTCAGTTTTCCTTTTCCGGTGGGTTTTAAAATAAGTGGTAAATGTGCAAATTCGGGAGCTTCCCAGCCAAAGGCCTCATACAACTGATAATGCAAAGCCAATGAGGGCAACCATTCTTCGCCACGAATTACGTGGGTGATTTCCATTAAATGGTCGTCCACAATATTTGCTAGGTGATAGGTAGGCATGCCGTCGCTTTTAAACAAAACTTTATCATCAAGAATATTGGTATCGATTTTTATATCACCACGGATGATGTCTTTTAGATGTAAAGTTTGGTTTTGCGGACTTTTAAAACGAATTACGTAATCTTCACCAGCATCAATTTTGGCTTGTGTCTCTTCTGTGCTAAGCGATAACGAATTTTTCAATTTTAAGCGGTTGTGCCAATTGTAAATAAAGGTTTTGCCTTTGGCTTCGTGGTCTTTTCTGTGGAAATCCAACTCTTCCGCGGTATCAAAAGCGTAATAAGCGTTGCCCGATGCAATAAGCATATCGGCATATTTTTTATAAAGTGTTTTGCGTTCGCTTTGTCGGTACGGGCCATAATTGCCGGTACTGGTGCTAAGGGTGGCTTCGGTCGGTCCTTCGTCAAAAGGCATCCCGCACCAATTTAGGGCATCGATAATGTACTGTTCGGCGCCTTCAACGTAACGGGTTTGGTCGGTATCTTCAATACGAAGCACAAAAGTGCCTTTGTGTTTTTTAGCAAATAAATAATTGAAAAGTGCGGTACGAACACCGCCAATATGTAGTGGTCCGGTTGGGCTGGGTGCAAAACGCACACGAACGTTTTTGGTCATGTTTTTTAAGTTTGTGCAAAGATACAATCAAAATTCTTTAAGACACTAATTTCACTAATTAACACTAATTTTTTCATTTAAAGGTTCTGTAGCAATTACGAAACACATTAGTGAAAATTAGTGCCATTCGTGTCCAATAAGAGACAACAAGATAAAGACACTAATTTCACCAATTAACACTAATCTTTTCATTTTAAAACCATAAAATAATTATGTGATGCATTTGTGAATATTCGTGTAATTTGTGTCTAAATATGCTGAGCATCTACATTAAATTAACATGATGTTAAGCGAACAATAGCACATAAAGTTGTAGTTTAGTAAATTAGCATGAATTTTATAGGTAATGAGCCATTTTAAAACAATACAGAACAAACTAGAGGCCTTTACAAAGCGATTTTATACCAATGAATTGCTTAAGGGTGCCATTTTGTTTTTTGCTATAGGACTGCTGTATTTATTGTTTACGTTGTTTATTGAGCACGTTTTATGGCTCAATACCACAGCGAGAACGGTGTTGTTTTGGATGTTTGTAGCCGTAGAGCTGGGATTACTCATAAAATTCATTTTTATTCCTTTGGCAAAACTGTTCAAGCTTCAAAAGGGAATTGACTACCAGGCCGCATCAAAAATTATTGGGAAACATTTTCCGGAGGTGAACGATAAATTGTTGAACGTCCTTCAGCTTCATCAAAGCCACCAGCAATCCGAATTGCTATTGGCCAGTATCGAACAGAAATCGATGGAGTTAACCCCTATACCATTTAAGTTGGCGGTTAATTTTAAAAAAAACTTGGGGTACTTAAAATATGCCGCTATTCCCGTGGTTATTTTGTTACTTACTTTCGTTTCGGGAAATTTCAATTGGTTTAGCGATAGTTACCAACGCGTGGTGCACTACAAAACAGCTTACGAACCACCCGCACCGTTTCAATTTTTTGTGGTCAACGACCATTTAAATGCTATTGAAAACAAAGACTTTAAACTTATTGTTAAAACAGCAGGAGAAGTAGTGCCAGATAATGCCCAAATTAATTATAACAACGAAACCTATTTTTTGCAACAGAAAGCGCCGGGAGAATTTGAATATGTGTTTTCACAATTGGGTCAACCTGTAACGTTTCAGCTTTCGGCAAATGCGGTGACTTCAAAACCGTACACGGTGCATCTGGTTGAAACGCCTTCTTTGTTAGATTTTAAAATGATTTTGGACTATCCCAATTATACCAAAAAGGCAGATGAAACGCTAAACAGTACGGGTAATGCCGTTGTTCCCGAAGGCACCAAAATAACATGGAAATTACAGACCAAATCGACCGATGAAGTCTTTCTGTTTTCTAAAGACACGATGCTTTTTAAGTCTGAAAAACCGAACCGTTTTGAGGCTTCAAAACAGGTGTTCAGTAATTTCGATTATTCCTTAAGTACGAGCAATAAGCATTTAGAACATTACGAAAATTTAGGTTTTAGTATTGATGTGGTGAAAGATCAATATCCGGAAATCAATGTGGAAATGAAACAGGATAGCTTAGATATGCAAACTTTGTATTTTAAAGGGCAGGTGAGTGACGATTATGGTTTCAGCAAACTGCAATTGGTGTATTATCCCATCAATGACGAAAGTAACAAACAGGAAGTCGTTATTCCGGTTTCAAACTCCAATATTTCCGAATTCATTTCAGCCTTTCCCAACGAACTCAATATTGAAGCTGGGGTAGCTTACGAAATATATTTTCAAGTGTTCGATAATGATGCGGTTAACCGATTTAAGAGTGCTAAAAGCGCATCGTTCACGTATAGAAAGCGTACACAAAATGAGGAAGAGCAAAGGCGGTTAAAAGAGCAGGGGGAAACCATTCAGGATTTGAATAAATCTTTGGAAAAGTTTGACGAACAGGAAAAGGAATTGAATGAACTTACCAAAACACAAAAGGAAAAATCCAATTTAAACTTTAACGATAAAAAGAAGTTGGAGTCTTTCTTTAAGCGGCAAAAGCAGCAGGACGAAATGATGAAACATTTCAATCAAAAACTAAAGGACAATCTTGAGGAATTTCAAAAGGACAATAAACAAGAAGATGATTTTAAGGAAGCGCTGAAAGAGCGACTAAAGGAAAATGAAGAAAAGTTAAAAAAAGATGAGCGACTTTTAAAGGAAATTGAAAAACTTCAGGATAAAATAAGTCAAGAGGAATTAATTAATAAATTGGATGACTTAGCGAAACAAAACAAAAACAAGAAACGAAGTTTAGAACAACTTTTAGAGTTGACCAAGCGTTTTTATGTTGAAAAAAAATTGGAAAAGCTACGTGATGATTTAGAAAAATTAGCTGATGAACAAGAGGAGTTATCCAATAAATCGCAGGAAGAAAATACCAAAGTAAAGCAAGAAGAATTAAATAAAAAGTTTGAGGAGTATACAAAAGAGATGGATGCCTTGGAAAAGGAAAGTCAAGAATTGAAAAAGCCCATCGACATCCCTCGTGATAAGTTAGATGAAAATGAAGTAGAGACAGAGCAGCAAAAGGCTAGTGAAGAGTTGCAAAAATATAAAGAGCAACCATCATCGCAGTCCGAAGAAAATTCTGAAAAAAAGGAGTCCAATCAATCTTTACAAAAAGCAAAGGAAAGTCAAAAAAAGGCGGCCCAAAAAATGAAACAAATGAGTGAACAGATGCAGGGCGCCATGCAAGCTGGTGGCGGTGAACAAATGCAGGAAGATATGGAAACCCTCCGACAGATTCTAGATAATTTAGTGCTGTTTTCATTCGATCAAGAAGCACTTATGGATCAGTTTAAAGCCATAGAAAGCAGCCACAATAAATATGCATCGTATTTAGTAAAACAAAACGACTTAAAAGAGCATTTTGAGCATATTGATGATAGTTTGTTTGCGCTTTCTTTGAGGCAGCCTAAAATTTCCGAACAGGTTAACAAAGAGATTACCGACGTGTATTATAATATCGATAAGGCGATGACCTTGCTTGCAGAAAACCAATTGTATCAAGGCGTTTCCAATCAGCAATTCGCTGTGACTTCCGCCAACAACTTGGCAGATGTGTTAAGCGATATTTTAGATAGTATGCAAGAAAGCTTAAGCATGTCGGCCGGTAAAGGAGGTCAGGGAGATATGCAATTACCTGATATTATTATGAGCCAAGAACAGCTAAACCAAATGATGCAAGAGGGTATGAAAAAGGGTGAACAAGGACAGAAAAAGGAAGGAGAAGGTAAACAACAAGGTGAAGGCAATAAGGATGGAGAGCAAGAGGGTAAGGATGGTGATAAAGGAAAGAATGGGCAGAAAAAGGGCGACAATGGAAAACAAAGCGGCGAAGGTGAGGGCACGAATGAAGACATGAATGGGTTGCTTTACGAAATTTATCAGCAGCAACAGCAATTAAGACAGCAACTGGAGGACAAGCTAAAAAAAGAAGGCATAGGAGGTAATGGTGATGCCTTGGTTAGGAAAATGGAAAACATAGAATTAGATTTATTGAACAAGGGTTTCACTAATCAAACGCTCCAAAAAATGATGGATTTAAAACATCAACTATTAAAAATGGAGAATGCTACCCATCAACAGGGCGAGGAAGAAAAGCGACAATCAGAGACTAATCAAAAGCGGTTTTCTGGAACAGTTAATAATCAAATTCCAACGGCCAAAGAATATTTCCAAACCACCGAAATATTAAACAAACAAGCTCTACCTTTGCAGCCAGTTTATAAGATAAAGGTTCAGAAATATTTCAAACAGCAAAATGATTAATTTTAATTACGAAACCGATTTTAACCTAGATTCGGAAGAGCTCATTTCTAAATGGGTTTTAGAGGCCATTTCTAACGAAGGTTATAGGGTTGAAGAAATCAATTATGTGTTTTGTGACGATGATTATTTACATAAATTGAATGTGGAATATCTTAATCACGACACATTAACCGATATTATAAGTTTTGATTATTCCGTAGGCAAAACCATTGCAGGTGATATTTTCATTTCGATTGATCGCGTTAAAGATAATGCTAATGAGTTTAGTGTGACTTTTGACGAGGAATTAAAGCGGGTAATCATTCATGGTGTTCTTCATTATTGTGGCTACAAAGACAAGACTGATGAAGAAGCTAAATTGATGCGTAGCAAGGAAAATTTCTATCTATCCAGATTTAAAAAGAATTAATTTATAGGCTGTATATTTGCAAACTTAAATTTGATTGTTCCACGTGGAACATCTCTAAATTAAATTCAAGATTATGTTTAATGAAGTGTATGATGTAGTTGTGGTTGGTGCGGGGCACGCGGGAAGTGAAGCTGCCGCTGCCGCTGCCACTATGGGAAGCAAAACCTTGTTGGTTACCATGAATTTGCAGAACATTGCCCAGATGTCGTGTAACCCTGCTATGGGAGGTATTGCTAAGGGGCAAATAGTTCGTGAAATAGATGCTTTGGGAGGCTATAGTGGTATCGTTTCAGATACTTCGGCCATACAGTTTAAAATGCTTAACAAATCCAAAGGGCCAGCTATGTGGAGTCCGAGGGTGCAGAGCGATAGAATGCGTTTTGCTGAAGATTGGAGAATGCTTTTGGAACAAACCCCGAATCTTGATTTTTATCAGGAAATGGTTTCTGGGCTTTTGATTGAAGGTGATAAGGTTGTTGGAGTAAAGACTTCTTTAGGGATAGAAATCAAAGCTAAAACCGTGGTGCTGACTAACGGTACTTTTTTAAATGGATTGATTCATATTGGTGATAAAAATTTTGGTGGTGGTAGAGCAGGTGAAAAAGCGGCCACTGGAATTACTGAACAGTTAGTGGATTTAGGTTTTGATTCCGGAAGAATGAAAACAGGAACACCGCCGCGTGTGGATGGTAGAAGTTTGGATTATTCAAAAATGACCGAGCAACCGGGTGACGATAATCCTGAAAAGTTCTCTTATCTAGATGTCACTAAACCATTGGAAAAACAACGTTCTTGTTATATGACTTACACCAGCAATTTGGTTCATGATTTATTGCGTGAAGGTTTTGACAGGTCGCCTATGTTTAATGGGAGAATTAAAAGTTTAGGGCCGCGTTATTGTCCTTCTATTGAAGATAAAATTAATCGATTTGCTGATAAGGACAGGCATCAATTGTTTATTGAGCCAGAAGGTTGGAATACGGTTGAAGTTTATGTAAATGGGTTTTCAACGTCACTGCCAGAGGATGTTCAATTTAAAGCATTGCGTTCCGTAAAAGGTTTTGAAAATGTTAAGTTTTTTAGACCTGGGTATGCCATAGAATATGATTATTTTCCACCAACACAATTAAAGCACACTTTAGAAACAAAGTTGATTGATGGTTTGTATTTCGCAGGGCAGATTAATGGAACGACTGGTTATGAAGAAGCGGCATCGCAAGGATTGATGGCAGGAATCAATGCGAGTTTAAAAGTTCAGGAAAAGGATGCGTTTACGCTAAAAAGAGATGAGGCCTACATTGGTGTGTTGATTGATGATTTGATCACAAAAGGTACTGAGGAACCATATAGAATGTTTACCTCTCGAGCGGAATACAGAACACTTTTAAGGCAAGATAATGCCGATTTAAGATTAACACCTAAAGGATATGAAATCGGTTTGGCTTCCGAAAAGCGATTAAAGCGAATGGAAGAGAAGCATGAAGCGGCTGAAAAATTTGTGGATTTTTTCCAAAATTTAAGTGTGAAACCTGAAGAGATAAATCCGATTCTCAAGAGTAAAGATTCTGCTGCTCCGGTAAAACAATCGGGAAAGCTTTTTAAAATATTTGCACGACCCAACATCGAAATGAATGATGTTCGAAAAGTGGAGGCCGTTGAAGCTTATATCCAAGACAATAATTTGGATCGGGAGATTATCGAGCAGACCGAGATTCAAGTAAAATATTCTGGATATATCGCTAAGGAAAAAAACAATGCCGATAAATTGAGTCGTTTGGAATATGTAAAAATCCCGGAGAATTTTGACTATTCACAAATCAAATCGATGAGCTTTGAAGCACGTGAAAAGTTGAAAAAAATTCAACCCACAACGGTTTCCCAAGCCTCGAGAATTAGTGGCGTATCACCAAACGATATTTCTGTTCTATTAGTTTATATGGGGCGATAAAACTTAAAATTCAAACACGTTCCACGTGGAACATCAAAAAAGTAAGCAGTGTTCAGTTGGCAGCAAACAGTAATTTATCGTTCTTGCAAAAGCAGAATTTTAATTATTGGTATAATATATTCGTAAATTCGTGGCAAACAAAAGCAACCAAAAACTTTATTTAAACTTAAAAGATCATTCCGTTTCTGGAGAAGGTTTTCAATTGTTGGAAAATAAAAATCACGAGTTGCTTACTAATCGAAATCGAAACTAATAGAGTACACTATTCAAATCAAAATAATTATTTCTGAATAAACATTCGTGAATTCGTGGCTAATAAAAATCAACAAACCCCTTACTTAAACGTAAAAGACCATTCTGTTTCTGGGGAAAAATTTAAGTTAGTAGAGAACCCGCTATTCGGGTTTTTGGAAACCCATCCAAAACCACCCCCAGAAAAATTACCAGAATATTACGAAAGCGAGGATTACATTTCGCACACCGATTCCAAGCGAAACCTTTTTGAAAAGGCGTATCATTTAGTCCGTTCCTTTTCGTTAAAAAGCAAATTAATTTTAATCAATCGGTTTTCCGAAAATGAAAAAACGCTTTTAGATTTTGGTTGCGGAACGGGCGATTTTTTACAAACCGCTCAAAATAATAATTGGAAGGTTTTTGGAATTGAACCTAACGAACAGGCTAGGGGCATAGCTAATAAAAAAACAAATGATTCTGTTTTTGAAGCCGATCACCTTTCAAAATTTAAGGAACACAGCTTTGATGTGATTACCCTTTGGCATGTTTTGGAACACTTGCCAAACTTGGAAGAAGATTTGTCTTTTTTTAAAAAACTATTAAAACCAAATGGGACTTTGATTATTGCGGTTCCAAATTATAAAAGCTACGATGCTAAATATTACAAAAACTTCTGGGCTGCTTACGATGTGCCAAGGCATCTATGGCATTTTGATAGAAACTCTATTTCAAAGTTAATGCAAAATGTTTCGATGCAAGTTGTAAAAACAAAACCCATGTGGTTTGATGCTTTTTATGTGAGCCTACTTTCAGAAAAATATAAAACCGGAAAAATGAATCCTATTAAAGGATTTTGTATTGGATGTATTTCAAATATTAAAGCGCTATTCACAAAAGAGGCTTCTTCTTTAATTTTTTTGATAAAAAACAGTTAAAACTATTATATCTAACAGTAAATAGGCGATTGTTGCCCAAAATAGGCCGTTACCTTGGTTTTTTTAAAAACGGCCTTAAATCGCCTTATTTAGCTTTGTTTTTTATAAGTAATATTTATTAAAATTCAACCAAACTATAATCGTTGATTATTTGTTAAATTCAAAATAATTCAACTAAACTTTATGCTTTACTTTGTTACATTTGTGCGGATTAAAAACAACAACCTAAATTAGAATTAACAATAAGAAACAATGAAAAATTTTTTTTATGTATTATTGGCCATGATGGTTTTAGCATCTTGCCAAAAGCCAAACAAAATTGGTTTTATTGATAACGGTACCGTAATTAACGATTATCAAGAAAAAAAAGATATTGAAGCTAAATTTCAAGAAAAGGAAGAAAAATTTAGAAAGAAGGCCGATAGTATAGGTAGAGCTTTTCAGGCAGAGGTACAAGTTACACAAAAAGAAGCGCAACGTGCTTCCCAAAAAAAGCAACAAGAGTTAATGGGTGGTTTGCAACAAAAGCAGCAACAGCTACAACAACAAATGCAAGCAGAACAACAGCAGTTAACTCAAGAGTTTCAAACAGAAATAGATTCTGCTATTGTAAAGGTAAAAGACTTTGTTAAGGAATACGGAAAGAAAAACGGTTACAATTACATTTTAGGAACCAGTGATGCCGCAGCTACGGTTCTTTACGGTGAAGAGCAACACGATTTAACACAAACTATTTTGGAAGCATTGAATGCTGGCTACAAAAAGGCGGAATAGTTTAAAGTAATATAAAATATAAGAAAAACCCTGTTAAAAACAATTTTAACAGGGTTTTTTTATTGTTCTTTTTTATGAAGCAACCGTGTCAATTTAATGGATAAATCGGTGAGGATAATTTTCGAGTTTCCGTTGCGTTCAATGTGGTAAATGGCATCCTGGAGCTCGTCGCTAATTTCCATAATGTTGTTGCCGTGAACAAAAGGGGCAAAATTTTCAAGTTTGAACTTTTCGGTCTTCGGTTCTAAAAACACCAAATCGGTGGCGTTGTAATTTAAAAGCAGGGCTTGCCTGAAAAAGTCTAAACAAAAATTAAGGAACTGCTTTTGGGTTTCGCGGCCGGTTTTGGCGATATCTTCACTCCACGAAATTAAATCGTGAATGGCTGCTTTATTGCCTTTGGCTTTAAATGCACTGCGAATCCAGAAAATAAACCAGGTTTCAAACTGAGTGTCTTCAGAATCATGATACACCAAATCGCAGGCTTTGTTGTAATTACCGTTAGATTGGTGGGCGATTTTAGTGGCCGTGGCATCGTCCAAATTATATTCCTTGATTAAGGCTTCTTTTATCACGTTTTCGGCCAATGGCGGAAAACGCAGTATTTGGCAACGCGAACGGATGGTATTTATAATCTGCTCTTCGTCTTCAGCAATCAGTAAAAAAATCGTTTTGCTGGGTGGCTCTTCAATCAGTTTTAAAAGCTTGTTGGCGCACTGGGTGTTCATTTTTTCGGCCATCCAAATCAGCATCACTTTGTAGCCGCCTTCGTAAGATTTCAGCGCAAGCGATTTTACAATTTCACCGGCTTCCTCAACACTTATCAGCCCTTGTTTGTTATCCACGCCAAGCAGTTTGTACCAATCGAACAAGTTGCCGTAGGGCTGCTGTTGTAAAAGTTGTCGCCATTCTTCCAAATAAAAACTGGAAACGGGTTTACTTTTCACCTTGTCGCTGGTGGTTACCGGAAAGGCAAAATGCAAATCGGGGTGCGAAAAGGTTTTGAATTTTAGGTTGCAGGCTTCGTTGCCCGTATTGTTCTCGCCGTTGGTGTTGGCGCACAAAATGTACTGCGCGTAGGCGAGTGCCATGGGCAATGTGCCCGTGCCTTCTTTGCCAATAAACAATTGGGCATGTGGAATACGTCCGTTATCAACACTTTTGGTTAAGTGGTTTTTTATGTGGGTTTGGCCTAAAACGTTCTTAAAAAGCATAAGGCAAAAGTAAGCGAATTTTAATAATTAAAGAACTTTGGAAATACCCATTGCAACCGAAAAACCTTCCTTTTTTAAAAAACTTTGCATTCTACATCGTTTTCGTTAAAAAACACATTTTATATAGCTTTTTAATTACTTACATTTGTGAATCAATTACTTAAAAAAGACAAAAATTTTATACATGAAGACGCTAAACGATTTTAATTTTGAGAATAAAAAAGCACTGATCCGCGTAGATTTCAACGTGCCATTGAATGAAAAATTTGAAGTAACCGATGCTACCCGAATTGTATCGGCAAAGCCCACTATCATTAAGATTTTGGAAGATGGCGGAAGCTGTGTTTTAATGTCTCACTTAGGAAGACCGAAAGGCGTTCAAGACGAATTTTCATTACGTCACATTGTTGGAAAAGTAGAAGACGTTTTAGACGTTGAAGTAAAATTTGTTGATGCCTGTGTTGGTGAAAAAGCAGAAGCAGCCGTGGCCAATTTAGAGCCCGGACAAATTTTGTTGTTGGAAAACTTGCGTTTCCACAGTGAAGAAACTGCCGGTGATGAAAATTTTGCCAAGCAACTTTCAAAATTAGGCGATATTTATGTTAACGATGCTTTTGGTACGGCACACAGAGCACATGCGTCAACCACTATCGTTGCTCAATTTTTTGAAGGAAAAAAATGTTTCGGAAGCCTTTTGGCTCAAGAAATTGAGAGTATTAAAAAAGTAATGGAAACGGGTGAAAAACCAGTGTTGGCCATTCTTGGCGGGGCAAAGGTGTCTTCAAAAATCACCATTATCGAAAACATTTTAGATAAGGTGGACCACTTGATTATTGGCGGCGGTATGGCGTTTACATTCGTTAAGGCTAAAGGCGGAAAAATAGGAAATTCTATTTGCGAAGATGATAAAATGGGATTGGCCTTAGAAATTTTAAAGCATGCCGAAGAGAAAAACGTAAAAGTTTATATTCCTGTTGATACTGTTGCGGCCGACGCTTTTAGTAATGATGCCAACACACAAATTGTTGACATTACAGCTATTCCAGATGGATGGGAAGGTGTTGACGCCGGACCAAAATCAGTTGAAATATTTAATGATGCCGTAATGAAATCGAAAACCATTCTTTGGAATGGGCCTTTAGGCGTTTTTGAGATGGAAAACTTTGCGAAATCTACCATAGCCTTAGGTAATGCTATTGCTGCAGCGACCAAAAACGGAGCCTTTTCACTTGTTGGTGGGGGCGACTCTGTAGCGGCTGTAAAACAATTTGGTTTCGAGGACAAAGTAAGTTATGTAAGTACAGGTGGCGGTGCCATGTTGGAAAGTTTAGAAGGAAAAACGCTTCCTGGAATAGCCGCTATTTTGGAATAAAAACATTTTAGTTTTTAATTTCACTGAAAAAACACGAATTTAGCCATATTATCGTTCAATAAACAGAATAGATTATATGGCTTTTCGTTTTTTTATAACTTTCCTAGTTTTTAACGCATTAACCGCTTTTTCGCAGGTTAAAGATTCTGTTTCCCTACAGGCCAATAAAACAATCGATACCGTTTTGGCCCAAACCAAAAAATTTTCAAAAGATTCCATAATTGATGGACGCTCAAAAACCGTTAAAGTCATCAAAGCGGAGCCCGATAGCTTGGATATTAAAAACCTAAAGGACAACGAGCTGGCTTTGGAATTGGACAAAAAGTGGCTTGAAGAACTATACAGCAACGCCTTGTTCGACACCATTTATAAATCGGTAACCGAGTTGACTTTTGAAGAAGTTGATTATCCCGAACTGCCTACCGACACCCTAAAAGCACGATTAAAGGAACTCGATGCACGTACACCATTTAATGTGGAATATAATCCGTCTTTAGAGAGTGTTATCAAATCGTACTTAAAGCACAGGCGCGAGCAACTTCAAAACTTAATCACTTTAAGTGCATTTTATTTCCCCATGTTCGAACGCGAATTAGATCTTTACGATATTCCTTTAGAAGTGAAATACTTGGCCATTGTTGAGTCGGCTTTAAAACCGCGTGCCAAATCTAGGGTTGGGGCTACGGGCTTGTGGCAATTTATGTTCACCACAGGAAAAATGTACGGTTTGGACGTAAGCAGTTATGTTGATGAGCGCAGCGATCCCATAAAATCGACCGAAGCGGCCGCAAAATATTTGGCCAAACTATACGAAATATTTGGCGATTGGGATTTGGCCTTGGCGGCATACAATTCGGGTCCGGGCAACGTCACTAAAGCGATTCGACGTTCTGGAGGTTATAAAAATTATTGGAATATCCGTCATAATTTACCACGCGAGACCGCAGGCTATTTACCAGCGTTTTTAGCCAATATGTATATTTTTGAGTATGCCGAACAGCATGGTTTCAAAAAGTATAAGCCCGAAATGGCCTATTTTGAAACGGATACCGTAAGGGTAAAACAAATGATTACACTCGACCAAGTTTCGGAAGTTACCGGAACGCCCATTGAAGAACTTCAGTTTTTAAATCCTTCGTACAAACTGGATATCATTCCATTTATTAAAGATGAAAACTACACTTTAAGGCTGCCGCGCGATGTTATTGGCGCTTTTGTAGCCAACGAAGATACTATTTATGCTTATGCGAAAGCAGAATTCGATAAGCGGGAAAAACCCATGCCGCAGCTTATTGAAGCCAACCAGAGTGTTAGGTATCGCGTAAAATCGGGGGATTATCTTGGGAAGATTTCCCGAATGTACGGCGTTAGGGTAAGCGATATAAAACGCTGGAATGGCCTGCGTAGCAATAACCTAAAAATAGGTCAGAGATTAACCATTTTTCCACGAAAGCCCAATATTTCTGCTACTCCCCCCAAAGTGGTTGCTAAAAAACCAAAGCCTATTTCTGGAGATGTGTTAACCTATACCGTGCAGTCTGGAGACTCACTATGGAGCATTTCCCAAAAATTTCCCGGAGTTTCTGTTCAAAATATTAAAGATTGGAACGGTATTAGCGGTAATAAACTAAAACCGGGAATGAAACTTAAAATATCCAAAGGCTAATTCCTTAAAAATTTAAATTTTAATTATGCGATATATTGTCTTTTCATTAGTATGCGTGATGTTTTTCGCTTCGTGTGGCGACAAAAAAAAATCAAAGGAGCAACGCTATATTCAAGACTCCTCGGGGGCGATTAACAATGTTTCGGTAGTTACCGAAAATGAAATATGGGATGGCCGTGTAGGCGAGGCGATTCGGGCGGTATTGGCCAAACCTATTTACGGGCTGCCACAAGACGAGCCTATGTTTACCATAAGCCAGATTCCTCCCGCCGTGTTTTCGGGATTTGTTACTAAAAACAGAACCGTTTTAATGGTAAAGTTAAATGCCGAAAAAGGTATCGATTTTTCAGAAAATGTGTACGCTAAGCCTCAAAAAGTGATTACCGTTTCTGGGAAAACAAGGGAAGAGGTTATTGAAGTTGTAAAAGAAAACGAAGCTAAAATAATAGAAACCTTCCGGAATGCTGAAATTGCCGAAAGGCAGCGACAAATGGCTAAATCGCCACACAGTTTTGAAACCATTAAAGAAAAACTGAATCTTACTATCGGTTTCCCTTCTATTTATCGCATAGCCAAATCGGCTGAAAACTTTTTTTGGATCAGAAAAGATATTACCACAGGAACAACCAACCTTATGATTTATGAGCTGCCCTATTCGGCCATTAAAAGAAATGACAGCTTGGTAAATCAAATTATCAAAATTAGGGATTCGGTTGGCAAGCTACATATTGAAGGCGGTGTTGAAGGCTCTTATTTGGCTACAGAAGAGGCTTATACGCCTTTTCTCGGAGAAACCATTTTGGACAATAAACCTGCTCTGGAAACCAAAGGTATTTGGGAACTTAAAAATGCTTTTATGGGCGGCCCTTTTATTAATTACGCCATTGAAGATAAGATAAACAAACGCTGGGTGGTACTTGAAGGTTTTGCCTTTGCGCCTTCGGTTGATAAGCGAAATTATATGCTTGAAATGGAGGCTATTATTAAAACCGTTAAACTGGAATAGAAGAAAATGAACACCATAAAAAAAGACCAACTTAATTTATTATAAGTTGGTCTTTTTTTTAGTTTTTAAACTGCCTAAAAATTTTATTCTTTTTTATCGCTGTTGGCTTCGTCTTCTTTGCTGGCATCCTTAAATTCTTTAATGCCACTGCCTAATCCACGCATTAATTCCGGTATTTTTTTACCTCCAAAAAGCAACAAAACCACAACAACAATTAATGCGATTTGCCAAGGACCTATTGCTAAAGGTAACATGTATAAGCTCATATATCTTTATTTTAAAGCAAAGTTAATAATTAAACTCAAATAAAAACGTTTTCAGCATAACTTTAGCATTTTCAAAACACATAAGTGGCACAACGCTTTACTTGGTTTTAACAGATGGTATTGAAGAAATTCTATTATTTTTGTTTTTAACATGAAAGAGAAAAAAAAGGAGCCAAAAAAAATTAAACGGAAACTGCTCGATAAATATCGGTTGGTTATTCTAAACGAAAACACTTTCGAAGAGCGTTTGTCTTTCAAATTAACGCGGCTTAACGTTTTTGTAATGGGTTCGTTATTGGCCATTTTTTTAATCTCGCTAACCTATTTAATCATAGCCTTTACGCCCCTTAGGGAATACATTCCGGGCTATTCTTCAACCGCATTAAAAAAGAAAGCCACAGAGCTTACCTATAAAACCGACTCGTTGCAACAGGCGCTTGCTATGAACGAACGCTATTACGAATCCATTAAAAAAGTATTAACGGGCGATGTAAGCAGTGCCGAATTTAATAGGGACTCCATTGTTGAAGCCGTTAAGTTGGAAGCCAGCGAAGTGGATTTAAAACCCATAGCGGAAGATTCCGTTTTGCGTGAAAAAGTAGATAAAGAGGACAAGTACAATTTGTTTGAATCGGCCACTTCGGTCTCAAACTTTATATTATTTCCGCCTGCGAACGGCGAAATAACCGAGCCTTATAATGCTCAAGAAAAACATTATGCTGTCGATATTGTGGTAGCCAATGGCACGCCCATAAAAGCTACTGCCGATGGTATTGTGGTTTTTGCCGAATGGACCGCCACTACAGGGTACGTTGTTATTTTAGAGCACAGTTATGGTTTAATTTCGGTGTATAAACACAATGCTTCCATTACCAAAAACCAAGGTGATTTGGTTAAGGCGGGCGAAGTGATTGCCACTGCCGGCAATGAAGGCGAGCTATCCACTGGGCCACATTTGCATTTTGAACTTTGGAACGACGGCTACCCCATAAACCCCACCAACTTTATAGATTTCAACTAAATGGCATCAATAAAATCATTTTTGGCTAAACCCTTTTCAAAATTGGTTTATAAGCGCATCAAAAAATGGGCCGATAACCCCATTGAAACTCAAGAAAAGGTGTTTCAAAATTTAATTTCGGAAGCTGTGTGTACCGCTTTTGGTAAGGACCACGATTTTGTGAGTATTAATAACCATGCCGATTTTGTAAAGCGTGTCCCAATACGCGATTACGAAGCCTTAAAGCATTACGTAGAAAGGGTAGTTGCAGGCGAAGAAAACGTGCTTTGGAAAGGCAAGCCCATTTATTTTGCCAAAACTTCGGGCACCACATCCGGAGCCAAATACATTCCCATAACGAAAGAAAGCATGCCCAGCCATGTTGAGGCGGCACGAAATGCCATTTTAATGTACATACACGAAACGGGGAATATCAGTTTTGTGGACGGCAAAATGATTTTTTTACAGGGAAGCCCTATTTTAAAAGAGCAAAATGGCATTCAATTGGGAAGGCTTTCGGGCATTGTAGCCCATTATGTACCCAAATATCTTCAAAAAAACCGCTTGCCCTCATGGGAAACCAATTGTATTGAGGATTGGGAAACCAAGGTAGATGCCATAGTTGAAGAGACTTTGCCACAAAATATGACGGTTATTTCGGGAATTCCGTCGTGGGTACAGATGTATTTTGAAAAAATCAAGCAAAAAACAGGTAAAAAAGTAGGAGAGGTTTTTAAAAACTTCAACCTATTCATTTTTGGAGGTGTTAATTACGAACCGTACCGTGCTAAGTTTGAAAATTTAATCGGCCGAAAAGTAGATAGCATTGAGCTGTATCCCGCTAGTGAAGGTTTTTTTGCATTTCAGGATCAACAGAATGAAAAAGGGATGCTACTCCAGCTCAATTCAGGTATTTTTTATGAATTTATAAAAGCCGACAAATTTTTTAACCAAAACCCCAAACGCATTACCATAAAAGATGTTGAAGTGGGGGTAAATTATGTGATGATTATTTCAACCAATGCCGGTTTGTGGGGATACAATATTGGCGATACGGTCGAGTTTACATCAACAAAACCTTATCGTGTTATCGTTTCAGGTAGAATCAAGCATTTTATTTCGGCCTTTGGAGAGCATGTTATTGGAAAAGAAGTGGAGCAAGCCATGCAGGAAGCCATTGAAAATACAGAAATCAGGGTAACCGAATTTACCGTGGCACCACAAATTAACCCAGAAAAAGGCTTGCCTTACCATGAATGGTTTATTGAGTTTGAAAACGAACCTGAAAATCTTTCCGATTTGGCGAAAAAACTGGACGAATCGCTTCAGAGGCAAAATTCATATTATTTTGATTTGATTGAAGGCAAGGTGCTTCAGCAATTAAAAATAACGAAAGTGAAAAAAGGTGGGTTTCAGGAATACATGAAATCGGTCGGTAAGTTGGGTGGCCAAAATAAAATTCCGAGGTTAGCAAACGACCGAAAAATTGTTGATGAGTTTTCAAATGTAAAATCGCACAATTAATGGTATATTTGCCGCGGATTTAATGACACTATGAGTAATAAAAAACATCATGCAAGAACGCGAGCCCAAGAAAGCTCGAATGCCATTGAGCGCATGTATATTACTATGCGTCATTTATTCAACCGTGGCTTTTACAAGCCTATGGGCATTTCGGGAGAAACCCTAAGGGAGGCCTTGTTAACGCTTCGCCCAGAAATTTATGGGTCGATTGCCGAAGAAAAAGCCGAACTGGATGGTTTGCTTTATGTAATAGACAGACTTCCCATTGGTATAGAGCAGTGTACTTTTATCAATTTAACGAGTGATGAAGGTTACGGTAATTCGCATTTCAAGCCAATAATTCCAGAAAAACGAAGAAGGAATTGCTATAGGATTGATACCGAGCAAATGAATATTGAAATTACCCGTGGGCGATCGGATATTTACGATATTTTGACGCACTTAACTTTTATGTTTGTTGAGTCACATAAAATAAGCTCGAAGGTACTTATTAATGATGAGGGACACACGACTCGGGATTGGCAAAAACTAGAAAAAATTGTACTGGCAAACAACGAGCTTACCCAAGAAGAGCGGGAAGTGGCCATTACCCATTTAGCCAGTATTTTGGGGCGTACATTTAAAGAATTAACGAACATTTACCATAAGTTTGCTACGCCCAATCAGCCAGAACGTTTGTTGCATATTGTGTATTGGTTGGGTAAATTGGCGATAGAAGAGCAAATTGATTTTAATAAAAGAACCATTACCTTTAGCCCTATTTTAAGAGAGCGCATTGGTCATCATATCCATGGTGAAATTTGGGCCGATAATATAAAAGAAAACCTGTTTAATTCGGGGCTATTAGAAAGGCCTATACATATTATAAGTGCCAATATGCACAGCGTCATGAATACGCTGTTTGCTCATCAAAGTTTAAAACCGAAAGGCAATACTAAAGGCATTTTCGGGCTTTATGAAGATTTGAGTAATAAGGACAATCAAACCTTACGAAATAAAGTAGCAAAAGAAGCACTTAGTAAAGGGATGGTCTATTTAAAGGATACATCGGGTGCAAATATTGACATTCAAATATTCGATACATCAAAAATCGATTTAAGCAAACTCGAGATTAAGGTAACCCCATCGGTAATAGAAAAAGAAAAACCAGTTATTTTGGTAATGGATTACGCGTTTGGAGAGCAGGCTTACGAAACCATTGATGAACTTTTGAAACCCTACAAGACAAAAGGGAAAAACATTCATTTAAATGTAGAGTCGGTGTCCATCATGGGAAAAGCTGGTATTTTGGAAGGCGGAAAGGGCGATATTATGATTCCTTCAGCACATATTTTTGAAGGCACAGCCGATAATTATCCTTTTGAAAACCAATTGAAAAAGGAAGATTTAGAAGGACACGGCGTAGATGTGTATGAGGGATCTATGATAACTGTTTTAGGAACATCGCTGCAAAATAAGGACATATTAAAGTTTTTTTACAACTCCACTTGGCAAGTTATAGGGCTTGAAATGGAAGGCGCCCATTATCAAAAAGCCATTCAGGCGGCCTCAAAAGTTAGGGGCAGTATAAAACCAAACGTAAAGGTAAGGTATGCTTATTACGCCAGTGATAACCCTCTGGAAACCGGAGCAACTTTGGCCTCTGGAGGTTTAGGAACCTCAGGGGTAAAACCCACCTACTTAATAACAAGAACCATATTAGAACAAATATTAAATTAATAAATTGCAATTATGAGTAAAGATTTGCCACAGCAACAGCCAAATCAATCGGAAGAAGTCGATTTAGGACAATTATTCAAGTTAATTGGTAATGCTTTTGACCGTCTTTTTAAGTTTATAGGAAGCATTTTTGTTGGTATCTATAAAGTAATCCTGTCTTTGCTGGTTCACATTTATAAGAGATTGCCGTGGTATGCTGGAGCGGTTTTATTAGGGATTATCATAGGTTTTATTATTGATGCTAATTCTAAAAAAACGTATGGAGCCAATATGTATATAGAGACGAATTTTAATTCTACTAGGCAGGTTTACGAAAACATTAAGCAATTCCATCAACTGGCAAATATTGATAAAGATTCTTTAGAATTGGCTGCTAAATTAAACATATCTCCAGGGCTGGCTTCAAACTTAAAAGGCTTTTACGTTGAGCCTGATTTGGACGAAAATAATATTGCCGAAATGTATTCGCGATTTTATGAGCGCCTGGATTCTATATCAAGGACTGAGATGACTTATGATCGCTATAGGGAGTCTTTAACACCTCATAACTATAAAATACACAAGATTGGAGTGGCTTCTACCGACAAGCATATCTATAAAAAAATGGAGAAGGCGTTTGTGAATCAAATTTCCGAAAATGAATACTTAAATGAGTTGTTAAAAACAAATCGAGATATACTTGAAAAAAAAGATAAAACCTTGAGCCAACAGATTGAGAAGACAGATTCGTTAGCTCGGGAATATTTAAAAATCAGGATTAATGAATCGCAAAAGGATGTAGTCCCCGGTTCTGGTACCAATTTATATTTGGGTGATGCCGAATCTTCTGCTGGAAACTTGATTGTTGATGAATCCAGAATTGTACAGTTAGGCTTAAATTATGAAACGCAAAGAAGGAAAATTGACAGTGTTTTAGCAGTTCAAAAAAATGTTATAAACGTAATAGCTACCTTTCCGGAATCGGGATATGATATTAGGGAATGGCATGATAAAAAGAAGTTCGTACTGCCCATTGTTTTATTTGGAATAACATTTTTAACTTTTCTTGTTTTAGGTTTAGGGAAGTTTCTTAAAGAACAGAATGAAATAAATAGTTAAATAAATTAGTCTTATGACTTTATTGGTTACAGGTGGTGCAGGTTTTATAGGATCAAATTTTATTCAGTATTATTTGTCCAATAAGCCATCAGTCAAAATAGTTAATTTAGATAAATTGACGTACGCTGGTAACCTTGATAATTTAGAAGAAGTAAATAACTATTCGAATTATTCTTTTGTTCAAGGCGACATCTGTGACAGAGGTTTAATCGAAGAGCTCTTTGAAAAACATAATTTTAGTGGAGTCATTCATTTTGCTGCAGAATCGCATGTCGATAATTCTATAAAAGATCCAAGCGCATTTATAAACACTAATGTTTTGGGTACTTTTAATTTACTCGATGTAGCCAAAAACCATTGGATGGATGCACCACAAAAAGCAAAAGAAGAACACATAGGTTCTCGTTTTTTACATATTTCTACTGACGAGGTTTACGGCACTTTAGGCAACGAGGGTTTGTTTACCGAGCAGACGCCTTATGCGCCCAATAGTCCGTATAGCGCTTCAAAGGCATCATCAGATTTTGTAGTTAGAAGCTATTTTCATACTTATGGAATGAACGTGGTTACCACCAATTGTTCCAATAATTATGGGCCAAAACAACACGATGAAAAGTTAATTCCAACAATAATCCGAAAGGCTATTAATGATGAAAATATTCCCATTTATGGAGATGGAAAAAATATTAGGGATTGGTTATATGTTAAAGACCACTGTAGAGGTATAGAACTTGCCTTTGAAAAAGGAAAGACAGGGGAAACCTATAATATAGGAGGCCGTAACGAACGGAACAACTTATATATAGCAAATAGTATTTGCGAAATTTTAGATGAATTGCATCCTAAAGACAAGTCATACAAGGAACAAATTACTTTTGTGAACGACAGGCCAGGACATGATTTCAGATATGCCATCGATGCTTCAAAAATTGAAAATGAATTAGGTTGGAAAGCTGAAGAAAACTTTGAAACAGGTATTAAGAAAACCATAGAATGGTATTTAAAAAAATACAATAAATAGATGAAAGGAATCATATTGGCAGGCGGATCTGGTACACGTTTGTATCCACTTACCAAAGTGGTGAGCAAGCAATTGATGCCAGTTTACGACAAGCCTATGATTTACTATCCGGTATCCACATTATTGTCTGCCGGCATTCAAGAGATATTAATCATTACCACGCCCAAAGACCTACCCAGTTTTAAAGAATTGTTGGGCGACGGTTCTAGTTACGGCTGCCGTTTTGAATACGCTGTACAGGAACAGCCCAACGGATTGGCCGAAGCCTTTATTATTGGCGAAAAATTCATTGGAAACGATAGTGTAGCACTTATTTTAGGCGATAATATTTTCTACGGTTCAGGATTGGATAAAGCTTTGCAAAATAATATTAATCCAAAAGGTGGGGTTATTTTTGCATATCATGTTCAGGATCCTCAACGTTACGGAGTAGTAGAGTTCGATAGAAACAATAAGGCTGTTTCCATTGAAGAAAAGCCTGAAAAACCGAAGTCAAGTTTTGCTGTTCCTGGTATTTATTTCTACGATAATTCTGTTGTTGAAATAGCCAAAAATATTAAACCAAGCAAAAGAGGGGAGTTAGAGATAACCGATGTTAATAAAACATACCTCGATCAAGGAAGGTTGAATGTTCAAATATTGGATAAAGGTACCGCATGGTTGGATACGGGAACATTCACTTCACTCATGCAAGCCTCGCAATTTGTTGAGGTTATTGAAGAGCGTCAAGGTCAAAAAATTGGTTGTATTGAAGAAGTGGCTTACTCGATGGGGTACATCAATAAATCCCAGCTTAGTGACTTGGCACAACCATTGCTAAAAAGCGGTTATGGAAAATACCTTCAACAATTAATAGAAGACAATGAAAGTTGAAGAAACTTATTTAAAAGGCTGTTTCGTAATAACTCCTAAAGTCTTTGACGATGAAAGGGGATATTTTTTTGAAACGTTTAATGAAAACGTATTTAAGAAAGAAACAGGTGTTTCAGTAAATTTTGTACAGGATAATCAATCGAAGTCAAATAAAGGGGTTTTAAGGGGTCTTCATTTTCAAACCGGTGAACATGCCCAAGCCAAATTGGTCAGGGTAATAAAAGGAAAAGTACTCGATGTTTGTGTCGATATAAGAGAGAGTTCGCCAACTTTCGGACAGCATTTTTCAATAGTTTTAGACGGTGAAAAACATCAACAGTTATTCGTGCCCCGGGGGTTTGCCCATGGTTTTGTGGTTTTGGAAGACGATACCATTTTTTCATATAAATGCGATAACTTTTATAATAAAGCTTCAGAATCCGGTATTATTTATAGTGATGAGTCTTTGAATATTGATTGGGGTTTTCCTGAAGATGAGTTAATCATTTCAGAAAAAGACAAGCAACTTCAACCGTTAAACAAAGTGTTTGTTTAAATGGATACTAAAGTTTTAGTTACGGGAGCTAATGGGCAATTAGGGCAAACCATCAAAGAATTATTTGCGGTTAATAGCTTGGGGCTTGATTTTACTTTTGTTTCAAAAACCGAATTAGACATTACGGATTTTGAAAAGGTATCAACGCTTTTCGAACAAAACCATTTCGATTATTGTATTAACTGTGCTGCTTACACCAACGTGGAACAGGCCGAGAAAACCCCCGATATAGCCTTCAAAATTAATGCCGATGGTGCTAAAAATTTAGCTTTGGCTTGTGAAGAAAATAATGTTGTTTTGATCCATATTTCAACTGATTATGTGTTTGATGGTGAAAAAACAACGCCCTATACTGTCGAAGATGATACCAACCCGATAAACGAATATGGCAAATCAAAACTTTTAGGCGAACAGCATATCCAAAATATACTTTTAGAATACTTCATTGTTAGAACTTCGTGGTTATACAGCAAAAAATATGGTAATAATTTTTATAAAACCATGATGAGATTAGCTGAAGAAAAAGATGAATTATCTATAACTACAGACCAATTAGGCTGCCCGACCGATACGGAGAATCTAGCAAGATTTGTTTTAAAATTAATATCTAAAAAATCGAATACTTACGGTATAAAGCATTTTTCGGATGATGAGGTGATGACTTGGTACGATTTTGCTCGAAAAATACTGTCAGAAAACGATTTAATTAACAAGATCAACCTTGTCAAAACTAGTAATTATGTTACTTTTGCACAGCGGCCGAAATATTCGGTTTTACTAGGAATGGAGTAAAGTAATAAGTTGTTGGAAAGAATACTTTATATTTAAAGGGTTTTGATATTTAATAGGTTAGTGTTCTGGTGCGTTTAGCGTTTGAGTCTAGATATTTTAATGGTATGGTAACAAATAACACGGGCATAATAATTCAAGCAAGGACATCTTCAACTAGATTTCCAAAGAAAATTATTAGGGAATTTGATGGGAACAATACTTTTTTAGATGTTTTGTTGAAAAGAATGCAGTTGATTTCGAAGGAAATTCCTGCGGTTTTAGCTACTACAACTAATAAAGATGACCAGATTTTGTCCAGTTATGCCTCAAAATACAATATATCTGTATTTTTTGGACCCGAACACAATGTATTAAACCGTTTTATAGAATGTGCCGATTTTTTCAAATTTGAAAGAATAATTAGGGTGTGTTCAGACAATCCTTTTTTAGATATTAATTTAATCTCAGAGCTTTTAGAAAAATATAACGGTGAAGATTATTTGTCTTTTATGGTGAATGGAAAACCAAGTATTTTAACACATAGTGGTTTTTTCTCAGAAATGGTGTCGGTTCAAGCTCTAAAAAAACTCAAAAATAAGGGTGGTACTAGCTGTATAGAGCACGTGACAAACTGTATTTATACTTCACCAGAAGAGTTTAATGTCAAATTTATAGAAAAGAAAGTTCCATATTCGATTAGGTGTACTTTAGATACAGAAAATGATTTTGAAAATTTAAAGAAAATCTACTTTAATTGGTACAAACCGAAACAGAAAGAAAATTTTGGATTACATGATTTGGTTGAGTTTTTACAACAAGGAGAAGCAGAAAACCTTTTGGAATCAATGAAAAATGAAATAAAAAACAATTTGAAATGACATACATAATTGGAGAAATAGGGCAAAATCATAATGGTTCTGTTGATATAGCTAAACTTTTGATAGATGTTGTTAGTAGGCCAATATACGACAAGCTATTTAATCAAGAATTAAAAATAATGGACGCTGTAAAGCTTACAAAGCGAGATCTGTCTCAGGAGCTATCAGCCTCCCAAATGACACGCCCTTACAATACAACAAATTCTTTTGGTAAAACCTACGGAGAGCACAGAGCTTTTTTAGAATTGGATGATGAGCAGCACTTTGAGTTGTATAAATACGCAAAGTCTAAAGGTTTAGATTTTATAGAAACGCTTTGTGCAGTAGGATGTATGTCGATGCTAAAGTTATTTACTCCAGACAGATTGAAAGTAGCCTCACGCGATTTAACAAACCTTCCATTGTTATCAGCGTTGGCTGAAACAAAAATTCCTATTATCATTTCTACTGGAATGGCAGGAGAAAGTGAATTGGATCTAGCTTTAAACACCATAAACAAATATCACTCAAACATATCTATTTTACATTGTGTTTCAGAGTACCCAACCAAATACGAGAACGTTAACTTAAAAACCATCTCTTACTTACAAAAGCATTATTCAGAATATACAATAGGATACTCAGATCACACTATTGGGATTGCTACACCTTTAGCAGCTGTAGCTATGGGGGCAGAAATAATTGAAAAGCATATCACTTTAGATCGGCAGATGAAAGGAACTGATCAAGCGGGATCTTTAGCTATAGACGGTATTTATAGAATGATGAGGGATATCAGGAATTTAGAACTTTCGTTTGGAAGGGAAGAGATTTTTATTGAAGAATCAGTGAAAACCGCTAGAGAAAAATTAGAAAGATCCATAGCGACAAATAAGGATTTAAAAAGAGGACATGTGATTTCAGAAAAAGATATCCACATGTTAAGTCCGGGAGATGGTTTTAAATGGGCGCAGAAAGATGTCGTTATAGGTAAAAAGCTAGTTAGTGATTTGCCTCAAGACGAAGTAATTTACCCAAATATATTAAAATAGTTAGCCATGTTACCTAAATTAATACTTACGGATATAGATGGAGTTTGGACAGATGCAGGAATGTACTATGATGAATTAGGCAATGAATTTAAAAAATTTAATACCTACGATAGCGCAGGTGTGTTGTTTTCTAAACAACTAGAAATACCCTGCGGAATACTTACTGGAGAAAATTCCAAAGCTGTAAAGAGAAGGGGAGAAAAATTAAATATGGACTATATATTTTTAGGGGCTAAAGATAAGGTTAAAATTGTTGATAGTTTGATTAGAGATATAAACATTACATGGAAAGAGGTCGCATATATTGGTGACGATTTAAATGATTATAACTTACTACAAAAAGTAGGGTTAAGTGCTGCTCCGAATAGTGCCCCTGATTACATAAAAAAAATAGTTACTTGGGTGTTAAATAAAAAGGGAGGAGAGGGTGTTTTTAGGGAGTTTGTAGAAAAAATAATTGAAGAGAATAATATTAAGGTTGAAGAGTTGTTTTTTAAAAATAACAATGAGAAGATTATACAGTAAAAATCATTTATTACTGATAATTGAATGAAATATAAATCAAACAGGTTTGTGCATGTATGGGAGGATATATTGCAAATATGGTTTTCAGGGTATCTAGAAATAGTGTCCCAGAAAAGAAGAGAACAAATATCACCTTTTTCTGTTAAAGATAAATGCTTAATAACACTTAAAGAATTTTTAAAAGATTTTATAAAGCTTTTTAAAAAAAACGCGATACCAGAAAATAAAATTTGGTGTTTTAGTATATCTTCAAACAATTATGAATCACTAAAACCAATAAAAGAGGCTTCTGATGAAACTATTTTTGTCGGTCCGTATAGTTTTAAGGGTAGGCTCAAAAATGGCTTTTCCGTTAATTTTAGAAGAAAATTCTTTTTCAACCTCTTGTTTCCTGTTAACCTTTTAATCTATATTAGACTATCAAAGTCTAAAAACATTGGGCTTTACGATTTACTTTTTAAAACTAATGGTGTGTATGCAGAAAGCTTAAGGATTATAAAAAAATTTAAACCTAAAGCAATCATTTTCGCTAATGATCATGAAATCGCCCCCAGAGGGATGTTATTGGCCGCTAAAAAATTAAATGTTCCAACCTTTTACATTCAGCATGCCTCGGTGTCTAGTTATTTTCCTGTGCTAGATTTTGATTATGCTTTATTAGAAGGCCAAGATGCTAAAGATAAATATCTAAGCATTGGTTTAACGGACACTAAAATTTATTTAGTAGGGATGCCAAAATTTGATAAATATGCAGAATGCGTAAACAGAGGTAATGAAGTTAAGACTATAGGGGTAGCATATAACGCTATGGACAATATTGAATTAATAAAAAGAACGGTAGCTTCGTTGCAAAGTTGTTTTCCCAATATTAAATTCATTGTGCGTCCACATCCTTCAGATAATCGCGAATTAGATATAGCCAATGTAGAAAAATCTATACCACAAAAAGAGCCAGTTTTTACTTTTTTAAGCAATATAGATGCTTTAATAGCTGCAGATTCATCAATTCATTTAGAAGCGGTAATGTTAAATGTGTATTCAATGAGTTTTGGCTTTAACAACTCTGAATTTTTAGACTATTATGGTTTTGTTAGAAATGGTTTAATTAAACATTATTGTAGTTTAAATGATATAATAGAGGAAATAGAAAATATTAGAAATTGTAAACCAAATGTGCAAAATAAGGCAATGTATTATAATGCATCCATTGGTCAGGAATTTTACGGTAAATCGGCACTGAAATGCTCTGAAATTATATTAAAAACATTAAAGGCTTAATATATTGAAGAGTAAAATTTTAAGGAACTCAGGAATTTATAGCATTCTTAATCTATTCCAAAAGGGGATTAATTTTCTTTTGGTTCCAGTACTTACGGTATACTTAACCACCTTCGATTACGGTATCATATCCGTTGTGGCTTCTATAAACGCCTTTTTGAATGTTTTTTATCTCCTGTCTTTGAACGGGAGTTTAAACCGGTTTTATTACGAATATAAAGACGATGAAGATAAAATTAATAGATTATTCGGTACTATTGTCATCTTTGTATTTGGAGTTAGTGTTTCTCTTACTCTTGTTTTACTTCTTACTCATCAGTATGTGTTAAATCCCTTTCTAGATGAAATTAGTTTCTTCCCCTATATGCTGGTAGGCATGATAACGGCCTTGTTTAGTCCTGTTTTTACCATTTACCAGAATACTTTACAAGCTAAACAAGACGGGAAGCAGTTTGGTAAAAACAATTTGCTGTTTTTTATTACAAATATTACTTTTTTGTTAATCAGCGTGATTGTTTTAGAGTTAGGTGCTCTAGGGGTTATTGGTGCTTTAGCCTTAACCAATTTTATATTTTTCATTTATACGTTAACCAAATTTGGTAAAGATATTAAGATTGGAATCGATTGGCCGCTATTGAAACAATCGCTAATTTATGCCTTACCATTAGTGCCACATTCTTTATCTGGTGTGGTTACCAATGTTATTGACAGGTTGTTTGTAAATAAGTTATTATCTACATCTTTAACCGGAATATATAGTCTAGGTAGTACCTTTGGTTCTATTGTGTTCTTAATAGCCTCAGGGATCAATCAAGCCTTTGTGCCTTGGTTTAATGAGCAAGTCAAAGCAAATAATGTTAAAAATATTCCTGTTATAGCCAAACTACTTGTACTCTTTTATTGTTTTATAGCCTTAGGCTTGTCTTTTTTTGGAAAAGAAGTGATCACTTTTGTGACACCAGAGTCTTATCATCAAGCTTGGGTGGTGATTCCATTTATTGCTTTTGCCTTCGTATATCACGGTGTGTATTATTTTTTCGCAGGATCACTTTTTTACGATATTCAGGGCAGAGGGACGAAAATTATTCCGATTTCTACAGTCTCGGCAGCCACTATTAATATTGGTTTAAACATCCTTTTAATTCCCAAGCTAGGTATTATTGGCGCTGCGGTTTCTACCCTTCTAGCGAAGTTTATACTTTGTATTTCTTTAAAGTTTTTTTATAAAAAGTATTTAAATCTAAAATATCCGGAATTGTTTTTAATATTTGTACCCTTACTATTTTTTAGTGTTTCGCTTTTAAGTTTTTATAATGGCGCTAACTTATTTATTAAGATAGTAATTTACCTTATGCTACTAGTAGCAGTAATTATAGGGCATAAATCAACAATAAAACAATTAAGGCAAAGAGGAATTTAATGAAACTTCTAATTGTTAATACTTTATATCACCCTTATAAAGTGGGCGGTGCTGAAATATCAGTACAAGCTTTAGCTGAAAAGCTAAAGAAACGTGGTGCTACGGTTGCCGTTTTAACTTTGGGAGAATCTGAAGGCAAGGAAGAGGTAAATGGAATAACAGTTTGGAGGTTAAAAATTGAAAATGTTTTTTGGCCATTTTCAGATGCTAAGCAGAGCACCTTGAATAAGGTGAAATGGCATTTTAACGATGTCTATAACAAAAGATACGACGCTAAGGTCACGACTATTTTAAACAGTTTTAAGCCTCATGTGATGTTTACCAATAACCTTGGTGGTTTTTCTGTAAGATTATGGGATTTGGCCAAGTCAAAAAACATCAAAGTGGTTCATACCATTAGAGATTATTACCTACAGTGCCCAAAAACAACCAAATTTAATGGAGAACATAATTGTGTGCAGCTTTGTACATCATGTAAACTGTATGCCATTAAAAAGAAAAAAGTATCAGCAGGGATTGACTATGTTGTTGGTATAAGTCGTTATGTACTGCAAGATCATTTAGAAAACGGCTATTTTCAGCAGGTTAAGAATAAGGTTATTTATAATGGATTTGTTTTTAATTACCAAGCTGAAAATTTTAAGTTGATGAATCCTAATGAAGTTGTTTTTGGATACATTGGTCAGATTAACAAGGAGAAGGGGGTTGAGTTCATGCTAGAAAGCTTTTCCAAAGTAAAGCATGATAATTGGAAACTTGTGATTGCTGGAAAAGTGGCCCCAGATTATTTGCAGACCTTAAAAGCTATAAATAATTCGGTAAAAATTGAATATTTAGGATATACAGACAGCTCTGAATTTTATAAGAAAATAGATGTATTAATAGTGCCTTCTTTATGGCATGAGCCGTTTGGAAGAGTCGTCCTAGAAGGAATTATTAGTAATAAAATGGTTATTTCCAGCAAAAATGGAGGTATTAAGGAAATCATGAATCAAAATCCAGAACTAACATTTAATACCCATCGCGATGAATTGACGAGGCTCATAGATCGTATCATCGAAAACAAACACAAACTGTCATTTATTAATAATAAAGAATTCATGGAGAAGTTTAATCTTGAAAGTACGGCTTTAGAATACTATAATTTATTTTCAGAAATTTAAAAAACATGTTATTTAATTCTATTGCCTATTTAATTTATTTTCCTGTTGTTGTAGCCGTTTATTTTATGACACCGGCTAAGTACAGGTACATTTGTTTGCTCATTTCTAGTTTTTGTTTTTATATGAGCTGGAGTCCAAAGTATACCATTTTAATGTTTTTTTCTACGCTAGTTACTTATTTAAGTGGTGTTTTAATTCAACTTTCTAACCTGAAGGGAAATCTACAAAAAAAGGAATTTGAGAAAAAATTATGGGTCGCACTTAGTTTTACAATAAACTTAGCCATACTCTTCTTCTTTAAGTATTTCAACTTTATCAATGAATCGTTTACCAGTGTTTTTAATCATTTCGGAGTGAATTGGTGGGTTCCTAATTTTCATGTATTGCTCCCCGTAGGTATATCGTTCTACACTTTTCAGGCTTTAAGCTACACCATGGATGTATATCGAGAAGATATTAAAGCAGAACATAATTTTGTGATAATTGACTTAAAAGATGAAACTGTTTTTGATGCTTTTAATGTTGATACACATGGAGATAATACATTAACTATTAGAAAATAACCATATTAGTGAAATTAAGTTTTAATAAAATATTTTTTATATTCCTTGTATTGCAAATTTTTGCAGTACAAGGCATTATTACATTTAATATTTTTAATTGGCTTGGTAACTGGCAGCTAAAATCATTTGTGCATTTAGCGAGTGTTTTTTTTACATTATTTGTTGTTTTGCTTTACAGGCTTAATAGAGGAACAATTAATTTATCTCTGTCAGATATTTTATTAATAGGCTATTCAATAATTTGTGTTATCGTTTTATCCTTTAATGCAAGTGATTTAGAATCTGCTGTAATAGCCTTTCGAGAAGTATTGCTTGTTGGGCTTATAATATTTGCTTATCAACAAATACAAATACCCCTAAATTATTGGGATAAGATATTAAAATTGCTTTACATTTTAGTAGTAGCAAATTTATTCTTCATAGTTTTAACACATATACTTGGCCCTGAAGATTATATGAAATTACTTACTGGTAGGTACAAATGGGGTAATGACACAGAGTATAAGTTTAAAATAAGTAGTTTTTTATATTTTTGGAGGTCACCGGGCTTAATTGGTAGCCCTGGAAATGTTGGTTATTTTGGATTACTTACTTACCTACTTTTTGATCAAAATGAAAAATATAAAAAGAAAGTTGTTTTACCAATCATACTTGCAATAGCTGGTTTTGTAAGAAGTGTGTATGTAGTATTAGTAATTTATTGGGTTTTAAAGTTTTTTCTAACCCAAAAAAACTTAAGAATAATAAAACAGGCCTTTCCTTATTTTATCCCCGTATTTTTAATAGTAGGTTATTTTTTATACGCAAAGGGGGTTTTAGACTTAACCTCCCTTTTTATGAGGATAGATCACTGGGTGAACGATATTACTGTTGACTATAATGTTTTTTTAGGTTTGTCAATTGGTGAAGCTGGTGGAGCAGTAAGGGGGGATGGATTCATAGCGACATTGGATAATTATTGGTTACTTATGTTAATTTCTACGGGGTTTGTAGGTGTCGTTTTGTTGATTATATTTTTATATGACAAGTCATCAGGAAACATAAAGCTTAGATATGCATTGATAGGGTTTTTATTTGCAGGGTTGTTCGTTACGCTTACACAAGGAATTTCATTTTTGGTGCTGTTTCCTATGTTATTTTTAAAGATAAATAACCTCAATGTTAATCAAAGTGAGTAAATCAGGTCTTAATAAGTGGTTTATATGGGTAACCTACATTCTTGCGTTGTTTCCCATTCTTACATTCGGTTTGAGGTCTGTGGCTCTTGCTATTTGGAGTCTATTAGGGCTTTTAAATTTTATTATAAATAATACAGCAAAAAGTCAAGCTAAAAAAAATCTTCGATACTTGGTAATTGGTATAGCCCCATTTGTGTTTTTGGTCTTCTCTTTGTTTTATTCAGATAATTATGATTGGGGCGTTAGAAGGCTAATACAAATGTTACCACTTTTAATTTTTCCAATCATTTTTTATTTGAATCGAGATGTTATTGATAAGGCGTTTAAGGATAAGATTTTGTGGTGTTTTTCGATTTCTGTTATGATATTGGTTTTTTACCAAATGGGCTATACAGTTTATAATTTAGACTTCTTTCTAGGGGATTTAACAGAAACTGAAATCATAAGAAATAGATTGTCTAGTCAAGATGTTTTGAATCAAGATGTGGTGTCGGGTATTAAAACTAGGCGGTATAGAAGTGCTTTATTAGATATAACAGATACGCACTTTACTTATCAGGGGCTTTGGGTTATATTCTGTGTGTTTTTTATGATTAATAAAGCTTTTAGGTTTATAAAACGAAAAAATATTAAAGGTTATCTTCTGTTAGTAGTATCTATGTTATTAATCGCTTGGCTATTTATGATTTCCAGCAGAATGCCAATTTTGGCCATGTTTGTTGCTACTTTTTATGTGCTATTTGTTATACGAAAAATTAAAATGAAGCATCGAATCGCTTTATTTGGGGCTTGTACTTCGTTTTTAGTCTTAGCCTACTTTGTTTTCACACCGTTAAGAGTAAGAGTTAACGAAATCATTAATACAAAATTTGATTTTCCTAGTGAAACTAAAACGGAATATAATTATGATTCAATAAATGTGAGACATGGTATTTATGCTTGTGCCGCTCATATTTTGAAAGAAAATCCTTGGTTTGGTGTTGGTGTTGGCGATTCCCAAGATGTTCTAAATGCCTGTTATAATGATAAAATTGGAGCTAAAATTTACACTTGGATGGATTATAACACCCATAACCAGTATTTATTCTTTGCTGTGGCTTCGGGTATGTTTAGCCTATTATTCTATTTGTTATTTTTATATTTGCAGCATAAAGAAGCTTTAAAATATAAAAATGTATTGTATTTATATTTTATTATCGTTGTGGCTCTTATTTCTTTAACTGAGAATATTTTGTCAAGATCAGACGGAGTAATGTTTTTTACTTTTTTTAGCAGTCTTTTTTTGTTTAATAATAGAGATATAAAATTGCATGATAATTATTAATGCCAGATTCCTAACTCAGCCCCTAACTGGGGTTCAGCGTTTTGCTATTGAAATATCTAAACAAGTAAAAAAGCAGTTGGGGGATAGGGTTCGTTTTGTTTCCTGTCCTGATGTTTTACACAACGCATTATTCGATGAGCTCGACGCTATGGTTATTGGCACCAAAAAAGGCCATTTATGGGAACAAATCGACTTGTATCGTTTTTTATTAAAAAACAATAAACCACTCTTAGTTTCATTTGGCTATACAGGGCCACTTTTCTATAAAAACCAAATCGTTTCCATACATGATGTTGCTTTTATCTATTACAAAGAAACCTTTTCCAAATCATTTGCTCTTGCCTATAACTTTTTAGTGCCTAGAATAGCAAAAAGATGCCAGCATGTATTTACAGTAAGTGAATCGGCTAAAAAAGAAGTGTGTAAAGAGTTAGAAATAGCTGCTGATAAAGTAACGGTTGTATACAACGGAATCTCTGAAACGTTTACAAAAAGCACACCTGCAGAGCTTCCTGAAAAGAATAATAGGTCTTATGTTTTAACCGTTTCTTCGCATCACCCTAGAAAAAATTATGCCCGACTTATCGAGGCCTTTAATAGCTTAAATAATAAGGAGGTTGATTTATATATTATTGGAAATGTAGTTGGGCACTTTACTACAGACGAGAAGGTTCAACCTAATGATAACGTAAAGTTTTTAAAGCACATTACCGACGAACAATTAGTAGCTTATTATAAAAATGCTTCGCTTTTTGTGTTTCCTAGTTTGTACGAAGGATTTGGTATTCCTGTGATTGAGGCCATGAGCCAAAATATTCCTTGTGTGCTTTCTGATATTCCAGTTTTTAGAGAAATTGGTGATGATTCAGTAATTTATGTTAACCCAAATGCGGTTGATTCTATCCGAAATGGGATTATTAAAGGGCTGGAGTTGACAAGTAGATCTATCGTTTATCCTAAATTAAATAAATTTACGTGGTTTAATAGTGCTCAAGAGGTGATACGAATAATTGAAAAATATAACTAACGCTATAATGAAGATAAAGGTTTTACATGTATTGCATGCAGTTGGTGGAGTTGACGTTTATTTGAGGTTGTTAATAGAAGCGATAGACCACAGAAAATTTGAACTTGTTATAGTAAAAGGTATTAATGATAACAGTAAGCCTTATATGAAGCCGTGTGGAGATTTGGTTAAAACATATGAGTTACCTATTGATAGAGAAATTAATTTGATTAACGATTTAAAATCAATTAATAAGGTTGTAAAAATTCTTCGAAATGAAAAACCAAATGTTGTTCATGCCCATAGTGCCAAAGGAGGTATTATAGCCAGAACAGCTAGTATTTTATACAAAGTTAACGTTTTACACACGCCGCATGCCTACTCGTACCTAAGCACCGAAAGTGTTTTTAAGAGAGCACTTTTTTTAAGAATTGAACGCTTTTACAAAAACATTAATTCAACTTTACTAGCAACTTCACAATCAGAATTGAGTAGAGGGGTATTAGAGGTAAAGTACAAAAAAGAAAAGGCAATTTTATTTGCTAATTCGATAAAAAAAATAGAAAGCTCACAAAATTTAACCCAAGAAAAAACATGGCCCGATAACTACATATGTTCGGTAGGTAGACCTTGTTATCAAAAAAATATCGAACTGATGGTTGAAATAATCAACCAAGTGAAAAAGCAAAATGAAGATATCCATCTAGTTTTAATGGGAGTGGGTTTTCATTCTCCTAATCTAAGTGCTGTAAAGCTAAGAATAAAGGAAAAAAAGCTGGAGGAAAATATCACCATGTTGGAATGGACTTCAAGAGAAGAGATTTTCAGCATTATATCAAAATCAAAATTATACATAAGTACTTCTAGATATGAAGGCTTACCATATTCTATGATAGAAACCTTGGCATTAGGAAAGCCTATCGTTGCTACAGATTGTGATGGGAACAGAGACCTAGTAATAAATAATTATAATGGATATCTAATAAAAGAAAATCAAACCCTAGAGATGCCGAAAAGAGTCTTAGATATTTTAGAAGATATAAGTCTACAAGAAAAAATGGGATTAAATTCATTTAACATTTTTTTGGATAATTTTGAGATTTCTAAAAACATAAAAAAATTAGAATCAATTTATTTGAGTAACAGTAAGTCTTTTCTAAATTAAATAAAAATGACAATTAAAAACATCTGCTGCATAGGAGCTGGTTACGTGGGCGGGCCAACCATGACGGTCATCGCCCAAAAATGTCCCAACATAAAAGTAACTGTTGTTGATATTAATGAAGCGCGAATCAACGCTTGGAATAATAGCGATTTAAATAAACTACCCGTTTTTGAGCCTGGTCTGGATAGCATAGTAGAAGAAGCCAGAGATAGAAATTTGTTTTTCTCAACAAATGTCGATGCCGCAATCGATGAAGCCGATATGATTTTCATTTCGGTAAATACGCCCACAAAAACTTACGGAAAGGGCAAAGGCATGGCGGCCGATTTAAAATACATCGAGCTGTGTGCGAGGCAAATCGCCAAAGTGGCTAAAACAGACAAAATTGTAGTCGAGAAATCAACGCTTCCGGTGCGTACAGCTTCAGCGATAAAAAATATATTAGATCATACGGGTAACGGAGTTAAATTTCAAATATTATCAAATCCCGAGTTTTTAGCCGAGGGTACGGCAGTTCAAGATTTGTTGAAACCCGATAGGGTGTTGATTGGGGGTGATACTTCAGCAGAGGGAGAACAGGCCATACAAGCCTTGGTTGATATTTATGCCAATTGGGTACCCAAAGATCATATTTTAACCACTAATGTTTGGTCTTCAGAGCTTTCAAAATTAACAGCCAATGCATTTTTGGCGCAACGCGTATCTTCCATAAACGCGATGTCAGTGATTTGTGAAAAAACTGGGGCAGATGTTAGCGAGGTATCCAAAGCCATAGGCATGGATTCTAGAATTGGCCCAAAATTTTTAAAAGCTTCAGTAGGTTTTGGTGGTTCTTGCTTCCAAAAAGACATATTGAACTTGGTTTACATAGCGAAAAGTTACGGACTCAACGAAGTGGCCGATTATTGGGAACAAGTTATTTTGATGAACGATTACCAAAAAAACCGCTTTTCAGATAATATAGTCAGTACGCTTTACAATACCGTTTCGGGAAAAAAAATCGCATTTTTAGGTTGGGCGTTTAAAAAGGACACCAACGATACCCGAGAATCTGCAGCCATCAAAGTTGCTGATAATTTATTGAACGAACGGGCCCACGTTGAGGTTTACGACCCTAAAGTTACTGAAGAGCAAATTTATACAGATATAGATTATTTAAATTCAAGAAATTATGAGGAAAACAGAAAATTATTGAAAGTTAATAGTGATCCTTATGAATGTTGCAAGAGCGCTCATGCAATTGCCGTATTAACCGAATGGGATGAGTTTAAAACCTACGATTGGCAGAAAATTTATAATAATATGCAGAAACCTGCCTTTGTTTTTGATGGAAGAGGTGTTTTAGATACTAAAGTTTTAGAAGATATTGGTTTTGTGTGTTATAGTATTGGTAAAGGCCACGTTTAAGAAGCTTAAACCATTCTAGTATAACATTTTGATTATTTTAAAAAACCTCCACTATTTAAACTTATTCTTTTAAATTTGTTGCCAACTATAGACAACAAAAAAAGAGAATTTTGAAACGTGTTTTAATAACCGGAGCTGCCGGATTTTTAGGATCTCATTTGTGTGATCGTTTTATAAGCGAGGGTTATTATGTGATGGGCATGGATAACTTCATTACTGGCGATAAAAAAAACCTAGAACATTTAACCAACCACCAGCATTTTGAATTTATAGAACACGATGTTACAAAATTTGTAGAAATAAAGGGCACTCTAGATTATATCTTACATTTCGCCTCTCCGGCAAGTCCTATAGATTATTTGAAAATTCCCATTCAAACATTAAAGGTTGGATCTTTAGGTACTCATAATTTATTGGGGCTGGCCAAAGCTAAAAATGCCCGTATATTAATAGCTTCGACTTCTGAAGTTTACGGAGATCCATTAGTGCACCCACAAACCGAAGACTATTACGGAAACGTCAATACCATTGGGCCACGAGGGGTTTATGACGAAGCTAAGCGTTTCCAGGAATCCATTACCATGGCATATCACAGGTTCCATGGTTTGGAAACACGAATTGTTCGCATATTTAATACTTATGGGCCAAGGATGAGACTGAACGATGGTCGTGTAATTCCGGCCTTTATCGGTCAAGCATTACGAGGTGAAGATTTAACCGTTTTTGGTGATGGTTCGCAAACCCGTTCATTTTGTTATGTTGACGATCAAGTAGAAGGTATTTACAGATTGTTACTTAGCGATTATGCTTATCCCGTAAACATAGGGAATCCACATGAAATTACTATTAAAGATTTTGCAGAAGAAATTATAAAGTTAACTGGAACTACTCAAAAAATAGTGTATAAAGAGTTGCCTCAAAACGACCCTCTGCAACGTCAACCTGATATTAGTTTAGCAAAAAAAATACTAAATTGGGAACCTAAAATAGACAGAGCTGAAGGCATGAAAATAACCTACAATTATTTTAAAACACTTACCAAAGAGGAACTGTTTAAAAGCGAACACAAAGATTTTGCCCAACACATAAAAAAATAAAGATTGAGTACTTTTAAACAAGGCCGTTATTCAGGATTTATTAAGCCTATTTTGCACCTTATTGATTATAGCATCATTGGAGGGGTTATATTCTTGTTTGATATTAACTTAAACAACATATATTTATTTTTAGGGTATGCCTTTGCGTCTTGGTATATTATTGCCTTTAAAAATCAGTTTTATGAGGTTAATAGATACACTAAGGTTATTCAGGTTATAACCTTGTTGTTAAGGCAAATTGTTATTTTTTCAATTGTACTTTATGCTTTTATAGGCTTTTTTAAACAACCCAATATCAGTAGGTTGTCGCTTGGTAATTATTTACTGACGGTTTTTGCTCTAGTCTCATTTTTTAAATTTTTCTTTTTCTTTCTATTAAATAAATACAGAGCTGTTTTAGGAGGAAACCTCCGGCGGGTAATTGTGATTGGAGATACAGAAAAAACCCGACAATTAATACATATTTTTAAAACCAGATTGGATTTTGGTTACCATTTTAAAAAACAGTTTAAAACACAAAAAGAAGGCTTTTCTCTGCAAAAATGTTTCGACTATATTATTGAGAACGACATCAATGAAATTTATTTTTCGGTGGCCGATTTGTCGAACAAACAGATAAACCGATTGATCGATTTTGCCGATAATAACTTAAGGGAATTAAAGTTTATACCAGACAACAAGGATATATATTCCAAAAAATTAAAATACGAATACTACGATTATATCCCCATCTTATCCTTAAGGACTATCCCCATTCAGGAAAAGGTAAACCAATTGACCAAGCGCACTTTTGATATTCTGTTTTCTCTGTTTATTATCATTTTCGTGCTATCTTGGCTTACACCTATTCTGGCCATTATCATAAAACTAGAATCTAAAGGCCCGGTGTTTTTTAAGCAGTCACGAAATGGGTTTAATTATAAGGAATTCGACTGCTATAAATTCCGTTCTATGACGCCCAATAAAGACGCACACTTATTTCAGGCCACAAAGGGCGACAATCGTGTTACAAAAGTAGGTGCCTTTATCAGGAAGACGAGTATCGACGAGCTTCCGCAGTTTTTTAACGTGTTGTTTGGCGATATGTCGGTTGTTGGGCCAAGACCACATATGGTAAGTCATACCAATATGTATGCGCAACGTATCGATAAGTTTATGGTACGCCATTTCGTAAAACCTGGTATAACTGGTTTAGCACAAATAAGTGGTTTTAGAGGTGAAGTGGAAACGGATAAAGATATTATCAATAGAGTAAAATACGATATCTTTTACATTGAAAACTGGTCGCTGTTATTGGATTTAAAAATCATGCTACAAACCTTGACCAATGCGTTAAAAGGCGAGGAAAAAGCTTATTAATAAATAAGCGCCATGAAAAACATAAAAGTGTTATACATAGGAAATAATCTGTTTAGTAAAACAGGTTATCCTTCTACGCTGGAAACACTCAGTAATTTGCTCCAAAAGGAAGGCTATAGCGTAATAAAAACGTCGAGTCAAACGAATGTAGTACTCCGAATGCTCGATATGGTTTTTAGCATTGTTAAGCACCAAAAAACTGCTGATGTCGTTTTAATTGACACTTATAGCACGCTAAACTTCTATTACGCTTATGTCTGTGCCATTTTGTTAAATTGTTTTAAAAAACCCTATATCCCCATTCTTCATGGCGGAAATCTTCTTAAAAGGTTGAAAAAATCGCCGTGGGTGTCCAAACGTATTTTTTCGAACGCATACATCAACGTGGCGCCATCAGAATATTTGATGGAAACATTTCAAAATGCAGGTTTTAAAACCGTTTGTATTCCCAATATACTGGAAATTGAAAACTATAAGTTTAAAAACCGAGAATCAATAAGTCCGAAACTGTTGTACGTTAGGTCGTTTGCGGAGATTTATAATCCTGAAATGGCCATAAAAGTACTTTTTGAACTGAAAAAGGACTTCCCGAATGCCAAACTGTGTATGGTGGGTCCAGACCGTGATGGAACGCTTGAAAATGTAAAAACACTAGTAAACGAGTTGAATTTGGAAAGTTCGGTAGAGTTTACCGGGGTTTTGACCAAAGCAGCTTGGCACAAAAAATCAGAGACATTCGATATTTTTATAAATACCAGCAACATCGATAACATGCCAGTTAGCATCATTGAAGCTATGGCTTTAGGGCTGCCGGTTGTAACCACAAATGTTGGCGGAATACCGTATTTGGTAAAAGATAAAACGACAGGGTTTTTAGTGAACCCAAATGACGTCGGCGCTATGGTAAAATCAATTAAAGATTTAATTGAAAATGGCACGGGCGATATTACCCACAACGCCCGCAAACAAGTGGAAAGCTATCAGTGGGATGTGGTTAAGCATAAATGGAATCAACTTTTATCTCAAGTATGATTTATAAATGGTTCTATATTCTTGGTAGAAATTTGAGGAATCCGTCCTCAAAACGAATTCATCAATTTTTGAGCAAATCCAATAATTTTTCTCTGGAAGAGTTGGAGGCTTTTCAATTGAAAAAATTAAAGGAACTGGTTGATTTCGCCTATCAGCACTCAGAATACTACCGTAAAATATTAACTGATAGGAATGTAAAACCATCTGATATAAATACACTATCAGATTTAAAAAAGCTGCCCACAATTACCAAAAAGGAACTGATTAAGTATAATTCTGAAATTCATACCAATTATAAATTCAAAAAAACATTTCAAGCAAAAACATCGGGGACTTCAGGCGAATCGTTGGTTTTTAATAGGAACGAATATGCCGATTCGTTCAACCGTGCGGTAATCAACCATAATTATAGCAATTATGGAGTAAACCCGTGGGACCGGAATGGCTATTTTTGGGGATTCAACAAATCGCTTTTTTATAAGCTAAAAACACAAATTCTGGATGCTTTCCAAAATCGGTTTAGGGTGTTTTCGTATTCAAAAACCGAACTGTTGGCTTTCATAAAAAAACTGAAACGCGCCCGTTACGTGCATGGTTACTCATCGAGTATTTACGAAACGGCCAAGGCGATAAACAATTCAGAAATTGAAAAACCGGCCCAAATTAAAATGGTTAAGGGCACTTCTGAAAAGATTTTCGATTACTACCAGCCCGAAATCAAAAAAGCTTTCGGTACAAAAATGATTAGTGAATACGGCGCAGCTGAAGCTGGCATCATTGCTTTCGAATGTCCCCACGGCAACATGCACATTAACATGGAAGGCGTAATTGTAGAAGAGGTAGATAACGAAATATTGGTGACCAACCTGCACATGCTCTCCTTCCCCATAATTCGCTATAAATTGGGTGATTATATTAAATTAGCCTCCCGCGATGCAAAATGCCCCTGTGGAAAAAATCACCTTGTTTTAGAAGATGTTTTGGGACGAATAGGCGAAACCGTTTACGGCTTAAAAAACAAATACCCCAGTTTGTATTTTTATTATATTTTTAAAAACCTTTCGGAAAAGCATCAGTTGAATTTAGAATATCAAGTTTTGCAGCAAAAAAAAGGACAGTTAATATTCAATATTTCTTCCGTTTTATCGGATGCTGAAAAACAATTGTTAACGTCGGAAATTGAAAGCTATTTTAACGGCGATGTCACCTACAATGTAAATTCCGAAGCTATATTTTCAGCTACAAAAGGAAAAAAGAAAAGTTTTATTTCAACCATTAATGAGCAATAATACACCCCTTGTTTCGGTCGTCACGGCTTGTTACAATTCTGAAAAACACATTTCGGAAACTATTGGCAGTGTGCTCAATCAAACCTACCAAAACTGGGAATTGCTGTTGGTTGACGATTGTTCTTCCGATCGCACCGTTTCGGTAGTTGAGGTCTTTCAAAAAAAAGATTCACGTATAAAGTTATTTCAACTTAATGAAAATTCTGGTGCGGCTGTGGCAAGGAATAAGGCGATTGAAGAAGCGAGCGGAGAGTTTATCGCTTTTTTGGATAGCGATGATACATGGTTGCCACAAAAACTAGAAAAGCAGATTGATTTTATGTTGAATAACGGCTATGGCCTAACACACACTGCTTACGAGATTATTGAAAACAATGGAACACTAACCGATAAAACCGTAAACCCTCAAGCTGTTTTGAGTTATAACGATATGCTCTATTCCAATAAAATAGGGTGCTTAACGGCCATTTACGATCAAAGCAAGTTAGGGAAAGTATATATGCCGCTTATCCGGAAACGCCAAGATTACGGGCTTTGGTTAAAAATTTTAAAAACAGGCGAGAAGGCTTATGCTTTGCCCGAAGTGTTGTCGCAATACCGAAAAACAGAACACTCGATGTCCAGTAAAAAATTTAATTTAATAAAATGGAATTGGAAATTATTCCGGGAAATCGAGCAGTTTACAGTTTTAAAGTCGGCCTATTATTTAGCCTGTAACATCTTTATAAAATTAAAAGGATAGCTTTTAAAAATAAAAACTCGCGCATCTATTAGTAGCTTTAATCAAAAGCAATTATTTTTGTGCCTTTAATAAAAACACAGAACATGAACATCTTAATTCTTGGCTCAGGCGGAAGAGAACACACATTTGCTTGGAAAATAGCACAAAGCCCAAAATGCGAAAAATTATTTGTGGCTCCCGGTAACTCCGGAACGGCAGAAGTGGCAACCAACGTAAATATTGGTGAAACCGATTTTGAGGCTATAAAAGAATTGGTGTTGAATGAAAATATAGAACTGGTGGTTGTTGGCCCGGAAGCACCTTTGGTGGCGGGGGTTCACGATTACTTTTTAAACGACGATGCCATCAAGCATGTTAAGGTAATCGGACCGCAAAAAGTAGCCGCAGAGTTGGAAGGCAGTAAGGAATTTGCGAAAGAATTTATGATGCGCCACAATATTCCAACGGCAGCTTACGAGAGTTTTACGGTCGAAACCGTTGAAAAAGGCTACGCGTTTTTAGAAACCTTAAAACCACCTTATGTGCTGAAAGCTGATGGTTTGGCAGCGGGAAAAGGTGTGGTGATTTTAAATGACTTGGACGAAGCCAAAGCGGAATTGAAAAGCATGTTGGTCGATGCCAAATTTGGTCAAGCGAGTACAAAAGTGGTTATCGAGGAGTTTTTAGACGGTATCGAGTTAAGCTGTTTCGTGTTAACCGATGGCGAAAACTATAAAATTTTACCAACCGCAAAAGATTACAAGCGAATTGGTGAAGGCGATACTGGATTAAACACCGGAGGAATGGGAGCAGTTTCGCCCGTGCCTTTTGCAACCGACGAGTTTTTGAATAAAATTGAAGAGCGCATTGTAAAACCAACTATCGAAGGCTTTAAAAAAGACAAGCTGCCTTATGTTGGGTTTGTGTTCATCGGATTGATAAAAGTGGATAATGACGACCCAAAAGTGATTGAGTACAACGTACGGATGGGTGATCCCGAAACCGAAGTGGTATTCCCAAGGATGAAAAACGATTTGGTAGAGGTGCTTCAAGCGATGGGCAACGGTACCTTAAACGAAATAGATATTGAAATTGACGAGCGAGCGGCTACAACTGTCATGCTAGTCTCGGGAGGTTACCCTGAGGCTTACGAAAAAGGTAAGGAAATAACCGGTGTTGAGGCTATCGATGGTTCGATAGCGTTCCATGCTGGCGCGCAATTAAAGGATGGTAAAATTGTAACTTCGGGTGGGCGCGTTATGGCTATTACTTCATATGGCAATACGTACCAGGAGGCCATAAAAAAATCTTACCAAAATATAGAAAAACTACATTTTGATAAGATGAATTATCGTAAAGATATCGGATTCGATTTATAGAAACGAGTGCGAAGAAATACTTTTGTCTTCTTCGTTGTTGTCGTTAAAAATTTTTAACTGCTTCATCCAGTAAACCATGGCTACAAAACCAATAAGCATGAAAATCCATGAAATGGTGTTGGCAGCAAACCAGTTTTCCAATTCAAGTGCTTTTAAGGCATCGTACGGAGCAAACAGTACATTTACAAATAAATCCTGTATAGCGTAAAAGAAGTCTTTCATTTTGTGTTTGTTTATTGTTTACCAACCGTTTTATAGTTAGTATATTTACTACGCAAAAATACAAAAACAGATAATGATAACAAGTTTTTTTAATAAATCTAAACCTGTAAACTTCGTTATTGTGTTTTTAATTACACTATTGGCATTTATAGTGGCTAAAACCCATGTGGGGTACAATGCGATTACAGGTGGGTTTTTGTTTAAACAGGCCATGCTTTTGTTGGTGGCTTACAATTCAATTTTACTTTTAAACTTTGTGGTGGTTAAAAATAGTTTGTCTAAAAAGAACCATTACGAGCTATTATTATTCAGTTTGTTTTTTTTAACCATTGTAGAAACCACAAACCGGGCAGACGTGTTATTGGCCAATTTTTTTCTGCTTTTGGCTATGCGGAGGTTACTGAGTGTGCGTTCGCAACGCGAGTTGAAAAAAAAGTATTTTGATGCTGCTTTTTGGATAGCCGTAGCCAGTCTATTCTATTTTTGGGCCATTTTGTTTTTTGTTTTAATTATTGCTTCGCTGGTTTTCTATTCCGACAACAATATTAGGCATTGGGTATTGCCTTTTTTGGGAGTAGCCTCTGTATTTGTTATTTCGGTGGCTGCCTCAGTGGTTTTTTATGGTGGTTTTTTTGATGTTTTCGATTTATCTTTTCAGATGAGTTTTGATTTTTCACAATACAACTCCACGAAATTTTTAATTGCCATTACTGTGTTGGCTTCCTTTGGTCTGTGGTCTTTATTTTTTTACATTCAAAATATCAAGAAGAAAAAGAAGTCGAATCGGGCATCCTTAAAAACGGTTGTTCTGGCTGTGATAATTAGCTTTGTAATAGTGCTATTAGCACCAAATAAAAACGGAAGTGAGTTTTTGTTTTTGTTTGCCCCGTTGGCCGTAGTGGTGTCAAATTATATAGAATCCATTCCCGAAAAATGGTTTAGAGAAGTGTTTTTGGGCGTGTTGGTTTTGGTGCCTTTTGTACTTTTAATGCTGTAGTTTTTCACCAAAAGCCAAATCGCCCGCATCGCCAAGCCCAGGAACAATATAACCTTTGCTGTTTAGTTTTTCATCAATAGTGGCAATCCATAAATGTACGTTTTCGCCTAGATGTTTTTCAACAAAATCAATACCGGGTTGGGCGCCAATAACACTTACTAAATGAATGGCTTTCGGCGTTCCAAAAGGTTCCAAGGCTTTAAAGGTAGCAACGAGTGATTGCCCTGTGGCCAACATCGGGTCGGCCAAAACCAATGTTTTTCCTTCTAAATTGGGACAGGCGAGGTATTCCACAATAATTTCAAAATCGTCGGAGTTGTTTTTGTGGTGCCTATAAGCCGAAATAAACGCATTTTCAGCTTTGTCAAAATAATTGAGTAATCCGTTGTGCAGCGGAATACCAGCCCTTAAAATGGAGCACAAAACCACATCGTTTTTTGGAAGCGGTATTGGCAAAGTCCCCAAAGGCGTTTCAACGGTTTTCGACTCATAATTTAGCGATTTGCTCATTTCATAACCCAAAATTTCACCAACACGTTCAATATTCCGCCTAAAACGCATGCGGTCGTTTTGAACTTCAATGTTTCTAATTTCAGAAATAAAGGTATTCAAAATGGAATTTTGAAGCGATAGGTTATGGATTTTCATTTGCTCGAAAATATTTTATACCCGTTGTACACTGTAAAAAAAATCGTCAATTCGAGTGGATTTTTCGATTGAAATGAGAAAAATTTGTACTTCGACTGCGCTCAGCAGAGCTATCGAGAATTAAGATTTTGGAAACTAAAAAAGTTTTCGATACAATTTTTCGTACATCAAAACCACTCGAACTGACGGTTGGACTAAATTTTATGTTCAAAATGAATCATGGTAAAGTTAATGAAACCCGTTTAAAAATTCATCCAGAATAGTTAAAACAATCCCAATGCGATAAAAGCGGACTTAAAATATTGTTTAAATTACGTAGTTTTGTGCTTTTTAAAACCAATAACATGTTTACAGATAAGGCAAATAAAATATTTCAGGACGTTATAGAAAAATACCACGTTGTTAATACGGTAGACCAACCGTTTGAGAACGCTTACCCAGAGAGCGAATTAATTGAGCATTTGTTGTACAGAAAATGTTGGATTGATACCGTGCAGTGGCATTATGAAGATATTATTCGCGACCCGCAAATCGACCCGGTAGCGGCACTGAAATTGAAACGTCAAATTGATGCTTCCAACCAAGACCGAACCGATATGGTGGAGTATATAGACAGTTATTTTCTGGATAAATACAAACATGTAGAGCCCAAGGCAGACGCTACAATAAATACGGAAAGCCCAGCATGGGGCATTGACCGCTTGTCAATTTTAGCATTGAAAATTTACCATATGAATGAAGAGGCTACCCGCGAAGACGCTACAGATGCACATCGTGAGGCATGCCAAAAGAAATTGGACGTTTTGTTGGAGCAGCGCGTAGATCTTTCAACCGCCATCGATACGCTTTTAAACGATATTGAAAACGGTGATAAATACATGAAAGTGTACAAGCAAATGAAAATGTACAACGACGACGAATTGAACCCGGTGCTTCGTTCACAAAAGTAAGAGAGTGCCTAAAAAGTAATAAATAGACGTCATTGCGAGACATTTTATTTCGAAGCAATCTCATAATCGAAACTTTGATTTTTAAAGATTCCTTCACTTTGTTCGGAATGACGACTTTTTAGAATTCCTCAACAAATAAACATAAATGCCCAAACCAACAAAAAACATCTTAGTCATCCGCCTTTCCGCTATGGGCGATGTGGCCATGACGGTACCGGTATTAAGGGCATTAACACAGCAACATCCCGAGTTAAATGTAACCCTTTTAACTCGGGCTTTTTTTACGCCTTTTTTTAGGGACATCCAAAATTTAAATGTTTTTTCGGCCGATTTTAAAGGCAAACATAAAGGCGTTTATGGACTTTATAAATTGGCACGGGAACTCAATAAAAATCGATTTTACGTTATTGCTGATTTGCACAATGTGTTGCGAACAAAAGTTTTAAAACAATTTTTGCGATGCAAACGTTTTATTTCAATTGATAAAGGCCGAAAAGAAAAAAAACAACTAATTGCTGGGAATATTTTTGAGCCTTTAAAAACGACGCACCAACGCTATGCCGATGTGTTCAACGGTTTGGGGTATCCGGTAGATTTATCAAACCCTTCCTTTCCGGAAAAAGTAGAATTGACTTCAAAGCTTCAAAAGTTGCTTGGAGCATCTTCCAAAAAAATGGTTGGAATAGCGCCTTTTGCTGCCCACGAAGGCAAAATGTACCCGTTGGAACTCACCAAAAAAGTCATTGAAACCCTAAGTAAAGATTATAAAATGGTATTGTTTGGTGGCGGAAAAAAAGAGATTGATGTTTTAAATGAATTGGAATCTGCTTTTGAAAACACGGTAAACATCGCTGGAAAATTGACCTTGGATGAAGAATTGGACGTGGTTTCCAATTTGGAGGTGATGCTTTCCATGGATTCCGGAAATGCCCATATAGCCGCTATGTTGGGCATAAAAACAGTCACCATTTGGGGCGTTACGCATCCTTTTGCTGGTTTTGCACCGTTCAACCAACCAAACGATTACGCTTTGCTGGCCGATAGAAATCAATTTTCCAAAATACCTACTTCGGTTTACGGCAATAAATATCCCGAAAATTACGAAGCGGCAGCAGGAAGTATTCCGCCAGAGGCTGTGGTTAAAAAAATTAAGTCAATTATTTAAACTTCTCACCCTTTGGGGGAGATGCCCGCAGGGCAGAGGGGGCTTACACATCATCATAATCCACCGAAATACTAGGTGTGGTTGGGTGTGCCTGGCAAGTCAAAATCAAGCCTTCGGCCACTTCGCTTTCAGTTAAAATGTTATTTTGTCGCATGGTAGCGGCGCCTTCGGTAACACGGGCCAAACAACTGCTGCAAATACCGCCTTGGCAAGAGTAAGGCGCATCTAAATCCTCATCGATGGCGGCTTCCAAAATAGTTTGTTTTGGCGACATCTCAAAGGTAGTGGTCTCATCGTCAACGGTCACCGTAATTTGTGTTTTTCCTGTAGCAACTGTGTCGTTTTCAATCTTAACTTCTGCCGGTTTTGCTGCTTTAAAAAGCTCGAAGTGAATTCTGCTCGGATTTACATCATGGCCAGTCAACACGTCTTTTACGGTATGAATCATCGCTTCGGGGCCGCAAAGGTAATAGGCATCTACATCAATATGTTTATGCTTATTTTTCATCACGTAGTTTACTGTGCTTTTTTCAATCCTTCCGAAAATAGAATCGTCGTCTTCATCACGTTGGCTAAACACAAATTGGATGGAAAAACGCTCCTTATGTTGGTTCTGAAGTTCCAAAAGTTCCTGTAAAAACATAGTTTCTTCAGTGGTTTTGTTGCCATAAACCAAAATAACTTTACTGTAAACCTCTTCTTCCAAAGCACATTTTATAATGCTTAAAATAGGCGTGATTCCGCTACCGGCAGCAAAAAGCGCGATGTTTTTGGTTTTGGAATCGTTAGGGGTAAAAATAAATCGGCCTTTGGGCGGGGCTACATCAAGTGTGTCGCCAGCTTTCAGGCTATTATTGGCGTAAGCTGAAAAGGTGCCGTCTTTTACTTCTTTAACCGCTACTTTTAATTCGCCACTTTTGGGTGAAGAACACAACGAATAATCGCGGCGCACCTCAGTGCCATCAATTTCGGTTTTCAATGTAATGTATTGTCCCGCTTGAAAAGAAAAGGTGTCTTTCAGGTTGCCCGGAACGTTAAAAGTGATGCTGATGGATTTGTCGGTTTCCCGAGTGATGTTTTGTATTGAAAGTTTGTGAAATGATGACATGTAAAAATAATTTTTAGCAAAAATAGTGAAGTTGAGGTGTAAATTTTAACTTTGGGAGTAACAAATGGTTTAAAAAAATAACCAATACACTGTATTCAAAATAGATAACAAAACTCATAAAAACAAATAACATGAAAAAAGTATGGTTGGTATGCGCCCTTTTTGCTGTAATTGTGTTAAAAACACAAGCACAGGAGAACAAAGATTTTAAAAGTGAAACTGTTGAATTTTTAAAGCTTACTGGTGCAGGCGAAGCCTTTATAAATGCCATTGACCAAATAGGAACCATGGTGCCAAGCGATAAAAAAGAAGCTTACGCCAAAGAAGCTAAAGGTACATTAACAGGACTGTACAGTAAAATAGCCGAATTGTACATGGCCGAATTCACTCATAAAGAAATAAAAGAACTTACAGCCTTTTACAATACCGATTTAGGCCAAAAACTCGCCAAAAAACAATTGGGCTTAACCCAAAAAGCAATGGCTTTTGGCCAAAGTTGGGGCATGGAGGTGCAGGGCATCGCCCAAAAATATCAGTAGCAGTTATTGGTGGTTCGGTTTTCTGTATAATTTTTTGATCCCCAACCGTTTTATTTAAAAGTGTTTGCATTTTATAGCTAAATTCAAAAAGATGCTTATTTTTACCAATCTGTTATAATAATGGCGCGAGTTTACAGTTATTATTTAGACTAAAAATACCAGCATTGAAAACCTATAAACCCATACTTGTTGTCTTTTTTTCAATCTTCTTGGCCGTGGGCTGCTCAAGAAAAAAAGACCGATTTATAAGTCGAAATTACCATGCCGTAACTGCCGAATTCAATGCGCTTTACAATGGCTACAATGCCTTGGAAGAAGGTAGGCAAACCCTAAACGATGCGTATTTCGATAACTATTGGGAGGTTTTGCCCATAGAGCGCATGCAGATTTTTGAAGATGTGGTGTTGCCGGGGCAATCGAAAAATGAGAATTTTACCCGTGCTGAAGAAAAAGCTGTTAAAGCGATTCAAAAGCACAGTATGAATATTGAGGGCAAAGAGAAGAATCCGCAAATGGACGAGGCTTATTTGCTGTTGGGAAAAGCACGTTATTTCGATCAGCGCTTTGTGCCCGCGCTTGAAGCCTTCAACTATATTCTTTATAAATATCCGGCGAGCGATAAAATAAACCAAGCTAAGGTGTGGCGTGAAAAGGCCAATATTAGACTGCATAATAACGAACTGGCCATTAAAAACCTAAAACGCTTACTTAGGAAGGAAGAATTGGAAGGTCAGGATTTGGCTGATGCCACTTCCATTTTGGCACAAGCTTACCTGAACGTTAAAGTGGTCGATACGGCCATTACACTGTTGGAAACCGCATCGGCAGCTACAAAGAGTAACGACGAGCGTGGCCGTTACCGTTTTATACAAGGGCAACTTTACAACCAATTGGGGTATAAGGATAGCGCCAACATCGCGTTTGATAAAGTCATCGAGCTGAACCGTAAAACGCCGAGAATCTACATGATTAGCGCGTATCTGGAAAAAGTAAAGAATTTCGATTTTGAAAACGGAAATAAACTGGAACTTACCGAACTGCTTACTGAGCTTGAGGAAAACCGAGAAAACCGTCCGTTTTTAGATCGTATTTATTATCAAATAGCCGAGTACCATTTGCAAAATGGATCCGACTCTTTGGCGGTGGCTTATTATAACAAATCACTTCGTACCAATTCGGAAGATAATATTTTGGTGGCCAAAAATTACGAAACCTTGGGCGATATGAATTTTGATGCTTCCATTTATGCCAAGGCTGGTAAATACTACGATAGCACGATGGGTAGTTTGGTTGAAAACTCGAAACCATACCGTGTAATCAAACGTAAGCGTGAGAATTTGGATGATGTGATCCACTACGAGGCTGTGGCTAAGGTTGATGACAGTATTTTGAAATTGGTGAATATGCCCGACGCCGAACGGTTAGCTTATTTTGAAGCTGTGGTGGAAGATTTAAAAACTAAGGCCGAAGAAGAAAAAAAGGCCCAGGAAGCAGCCGAGCGCAACAGTGGATTGGTAACCGTTAATAATCAAGTAGGGCAGCGCATTGGCCCGCCAGGGGGCAACCAGCAAGCTGCGGCGTTTTATTTTTACAATCCCACAACGGTATCGTACGGTAAAAACGAATTTGTTAAAATTTGGGGCGACAGGAAATTGGAAGACAATTGGCGATGGTCGAGTAAAGCGGTTTCCAGTGGTGGGAATGCAGGCACTTCAACAACCGATGTGGCGGCTTCTGCTACTGAAGATGAGCGTTTCAATCCACAATTTTACATTTCAAAAATCCCTTCCGAAGAAAAAGTTATCGATAGCATCTCAAGAGAGCGTAACTATGCGTATTATCAGTTGGGTTTGATTTACAAGGAAAAGTTCAGTGAATACGAATTAGCAAAAAGTAAGTTTCAGGATTTGTTGAATAGCAACCCCGAAGAGCGTTTGGTTCTGCCTTCAAAATACAATTTGTATCGAATTTATGAGGCTTTAGGAGAGAATGACGAAGCCGCGATTGCCAAGCAAAAAATTATTTCAGAGTATCCTGAATCGCGTTATGCGTTAATTTTAACCAATCCGGAATTGGTTTCGGAAAATGACGAAAACAGTCCGAGGAGCTTGTACGAGTCGCTCTACGAGCAGCATCTTAATCAGGAATATGCCGAGGTGATTTCTAAAAGTGAAGAGTATATCAACAGGTTTGATGGTGACCCCATTGTTCCTAAATTCGAACTGCTAAAAGCTACGGCCATCGGGCGATTAAAAGGTTATGAAGCCTACCAGCAAGCCGTCAACCATGTGGCGGTAACCTATGCGAATACTCTGGAAGGTAAAGAGGCTCAGGATATTGAAGCCAATATTTTGCCTAAATTAGCAAATAAGGAATTTGTGGTTTCCGATAGTGTGTCGGGCAACTACAAAGTGGTTTTCAAATTTAAAAATGCCGATACCGAAACGGTAACGTCGTTTAAGAAAACTTTAGATGAAGTTCTAGAAAATATTAGGTATTACAATTTAAAGTCTTCAATGGACGTGTATAACGAAGACACCAAATTAGTTTTGGTGCATGGCTTGAAAACCGAACAGGTGGCCAAAACATTCGATCAGCTAATGACCAAAGAAGACCGAAAAAAAATAAAAGCCCCCTATTTTGTGGTATCGTCCGCAAATTATCAAATCATTCAAATCCATAAAAATTTGGATGCGTATTTGAATATCGATAACAATTAAACTTAACATTATGTTCTCTGAAAACAAAAAAGGCAAACAAATGGCAGAAAACACTTCCGGACAAAATATAATAGCTCAAGGCACTAAGGTTGTTGGCGACGTTAGCAGTGAGGGCGATTTAAGAATTGACGGTATTATTGAAGGAAACGTTACTACCTCGGGTAAGGTAGCGGTAGGTAAGGCTGGTTTAATTAAAGGCACATTAAACGGCACCGATGCCCATTTTGAAGGCAAGTTTTCTGGAAAGCTCACCTTATCCGGTACGTTAAATTTAAAATCGTCTGCCCATATTGAAGGTGAAGTAGTTGCTGGAAAACTATCGGTAGAGCCAGGAGCAACTTTCAATGTTACCTGTGTAATGAAGGGCAATGCCAAAAACACCAAGTATGCCGAACAGTCTGCAAAACAACCAAAACAAGAAACCCCAACAGCCAATCAATAAATATGTTAGGTTTACCACCATTGCCATACAAATGGGGTTAACCATTTATTTGGGCAGTAAGTTGGGTGAGTGGTTAGATGTTAAATTCAACAACACGAATCAGTTATATTATAAAGTAGTCACCCTGTTGGCTGTGTTTTTAGCTATGTTTTCTGTTATAAAACAGGTGATAGATATTACCAATAAAAAATAAATGATAAAAAGAATACTCGTTTTTGCACTTTGTGTGTTGGTGCTGTTTGCCATTGCCTTTTCTATTCATAATCATTTTGTGGTCATCCAATCTTTTAGTTTGTGGCAGGTTTACCTGTTTCATGCGGTAGCTTCGTTAATAGTATATGTTAGTGTGGAGCTAATAAGCGATATAAGACCTAACCAAGCAGGTTATGTGTATTTAACCTTTACATTTGTTAAATTGGGCTTGTTTGTTTTGATTTTTAAAAATGAAGTGTTCGAAAATGAGGTTTTAACAAAGAGCGAACGCATAGCTTTAGTAGTGCCTCTATTCTTGTTTTTAACCGCAGAAGCAGTGGGGGTTTCAAAGTTGCTTAATAACAAATAGTTAAGTTGTTTAGCGGTTTTGAAAAGGTTAAAATTTCGTTGCAAAAAAACTAAGTAAAAAAAGGGTTTGGGTTTTTAAATTATTGTGTACATTTGCACAAAATTTTAGAGAGCTAAATTCTTTATTTTTAAAAATTATGATGGTAGCGAAAAAATCTGTCAAGTTTATTGCAGTTTTAGTTTTATTTTTGACATCAGTATCGAGCTTTGCAAAAGATCCAGTGCAAAACGATAACCACCACGGTGCGGGAGAACAAATAGATTCTCCAGAAGAAATTAAAGAATACATAGCGCATCACTTAAAAGATTCTCACGATTTCCATTTATATACCAACAATAAAACAGGTACTCACGTAAGTTTTCCGCTTCCTGTTATTGTTTGGACCAGCGAGGGTTTAAGGATTTTTATGTCTTCAGAATTTCACCACGACGATAGCGGTTCTGTTATTGTTGAAAAAGATGGTGTGAAATTAACCAAGATTCACAGTAAAATATACGAATTAGAGTCAGGGGCTACTCAAGTAAATTTTGACGATGAGCACCATGCTACCAATGCTAGCAGAGTGTTAGATTTTTCTATTACTAAAAGTGTGTTCGGTATGCTGTTGGCAGGATTGTTAATGTTGTTAGGTTTTGGTGCCTTGGCTAAAGGATACAAAAAAGGAGCGATACCAACTGGTTTCGGTCGTGTTTTAGAGCCGTTGGTAATTTATGTTCGCGACGAAATTGCAAGACCAAACATTGGTGAAAAGAAGTACAGAAAATTTATGGGCTTCCTGTTAACTGTGTTTTTCTTCATTTGGATCTTGAATTTATTGGGCTTAACGCCGCTAGGATTCAATGTAACGGGTCAAATAGCCGTAACGGTGTGTTTGGCAGTGTTCACCATGATTATCTATTTATTTAGCGGAAGCAAAGATTTTTGGCAACACACTTTGTGGATGCCAGGCGTACCAGTTGTATTAAGACCTATTTTGGCAGTAATAGAATTGGTAGGTTTTGTATTGATTAAGCCTTTCTCGCTGTTGGTACGTTTGTTTGCCAACATGACTGCGGGTCACTTTGTGGTAATGAGCTTGATTGCATTAATGATAACAATGAAAGAGGCCTTCGGCCCAGTAGCATCAACAGGAATGTCGTTGGTGTTGGCATTGTTTATTTCGGTTATCGAGATTTTGGTAGCCTTTTTACAAGCGTTTATTTTTACGATGTTGTCATCGTTATTTATAGGAATGGCTGTTGAAGAACACGACCATCACTAATTAAAAATTTGTTTAATTAATATTTTTAAAATCAATTAGTATGTACAATTTAATTGGAGCAGGATTAATCGTAATCGGTGGTGGTATCGGTTTAGGTCAAATTGGTGGTAAAGCCATGGAAGGTATTGCACGCCAACCTGAAGCAGCTGGTAAAATCCAAACTGCCATGATTATCATCGGTGCCTTATTGGAAGGTTTGGCTTTCGGTGCGTTAATCTTAGGGAAATAATCATCCCAAAAAAACAAAAAGAACAGTTTTCTGCAACGGTTGGTTGCAGAAGCTGTTTTTAAAAAATTAAACAAAACAATACAAAACGTATTTTATATAATTATATATGGACCAGTTATTAAATGATTTTTCGCCAGGATTGTTTTTTATGCAAGCCATCATCTTATTGATCTTAATTGTATTAATGAGAAAATTTGCTTGGAAACCTATTTTAGAATCTTTGCAAAGTCGCGAAGATGGTATTAAGGATGCTTTGGAATCTGCTGAAAAAGCCAGGTTGGAAATGCAAAACCTTCAAGCAGATAACAAAAAGTTGCTAAATGAAGCTAAGGCCGAAAGAGATACTTTGCTTAAGGAGGCACGCCAAATGAAAGATAAAATGATTGAGGAGGCAAAAGGAGAGGCTGAAGTTCAAGCCAATAAAATGATTGAGCAAGCGCAAGCAGCTATTGAAAGCGAAAAGAAAGCGGCTATGGCAGAGCTTAAAGGACAAGTGTCTGGGTTGGCTTTAGAAATCGCTGAAAAAGTGGTTCGCAAAGAACTTTCTAGCAAAGACAAGCAATTGGAGTTGGTAGAAAGCATGTTGACTGAGAAATCTTTAAACTAAGCAGCCCATGTCAAGAGCAGCAGTACGTTACGCAAAAGCACTATTAAGCCTATCGTTAGACCAAAAAACAGCCGATACTGTTAATATCGACATGCGGCTTATTGCAAATACCATTGCAGAAAGCAACGATTTAAGCGCCATGCTTCAAAGTCCGGTAATACCTGCTTCAGCAAAAAAAGCAGTATTGGTGGAGGTGTTTAAAAAGACAGATAAAAGCACCCAAAACTTAATCGATACGTTGATAGCCAATAATAGATTGGATATTTTAGGCCAAGTGGCTTCAAAATATAATCAGTTGTTCGATGAGTCTAAAGGGATTCAGTTGGCTACAGTTACAACGGCAGTGCCCTTAACAGCCGATTTAGAGACAAAAGTATTAGCTAAAGCAAAAGAGCTTTCAGGTAAAAATGTTGAAATAGAAAACATAGTAGATGAAAGCATTTTAGGTGGTTTCATTTTACGAATAGGCGATATTCAATACAACGCCAGTGTTGCAAATCAACTAAATAAATTAAAAAGAGAATTTACATTAAATTAAAACTTGCCCTTATTTAAAAAGAAGGGCGAAATACATAACAAGATGGCAGAAGTAAAACCAGCTGAAATATCAGCAATCTTAAAGAAACAACTTTCAGGTTTTGAAGCTAGTGCTTCATTAGATGAAGTAGGAACTGTATTAAACGTAGGTGATGGTATTGTTCGTGCTTACGGATTATCTAACGCACAATACGGCGAGTTAGTAGAATTTGAAGGCGGATTGGAAGGTATTGTACTTAACCTTGAAGAAGATAACGTTGGTATTGTATTACTTGGTGGATCAACTGGTGTAAAAGAAGGTTCTACAGTAAAACGTACTAAGCGTATTGCTTCTGTAAACGTTGGTGAAGGTATTGTAGGGCGTGTTGTTGATACTTTGGGTAACCCAATTGATGGTAAAGGCGCTATTGAAGGCCAAACTTACGAAATGCCACTAGAGCGTAAAGCACCTGGTGTTATTTACCGTGAGCCAGTAACCGAGCCATTACAAACGGGTATCAAATCTATCGATGCGATGATTCCTGTAGGTCGTGGTCAACGTGAGTTGGTGATTGGTGACCGTCAAACGGGTAAAACTACGGTTTGTATCGATACCATCTTGAACCAAAAAGAATTTTATGATACAGGTGAGCCTGTATACTGTATATATGTTGCTGTAGGGCAAAAAGCTTCTACCGTAGCGAACATCGCAAAAACTTTAGAAGAAAAAGGTGCTTTAGCCTATACTACTATTGTTGCTGCAAACGCATCAGATCCTGCACCAATGCAGGTTTATGCTCCTATGACGGGTGCTGCTATCGGTGAGTATTTCCGTGATACTGGTCGTCCAGCATTAATCATTTATGATGATTTATCAAAACAAGCGGTAGCTTACCGTGAGGTGTCGTTATTGTTACGTCGTCCACCAGGACGTGAGGCTTACCCAGGTGACGTTTTCTACTTACACTCGCGTTTGTTAGAGCGTTCTGCAAAGGTAATCAACGACGATTCTATCGCTAAAGATATGAACGATTTACCAGAATCGTTAAAGCCAATCGTAAAAGGTGGTGGTTCGTTAACGGCTTTACCAATTATTGAAACACAAGCGGGTGACGTATCTGCATATATCCCAACTAACGTAATTTCGATTACTGACGGACAGATATTCTTGGATGGTGATTTATTCAACTCTGGTGTACGTCCTGCCATTAACGTGGGTATCTCGGTATCTCGTGTAGGTGGTAACGCCCAGATTAAATCCATGAAGAAAGTATCTGGTACTTTAAAACTTGATCAAGCACAGTTCCGTGAATTGGAAGCGTTTGCTAAGTTCGGTTCCGATTTAGATGCTTCTACCCTAAACGTTATTGAAAAAGGTAAGCGTAACGTTGAAATCTTAAAGCAAGCACAAAACGATCCTTATACAGTTGAAGATCAAATTGCCATTATTTATGCCGGTTCTAAAAACTTGTTGAGAAACGTTCCTGTTGATAAAGTAAAAGAATTCGAAAGAGATTTTATTGAGTTCTTGAACGCTAAGCACAGAGGTGTATTAGATACCTTAAAATCAGGTAAATTAACTGATGAAGCTACTGATACTTTAACTACCGTAGCAAAAGATTTAGCAGGAAAGTATAATTAATTCTGAATTCTGAATTCAAAATTTAAAAAATGGCAAACTTAAAAGAAATACGTAATAGAATATCGTCGGTATCTTCAACGATGCAGATTACCAGTGCCATGAAAATGGTATCGGCTGCAAAGTTAAAGAAAGCCCAAGATGCTATTACTGCCATGCGCCCGTATGCTGACAAGTTAACCGAGCTTTTACAGAGTTTAAGCGCCACTTTGGATGCCGATTCTGGAAGCAAGTTTTCTGAACAGCGCGAGGTTAAAAAAGTGCTTATCGTAGCCATTACTTCAAACAGAGGTTTGGCAGGTGCTTTTAATTCGAGCATCATTAAAGAAGTTACAAAATTAACTACGCAGACTTACGCCAACCAAGATGTATCTTACGTGGCTATTGGAAAGAAAGCGAATGATGCCTTTAAAAGAACCAACAAAGTTATTGCCAATAAAAGCGAGGTTTTTGACGATTTAACTTTTGAAAATGTTGCTGAAATAGCACAGTTTTTAATGGACAAGTTTGTTGCTGGCGATTACGATAAGATTGAAATTGTTTACAACAAATTCAAAAATGCTGCCACTCAAATTGTAACTACCGAACAATTTTTACCGATTGTTCCGGTAGGAGGCGAAGCCAATGCGAATGCCGATTACATTTTTGAGCCATCAAAAGAGGAGATTGTTGAGCAATTGATTCCGAAGTCGTTAAAAACGCAACTTTACAAAGGAATTAGAGATTCGTTCGCTTCTGAGCACGGTGCCCGTATGACGGCCATGCACAAGGCTACCGACAACGCAAAAGAGCTTAGAGATCAGCTTAAGTTAACTTACAACAAAGCACGTCAGGCAGCTATTACCAACGAAATTTTAGAAATTGTTGGTGGTGCGGAAGCATTGAATAATTAAACGAGCCTAAGCGAGTTAAATGACATAAAACGCGGAAGCATTGAATAATTAAACGAGCCTAAGCGAGTTAAATTCTTTTAATGAAGCATTATAATTAATAAATTCCTGCGGAAGCAGGAATCTTATAAAAGAATAAAAACCTAACTTTAACGAGTTAGGTTTTTTGTTTTTAATTAACCGTTAAGTATTACTGTATCTTTGGTTGGCGTTTTCTAAAAACGTATTTTTAGCAGATTAATTAGCAAACTTTGAGCGCATTAAAAAAGTTTTTTAAGGACACTATTATCTATGGTTTAGCAACGGTTTTACCCAGATTGATGAACTTTATTTTAGTACCGTTACATACCGATACTTTAGAAACCACGAGTTATTCAGACAATACAACGTTTTATGTCTATGCTGCTTTTTTTAATGTATTGCTAACTTATGGTATGGAAACTGCTTTCTTCAGGTTTTTTAGTAAAAGTGAAGAAAAGCAAAAGGTGTTTTCTACTGCATTAATAAGTTTAGTGTTTTCTACTGTCTTGTTCTTTGCAGTTGTTTTTAGTTTTAATCAACAACTTTCGCAGTTAGTAAATTTAGACCAAACCTATTTTAATTTACTATTGGGTGTTCTAGTATTAGATACACTTGTAGTAGTACCTTTTGCGTACCTAAGAGCAACAGGAAGGCCAATTAAATTTGCTTCAATAAAGCTTTCTAACATACTCATATATGTTGCGTTAAACTTCTTTTTTCTTTGGGCAATACCTGAGTTTGGAATAGAGTTTTCAAGTTATGACGATAACAATTTAGTAAAGTATATCTTCATTGCTAACCTTGTAGCGAGCATAGTAACGCTATTGTTACTGTCACCTTACTTTTTTAAAACAAAGCTTCAATTTAGTACAACAATTTTTAAACAACTTCTCAATTATGGTTGGCCAATCATGGTTGCTGGATTAGCCTATGTAATCAATGAAAATTTTGATAAATGGCTATTACCGGAATTGTTAGGAAAAGATATTAATGGAGCATATAGTGGTTGCTATAAAATTGCGGTTTTTATGACCATTTTTATTCAAGGATTTAGGTTAGGAGCCGAACCGTTCTTTTTTAATCATGCTAAAGAACACAATGCAAAAGAAACTTATGCGACCATAATGAAATACTTTGTTATTTTTGGAAGTTTCATGCTGGTATTTATAGTAGCTTACCTTAATATATTCAAAGAGCTTATTGTAAGAGATGAAAGTTACTGGGTAGCAATAGATATTGTTCCTATAGTGCTTTTAGCAAACCTGTGTTTAGGTATTTATTTCAACCTAGCTATTTGGTATAAGTTAACTGATAAAACACGCTACGGAATGTATTTATCAATAGTAGGAGCTATAATCACAATTGCTTTCAATTATGTAATGATTCCTAAAATCGGATTTATGGCTTCGGCTTGGGCAACTTTGGCAGCCTATGGGGTTATGATGTTTCTTTCGTATTTTTTAGGGCAAAAACATTATGCCGTACCTTACGATTTAAAAAAGATTTTTCTTTATTTAATTGTGGCCATTGTTATGTCGGTAATCGCATTAAAAACCAATAGCAACTATTACCTAAATACAGGCTTAGTTTTATTATTTTTGGCAATAGTATTTGGTTTTGAAAGGCAACAAATCAAACAATTTTTAAAAAGATAGTATGAAAATAAAAATTATAAATAAATCCACCCACGATTTGCCGCATTACGAAACCTTGGCTTCCGCCGGAATGGATTTACGGGCAAATCTATCCGAGCCACGAGTGTTGAAGCCACTGGAACGAAGCATAGTAGGCACAGGCTTGTTTATTGAATTGCCAGTAGGTTACGAAGCCCAAGTACGCCCCCGAAGCGGTTTGGCAGCAAAAAAAGGAATCACCGTTTTAAATGCCCCAGGCACCGTTGATGCCGATTACCGAGGTGAAATTGGCGTGATTTTGGTCAATCTTTCCAACGAAGAATTTACCATCCAAAATGGTGAACGCATTGCGCAATTAGTCATTGCAAAACACGAACGCGCGGAATGGGAGCAAGTTGAAGTACTTTCTGAAACCAATAGAGGAGAAGGTGGTTTTGGAAGTACAGGAGTAAAATAAAGGCCCCCTATCCCCAAAAGGGGGAACTCTATAAAATGATTTAAAAAATAAAGTATAAATTAAAAAAGCTACGTCCTCGGTAGATTACCCCTCCTTCGGAGGGGACAGGGGAGGCTTCTTATGAAAATAATAGTCCCAATGGCAGGTCGAGGTTCTCGACTTCGTCCTCACAGTTTAACAGTTCCGAAACCATTAATTCCGGTAGCCGGGCAACCCATTGTACACCGTTTGGTAAAAGACATAGCCAAAGTATTAAAACAGCCTATAGACGAGATTGCTTTCGTTTTGGGCGACCCGGCTTGGTTTGGCGACGATGTAGTTGCTAGCCTCGAAGATTTGGCAAAAAGTTTGGGGGCGAAGGCGTCCATTTACCGTCAAGATAGACCACTGGGTACGGGCCATGCCATTATGTGTGCCGAGCCATCGCTTTCTGGCCCTGCGGTTATCGCTTATGCCGATACGTTGATTCGTGCCGAGTTCGATTTGGATCCACAAGCCGATAGCGTTATCTGGACCAAACAAGTGGATAACCCCGAAGCCTACGGCGTGGTGAAATTAAACGGTAACGATGAAATCGTGGAATTGGTTGAAAAACCAAAAGATTTTGTAAGCGACCAAGCCGTAATTGGCATCTATTATTTTAAAGATGTGGGCGTTTTAAAAGACAAGCTACAAGAAATCTTGGATGAAAACGTTATGAATGGAGGCGAATACCAAATTAACGACGGGATTAAGCGTATGATGGCCGATGGAAAGGTGTTTAAAACCGGAACGGTTGACGAATGGATGGACTGTGGAAACAAAAATATCACCATTGAAACCAACCAACGCATGTTGGGCTTTTTGCAAGCCGACGCCGAAGAAGAATTGGTAGCCAATTCAGTAAAATTGGAAAACTCTAAAATTATTGAGCCCTGTTTTATTGGCGAAAACGTAGTATTGAAAGATACCACTATTGGGCCTTTTGTGTCCGTTGGAAACGATTGTACCATAGAAAATTCAACCATAAAAAACAGTTTGATACAAACCAATACCAGTATTAAAAATGCCAACCTCGATGAAGCCATGATTGGTAACAACGTAAAATACGACGGCAATTTTACAAGCATCAGTATTGGGGATTATTCGGTTTTGGAATAAAATAAAAGTGTCATCCTGAGCGGAGTCGAAAGGTTGTTTCAGAATCCCATAACCTTTGGAACACTATTTGAAACATTTTTGTCATGTCGAACACAGTGAGACATCACATAATAAATGAAAAAGAAAAACTACATATTCATTTTCCTTTTCGGAATGTTATTAATTCCGCAGGTATTCCATGCTCAAATTGATTTTAATAAAACGCTCAATGACGACTTGGGCGATAACGAAGATAAGTTCCAAGAGCACTTTTACGAGGGCTTAAAACAAAAGGGCATTGAAAATTACGATAGAGCAGCACAAGCCTTTTTAAAGTGCATTGAAATCGACAAATCGGTAGCCGTGGTTCATTTCGAATTGGGAAAGAGCTACATCGCCCTTAAAAATTTCGGGGAAGCCGAAGATGCATTAAAAGAAGCGGTAGACCTCGACCCCGATAACGAATGGTTTTTAGATGAGTTGTATGGCTATTACATATCGCAAAACGACCATAAACGCGCCATAAAAACGGTAAAGCAGTTGGTAAAATACCACCCCGATTATAAAGAAGATTTGGCGGGGCTATACCTTCAAAATGAAGATTATGACGATGCACTTAAAATCTTGGATGAATTGGATGCTCAATTTGGTATTTCGGTTAGTCGAGACATGATGCGCAACCGCATATACGAAGCCACCGGACGTAAAAAAGACCAAATTAAGAATTTGCAGGAACGTGTTGAAAACAACCCTGAAAAGGAATCGAATTACTTGGCATTGATTTTCCGCTACAGCGAAAACAACGAAAAGCAAAAGGCTTTTGAAACCGCAAAGGAGCTTTTAAAAATCAATCCTAATTCACAATTGGTACATTTGGCGCTTTATAAGTTTTATTTGGATGACGACGAGGCCGAAAAAGCCATCGAATCGATGAAAATTGTAATGAAAAGCAGCGAAATAAAACCCGATGCTAAACTCAAAGTATTAACCGATTTTGTACAGTTTGTGGGCGATAACCCCAAGTACGAAACCGATTTAATGGAAGCCACGGCCATGGTGAGTGGAGCCAATAATAGCAAAACTTTAACGGAACTCGGCCAATATTATTTGGCTAAAAACAATAAGGCCAAAGCCCTTGAAAACTTTGAAGCGGCGTTGCAATTGGAACCCAATAATTTCGGAGTTTTGCGCAACGTCATGCTGCTATATTTAGATTTGAAAAAGTACCAGATGGCCAAGGAAAAAAGCACTGAATCTATAGGTAAATTTCCGGCGCAGCCTTTGTTTTATTTAATCAATGGGGTGGCACATAACGAGCTCAATCAGCCAAAACAGGCTATTGAATCGTTAGAAATGGGTCTCGATTTTATTATTGACGACACTAAAATGGAGGCCGATTTTTACAGCCAGCTTAGCAAAGCGCACACGCTTTTGGGCAATACCACCAAAGCACAAACGTTTAACGATAAAGTAAAACAATTACAACCCCAAAACTGATGCATAAATACCCCTATATTATTTTAAGTTTCGTGGCTTTGTTTTTTTTTAGTTGTAAATCGACCAAAACACTGGGTTCTGGTGAAGCCAACTACAATTTGTCTACTAAACAACTCATCAAAGCCAATGGCAAACAAGCAGCCGATTTTAACACCCTGCAAGCCCGGTTAAAAATAACGTATTCCGAAGGCGAAAAATCGCAGACCCACTCGGTAACCTTTAGGGCGAAAAAAGATGAAGCCCTTTGGATAAACGCTTCCTTTTCATTGCTTAGGGCATTGGTAACTCCAGAAAAAGTGAGTTTTTATAATAAACTCGACAATACCTATTTTGATGGCGATTATAAATATTTAAGCGATTTGTTGGGCACTCAACTCGATTTTGAAAAAGTGCAGAATTTACTCTTGGGCGAAACCATTTATAATTTGAATGAAGGGCAATACAAATCAGCTGTTGATAATGAATCTTATGTGGTTCAGCCTAAAAATCAAGTGACCTTGTTCGAGATTTTCTTTTTATTGAGTCCTAAAAATTTCAAAGTGACTTCGCAACAAATATCACAACCCCAAGAAATGAGGCACCTCCAAATTGATTATTTGTCGTACCAAGAGGTTGAAAAGCAAATCCTTCCGGAGCGTATAAAAGTGATGGCTGTTGAAGCGAATGAAGAGGTCACAATCGATTTAGAATTTAAAAGTGTTTCCCTCAATGAAGATTTAAGGTTTCCGTTTAAAATACCTTCGGGTTTTAAAGCTATAGAACTTTAATGATAAATCAGTTTTTTAAAAATAATACGCTTTTTGTGTTCAGCCTATTATTGTGCTGTAATGTTTTATTTTCGCAAAACAATAAGCAAAAGCAGCTGGAAGATAGAAGACAGGAATTACGCCGTGAAATCCAAAAAATTAACGAATTGCGCGACGAAAACCAATCGAAAGCCAAATCGGAACTCTCGCTAATCGAAGATTTCAACTATAAAATCAACGTACTTTCCAATTTAATAAAAGTGACTAATCAGCAAGCGAATTTGTTGACGCGGGAAATTAATTCGAACCAAGAAAAAATCACCAATTTACGGGCCGAATTAAAGCAGCTTAAGGAAGACTATGCGGCCATGATAGTGAAGTCTTACAAAAGCAAAAACCAGCAAAGTCGGATTATGTTTTTACTGTCGTCGGAAGATTTCAAACAAGCCTATAAGCGTTTGCAGTACATGAAACAGTACACCGACCACCAAAAAAAACAGGGTGAAACCATCAAAGAAAAAACGGCTGAACTTCAGGCGACGAACGAAAATTTATTAAAGCAGCAAGAGGAAAAAAAGAAGCTGATAGCCGAAAATAGAACGGTGCAAAAATCGTTGGAAAAAGAACGTGCCGAGCACCAAACCTTGATGGCAACCATAAAAAAGAATTTAAGTCGTTATACAGCACAAATTAGAGAAAAACAGCGCGAAGCCGAGAGGATTGATCGCGAGATTGACCGATTGATTAAGGCGGCCATTGCCAAGTCGAACGAAAAGGCCGGAAATCCTAAATCGTCAACCAGTTTTGCCTTAACGGCGGAAGAGAAGGTGTTGGCCTCCAATTTTGTATCGAACCGAGGCAAACTGCCTTGGCCCGTTGAAAAAGGCTTTGTACGCTTGGGCTATGGCTCGCAACCGCATCCCATCAACAAATCTTTGACCATAAAAAGTAACGGGGTGCGTATTGCTACCGAAAAAGGTGCCAAAGCGAGGGCAGTTTTTGATGGTGAGGTGAGCGAAATTTTAATTATGAAAAACGTAAATCCCATTGTGATGATCCGCCACGGAAACTATTTGACGATTTATAAAAACCTATCCGAAGTTTACGTTAAAAAAGGCGATAAAGTATCGACCAAGCAGGAAATAGGAAAGGTGTTTACTAACCCAAGCAATGGAGAAACTATTTTGAGTTTTACCATTTCCAAAGGGTTTGAGACTGAAAATCCTAGCAGTTGGATTTATAAGATGTAACACGTAGTGTCATCCTGAACTTGTTTCAGGATTTCAAAATCACAAAAACAAAGCTTTCAACTCACTGGCCTCATTCGGCTTCATTTTACCCGCCAACAATAAACTTAATTGCTTTCTGCGTAAAGCAGCATCAAAGCGTTCTTTTTCCAAATCGGTTTCTGGAACCACTTCCGGTACAGCAATGGGGCGCCCTGTTTCATCAACGGCTACAAAGGTATAAATGGCTTCGTTGGCTTTGGTTTTTTTGCCCGATTCGCGGTCTTCAATCCAAACATCAATAAACACTTCAATAGAGGTTTTAAAGGCGCGCGATACTTTGGCTTCAACCGTTACCACACTACCCAGTGGTACAGCCCTACTAAACGCCACATGATTTACCGAGGCTGTTACCACAATACGGCGGCTGTGGCGGCGCGCAGCGATACTGGCGGCACGGTCCATACGGGCTAAAAGTTCACCACCAAACAAATTGTTTAAGGGGTTGGTTTCGCCGGGCAAAACCATATCGGTTAAAATAGTTAGGGACTCTTTGGGCGTTTTGGCTTGCATGAAATCGATTTTTTATTTAAGAAACAAAGATAAAGGTTTTAATAATTTAAGGAGCGCTTCATGATTTCTCAAATTTAAAATGGAAATCCTCAAAATCGGTTTGGTTTGCCTAACTTTGCAACTAAAATGGGGTGCTCTGTTTAGGGCTGAGATGATACCCAAGAGCGCATGTTCTATACCTGATTTGGATAATGCCAACGTAGGGATTTTCAAAAAAATACACCAACAGTATTTTCGTTTTAGTGTCATCTGCCCGTTTTTAAAACCAAAGGAAATTCAATGATGACCGATTTATTTTCCCAACTTACTTTATTGCAATGGATAGGCACGTCCTTTGGCGTGGTACAGGTACTTTTGGCCAGAAAAAATAATATTAACAACTATCTGTTTGGTATTGTTTCTATTTTGATAAGCCTTTGGGTGCTTTACAAATCGAAGTTGTACGCCGATATTTTACTCAACCTTTATTATTTAGTGATGAGCATTTACGGGTGGTTTTACTGGAAATTGGGCAAACAGAATACCGAAGCACCCATTTCGTATTCCACAGCCAAAGAACACGGTATAGCCATTGGCATAGTTGTGGGCTGTTTTGGGCTTATGGCCTATTGGCTCAGCCAACATACCGACTCCGATGTGCCGTATTGGGATGCCATTGTGGTGGCCTTTGCATGGGCGGGTATGTGGTTAATGGCCAAACGAAAACTGGAAAACTGGGTGTATTTAAACATCAGCAATTTTATATCGGTACCCTTGCTTATTTACAAAGGGCTTTACATTTATGCTGGTTTAACGGTGTTTTTGTTCGTAGTGGCCGTGTCCGGATATTTTAAATGGAAAACCATTCTCGATATTAAAAAACAAGAAGAACATGCAAGGGCTTAGCGAATTGTGTTTGGGAAAAGAGATGTTTTCTGAAGAAACATTGAATTGGATTGCGGAAAACAACCTTTGGAATTTATGGATTCCTAAATCGCACGGTGGCTTGGAATGCTCCTTAACGGAAGGATTACAAAAACTCAAAAAACTTGCGGAAACCGACGGCAGTTTGGGGTGGACGGTGACCCTGTGTAGCGGTGCCAATTTTTTCTTCGGAAATTTACAAAATGAGGTTGCCGATACTATTTTTTTGAATTCCGATAGTCCCGTTTGTTTTGGTGGCAGCGGAGGCGTATTCGGTACAGCCGAAAAACAGGGCGGAGGGTATGTTGTCTCAGGAACTTGGAGGTATGCTACGGGAGCACCGCACTTATCGCACTTTACACTAAACGCCAAGATTCTTGAAAGCGGAAAAGCATTAAAAAACGAAGACGGAACGGATGTGGTACGGTCTTTTGTATTGGATAAAAACGATGTAGAAATCATCTCAGATTGGAATGCTATGGGACTCAAAGCTACGGCAACCCATTCTTTTCGGGTAAAACAAAAATGGGTGCATAATAAGTACAGTTTTTTATACAATGAAGTGTGTCATGATGCACCTATTTTTAAAATCGATTTTTCTGTGTTTGCCGATGTAACGCTTTGGGTAAATTATATCGGGATGGCTACCCATTTTTGTAATGAATCGCAAAATATCCTTTCTGATGGAGCACAGTGCAAAATTTTGAAAGACACCATCACTGAAGCCGATAACGCCTTAAAGGAATATACCGCTCAAGTGGAAGAAAACATTACTTCGGGAATAACTTTTACGGAAAAATTGATTTCTGAAATACACAATGAAGCTTCAAATTCAGTAAAGGCCCTTTCAAAAGCCATTATTGAAATTTATCCAATGTTGGGTATTCGCGCTTGCAGTGAAAACCAAAACATCAATCACATTTTTAGAGATTATTTTACGGCTACGCAGCACCATATCTTTGCTCGATAATCTTGTTTTCATTGTCCGGTTTTCGTCATGCTGAACTCGATTCAGCATCCCATATTTATTGATTAGGTTGAAAATACAAAAAGCAGAAAACAAACGCTGTTTCCTGCTTTTAAAATTATATGAGTATCAACAGATTTAATCCAACTTTTTAACTAAAATCCAGGCGTCTTTGTTGTGGGTGCTTCTTATTTCCTTAACAGCTGTTAAGGCTTCTTTACCCGTTTCGTAGCTTCCGTAAACCACTTGGTGGAGTCCGTATTTGTTCACCCCAATTTTTCGGGCATTATAGCCTTTCAGTCTAAGTTGCTTTACCTTTTTGTCGCAATTTTCCTCAACCCTAAAAGCCCCGGCCACAATATGGTAGTTTCCTGTTTGTTTGGTAACATTTATTGTCGCGGCAGGCAGCGGATTTAAACTAAAAGTAGCCTGCTGGATTTTGGTATCCAACTGTTTTGCGGCTTCCTCTTGTGCCATTTGGTTGTGCTGTTCAATTTTATTTACATAAAAGTTTGAAGCAGCAACACCACCAAGGGTCAATGCAATCAATGCCACAGCAGCATATTTTAAGTATGGTTTAGTTTTGCGTTTTTCTGGTGTCACACCAATGGGGATCACTTTTTCAATGTGTTCCGCCACTTCTTTATGCTCTTCGCGAGCTACTGAAGGTGCTTCAAATTCCGATAAGCCAAAGGCATCGGTAAGGTAGTTCAATTCGTAAGTGGGCTCGAAAAGAATTTTACCTTCTTTGTTAAACACCAAATCACCAATGTTTTTAAACGTCAAGGTTTCGCCTTGTGTTAAATACGATTTTAAGAGCTTTACCCGTTTTTCAATCTTTTTGTTAGCAGTTTCAAAAGGTATTTTTTCAACCTCAGCGATATAATTGGCTAAAAGTCCGTCGTTTTTCTGGATTTGCTCATTAAAAGAAAGCACTTTTTTAGGAGCATAAAACGTATGGGAATCCTCGTCAATCGTTGCCGATACCCTTTGGGTTAAAAATGCGCCAAACTCAGGAATGGTAACGCACTCATATCGATATAGTAAGTCGCTAATGTAGGTTTCTAGTTGCATGTAAACAAAGTTAAAAAATTATGTTTTTGCTTAAAATTTAAAGGGAAGTATTTATTAACAGCCTAAAAATTCTTTTATTGTAGCTTAAAAATCAACAGGATAGAATGACCGAAAACGACCTGCTTTACACTTTGGCACTGCAACATGTGCCCAATATTGGCGATATTACTGCAAAGCGATTGATTGCACATTGCGGTTCGGCCGAAACGGTTTTAAATGAAAAGAAACAAAACCTTCTGAAAATTGATGGCATTGGAAGCGTGACCATTGGAGATTTGTTTAAAACCCACCATTTGAAGGAAGCTGAGAAGGAAATCGAGTTTATAAAGCAGAATGGTATTAACGTTTTGTACTTTCAGGAAAGCGATTACCCCGAAAGGTTGAAACACTGCATTGACGGCCCTATTTTACTGTTTCAGGTAGGGAATATCGATTTGAAAAATCAGCGCCTCATCAGTATTGTTGGCACCCGAAAAATCACTACCAGTGGCATGGCGTTTTGTGAAAGTTTGATAGAACAGTTGGCGCCTTATAATCCAATAATTGTTTCTGGGTTTGCTTATGGCACAGATATTACGGCACATAAAGCCGCCATGAAAAACAATTTGCAGACTATTGGCTGTTTGGCGCACGGGCTCAATCAAATCTATCCGAAAGTGCATAAAAAGTATATGGTTGATGTGGAGAAGAATGGTGGCTTTTTTACCGATTTTTGGAGCACCGATACATTCGACCGAAACAATTTTTTAAAACGAAATCGGGTGATTGCGGGGCTGAGCGAAGCGACCATTGTTATTGAATCGGCCGAAAAAGGCGGAAGCCTGGTTACTGCCGATATCGCCAACAGTTACAACCGCGAGGTGTTCGCCGTTCCCGGAAGAACTACCGATAGCCAGAGCACAGGCTGCAATAATTTAATAAAGCAGCAAAAGGCACATATGCTAACCGTGCCTGCCGATATTCCCTATATTTTAAATTGGGAGTTGGAAGGCAAAGAAAAACCTGTGGTACAAAAACAATTGTTTGTCGAGCTGGATGACACCGAAAAAGCCATTTACAATTTCCTAAAGGAAAATGAAAAGGAACAATTGGATATGATTGCGATAAATTGCCAAATCCCCATTTTTAAAGTGGCCAGCGTGCTGCTCAATATGGAACTGAAAGGCGTGGTGCGCCCATTGCCCGGAAAAATGTTTGAGGTGGTTTAAAATTCCTGCGGAAGCAGGAATCTTTCAAAAGAAAACAATGATAAAGTAGTTTTTTTCAGAAAAATATATTCCAATTATTTTAATGATAGCTTGTACGAACTAATGATAAAGGCTTTGTTTGTTGATTAATGAAGTTCAAATAAAAAGGTTATAAAATGCGAATAATTTTTTGAGGCGGGTAATCGGGACTGAAACCCTAGTTGATTTAACTTGTTGATTTTCAAAAAATTACACTTGTTTTGTTCTTCTTTTTGTTATAATATTGCACAAGAAAAAACACAATTATGATAAAAAACTTGACAGATTGGAAAACACAAGTGTATGATTATAACACTGAATTAATTAAGCTATTAGATGAGAAAACAAACCTTAATTATTTGTATTTCGGCTTCGAAATATTTGATGGAAAAGCTATAGAAGCCCCTGAAATTTTATTCTTGGGAATTAATCCTGGTCGTGGAAATGGCAATGCCGAAAAGAAGATATTAGAAACTGACCAAATTTCTTACCTCGATATTTTCGATGAAGTAGAAAACTATAGAAGGGATTATCCCAATACTTACCATTTGGCAGAAAAAACTATTAAATTTTTTCGAATGCTTAATTGGGGTGAGGAAAAAATATTAGATGTTTTTCAGAAAAAGGTTGTGAAAACAAATTTTTTTCATCTAGCCACAGCAAATATGAATGACTTAAAAAGCGTGATTAGCAGTGTGGGTTATTGGGATACGTATTTTAGTAGAAGTGCTTATTTTGCTATCCAGCTAATTAATATACTAAAGCCTAAAGTTGTGATTTTAGAAGGTAAAAGTGTGTTTGATTACATTGTGACAGAATGTTATCAAAAAAAAGTGTGGAATGACAATAATTATGGATACTTATTTGATGGAGTGAACAATACTCACATTATCGGATATAAAAGAAGTGGTTTTACGAATAAAAATGCTGAGAGCTTCACAAACAAACTCAAAGAAATTTTTGAATAGCAGAAAAATAATCAATATAAATTGAGCAATGTCTGAATTAAGTCATATTTCAACCTTAAAAAAAATTTTTGATATCGAATTTATAAAGGAGTCTCTTTATAGTTTTTTACCAACCCAAAAGCCCTATTCAAATTTAATAACCGTTAATAATGATAATAATTTTGTTAGCTTGTCTAATGCTGATTTCTTTATAATTCTAATTCTTCAAACAGACAAAGATAACGTTGAGAGGATAAAGGATAAATTAGCGTACGTTTTTAACCGTGAGAAATATGTAATATTTTTTCAAGAGTCGGAATTTAAAAAGGAATTTGATAATATAATTTATGTGGATATTGAGAAATTAATTGAGCATTCTGAAAAAAATGGAGCCTGTAAAGAAAATCTTTTCACTATAATTTTAAAGGGGCTAATATTTGATGAAAAAACTTATTTGGAACATTTACTGTAATAAGTTAGGGTTTTTTTATAGTTGTTTTTTTTAAAGGAGAAGAATTTTTGAGCAGTTGTTCAATTCAAAAAAGAGAATATTTAAACAAATTCTATAGATTAATTGAGTAATGAGATTCCCGTTTTCACGGGAATTTTTTAATACCCCACCTTCTCCCGAACACGTTTCAGCACATCATTAGCTACCAATTTTGCTTTTTCGGCTCCAATAGCTAGGGCATCATCCACTTCGTTGAGGTTGTTCATGTAGTGTTTGTAGCGTTCGCGCTCGTTGGAAAATTTTTCAACAATCAATTCAAATAAGGCCTGCTTGGCATGGCCATAACCATAGTTGCCATTTTCGTAATTGGCTTTCATGGTTGCAATTTGGTCTTTGTTGGCCAATAGGCTATAAATGGCGAAACAGTTACAGGTTTTCCAATCCTTGGGGTCTTCAAGCGGAGTGCTATCGGTTTGGATGCCCATAATTTGTTTTCTCAATTTTTTGTCGGCCAAGAAAATATTGATGGTATTGTTGCGACTTTTACTCATTTTTTCGCCATCTGTACCCGGAATAAGCATACTGTGCTCTTCAATTTTTCCTTCGGGCATTACAAACACCTCGCCCATTTTCGCATGGAAACGAGAGGCCACATCGCGGGTCATTTCAATGTGTTGTAATTGGTCTTTACCCACGGGGATAATTTCGGCATCATAGGCCAAAATATCGGCAGCCATAAGCATCGGGTAGGTAAATAATCCGGAATTAACATCTTCCAAACGATCGGCTTTATCCTTAAAACTATGTGCCAAGGTTAAACGCTGGTAAGGAAAAAAGCAGCTTAAATACCAAGATAGTTCGGTAACTTGTGGAATATCGCTTTGCCTGTAAAACACGGTTTTTTCAATATCCAAACCAAAAGCCAGCCAAGTTGCAGCTACCGAATAGGTGTTTTCGCGTAAGGTTGCCGCATCCTTAATTTGCGTTAAGGTATGCAAATTGGCGATAAACAAATACGAATCGTTTTCGGGATTGTTCGCCATTTTTATTGCGGGCATAATCGCGCCTAAAATATTGCCTAAATGTGGTGTTCCGGTGCTTTGTATTCCTGTAAGTATCCTTGCCATATCCTCATCTTTCGACTCCGCTCAAGATAAACTCCAGTGGGAATCTCATTAATGTTAATCTCAATTTTAATGTTTGGCAAAGGTAATTTTTTTAATAGAATTGCTAAATACAATTATGTATTTTTGGGTTCGATGAAAATTTTCAAATACATTTTCTGGACACTTTACCGCATTTGGTTTTATATTTTGGTGGCATTGCCCATTATCGTACTGTTTCCGGTGCTTTTAATTTCTATTTTAAAGGAATCTTGGTACTCGTTCTTTTTTAAGTTGGCGCGTTTTTGGGCCAAATTCATTTTAACGGGAATGGGCTTCGTTTATAAAATTGAGCGCAACCAAACGCCCGAAAAAGGCAAAAGCTATATGTTTATTGCCAACCATACCTCGATGGCCGATATCATGCTGATGTTGGTTTCGGTTAAAAATCCGTTTGTATTTGTGGGCAAAAAGGAGCTGGCTAAAATTCCGTTATTCGGTTTCTTTTACAAACGCACTTGTATTATGGTTGACCGCAGTTCAGCAAAAAGCAGACAGGCCGTTTTTTTGCGCGCCCAACGCCGACTCAAATCGGGGTTGAGCATTTGTATTTTTCCCGAAGGTGGCGTACCAGAAGAACATATCTTGTTGGATGAATTTAAGGATGGCGCGTTTAGGTTGGCCATTAACCACCAAATACCCATTGTACCAATAACTTTTGCCGATAATAAAAAACGGTTTTCGTACACTTTTTTTAGCGGTAGCCCCGGAAGAATGCGCGTAAAAATCCATAAATTTTTACCAACGGAAGGGTTGACTATTGAAAATACCAAAGCACTAAATGAAAAGGCTAGAAGTATTATATATAAGCAACTGAAGCAATTTGGGAAAAAGGAATAAAAAAACCTGCTCTGGGGATGGGCAGTTTTTTTGAAGGCATAGCAATCATTTATTAAAATGATACCTACCCGCATCTAACCAAAAATTAAAATTTTATAGCAAAGCCTGTATAAACACCGATAAAGAATGGCGTAAAATTACCAGAGGTGTTGTTAAAGGTGTTGAATTGATATTTAAACATGGGCTCCAAATTCAAATCGAATGTTTTTGAAACTTGATAATTTAAGCCGAGCCCGAAATTGGCACTATAGCTCACTTTATTAATGTTATTGGCCTCGCCCAAAAACACCATCGGCCCGTTTTCGGCTCTAGAATACACCTCGTTATTGTCTAAAAAGAAAGAGCTAAAACCACCAATAACGTTGACTCCAAGTTTTTTATCAGAAAGGGTGTATTGAACTTCCAAGGGCACTTCAATATAGCCAAAGGCTTGGTTAATTGTGGTGTTTGAAGTGAGCAACGTTTGCGGTAAATCTTTAGCGTTTAAAGATTCAGAACTTACCACCGAATAGCCCGAAGCGCCTCCGGAATTTATATTTTGAAGCGCATTGCTGTTGGTGCTCAGTCCAACCGATTGGTACACAATAATATCGTTGGTATTGTAGCCCAAATTCACTTTGTTAACGCCAGAGCGTATTTTTATTTTTTTATTTACCGCGTAACTGGCGGAAATACCATAACTCATGTTCACTTCACCGGTTTTCGAGTTGTTGTTGAATTGCGGGTCTATCGATGAGCCTTCGCCAAGCGTGTTAAAATAAACCGGTGCGGCATTGGGCGCAATGCTCCATCGGTTTTTTTGGTTAGAAATCTCATCCTCCAAAAGATCCTTGTTTTTGTCTATGGCTTCTTCAATGGTGAGTGCACTATTTTGCTCGTTGGTTTCGGTCTTAGCTATTGCAGTGTTGCCTTCTTCTGAAGCGTTATTGATGTTGTTTTTGGCATTTTCTTTATCTAAAACCGGTGTGTCATTATTTTCTTTGCTGTTGGAAGACGCTAAAACTGTGTTGTTTTCTGTTTCTTTAACTGATGGATTTTCTATAGCTTCTTCTTTGGAAAGGTTAGCAACCGCATCATTTCTGCCGGATTGGATAGCGGGTTTGTTGTTGCCGATAGCTTTATTTGCGGCAACCCTTGTTTGATTGTTTTGATTATTAGGTGTAGCATCTGTTTTAGCAACAGAAATGGCGTTTGAAGGCGCAGTATTTACTGGTGAAATGCCATTTTCATCAACTAGCGTGTTGTTTGCGGGTGTAGTGTTATTGTTTGAGTTGTCGTTCGCGATGCTCTCACTGTTTTCTGTTGTTGGGAGCACTGTTTTAATATGGTCATTAACCACATTTTCGGTATCGATTATCGTATTGGAGTTCGGATTTTCAAAAAACAAGTTACCCACGGTTAAAAAGAGCAGCAATAATGCAGCCACGCCAGCATAGCGCCACCAAATGGGGATAACACGCTGTTTTTTCTTTTTGCCGTTCAGTTGGGCTTCAATGTTTTTCCAAACAGCATCGCTGGGCTGGGCTTCAAAATCTTTAAAGCCTTCCTGAAAAATTCGGTCTATGTGTTTTTTTTCACTCATTATAATAGTTGTGAACGGTGTATGGTCTTGTTGCTTTCAATGTTCTGCTTCAAAATTTGCCGTGCACGTGCCAAATTTGATTTGGAAGTGCCTACGGTTATATTTAGCATTTTTGCAATGTCTTTATGCGAATAGCCATCCAGTACATAGAGGTTAAAAACCAATCGGTAGCGGTCTGGCAGTTCTTGGATGATCTGCAATAAATAATCCATCGAAATGCTATCTTCATCAACTTCAACCTCTACCGCTTCAATACTTTCTTCGTTAATTATGTCAAAAACCTTTTCGTTTCGGTAGCGCTGCAAAACGGTGTTTACCGTAATGCGTTTTATCCAGCCTTCAAAAGAGCCTTTGTGTTTATACTGTTCAATTTTTTTGAAAATGGTTAAAAATGCGTCTTGCAGATTGTCTTCCGCCTCAGCATAATTCCTTGAATACTTCAAACATACGGCGAACAATTTGTTGGAGTACAACTTGTATAGTTCGCTTTGTGCTTGAGTATTTTCGGTTTTACAATTTTCTATGAGTTGGTCTAAACTCAAATTGAACATGTATTAATTAAAATTTTCCTTTTACTCAACAACAGGCACCTCGATGGTTAAATACTGAGATTCGTTGTTTTCGTCTTTGCCTTGCCAAAATTTAAAAACATAGGAACCATTGCTGGTTACAATAAAGTTAAATGTGGCCTCGGTTAGCACGTCTTCCAGTGTTTCGCAATCGTTGCTTTCAAACACATAGTTTATGGGAGCTACCGTGCGTTGGTTGTTTTCCTTTTGGTAGTAAAACTCCTTAAAACCATGGCAGGTAGATGGCCTGAAATACGAAACGGTGATGGGGTAGGTTTCTCCCATTACAAATTCGTCAGGAATGTCTACACTTTCAACTGGTAATACCTCAAAACTGTAGCTGGTGCCGTCGTCATCAATGCTACAGGAAACGAACAGCACGAGTGCTAAACAAAGTAAAGCAAATTTTTTCATAGCAAATAAATTTAGGGTTAAATACATGTTTGCACTATGTAGATGCCTAAATGGTTAAATGGTTGCGTAAAAAATCGGCTTTTTTCTTGTAAGGGTTTTAAATTGAGTGGTTTGTATGTTTGGTAGGGAGTGGGTTCTGGTAGGTTAAACTAGAATGATTTAATGGAAAGGTGAGGGGTGGTTATGCCACGAATTCACAAACACTGTATAATTTGAATGGAAAAATATTCGTGAATTCGTGGCTTTTAAAAATTATTCTTTACCAGAAACGGCTTTTCTAACCTTTTCTTCAAGCTCGTCCATAAGCTCTGGATTGTCTTTTATAAGCGATTTTACGGCATCGCGGCCTTGGCCAAGTTTAGTTTCGTCGTAGCTGAACCACGAGCCGCTTTTCTTTACGATTTCGTAATCTACCGCCAAATCTAAAATTTCGCCCACTTTGCTTACGCCTTCGCCGTACATAATATCGAATTCTGCGGTTTTAAACGGTGGTGCCACTTTGTTTTTAACCACTTTAACGCGGGTTTTATTTCCTGCAACGTCGCCATTGGTTTCCTTAATTTGCGTAGAACGACGGATATCCAACCGAACAGAAGCATAAAATTTTAAGGCATTACCACCCGTTGTGGTTTCTGGGTTTCCGAACATCACACCAATTTTTTCACGTAATTGGTTAATGAATATTACGGTACAGTTGGTTTTGCTGATGGAAGCCGTAAGCTTTCTTAGGGCTTGCGACATCAATCGGGCGTGAAGCCCCATTTTAGAGTCGCCCATTTCACCTTCAATCTCACTTTTTGGTGTTAATGCGGCAACCGAATCGACTACCACAATATCGATAGCACCAGAGCGGATTAGGTTATCGGCAATTTCCAAAGCTTGTTCGCCGTTATCGGGCTGTGAGATGATGAGATTTTCAATATCAACGCCCAATTTTTCGGCATAAAAACGGTCGAAAGCATGCTCGGCATCAATAAATGCAGCAATACCTCCAGCTTTTTGGGCTTCTGCAATGGCATGCAAAGTTAGCGTGGTTTTACCCGAAGATTCCGGGCCGTAAATTTCTATTACGCGGCCACGCGGATAACCGCCAACGCCCAAGGCAATGTCCAGACCTAAAGATCCCGACGGAATGGCATCCACATCCTGTACGGCAGCATCGCTCATTTTCATTACGGTGCCTTTTCCGTAGGCTTTATCTAATTTATCTAAAGTAAGTTTTAGTGCTTTTAGTTTAGCGTCTTTTTCACTGCTCATTTTCAATAATTTTTTCTTAAATTCCGTAGGCTAAAGTACTACATCTTTTGCCATATCGCAATAATAGTTTTCAACATAAATTTTCAAAAAACTGAACTTTATTACGCAACCTTTCAGTAAATTGTGCGTCTAAAGGGAAAGTGGAAAAATTTTGCTATCAAATTTACCAAACGAGTTTTGAAAGTAGACTAACTCAAACTCAATTTAAAAGCATCCAAACAGAGGTTTTGGGTGCTTTTTTTGTGCATTAAATTGCGGCTTCTTCTTAAAATCGTATTTTTGTGCCCTAAAATATTTCTTTATGCCACAACATGTGGCTTTAACCTTAAAAATTAGTATAGCATGCAACTGTACAATAAGTTAAGCGCAAAAGAAAGAGCCGAATTAATCGAAAAAGCCGGAAAGGACCGATTAACATTATCTTTCTATCAGTACGCTAAGATTGAAAACCCTCAAGAATTTAGAGACCAATTATTCATTGTTTGGGACAAACTGGACGTTCTGGGCCGTATTTATGTAGCTAAAGAAGGCATTAACGGGCAATTATCTTTGCCTGCGGATCGATTTAACGAATTCAAAGCCCATTTGGATACCATCGACTTTTTGAAAGACATCCGTTTGAACATTGCTGTAGAGCAGGATAACATGTCATTTTTAAAACTGAAAGTGAAGGTACGCCATAAAATTGTGGCCGATGGATTGAACGACGACACCTTTGATGTCACTAATAAAGGCGTACACGTAGGGGCCGAAAAATTCAACGAATTAATAGAAGACGAAAAAACCGTTTTGGTGGATATGCGAAACCACTACGAAAGCGAGATAGGCCATTTTAAAAATGCCATAACTCCTGATGTAGATACGTTCCGCGAATCGTTGGATATTATTGAAGAAGATCTAAAGGAGCACAAAGAAGACAAAAACCTGGTAATGTACTGCACAGGTGGTATCCGTTGCGAAAAGGCCAGTGCCTATTTTAAGCACAAAGGTTTTAAAAACGTGTTTCAGTTGGAAGGCGGCATTATTGAATACACGCGCCAAGTGAATGAAAAACAGCTTGAAAATAAGTTTTTAGGAAAGAACTTTGTTTTCGACGAGCGCCGCGCCGAAAAAATTAGCGACGACGTTATTGCCCAATGTCACCAATGTGGCGAGCCATTCGATGTGCATACCAATTGCGCCAACGATGCTTGCCATTTGTTGTTCATTCAGTGCGATAAGTGTAAGGAAGAAATGAACAATTGTTGTTCAAACGCTTGTAAAGAGATTCATGCTTTGCCATACGAAGAGCAAAAAGCCTTGAGAAAAGGCCAGGGCAACAGCAACGATATTTTCAAAAAAGGACGTGCCGACCATTTGCCTTATAAGAAGGATTTGCGAAATATTTTTGAGGTTTTAAAGAAGAAAGAACTGTAGTTGTTCGGTTAAAATGCTCAAAGGAAAATTCTTTCGTTCAAGTCTATAGAATAATCTTATATTTACAAGGTGCTTAGTGGAGCGTTAAAAGAAGGGGTAAAAGAACGTGCTATATGAATGTTTATAAGCTTTTAAAGTTAAATAGAAGTATAAAAAGCCATAGGATTAAGTTTCTGGGGCTTTTTTTGTTACATAAGTTTAACAAGCGGTACCTGGCAGTTAATTTGGATCCCGTTTTGGCTTGTAATTTACGGTGTAAAATGTGTTATTTTACAGATGCTGATGTTGTAAAGACTTTAAAAGGTCAGTTCTCTGATGATGAAATTGAACAAGTGGCAAAAACTATTTTTAATCGTGCATTAAAATTGCAGATAGGTTGTGGTACAGAGCCAACACTTTATAAAAATTTAGTTAGGATAGTTGAATTGGGCAAAGAATACAATGTGCCTTATATTTCCATAACCACTAATGCAAACTTGTTAACAGAAGAAAAAATAGAAAATCTTTTAAAAGCGGGACTCAATGAGTTTACTATCTCACTTCATGGTGTGACAAAAGAGAGTTATGAAGGATTTATGAAAAAAGCAAGCTACGAGAAGTTCCATGGTGCATTTAAAGCTTTTCAAAAATTGAAAACCGAGTATGATTTTAAAGTTCGTATTAATTACACATTCAACAAAGACAATTTTTATGAACTCAAAGATTTGTTTTGTCATTTTGACCCCCAGAGTTTTGATGTTCTCCAAATACGCCCTATTCAAAAAATAGGTAATACTGAGTATAATGATTTTGACTTGAATTCAATAAAGTCAGACTATCCAAAGCTAATTAAAACCATTAAATCGAATTGTAAAGAAAATAACATTATTTTGTTAGCTTCTGATGAAATACCGAATAAAAATGAGACTAATGATTCTAGTTTGATATTTGATTATACGTTTTGTTATGTTTCCCCTAAAAAGTTTTGGAAGGAAGGATTTGATTGGAAGCGGACTAGCTTCAATGAATTTTCTAAAAATTCCGGGTGGAGCAAACAATTGTTGTCTAATGCTTTCAAGTCTAAAAAGAAACTAAAATCATTATCAAATAGACTAAACTACGAGGTTGAGTTTAATTGAGGTTTTCAATTTGAGATTAACTTTTTAAGTCTATAGAATAATCTTATATTTACATCGAGAAGGTTCTTTTGCTTAAAAGGTTAAAAAAGAACTTTTTAAACTATAAACAACGCCCAAAAGCGAACAATAATTTCCTTTTGTAGCGTTTCAAAATAAATATAAACCATCATTCGCGATAACTATTTGTTGTTGGTGAATTCAATATATAAAAACATATGGCTTGTGCTAGTTGCTCAACTAAGGACGGCTCTCCAAAGGGCTGCAAAAATAATGGTACTTGTGGTACAGATAGTTGCAATAAGTTAACCGTTTTCGATTGGTTGGCAAACATGTCGTTGCCCAGTGGCGAAAAGCCGTTCAATTGGGTAGAGGTGCGTTTTAAAAACGGCCGAAAAGAATATTACCACAACACAGAAAACCTCACTTTAAGTATTGGCGATGTTGTGGCCACACAAGCCAAAGCTGGACACGATATTGGGATGGTTACCCTTACGGGGGAATTGGTACGCGTACAGATGAAACGCAAAAGTATTCCCGAAAATGTTGAGGAAGCTTTAAAAATATATAGAAAGGCCAGCCAAAAAGATATCGATATTTGGCAACAGGCCAGAGATCGGGAAGAGCCCATGAAGGTGAAAGCCAGACAATTTGCCATCGATTTGAGGTTGCAAATGAAGATTTCCGATATTGAATTTCAGGGCGATGCCAGCAAAGCCACCTTTTATTACACTGCCGAAGAGCGCGTAGATTTTAGGGAACTCATTAAGGTTTTTGCGCGTGAATTCCGTACCCGTATCGAAATGAAACAAGTGGGTTTCCGTCAAGAAGCGGCCCGTTTGGGTGGTATCGGTTCTTGTGGGCGCGAATTGTGCTGCTCTACTTGGCTCACCGATTTCCGTTCGGTAAGTACCTCGGC
>JAUIKY010000094.1 GCA_030430535.1 Bacteroidia bacterium
TAGAAGTGCCCAAAAGTATGATTGGCGGCTCTGGTACCATCAATACCTGGGTAGAATCAAAAAGAAAATAAAATAACGCAACCTTATAAATTTTAAAATTATGAAAACTATAAAATTATTTACAGTGGCATGTGCCGTTTCCTTACTGGCTTTTAACTGTTCGAATAATGACGACGACACCATGCAACCCACCGGACCGGACTTTTCTGGAACCTACTCCCAAGAAGACCAAATGGGTAGGCCAGCCGTAAACACGGTTTTTGTGACCAGTGCCGATAAAGACCTATTTAACGTTACCGTACCATCGGCGCAAAATGCAGCATTTCAGAGTAAATTTGAAGCCAACCTTATGGCCTTGAGTCCGGCTTATGCCAATGCTGGTGACGAAAACGCTTTAGGCCTAGATGCTGCTACATTTACCGGTCTTTTGGCTACCGATGTATTAAACGTTTCACTCGATGGCACAACTACCTTTTACGACGGCACAAACGTTTTAACTGGAAGAGCTCTGGCCGATGATGTAATTACCGTAGAGCTATTGCTCATTTTTGGCGGTGAAGATTTTAGTGAAAACCCCGGATTGTCTAACGACAACGTAGACGCCAACGATAAAGCCTTTTTGAGCTCCTTCCCTTACCTAGCTTCGCCTTGGTAAAACATGGACACCTACACACCCCTAAAACTTGGCTATGCCTTGTTTTAGGGTTACTACCAAACAAAAACTCAAAAAACAACACAACATGAAACCATTTAAACATATAGCCATTTTGCTTTTACTAGTTATTACGGTAAGCTGTGGCAAAAACGAAAAACAAATTACCCAAAAGAAAGATTATAATGCCTATTTAGAAAACACAGAGAACGAGAGGCTGGATTTGGTAAAATCTGATTATGCATTTTGGAAAAAAAAGCTAGAAAAAGAACCCAATCAGTTCCCCTACTTTGCCAAAGCCGCTGCCTCTCAATCTCAAATTTTTAACCTTACCGGCGAAATTGAGGCGCTTGTTGAAGCCGAAAATTATTTAATAAAAGTTAACGAATCTACCTCCTTTAACAATGCAGGCTATTTAAGGGCATTAGCAAGAAATTACATTTCGCAACACCGCTTTAGAGAAGCCTTGGGCTTATTAAAAAAAGCTGAAACTAATGGCGAGAACCTAAAAGGCACCCAAAACATGCTGTTCGACGTGCAAATGGAACTGGGAAATTTCGAAATAGCCAAGACCTATTTAGAAAAAACAAGAAAAGAAGGCTGTTTCGATTATTTAATCAGGCTTTCAAAATGGTCTGACCACCGCGGAAATTTAGAGGCTGCCATAAAATATATGGAACAAGCCAAAGCCATTGCCGAGTCTTCAAATGTATCATCAACCAAACAATGGGTTTATACCAATTTGGCCGATTATTACGGTCACGCCGGAAGAATTAACGATTCGTACCAACACTACTTAAAAGCATTGCAACTCAACCCCGATGATGCCTATACCAAAAAAGGTATTGCATGGATTGTATATTCCTATGAAAGAAATCCGGACGAGGCTTTGAATATTTTAAACACGGTGACCACGAATTACAATTCACCAGACTATCATTTACTGAAAGCTGAGATTGCAGAATTTCAAGGCGACCAAGTCTTAAAGGATGAGCAAATGGCATTATATAAAAAAGCCGTCAGCAACCCTTTGTATGGCGCTATGTACAACAAACATAACACGCTTTTGTGGGCTGAAAACCCAACACAAACTGCAGAGGCCTTGAGAATCGCCATTGAAGAAACACAAAACCGGCCAACGCCACAATCTTACGATTTGTTGGCTTGGGTACATTATAACCAAGGTGAAACGCAAAAAGCACATGATGTTGCCATACAACATGTTTCAGGAAAAACTTCAGAACCCGACGTGCTGTTTCATCTGGCAAAAATCTATAAAGCCAATAATAAGCATGACGAGGTAAAAAAACTAAAAAAAGAACTTCTGGAAAGCAGTTTCGAGCTTGGCCCGTTAACAACAGAAGAAATAAAAAAGTTATAAATAACAGAATATTGGTTGGTTTTTAAAAAACCCGTTTGAAGTGTTTGATTTTAGGGTTTTTGTTTGATGAAGCACTTGGTTGCAACCTTGCAACTGGGTGCTTTTGTTTTATTATCAATCTCGTACAACCGTCTCTTACGGGTTCTAAATTAATATTTTTTTACTTTTTTAAATTTTTGTTCAGTCAATTTTTCAAATGGTTTGTTCTTATAAAATCTATAATTTGTAATCACAGAATCTATTTGGGTTTCTGTTTCTCCATTTTCTAATTCAATTTCTTCCATGTCAATCCGAGTTAAGATGTAAGTTGAGTCATTTGCAAATTTCCCATATTGGTCATATGTCCACATTCCATCTCCACCTGTTCCTGCAACAACATTATCGCTTAACAACTTATTTTCAGAGTCGTAAACTAAATAATGTAAATCTTGGCAACAACTTTCATCTCCTTCTATAATTGTAATGATTTTTTCAGATTTGTCATTCTTTTGGATTGAAAAGTATTGATAATTTATGGGATAAATATTCTCGTCTTTTAGTCTTTCGTCTTGAAAATATTCAACTAGCTTTTCTTTTGATGAAAACGATTTAAGACTATCTATAATCTTCCCATAATACCAACCTCTTAAATCAAATACATTGAGTTTTGAATATTTGAAATTATTTGGGTCGATAAATAGTGAATCGTATTTTTTAGTTTCAACAGTCGGCTCCGCTTTCAATTCATTTGAATCAGTATTTATTGAGGCTATTTCTTTCTTATCAATCTTAACGTCAGATACAGATTCTTTCCTTTTACGGACACAGCAGAAAGACAGAAATATTAATATGTAGGTTAGAAGTTTATTCATTAGTCAAGTGTTGCACAACTTACGGATAAAGCAAATATTTTTTTCGGGTCTTTTTAAATGCTTCCAAACCTTCACTCCAAGTAGCTTTGATGGCTTCTCCGGTCAAGCCTTGCTCAATTTGCTGCTGCAACGTTTTTGTCCCGGCCAGCTTAACAAAAAAGTTATTGAAAAATTGAGACTTATCCGCTGTGTTTTTATAAGCTTCAATCAACCAATCTAAGTGCAACGCACTTAAATTTTCAGTTTGTCTCAAATCTTTTCCGAAGCATAATTCATTTTTGTGTTTTGGGTGTTTTGCCCCTTCATTCGGTTTCGGAATAAATTCAAAAGGAAACACCTCAGCGTTTAAAAACGGACTTCCAAAAATTTGAAATTGCGAATCCGTTCCGCGTCCAGCGCTAACATTGGTGCCTTCAAAAAAACACAAACTAGGATACAGATTGATTGATTTATCGTTGGGCAAATTCGGACTCGGTTT
>JAUIKY010000007.1 GCA_030430535.1 Bacteroidia bacterium
CCGGGAGATAAGGTGCTTAACTGTTTACCGTCCAACTTTATTGCTGGTAAAATGATGATTGTTCGGGCCATTATGTTGGGCTTGGAACTCGATATGACCGAACCAGCGGCTTTACCTTTGATTGACTACGAAAAAGATTATGATTTTTGTGCCTTTACGCCCATGCAGTTAAAGAACTTTGCCAAGTATTTGCAAAGCATAAAAATTGCCATTGTTGGTGGTGGTATGGTGTCAAAACCCATTGTGGAATTGATAAAGGACAAAAAGCCGTTGGTTTACGAAACTTACGGGATGACCGAAACCGTGTCGCATATCGCCGTAAAAAAACTGAATAATTTCAAAGATGGTGAATCACTCGAAACCTCATATTTCAACACTTTACCTGATATTACCGTTTCAACCGACGATAGAAGCTGTTTGGTAATAGAAGCGCCGCATCTTTCCGAAGAAAAAATAGTGACCAACGATATTGTGAAAATCCACTCCAACACTTGTTTTGAGTGGTTGGGCAGGTTTGATAACGTGGTTAATTCCGGAGGGATAAAATTATTTCCAGAGCAAATTGAACGGAAATTGCAAAGCAAAATAAAGGGTGAATTTTTTATAGCTTCAAGGCCAGACGACACTTTGGGAGAAAAGTTGGTTTTGGTTTTAGAGGCCAAAGAAAATAATCTAGACCCCGCTATTTTTGATGTGTTGGATAAATACGAAAAACCAAAAGAGGTGTTTACCGTGCCAAAATTTAAAGAAACATCGTCAGGGAAAATACATCGCGAAAAAACATTGGAATTGTTAAATTTATAGATTTACAGTAACGTTTCGGCTATTTTTGCAACCTACTTAAAAATGTAAGCTATGAATTTTTTAAAACGTGTGCTGGCCACCGTAGTCGGGATAATTGTGTTTTTAACCATTTGCTTTTTCGGGTTAATTGTCCTGGGAATGCTTTTTGGTGCAGACCCCAACGAAACGGTAAACGTAAAGCCCAATACGGTACTGGAATTGAGGCTGGATTTCCCCATAAAGGATTACGCCGGAAAAATTGAGTTTGAAGAATATCCATTTTTAAATGAAGATGAAAAAAACGGATTGTTCAATCTAATCGATGCTATAAATTATGCGGCCACAGATGATAAGATAAAGGGTATTTCCATCGATAATAATTTTATCGATGCGGGGATTTCACAAACGAAAGCACTCCGTGGGGCATTGCTCAAATTCAAGGAGTCCGGAAAATTCATCGTTTCCTATTCCGATATTTATTCCCAAAAAGACTACTATTTAAGTTCGGTTGCCGATACCATTTACATCAATCCGGTTGGAATGCTGGAGTTTAAAGGGCTGTATTCCGAGCGTTTGTACTTTAAGGATTTTCAGGAAAAAACAGGCTTTAAAATGGAAGTAGTTCGATTGGGCAAATACAAAAGTGCTGTTGAGCCGTTTTTGGATAATAAGATGAGCGACAATAACCGCGAGCAGATTTCAGCATATTTGAATTCCCTTTGGAATGAAATGAAAAGTGATATTTCGGCAAGTAGAGGTATTTCCGAAGAACGATTGAATACCATTGCCGATAGTTTACTGGCCCGAAACCCACAAATGGCGAAAGATGTAAAACTAATTGATAAAGTTGGTTATTACGATGAATACATGAATGGCATCAAAAAAGCAGTAGGAATCAGTATCGATACTGAATTGCCCACCGTTACCATTCGCGATTATGCGCGTTTTGCTGCCAACAAAGTGAATAAATACAACAAAAATAAAATAGCGGTTATTTATGCCGAAGGCGATATTATTTACGGTGAGGGCGATGAAGATGCTATTGGGCAGGGCACGATGAGCAAATCGTTGGTAGAGGCTAGGGAAGACGATAAAGTAAAAGCCGTGGTACTGCGTATTAACTCGCCTGGCGGTAGTGCATTGGCCAGCGAATTGATTTGTCGCGAAATAGCCTTGACCAAACAAGTGAAACCGGTTATCGTTTCCATGGGCGATTTTGCAGCATCCGGTGGATATTATATGGCTTGCAACGGCAATCAAATTATAGCAGAACCAACTACCATTACAGGTAGTATTGGTGTGTTCGGAGTTTTGCCAAACGGCAAGCAATTGGCCGACAATTTAGGTATAAATGCCGAACAGGTAACCACCAACGCCAATGCGGTAACGTATAGTTTTTTCGAACCTTTGAACACCACACAACGCGAGTTTTTAAAAGAAGGTATTTTCGATATTTATGAACTTTTTAAAACACGCGTAGCCCAAGGCAGGGAAATGACTATGGAAGAAGTGGAAGCTATTGCGCAAGGTCGGGTTTGGACCGGAGCTGATGCATTGAATATAGGTTTGGTGGATGAATTGGGCGGATTGGATGTGGCTTTACAGCGTGCCGCCGAAGCAGCCGGAATTCAAAATTATCAAATAAAGGAATTGCCCGTATTTAGAAAAAATCTGGATGAAATGTTGGAAAAATTCGGATTGATAAAGACCAAGGAAACCATTCTAAAGGAAGAATTGGGCGAGGAAAATTATAAAGCCTTAAAAGAAATTAAATCCATGTCTGATAAAAAAGGGGTGCAGTTGCTGTTTCCTTTTTCAACGGATATTAAATAATAGCAAGTTATGTTTTGCGGATACTATAAAAGGAGCGGCTTTAGCTGCTCCTTTTTGCTTATTTCTGCATTTTAAAATAATAGTCCAGCGAATGTTTCCCAGAGCCATAAACTAAGAAAAAGGCACAAATTAGAAGTGTTACTAAAGCTAAAATTAAGTTGCCAGAATGCATTTCCCCAACAAAATTGATAAGTATCGCGCCAATTAAAATGGGAAGTTGGCCTAAAATTGCCCAGCGGGTCAGTAGGCCAAAGGCGATTAGCAGTCCGCCAATAAAATGAGCGGGAGCAACATAATGTACCATAATCATGCCACCGGCCATATTTTGCATGGGCTTAAAAAGTTCCATGAGCATGGCGCTGTTCGACATAAAATCGATGCCTTTAAAAAATAAAAAGCCACCTAACACAATACGTAACAGGTCAATGGGCAAATAAGTATGGCGATTGGCCCACTTATTTAGGGTTTTTATTGTATCCATGATTAAAAAGTTGTTGGTTTTCAATACATAAGATACAAAAAAATGGGCACGTTCGGAAATTAAACCTGCAGCACCCCCATATTAAAAGGTTTTTCGATGGGGGAGTGGTTAGCTGCTTCAATGCCCATGCTTATCCATGTTCGGGTATCCAGAGGGTCGATAATAGCATCGGTCCAAATGCGGGCTGCAGCGTAGTATGGAGACACTTGGTTGTCATATCGGCTTTTGATTTTATCGTAAAGTTCGGCTTCCTTTTCCTTGGTTATTTTTTCACCTTGTTTTTCCAACGAGGCTTTTTCAATTTGAAGCAATACCTTAGCGGCTGAGTTTCCGCTCATAACGGCTAGTTCGGCACTAGGCCAAGCAACAATCAATCTCGGGTCGTATGCTTTTCCGCACATGGCATAATTGCCCGCGCCATAACTATTCCCTATAACAATGGTAAATTTAGGCACGACGGAATTGCTCACGGCATTTACCATTTTAGCACCATCTTTTATAATGCCGCCGTGTTCGCTTTTACTGCCTACCATAAACCCGGTAACATCTTGTAAAAACACCAACGGAATTTTCTTTTGGTTGCAATTGGCAATAAATCGGGTGGCTTTATCGGCACTATCGTTGTAAATCACGCCACCAAACTGCATTTCGCCCTTTTTGGTTTTTACGAGTTTGCGCTGGTTGGCTACAATACCCACGGCCCAGCCGTCAATACGGGCGTAACAAGTAATAATGGTTTGTCCGTAGCCCGCTTTGTATTCGTCAAATTCGCTGTTATCGACCAATCGTTTTATTACTTCATACATGTCGTATTGGTCGGCTCTCGATTTTGGAACAATGCCATAAATATCATCGGGGTTTTGGCTCGGTTTTTTTGCTTCGGAACGATTAAATCCAGCTTTATCAAAATCACCAATTTTATCCATAATATTTTTTATGGTAGTCAAAGCGTCTTTATCATCTTTAGCTTTATAATCCGTTACCCCAGAAATCTCGCAATGTGTGGTAGCACCACCCAAAGTTTCGTTATCAATGGTTTCTCCAATGGCTGCTTTTACCAAATAGCTGCCAGCAAGAAAGATACTTCCCGTTTTATCAACAATTAAGGCTTCGTCGCTCATAATAGGTAAATACGCTCCACCAGCTACACAACTGCCCATTACGGCAGCAATTTGGGTAATGCCCATACTGCTCATTATAGCATTGTTCCTAAAAATGCGACCGAAATGTTCCTTATCCGGAAAAATTTCATCCTGCATGGGCAAATATACCCCGGCTGAATCCACTAAATAAATAATGGGCAATCGGTTTTCAATGGCTATTTCCTGAGCACGCAAATTCTTTTTTCCAGTAATGGGAAACCATGCTCCAGCCTTAACAGTGGCATCATTGGCCACAACAATGCATTGTTTGCCTTTAACGTATCCCATTTTCACCACCACACCGCCCGAAGGGCATCCACCGTGTTCCTTGTACATGTCTTCACCAGCAAAAGCGCCGATTTCAATAGCAGTTTTGTTGTCGTCCAACAGAAAATCAATACGCTCTCTGGCCGTCATTTTGCCTTTGCTGTGTAATTTTTCAATCCGGCCTTTTCCGCCGCCCAAACTCACTTTGGCCAATCGTTTTTTAAGTTCGGAAACTAAAAGTTTATTGTGGTCTTCGTTCTTGTTGAAGTTAATATCCATGTAGTGCTAGTTTGTTGCTAAAGTACAAAAGTTTCCATTTTTTGATTGGATAATGTTAATGAAATACTAAATTAAATTACATGGAAATATATTCCTTGGAATATAAATTTGTTTTTGATATCTTTGGATAAACAAAAAATATACAGATGAAAAAAATAATTGCATTTGCAGGAAGTAATAGTAAAAACTCCATCAATAAACAATTGGTTACTTATGCTTCGAGCCTGTTGGAAAATACCACTGTAGAAATTCTCGATTTAAACGATTTTGAATTACCGCTTTTTGGGGTTGATTTGGAAAACGAAAAGGGTATTCCAGAAAAGGCACACCAATTTTTAGGATTGATTAGGGAGTCTGACGGCATTATGCTATCGTTGGCAGAGCACAATGGCGCGTATTCCACGGTGTTTAAAAACTTATTCGATTGGATGTCGAGAATAGAAAGTAAAACCTTTTTTGGGAAGCCGATATTACTCATGGCTGCATCGCCCGGAGGTAGAGGAGGGGCTTCGGTTTTAGAAATTGCTAAAAGCCGTTTCCCTTACCACAATGCGAACATTACCGGTGTATTTTCGCTTCCTTTTTTTAAGGACAACTTTTCGGAAGGAAAAATAAAAAATCAGGAATTGGATGCTAAGTTAAAAGATGCGGTTACAGAATTTGAAAATGTTTTAGAGCATGCCAGTACAACACAAGTTTAACAAAAACAAAGGGCGGTTTTTCATAGAAATTAATGGGGAAACAAAAGCCGAAATGACTTATAGCTTGGCGGGAAAGGAGAAAATGATAATAGACCATACCGAAGTGGATGCCAGTTTAAAAGGGCAGGGCGTTGGCTATAAATTGGTTGATGCTGCGGTAATTCATGCGCGTGAAAAAGAAATGAAAATTTTACCGCTTTGTCCGTTTGCCCATGCTGTTTTTAAGAAAAAAGATGAGTATAGTGATGTGCTTTTCAAATAATTAACCAAGAGCAAAACCTTCAAAAATTATGGGCGACCTATCAAAAGATATCAATTCAAAATTTGAAAATAACCGGGTAAAGGCTTTAATTAATATTGTTTACACGGCTAACTGGATAACGGGCTACCAAAATGAATTTTTTAAACCGTTTGGTATTTCACCACAACAGTACAATATTTTACGGATTTTACGTGGAGCCGATGCCCCTTTGAACGTGCAAACTATTAAAGACCGAATGATAGAACGTGCACCAAACGCCACCCGGCTGATGGACAAGCTTTGCGCCAAAAATTTAATTGAGCGTTTGCCCTGTGCCCACGATAGGCGTATTGTGAAAATTGCGATCACCGAACAAGGATTGGTCTTGTTGGAAAAAATCCCTGATAATTTTAACAGTAAATTATTGGCAAAGCTCAGTGAAGAAGAGGCTGAACAATTGAGCCATTTATTGGATAAAATGCGATAAGCCTATTTTTTAGCTATAAATTTTTCGTAGAAAATAAACAACACATGAAAAAAATAATCCATAAATCAGATACACGCGGATTTGCCAACCACGGTTGGTTAAAATCCCACCACACGTTTAGTTTCGCTGGTTATCAAAACCCAGAACGGATGAATTTCGGTATGCTACGGGTTTTAAACGATGATGTGGTACAGCCTAAAATGGGCTTCGGTACGCATCCGCACCAAAACATGGAAATCATTTCCATTCCATTAAAAGGGGCCTTGTCGCATAAAGATAGTATGGACAATAAACGCGCCATTGAAGTAGGCGAAGTGCAAGTGATGAGCGCCGGAACGGGATTAACGCATTCGGAATTCAACGATAGCCAAACCGACGAAGTCAATTTTCTTCAAATATGGATTATTCCCGAAGAAAAAAGCGTAACGCCCAATTATGAACAAAGAAAATTCGATTGGGAAGCGCAGAAAAACAGTTTACAAACGGTAGTGGCTCCCAAAGATAAATTGGAAGGGAACGCCTTGCCCATTAGCCAACAGGCCTATATTTACCGAAGTGATTTGGATGCTGAAAAGGTTGTTGAAGTTGAAGTAAAAAATGAAAACAACGGACTTTACATTTTTGTGATTGAAGGGGAAATTGAAGTGGCAGAAACACGTTTAAATTCGCGCGATGCGATAGGGGTTTCCGAAGTCTCAAAAGTTGAAATCAAAGCTAACAAGCCATCTAAACTTATTATAATTGAAGTGCCGATGGTGTAATTGAAATTAATAATAAAAGCCTAAGAAATTACATTTTTGTCATTTCGAGCGGAGTCGAGAAATTTCATTAAAAATTCAATATTATAAGATTTTTCATCGTTTCTCTTTGCCCGGATAAAACTCATTTTAATCAACTTCTTTTTGTTTAAAATGAGGGCTTCCCAAATCTTTCCTATTTTTGCCAACCTATGAACGATAATTTTACAAACGAGTTTTTTGGTATAGGTATCCAAAATGGTAAAACCCCAGAAAATTTGGGCGTACTTTGGCGCTCGGCACAAAATTTAGGAGCCAGTTTTATTTTCACCATTGGTAATCGTTACGCAAAACAAGCTTGCGATACGCACAATGCGGTGAAGGCAATGCCTTATTTTCATTACGAAACGTTTGAAGAGTTTTTCAATAACCTGCCCAAAGGCGCCAGAATAGTAGGTGTGGAACTGGACGATACCGCTGAGGATTTAGAACAGTTCCATCATCCCAGAAGGTGTGTGTATTTACTGGGAGCCGAAGACCACGGCCTCTCAAAACAGGCCATTGAAAAGTCACATTTTTTGGTGAAATTCAAATCGGAGTTGAGTTTGAATGTATCGGTGGCGGGCAGTATCGTGATGTACGATAGGCAGCTCAACAAACCACGTAGTTAGTTTACCGCTTCCTTGTGGCTGCCTTTTCTAAAGCAGTATTCTTCACCGATAAAATTAGGGTCGCCGTATTTTTCAGACCAAAATCCTTCCAACACATCTTTGGTTAAACACTTGTACACCGCAACACCTTTAAAAATGGAATGTTCGGCTCTGTAATAAAAATTAATGACTAAAATGTTGTTTTTAAAAAAGCCGGTACCGAATTGTTTTTGGTCGGGACCAATGGTCCAGATGGCTTCAATGCGGTTGTGTTCGTTCAATGAAAGTTTAAGCGTACCGTTGTATTCGGTGGCTTCCAAATCCTGATTTTTACCCACAATGGTGTACTCACCAACTAATTCTTCAATCGTCATACTTTACTGGTCACTAAAATTATTTTTTGCCCGTTGGCATCGGTGGTAAAAAACAAATAAATGCTTCCACCGTCTTTTACTTTGAATTTTTTTCGGATTTGCTGTACCGTTTCCGGGAAATTTCGTGTGGTAATATTTGCCTTATCAATACCCAGTTTTTTAATTTCTTTTTTGTTGTACGGCAGGTACTTTTCAATTTTAAAAACCCTTCCGGGGAAATCAACGCATCGTTCGCTGGTGTAAAGATGCGAATGCGGGTGAAGTTTAAAAACACCAATCTGGTTCGCTACCGATTGGAATCCTCCCGATTTTAAAATGGCGCTATTGGGTTCATAAAGATAGGAAAGCGGTGGGCTATAATTTGAAACGGTATCCTTTTCGTCCTCAAAGACAAACGAAAAGAGCTCGTTGTTTTCTTTTTTTAAGTTAATGGTTTCAATGGAAATGTGTCCGTTGTAGCCTTTTTCCAAAACCCACAAAAGCTCTTTTACTTCGTTGTTTACGGCCACCACATGAATGATTTTTACATGCTTCAATTCACCAATACCCACTGAAAAATCGAGTAACGGCGATGTTTTTATCATGATGTTTTTGGTGCGGTTAAAAAGAACATCGATATGTTTGGGTACATTGGGCAAGCAATCTTTTAAAAAGAATACTTTGCCTTTGGTGTCGTGCCGTCGCGAAGGGTCGATGTAAATCCAATCGAAATGGTTTTCCGTAGACTTTAAATAATCAACACCATCACCATTAATAATTTTAATATGTTCAACTTTTAATTGTTGGTAATTGTGCAAAACGATGCGTGATAGTGTTTCGTCGATTTCGCAATGCACTACTGTTTCAAAGCGTTTTGAAAAGTAAAAACAGTCAACCCCAAAACCACCCGTCAGGTCGATTATGGATTTTCCAGACATCAATCTCGATTTGTATTCAGCGGTAATTTCAGAAGAAGTTTGTTCAATATTCAACTTATTGGGGTAGTAAATATTTTCGGTGTTATACCAAGTGGGCAGTTTTTTTTCGCAACGTTTTTTAGCTTCAATCTGCTCAATAAGTTCTTTGGTTTCTATTTCAGAAAATGGTGTGCCTTTCAGTAAAATAGAAGCGACGTCAGAATTCAGATTTTTAGATATAAATTCTTGAATTTCAGTATTTAAAATAGATTTGTTCAAATGAAATTATAAATCTTTGGTCAGTTTTTTAACAATTTTATTTTCAGATAAAAAAGCCTTTAAAATCACTTTTATGGCGGTGTAGGCCGGTACGGCAATAATAAGCCCGATGACCCCAAAAAGGATGCCCGTAATCAAAATAACCAAAAATATTTCCAACGGGTGCGACTTAACGCTTTTTGAAAAAATAATGGGCTGGCTGCCAAAATTATCGACCAATTGCCCAATGCCAAATACCAAAAGCACCCAAAAGGTTTTGGGTAGAATAACATCGCTAAAACTTTCACCAAGGTTGCTGGTCATGGTTAAAACCACCATTAAAATGCCGCCGATTAACGGTCCAACGTAAGGGATTAAATTTAATAAAGCACATAAAAAGGCGATAACAATGGCGTTATCTACACCTATAATGAGCAGCCCAATGGTGTAGATAATAAATATCACCAAAATTTGAAGAATGAGCCCTACAAAATATCTGGATAGTAAATCTTTTATTTGTGTTGAAGAGGCTTTCCAACGGGATTCTTTATTGTCCGGGATAAAGGTGAGGATGCCGTTTTCAAACAATCGGCTATCTTTTAAAAAGAAAAACGAAATAAACAGTACCGAAAACAGCCCAATACTAAAGCTTCCCAAACCGCTAACGATGCTGTTTAAAAAATTAGGAATTAAGGCTAAGTCTATTTTTGAAAGTAAATCGGATTCTTTTAACGATTGCTCCACATCAATATGGTACAAATCGAAATAGGTAACTATTTCGGCATAAAGGTTTTCAATATTACGCTGAAGTTCCTCAATATTTAGCAGCGAAAGGTTTTGCCCTTGTTTGATGATTAAAGGGATAAAAAGCCCGGCCAAACCAATAAAAATACTTAGCAAAACCACCATGGTAACCACAACGGCAATGGTATTTTTAAATTTTAATTTGTTTTCTGAAAATAGCACAATAGGGCGCCCAATGAGGGAAATAACGGCCGAAATGGCTATGTAACCAATAACCGACTGAACTTTATAAAGAAAAAAAAATATTAAGGCAACCCCAAACATGATGGCGACAGCTCTTAAAATTCCGTTTGAAATGGTGTTGGAGTTCATTTAGTAAATATAATAATTTGTCCTTAGCAAGGGAGTATCGTTGAATTAATCTTTGCATATAATGGGATAGCGTGGTACGGAGCTATCTTTTGAATATGAACAGATATGAACAAGAGGGGGTCACAATGTTAAAATGATATTATAAAAGCTGTTTGGTAAGTTCGTAAAGAGCTATGTTGGTGGCTTGTACTACATTCATACTGCTGTTTTGTCCAAACATTTCGATGTGAATAACCGCATCCGATTGTTGTAAAATAGTCTCGGAAACCCCAAAATTTTCGTCGCCTACAACAAGTGCGATGGGTTTTTCATCTGAAAAATGAAAGGTATGTATGGGGCGGCTCGAGTTGGTGATTTCCAATGAAATGATTTGATGCCCTGTTTCTTTTAAATTTTCAACTACGGTTGAAGCCGATTTTTCAATTTCAAAATTCACCGATTTTTCGGTAGCACGAGAGGTTTTGATCATTTTGCGGCCTAACGACACTTCACCGCAAAGGATGAGTTTTTCAACACCAAATGCGTCGCAAACCCTGAAAAGGCTACCAATATTAGGAGCATTGGTAACGTTATCGCAAACCAAGGTAATCGGAAAAGTGCGTTTTGAGAATTGAGTGTTGTAGTGGGTGAGTTGCATTTTTTAGTTATCAGTTAGCAGTATTCAGTCTCGGTATTTGGTTAAGTGTATTTTTTTCTTTGAACAAAGTTCCCCCTTTGGGGGTTAGGAGGCTTTAATTTTCAAAAGCAAACTTAACAATATTGGCACCCATTTTCAGGGCTTTTTCACGAACCTCGGCGGGGTCGTTGTGTACTTCGGGGTCTTCCCAACCATCGCCCAAATCACTTTCGTAGGTAAAGAGCAGTGCGAGTCGGTTTTCAACAAAAATGCCCAAAGCTTGCGGACGCTTGCCATCGTGTTCGTGTATTTTAGGTAATCCGTCGGGGAACTCAAATACCGAACTGAAAATAGGGTGATTGAGGGGCAATTCAATCAATTCCTTCTCGGGAAATACCTTTTTTAGCTCTTTGGTAATGTAGGGTTTCATGCCATAGTTATCATCAATATGCAAAAACCCACCAGACATTAAATAATTCCGTAGATTTTCGGCATCGGTTTCACTGAAAAATACATTACCGTGCCCCGTCATGTGCAACAACGGATACTGAAAAATATCGGTGCTGCCCGTTTCAACCGTTTCAGGTTTTGGATTTATTTTGGTATTGATGTTCTTGTTGCAAAAGGCGATAAGATTGGGCAAGGCCGTAGGGTTGCCGTACCAATCGCCGCCACCTTTATACTTTAAAACGGCCAGATTTTGGCTGAAGGAAAAAAAGGAAAATAGGAAAAAGAAAATAGAAAAGACCTGTTTCATATTTCAAATGAATTATTACCCATTAAAAACTTCGTTTATAAACGCCACCGAATGGCAAGCTACAATAGCGGCCGTTTCGGTGCGCAATCGGGTGTTGCCCAAAGTTACGGGAATAAAATGGTTTTTAAGGGCCGCTTCAATTTCGGTGGTTGAAAAATCACCTTCGGGGCCAATTAAAATGGTAATATGGGTGTAGGGTTTTAACTGACTTTTTAACGATTTTCTATCGGTTTCCTCGCAATGAGCAATAAACAAATCGCCCGAAAATTGTTGTTCCATAAAACTCTTGAAAGGTATGGCATCATTCAATTTGGGCAAATAACAGTTTAGGGATTGTTTCATGGCCGATTGCAAAATGCGCTCAAAGCGTTCGGGTTTTATCACTTTGCGTTCGCTGTGGTCGCAAATAATGGGTGTGATGGTATCGATGCCAATTTCGGTGGCTTTTTCCAAAAACCATTCGTAGCGGTCGTTCATTTTTGTGGGAGCTACGGCTAAGTGCAGTTTGTAATCTTTTTTAGGTTGAAACGTTTTCGAAATGATATTGACCAAACATTTGTTAATGTTGGGTACGGCCACCTCGGCAGTGAACAACCAACCCGCTCCGTTGGTGATTTGAAGGTTGTCACCAACCGATTTTCGGAGCACTTTTACAATGTGCCGGCTTTCGTCTTTATCGAAAGTAAAGCTGGTGGTGTTTTCTTCAATATTTGGACTATAAAAAAGTTGCATGGTTATTTAGGTTCCACAATTTTTAAAACTTCAATTTCTGAAATGGCTTTAGGCTCGTGCGTGATGACCGCGACATAATACCAATTATTTTTCGGAATATCAATAGTAAACACTTCATTTATGGGGTGTTTGGCACTTAGTATTTCGGTTTCAAAATCGGTGTGCAAGTCGCCTTGGGCAAACCAACCCAAATCACCTCCTTTTTGTGCGTTTTGGTCCATGGAATAACGCTTGGCCAAAACATCGAAAGGAGCTCCGTTGTGGTATTTAGTAATGATTTTATCTCTTAACGCGTTAATGCTGTGGGTGTCGTATTTGGTTCCGTCCAAATAAATATACGACGCTCGGTAATAGGTTTTCGAGGTTTTTTCAACCACTTTGTAATAGGTTTTTTCAAATTCGCCTTCGTTAACGTGGGTACCACCTTTGCCCAATTTAAAAAGGGCATTGGCCAAAATGGTTTTGTGTTTTTCTTCGTTGAAGGTGATTAATTTGTTAGCGTTTGAATTTTTTGAGGCTAAAAAATGTTCAATCTGTTCGGGTGTTTCAAGTGCGGCCAAATCGCTTTCGGTCGATGTTTGCGCTGTCAAAAATAGTGATGATAATAGTAAAAATGGGGTGAGTAATTGTTGTTTCATAAAGTAGGTTTTTAAATTTATTTTCAAATTTAAACCTAATGAAGCACCAATGCTTTCAATAAAGAAGAAGTTTTTAAGAATGTATTGTTTATAACTTGGTTTTTTGCGAGATACTCGAACAATTTCCGCAAAATGACAATTATAATTCTGAAAATTAAATCTTCAAACGTGCTGAAGCCACCACATCCTGTTTGGCAAAATCTTGTTGTAAATATTTTAAATGCCCCACAATGGCAATCATGGCGGCATTATCGGTGGTGAATTCAAATTTGGGCACGTAGGTAGTCCATCCAAATTTTTTTTCGCCATCTTTTAAAGCTTGCCGAATTCCCGAGTTTGCCGAAACCCCTCCGCCAATGGCAATATGCTTAATGCCCGTTTCTTTTGAGGCTTTTTTCAGTTTGTCAATTAAAATGCCAATAATGGTATGCTGTATCGAGGCGCAAATATCATTGAGGTTTTCTTCAACAAAATTAGGATTGGCTTTGGTTTCCCTTTGTACAAAATACAGAATGGCCGTTTTCAATCCGGAAAAGCTAAAGTTGAGTTCGTCCACTTTTGGTTTGGTAAATTTAAACGCTTTCGGATTGCCCAATTTTGCGCGTTTGTCTATTTCGGGGCCAGCGGGGTAGCCTAAACCTAAAATTTTTCCGCTTTTATCGAAGGCTTCGCCCACGGCATCGTCAATGGTTTCGCCAATCACGTCCATGTCGAAGTAATCGTTCACCTTTACAATTTGGGTGTGTCCACCAGAAATAGTCATAGCCAAAAACGGAAGTGGTGGTTTTTCGTAACCTTCTTCATCAATAAAATGCGCTAAAATATGCCCCTGCATGTGGTTGACATCAATCAGCGGAATATCCAATCCATAGGCCAACGATTTGGCAAACGAGGTGCCTACCAATAAACTGCCCATCAAACCTGGGCCGCGTGTAAAGGCAATGGCGTTAAGCTGTTCTTTGGTTATATTGGCTTTTTTAAGGGCTTGGTGCACCACCGGTACGATGTTTTGTTGGTGTGCACGAGAAGCCAATTCGGGTACCACGCCACCATATTCTTCGTGTATTTTTTGGTTGGCAATAACATTGCTTAAAATTTTGCCGTTATGCATTACGGAAGCCGCAGTATCGTCGCAGGAAGACTCAATTCCGAGGATGTAAATATTTTGTGAAGCCATTAGTAAAAATTAGGCACAATAATTGTTAATTTTGAAAACGAATATCTGTCTTTCGCATTAAGTGTATCCGTAGGTGCAAAAGTAAAAGATTCTTAACAAACTTATAAGCTTGTACGTATCAAAAAATTTCTGAAAATACTATCGCAAATTATTGGCGTTTTGCTTTTGCTGTTCATCATTTTGGTGCTGGTACTTTCTATTCCCTTTGTTCAGACCAATTTAGGACGGCATGCCACCAAACGTTTAAATGAAGAGTTTAAAACCAATATTAACATTGGTGGTATTAGCATGCAGTTTAATGGCGATGTAGAGCTAAAAAATATTTATATTGAAGATTACAAAAAAGGTACGTTAATAAGTATTGAGGAACTGAATACCTCTATTTTAAGTTTTACCAACTTGGCCAACGGTAATTTAGTGTTTGGCGATATTGATATTGAGGGTTTGCTGTTCAACATAAAAACCTATAAGGGCGAACCCGAAACCAACTTAGATGTTTTTGTTAGAAAGTTTGAAAGTGATAACCCCCGGAAAGAAAAGAGTAGTTTTCTTTTGTCCTCTAGCGATGTATCGATTAACAATAGTATTTTTCTTTTGTCTGATGAAAACCGGGAAACGGTAGAGCGGCTTCATTTTGATGATCTAAACATTAACGCTACCAACTTTTTGATAAACGGCAGCGATGTGAGTGCCCGAATAAACACGTTGGCTTTTGTTGATAGCCGTGGGGTTGAGGTGAAAAACCTCATGACCAATTTCAGTTATACCTTAACCGATATGACCTTTGAGGATTTGGAGGTAAAAACACCGAATTCTATTTTAAAAGGAGATTTAAAGTTTTCATACAAAAGGGAAGATCTGCAGTTTTTTGAAGATAAGGTTCAGGTAGCGGCACGCTTTGAAGATTCTTCGGTTTTTTTGGATGAACTCAATACTTTTTACAACGAATTTGGAAAAACCCAAACGGCACGTTTTAGCGTAAACCTTTCTGGTACGCTTAACGATTTGTTTTGCAATAATTTAAGATTAACCACCAGTTCTAGAACACAGGTTTATGGCGATATAAAATTTAAAAACTTGCTAAGCAAAGAACCGGACAATTTTTATATGGATGGTAATTTTTGGAATTTATCGTCAACATACAACGATTTAACCAGTTTGCTGCCCAATGTGCTCGGTGATGCCATTCCGTCGTCATTCAATCGTTTGGGGAAATTTACCATTGTGGGGAATTCGCAAGTAACGGCATCGACCGTTTTGGCCGATATAAAAATCGATACAGATTTGGGCTTGGTGAATTCCAATCTTAAAATCACTAAAATAAACGATATTGACAATGCCGATTATAAGGGTAAAATTATTTTTGAAGATTTCGACTTTGGAACCTTTTTAAACGATCCCTCTGTAGGACAAGGCTCATTAAATTTTGATGTAAACGGTAAAGGCTTTGTTGCAGAAACTATCGATACTCAGGTGAAAGGAGATATTTATGAGGTTATTTACAACAACTACAACTATAAAAATATTAAGGTAGCCGGGAATGTAATGAACAAGATTTTTGACGGAAACTTAGTGGTGAACGACAAAAATTTGAAGCTAAACTTTAACGGTCTGGTAGATTTTTCGGAAGTGGTTAAAAAATACGACTTTGAGGCCGTAGTGGATTATGCCGATTTAAATACGCTCAATTTTGTAAAACAGGATAGCATATCTGTATTGACCAGTCGAGTAAAAATGAACATGAACAGCAGTAGCCTTGACGATGCTTACGGAAAATTAACCTTTACCAATACCGTTTATAGAAACGAGCACGATACGTATTATTTCGATAGGTTTGATATAACCTCCCGGTTTGATGGCAACATAAGGTCTGTAGAATTCAATTCGCCCGATATTATTGAAGGGAGTTTGCGCGGTAAGTTTTTTGTGAAAGACCTAAAAAAGCTATTCGAAAACTCCATTGGTCATATTTATACCAATTACATTCCGCATAAAGTAAAAACCGACCAAAGTATCGATTTCAACTTTAAGATTTACAATAAAATTGTTGAAGTTATTTTTCCTGATATCGAATTAGGAAAAAACACTTTCATTCGTGGTAGGGTAGAAAGTGAAGAGGAACGCTTTAAGTTCACTTTCAAATCACCAAAAATAAAACTACTGGATTATTATGCCAATAGGATTGAGATTCAGGTGGATAATAGCAACCCGTTATTCAATACCTATGTTGAAATTGATAGTTTGGACGCTAAGTATTATCAGGTGTCCGATTTCAATCTAATCAATGTTACCGTTAACGATACACTGTTTATGCGTTCGGAATTTAATGGCGGTAAACGGGGCAACGATAGCTACAATTTAAGTTTTTATCATACCATTAACGAAAAAAACGAGTCGGTTGTTGGGTTTAAAAAATCTGATGTCACCATAAAAAACAACAAATGGTACATCAACGAGGCACAAGACCGTTTCCATAAAATAGCCTTCGATAAAAAATTGACCAAGCTCGATATCAATAAATTTAAAATTAACCATAAAAACGAAGAAATTAAGCTTTCGGGCTTTTTGAAGGATTCCACCCAAAAAGATATAAAACTAGATTTTACCAATGTAGATTTAGCAAAAATCACACCCGATATCGATAGCCTATCGCTCGCCGGAAACGTAAATGGTAAGTTGGATATCCTTCAAAAAAACGGTAGTTATTTGCCCAATTCTACTATTGTAATTGATGATTTTAAAGTAAACGATTTTTTATTGGGAGCTTTTGATGCCACCGTAACAGGAAACGAATCGCTTACCAATTATGTGGTTAACGCACATATTAAAGATGATACAGCAAAATCGTTCACTGCAAAAGGCGATATTAGCGTTGTGGGTAGGCAGGCCGACATAAGTGTGGCTTTAAATTTTAACGATTTTAACCTGTTGCCGCTAAACCCATTGTTGGAAGGTGTTTTAACCAATATTAGAGGAACCGTTACGGGCGATGTTAATGTGGGGGGCGATTTAAAACGCCCCGATATTGATGGCGAATTGAATATTAAAAAAGGAGGTTTGGGCATACCGTATTTAAATGTGGATTACGATTTTAATAATAGCGCTTCGGTGACCTTAAAAGGGCAAACCTTTATTTTTAATAATATAAAACTAAGCGATACCAAATACGATTCCAGAGGAACTTTAAGCGGTTCGATAAGCCATGTTAATTTCTCCAATTGGAGCTTAGGTTTGGAAGTGAATACGCCGCGTTTATTGGTTTTAGACACCAAGGAAACCGAAGATGCCCTATATTACGGCACCGGGTTCGTAGGTGGGCGTGCCCGCTTATATGGGCCAACCGAACAGTTGGTTATAAGCGTTGTGGGAGAAACCAAACGCGGAACCGTGTTTAAAATTCCGTTGACGGATGCCGAATCCTTTGGTGATAATTCATATATCCATTTTATTACCAAAGAAGAAAAAGAAGCCAGGGATAAAGGGGCTGAAATAATTTTTGAGGAGATTAAAGGGCTGGAAATGGATTTCGACTTGGATGTTACCGAAGATGCCGAAGTAGAAATTATTATCGACAAAGAAACTGGCCACTCGCTAAAAGGTCGTGGTCGTGGTGGTCTTTTGGTAGAAATAAATACTAACGGTAAGTTTGATATGTGGGGCGATTTCGCCGTATTTGAAGGGGTTTATAATTTCGCTTATGGCGGATTGATCCAAAAGGAATTTATCGTACAGCCCGGTGGAACCATAGCCTGGGATGGCGATCCGTTAAAAGCCCAAATTGATATGTTGGCTATTTATAAAACCCAAGCCAATCCATCGCCGTTATTGGATAATCCCATCAATCGTAGTATCCCGGTAGAGCTCCATATAGAACTTACGGGCGATTTAGAACAGCCCAAGCCCGACTTTACATTCGAGTTTCCTAATGTGAACTCAACGGTAAAATCGGAGTTGCAATATCGATTGGAGTCGGTAGACGACCGCCAAAATCAGGCTTTATATTTAATTTCAACCGGGTCTTTTTCACGAGGCTTGAATGCCCTAAACTTTTCAGGAACCATTGCCGAGCGTTTAAACGGTATTATAAATGGTATTTTTACAAACGGAAACAGTAAAATAAATATAGGGTTGAATTATGAGGCCGGACAAAACCGCCCCGATTACCAAACCGACGACCGTTTTGGAGTAACGCTTCAAACACAAATCAGCGACCGTGTATTGATAAATGGTAAAGTGGGGGTGCCCGTTGGTGGTGCCACTGAAACCGTTGTTGCGGGCGATGTGGAAATCGATTTTCTTTTAAATGAAGAAGGTACCCTAACGGCCAAAGTATTCAACAGGGAAAATAGTATACGAAATTTTGGTGAAGCTATAGGTTATACCCAAGGAGTGGGGTTGTCGTATAATGTAGATTTCGATACCTTTAAAGAACTGCTTCAAAAATTGTTTGCCAATTCCAAAGATGAGGAAGATGAGGTTTTTGAAGAACAACCAGAAAAAGAAGAGACCAGTGCGCTGCCTAATTTTATATCGGTAAAACCACCTGAAGAATAACAAGGTATTTTGTCATATCCCCAATTTTCGAAACACTAAAACGTTGTAGTTTTAAAAAAGCATTAAATTGCTAAAAATGCTTTAGATATATGGTATTAGTTTATTAATTTTACGCTTCAAAATTTAAAAATACGAATGCCAGGAACTATAAAAAAATTAGCTGTATTAACCTCCGGAGGAGATTCTCCGGGAATGAATGCAGCCATCCGTTCTGTTGTACGGTCATGCGCTTACCATGGCGTTGAATGTTTTGGAGTGTATCGCGGGTACGAGGGATTGATTGAAGGCGATTTTGAGCGCTTGGATGCCCGAAGTGTAAAAGGGATTATCAACAAAGGCGGAACCATGTTGAAATCGGCAAGATCGCAAGGTTTCAGAACTAAGGAAGGCCGCCAGCAAGCTTACCAAAATTTATTGGACGCCAAAATTGATGGTTTGGTGGTTATTGGTGGAGACGGATCGTTTACTGGAGCACTGATTTTTAACCAAGAATTTGGCTTCCCGGTAATGGGCATTCCCGGTACAATTGATAACGATATTTTTGGAACGACACATACTTTAGGTTTCGATACCGCTTTAAATACGGTTGTTGATGCCATTGATAAAATTCGCGACACGGCAAGCTCGCATAACCGATTGTTTTTCGTTGAGGTTATGGGACGAGATGTAGGGCATATCGCCTTAAATGCAGGAATTGCTGGTGGAGCTGAGGAAATATTGATTCCGGAAGAAGATTTGGGGTTAGATCGTTTGGTTGAATCTTTAAATAAAAGTAGAAAATCTGGAAAATCGTCAAGTATCGTTATTGTTGCCGAAGGTGATAAGATTGGAAAAAATATCTTTCAATTAAAGGATTATGTTGACGAAAATATGGAAGGCTACGATGTACGTGTATCGGTATTAGGGCATATGCAGCGTGGTGGCTCACCATCTTGTTTTGATCGCGTATTGGCGAGCAGGATGGGTGTAAAAGCTGTGGAGTCTTTGCTTAATGGCGAAACCAATTACATGGTTGGCCTATTGAACAGTAAAATGGAACTAACGCCTTTAGAGCAAGCCATAAAAGGAAAAACTAAAATAAACTTAGAATTATTGCGTGTCTCAGATATCATGAGCACTTAACATTTATAAACACGATTATGTCAAAATTAAAAATTGGAATTAACGGATTTGGACGAATAGGTAGAATTGCTTTTAGAGTAGCAGCTTCAAGACCAGAGATTGAAATAGTAGGAATCAACGATTTATTGGACGTTGAGCACTTAGCATATTTATTGAAGTACGATTCAGTACACGGTCGTTTTGACGGTACTGTTGATATTAAGAACGGAAACTTGGTAGTAAACGGAAATGAAATCCGTATTACTGCAGAGCGTAACCCAGAAGATTTAAAATGGGATGCCGTAGGTGCAGAGGTTGTTTTAGACTGTACAGGTATTTTCACTACTTTGGATAAAGCTCAGGCTCACATTAAAGCGGGTGCTAAAAAAGTAGCTATTTCAGCTCCTTCTGCTGATGCTCCAATGTTTGTAATGGGGGTAAACCACGACAAAATTACTGCTGCTGATACTATCGTATCTAACGCATCTTGTACTACTAACTGTTTAGCGCCATTAGCCAAAGTAATCAACGATAACTTCGGAATTGTTGAAGGTTTAATGACTACTGTACACGCTACTACAGCGACTCAAATGACAGTTGACGGTCCTTCAAGAAAAGACTGGAGAGGTGGTCGTAGCGCATTGGCTAACATCATTCCTTCTTCAACAGGAGCCGCTAAAGCAGTAGGTAAAGTAATTCCAGAATTAAATGGAAAGCTAACAGGTATGGCATTTAGAGTACCAACTCCAGATGTATCTGTAGTAGATTTAACCGTGAGAACTGAAAAATCAGCTTCTTGGGAAGAAGTAAAAGCAGCGCTTAAAAAAGCTTCAGAAAACGAATTGAATGGTGTACTTGGTTACACTGATGAGGCTGTTGTATCTCAAGATTTCGTTTCAGAATCATTAACTAGTGTTTTTGATGCCGAAGCAAGTATCGCTTTAAATGATAATTTCCTTAAATTAGTATCTTGGTACGATAACGAATTTGGATACTCTACTAAATTGATTGACTTAGCTCAACACATTAGTAAAATATAATTTGAAGATTATTTAATTAATATAATGAGCTCCACAGTACTTTTTCGTTAAGTGCTGTGGAGTTTTTTTAGCTTTATACTTATGATTTTAATTGTAGATAGTGGTTCCACCAAATCGGATTGGTTGGCAGTAGATAATAATGGTAATAAATTAATGGAAAAGATCCGTACAAAAGGACTTAATCCAGAAATTTTACCAGAAAAAAAACTGGTTAAAATAATAAAGAAAAGTAAAGAGCTAAAAAGTAATAAAAACGAGGTAACGCATGTGTTCTTTTATGGAGCAGGATGTGGTACCGAAAATGCAAGGGAAGTTGTAAAACGTGTGTTGCAGGGTATATTTGAAAAAGCCCATGTTGAAGTAAATGAAGATACCCTTGCCGCTGTTTATGCTACAATAAATACTCCCGATGAAGCCGCTGTGGTTTGTATTTTGGGCACAGGCTCCAATTGTAGTTATTATGACGGAAAGCGTTTGCACCAACGAGTAGATTCCTTGGGTTATATTTTAATGGATGATGCCTCTGGAAATTACTACGGCAAACAACTTATTAGGGACTACTTCTTCAACCAAATGCCAGAAAACGTAAAATTGGCTTTTGGTACTAAGTACAACATGGAAACCGATTTTGTTAAATATAATGTTTATAAGCAGCCCAGCCCTAATGCCTATTTGGCAGGTTTTGCAGAATTTATGTTTTTGCAAAAGGATTCTGAATACATCGTTGAGATGATTAAAAACGGTATCAGGCTTTTTGCGGAAAATATGATTATGCAATACAAAGAGGAAATCAAAACCGTTCCAGTGCATTTTGCGGGATCCATAGCATATTTTGCCCAAAAGGAAATAAAAGAAGTCGCTGAAGAAATGGGCTTCAAAGTGGGTAATTTTGAACGTCGCCCAATCGACGGTTTGGTGCCGTTCCATACTAAAGATTTATAAAATTTCACAGAAAAGCGTCTGGATTTACTATGCCGCTAAAGCACGTAGCTTATTATATTTCGAACACCGACAATAAAAACCGACTTATTGAACAATTGGTGGGCGGTCATCAAATACCTGAAATTTCAGAGCTAAACGGCGTGCTGTTTTCTGAAATTACGGTCAATAAATTTATTGATGAAGAAATACGACACGAAGACTTCAGTGTACTTACCGACACAAAAAATAGCTTAGAGCATTCTTCGCAAGGCGAACGAAAAAAAGCGCTTCTAAAGCACCTAATCAAACAAAACCCCGATTACATTATTGTCGATAATGTTTTCGATAGTTTGGATGCAGCTACCCAGTCTGAAATTTCCAAAACGCTACAGGATTTAAGTGGAACAAAATCCATCATCCAAATCACCAACCGAAAGCGAGACATTCTTCCGTTTATTGAGGTCACTTATATTTCTAAAAATGGTGTTTTCACCAAAGTGACTGGTGAATTGATACAGGATAACGACAATTATTTTGTAAACGATTTACCGGAGCCCGAACAGCTGTCTATTGAAACTTACGATCCGTTGGTTAAATTCAATAAGGTAAACGTCGCTTATGGCGACCGCACCATTGTGAAAGACATTTGTTGGGAAATAAAACCGGGTGAATTTTGGCAGTTGGTTGGCCCAAACGGTTCGGGGAAAAGTACTTTACTCACCTTAATTTCGGGCGATAACCCTAAAGCCTATAACCAAGATATTCTTTTGTTCGGAATGAAAAAGGGTACAGGCGAAACGGTTTGGGATATTAAAAGCAATATTGGCCATTACACCTCTGAAATGCTGCGTGGTTTCAGGCGGTTGGATTCTATTGAAAAAATGATTCTTTCTGGTTTTTTTGATTCCATCGGGCTGTATAAATACCCCACCGAAAGGCAAATTCATATTGCCCACCAATGGCTCAAACTCATCGGGCTTTTCGATAAAAAAGATAAGGATTTTGTGTTCCTTTCTCCCGGACACAAGCGATTGGTGCTTATTGCGCGCGCCATGGTAAAACACCCACCGTTGTTGATTCTGGACGAACCCACCAACGGACTCGACGATGCCGATGCCAAAATATTTTCCCAACTTATCAATAAAATTTCGGAAGAAAGCCGTACGGCTATACTTTATGTGTCACACCGAAAAGAAGAGCACATCAACCCCCACTTTACATATCAACTTACACCTTCAGAAACGGGTTCTACTGGGAAGCGGGTTTAGTTGTTGTTCTATTTAAAACCATGGCTTTTAATCGGAGCTTAGATTCGTTAAAACAGTTTTTTTTGACTTATTCGGTAAAAAATAATAACTTGTTAAGGCTTCGAAACGCCTATTTTACCTAATACCTATTTTTATTTAACAGAAATATCATCCCAAACCAACGCTATTGGTTATAGTGGATTTTAAAATAGTAAGTATGAAAAACGTTTTAATTTTTAGTTTGTTTATTGGGCTATGCTGTTTAGAGACAAATGCCCAAGGCCCCGATGAATTGGTTTGGGGCTTATATGCCTCGGGTGTTGGCGAACGTTTAAGCCCATGCATGGATCCGTGTTGGGTAACCTACACCGTTGCACTAATGAACGACCCCAATATCGAGGCCAACTTGGACTATGGCACTATGGCCGCCGTTTTAACCAATGTCTCTTGGCGCGAAGCTACCGCCCAACAACGAAGGTTCGGTCGTTATTTTGATGACGAGCCCGACGGCACATGGAAATGCACACCCTGTGAAGTGCCAAAACCAGATTTAACATGTTGTTGGAGTTCCACCTATGGTAAAATTTGTTGGGGAGAAGGGTATTATGGTACTACCACAAAAACCATTTCAGGAAAGCTTTACCAGAAAGAAGGTGTTTGGATATATGAAGGAAATTGGGGAAGGACCAATAGCAGTAGATCTGGAAAGGTGTATTTCAAATTTACTTCGGCAACTTCTTTTACAGGCTACTGGACAGAAGGTAGTGCAACCAAGCAAACCAAATGGAACGGTTCTGGAGATTGCCTCTAGAGCTATAATGCTGAAACCACCTTGCTTGTGCAGGGTGTTTTTTTTTCTTGAAAACAAAAAGCGCACACCGAACTAGAATAATTTAATTATTAGTATTATTTTTCGCATAATATTAATTATTAAACCATCTTTTTAATGAAAACCTTTTTGTCGTTATCATTACTTTTCTTAACGGTGCTTGCTTTTGGCCAAAACAAAGACTATTCGGTTGTGAAAACCAGAAAGTTTATTGAGCCGTTTGTTGAAACGGACTTGGTCGCCACTGCTGAAGACCAATCTGGAGGTGTTTATACCATAAGGTATTATGATGAGTATGTTTCTATGAAACATCACCATAGCAACTCGGTAGGATTTATTGTTCAGCATTGGGATAGCTTGCAACAGTCGATTTCATATAATAATTACAAAATTGAAACAGGAAAAAAAGGGGTGATTGCTGGTTTCACCATTGTTGATGAAAAATTACATGTTTTAGAGTACGAAAAAAATAGAAGGGACAAAACCATCGATTGTTTTTTGCACAAACCCATAGATTATACCAATGAGCTAAAACGCGAAAAAATATTTTCAATTGACATCAAAAAATTTCCAAATTTTATTATTCCTATTTTGAGCAATAGTACAGATTCCAATTACTACGGAAACATGGAGTTTTCTGAAAACGGAAAGTATATTGCTTTTCATATAGATTCTTACTCAAACGACACTGAAGCCCATAAAATTTTTGTGTTCAACAGTGATTTTGAAATGGTTTGGGAAAAAGAGTTCGCACATAGTGAAAAGGACAGGTTGTTCGATATCCGTCAAGTAAAGGTCGATAATCAGGGCGATGTCTATATTTTAGGTAAAGTTTACCACGAAAAACGAAAAGATGTGGTGAAGGATAAAGTGAATTTCCACTACGAAGCCTTTAAGGTAACGGAAAACAGTACAGAGCATATCCATTTAGATCTATTAGGCCGTTATGCCCATACAATGAATTTAGTGATTCGGGAAAACCAAATAAATTGTATTGGGATTTATTCTGAGAAAAACGATTTGAACATCATCGATTTTTTTGCTGGAAAAGATAAATTTGGGATTTCGGGAACCTTATTCTTTGCAATTAATAAAGGCAATATGAAAATTATAAATACGCTTTTTCAGAAGTTTTCTCCGGAATTCAAAGATTTCAAGTACAAGGAAGGTAAGGAAAAAGGCCATTCAAAATATTATTTTAATAGTATAGAAAGTTTAGTAGATGGAGGTTATGTTTTTTCTGTGCATGAAAGACATGTTGTAATTACACATGGATATAATGGTGCTCCTGTAGAGTCTTTAGTTGATGATGATTTAATTGTGTTTAGGTTAGGTCAATTAGGTGATTTGATTTGGGCAAAAAATATAAATAGGTCTTTAGGTTCAACCAACAACAAATTACAAATGCATGCCTCGTTTGTTAACAATGAAAACACATATATATTTTTAAATGAACTTAAAAATGTAACTCCCATAGCAGGAAATTTGAATTTTAAAAGAAATAGTTTAGTTGGAGTAACAGAAAAAAACTCCAATTTATATATGGTAAAGCTTGATGGCAGTGGAAATATATCCTGCGACGCCATTCATTTAAACCGCTATAACGATATTATGTTTTATCCTGTAAATGGAAAATCATCTTATAATTCTCAAATGGTCATCTTTGGATCCAATGAAAAAGAAAAGCAGTTTTTAACTTTTAAATTGAATTAGGGGTAATACTTTTAATGATTTTCCAACAAATCTACCAAAGCGGGCTCCAAATAATTAAACTTAAAGTGAAAGCCTTTATCCTGAATAGTTTTTGAGCTTACCCGTTGGCTTTCAAACAATAAAATATGCATGTCGCCCAAAACCAGTTTCATAAAGAATTTAGGGATATTGGGCAAAAACAAAGGTTTTTTTAAAACCTTCGCAACGGTTTTTGTAACATCACCATTGCTTACCGGGTTGGGCGCTACACCGTTATAAACCCCGGTTAGTTGGTTTTCGGTGACGAATAAAAATAGGCGAGCCAAGTCTTTAATATGTATCCACGATTGCCATTGTTTGCCGCTGCCAAAAGCGGCGCCCAAACCTAATTTTATGGGTTTTGCCATTTGCGGTAAAGCGCCACCTTTTTCAGAAAGTACTAAACCAATCCTGATTTTTGAAACCCCAATACCCACTTGGGCAAAGCCATCAACCGCATTTTCCCAAATGTGTACCACTTGACCCAAAAACGACGGACTGATTTGATTAAAAGTTTGGTCGTAATAATTGGTCAAAGAGTCGGGGTACACCCCAATGGCACTGGCCGAAACTACATGTTTTATTTGGTGGGTTTCCCCTTTTAGGCTGTTTATTAACAGTTCGGTGGTGTTTTTTCGGCTATTTATTATGGTTTTTTTATAAGCGGGTGTCCACCGTTTAGCAACCGTCGCACCAGCCAAATGGATAATGGCATCAACCCCTTTGAAACACTGGGTGTCGATACGTTCTTCTTTCGGGTTCCAATAGAATCCTTTGTAGTTATCTAAGTTTTCAATTTTAGATTTACTGGTGGTTAAATAATGGACCTGAATGTCTTTTTCATGGCATAGCTTAACTATTTCCTGTCCAATCAACCCTGTTGCTCCTGTAATTAAAATGCGCATGTTCTTTTTTTATAAAATTACGAAATGAAAAGGGGCGTACCCCGATTTTAGGTTAGGTTTAACAGATGGGGGGAGTTTGGAGTTGGAAGTGTGAAGCTTGAAGCATGAAGATTGGAGATGGAAGTATGTAAAATGAAGTATTAATTGTTTACTGCTGAAAACTTCAACTTATTTCGTTGCCCCCAGCATTTAGCTACTTTTTATTATCTCTTTAAATCGCTGAATGTCAAGCTCCTTTAAAAGCGCGTAACATTTAGCTTTGTGAAGTTATTTTAAATCGCTGAATGCTTCGTTGCTCTCAGCATTTCACGTTTTCCGGGTGGGCCGGGCAGTTTTTCAACCGAAAAACCAACGCTTTGCATGGCTCGGCGCACACTGCCTTTTGCTGAATAGGTAACCAATACACCGTTGGGTTTTAAAGCCTCGTACATGCGCTTAAAAATAGATTCCGTCCACAAATCTGGTTGAACGCGTGCCCCAAAGGCATCAAAATAGATCAAATCAAAACAGGATTGGTCTTCAATTTCTGAAAAGAACTGTTGCCGTTTGGTCAGTGAAAAGGTATCGGTAATTTGATGCTTTTCTTCCCAAGTAATATCGTGGATTGTTTTGAAAACGGAATCACTATTTTCAGCTTTCAAAGCTTTGGTGTAGTTCAGTTTTGAAATTTCATCGCCTAAAACCGGATAGGCTTCAACCCCAACATAGTTAATGTTTTGGTTCAATTTTTCGGCTTCCAAAAGCGTAATAAAAGTGTTTAGTCCCGTACCGAAACCGATTTCTAAAATCGATAAAGGAAGGTCGACGTTACTATTCCGCTCAGCGTGACGGGCATGTTGCAAACCTTGTTTTATAAACACGTGGTAAGCTTCTTGTATGGCACCATGTTTGGAGTGGTACTGTTCGTTCCATTCGGGAATGTGTATGGTGGTAGAGCCATCGGCCGTAACTATAATTTCTCTTTTCAAAAGGTGGTTAATTTATCAGTAAAACGCCGTCGGCTTCAAATGAAAACGTACGTTTTGGTGTTGTAATTTGGGCTATTTCTTCTTTGGTTTTTCCGGCGTCTTGGGCGTAGTGGCGCAATTCTTCCACTGGAACTTCGTTCACAAAGGCCTTTCCGTTTACAATCACTTCTTTTCCAGCAATATCTTTCGGAACAAAAAAACCGTAGTCTTTAAACTTTACCATCACTTCGTTGCCGTTTTCCAAATCGAGTCGCATCCAACATCCTTTGGCTTGGCACACACTGTTTACCTTAGCTTTCATTTTAGAATTAATGCTGTCGCCCATAGCCATGGTGTTGTAATGAGTGGCCATTGATGTTGCAGCTATGGCATCGTCGGGAACGATGGATTTTCCGAAAGATTGGTAATGTATTTCGGAAATTTCAGATGGGTTTTCAGGAGGGGCTTCAGTTTTGTTTTTGCACGATAGCAGGGTGAATGCACAAAAAATGAAGACGGTTATGCGCTTCATAAGATTAATATTTCAATTTTAAACGATTTATGTAAATATACCGCTTTTTTAAAAACGATTTTCTTTAAATTTGTGTCTTTAAATAACTGGACTTATGAGTACTATAATCCACGATATAGAGGTTTTAAAGGCTAAAACTTCTAAAATCAGCGAGATAGATTTTGATAATTTGAAATTCGGGCATGTTTTTTCGGATCACATGTTGGAATGCGATTTTAAAAACGGCGAATGGCAAGCCCCAAAAGTGGTGCCTTACCAACCTATTACCTTAGATCCTTCTGCCAAGATTTTCCATTATGGGCAGTCGGTTTTTGAAGGAATGAAAGCCTATAAAGATGCCGATGGAAAAGTCTGGTTATTCCGTCCGTTGGAAAATTTTAAGCGTTTGAATATTTCCTCAAAGCGATTGGCCATTCCAGAATTGCCAGAGAGCTATTTTATGGATGGTTTAAAAGCTTTGCTGAAGGTAGATGAAGATTGGATTCCTGAAAAGGAGGGGAGTTCGCTTTATATCCGTCCGTTTGTATTTGCCAGCGGAAACGGATTCCATGCCTCACCGGCCGATGAATATAAATTCATTATTTGTACAGCGCCGTCTGGAGCATATTTTTCGGGTGAAGTAAAAGTACTTATTGAAGAAAAATATTCGCGTTCGGCTAATGGTGGTGTAGGTTTTGCCAAAGCAGGCGGAAACTACGCAGGGCAGTTTTACCCCACGCAATTGGCTGTTGAAAAAGGTTACCAACAGGTGATTTGGACTGATGATACGAGTCACGAATATATCGAGGAAGCCGGAGCAATGAATATTTTTGTTCGTATTAATGATACTTTGGTAACCGCTCCAACTAGCGATAGAATTCTTGATGGAATAACAAGAAAGAGTATCATTGAGTTAGCTAAATCGGAAAATATTCCGGTTGAAGTTAGAAAACTAAGCGTAAAGGAAGTGGTTGAAGCAGCCAAAAACGGTTCTTTAAAAGAGATGTTCGGAGCGGGTACAGCCGCGGTAATCTCACCTATTTCTGGTTTTGGCTATAAGGATAACGATTACGAATTGCCTAAACTAACTGAAGATTCGTATGCCAGTTTCTTGAAAAAACGCATTACCGATATACAAACCAATAAGGTTGAAGATCCGTTTGGATGGCGAATGGAAGTAAAGTAACCCATTTCCGATAACATCGGGACCTAACAACGGGAATGAAAAAAAAAAGAGAAGCAATACCGCTTCTCTTTTTTTTTCGTCATGCCGAACTTGATTCGGCATCACATAATTTTTTATAAATCAACAACTGTATAAAATCTGGTCTATTTATCCAAAATAGCTTCAATATTCGGTTTAAAATAATTTGGTCCTTTTAGCACTTTGCCATCCTCACGGTAAATGGGCTCGCCGTTTTCGCCCAACTTACTCATGTTACTGCGCTGTATTTCCTCAAACACTTCTTCAATTTTGTGTTGCAAACCGTGTTCGATAATGGTACCGCACAAAATGTAGAGCATATCGCCCAGGGCATCGGCTACTTCAACCAAATCGTTGTTGTTGGCCGCCTCCAAATATTCTTCGTTCTCTTCGCGCATCAGTTTGTAGCGCAATAGGTTTTTTTCCGTTCCTAAATCGGCTTTTGGGGTTTCGCGGTGCCCGATTTTAAATGCTGTGTGAAATGCCTTTACGGCTTCTATTTTGTTTTTCATCTATTGCTAATTCATTAAATTTGCATAAAAATAACTATATGTTCAGTAAAGGTCAAATTGTTTTCGGCGTTTTATTTTTTATTGTTTTCGCCATCATCATAGCCTACACGTATCGCAAGGATTTAAAGCTCCACAAAAAGTTTTATGCCGGTAGCGTTTGGATTCTTATCGCCTTTATTGCTTTTATTCTTTTTATTTCGGCTATCAAGTTTTTATTTAAATAGTTTAGCTTTTTTGAATCTAAATTTTCGAATCAGCTAAAAACCTTTGGGGGCTAACACTTTTCTGAGGAAATGAGCGTTTGGTTTTATGGAATGAAAAATATTTTCATTTCCCACGCAACCTTTTTAAAAAGCTTGCATCTAGTAAGTACTAAACCGAACTAAAGATGAAACTATTACTCATACTCAGCATTCTTATAGTCATTAATATTTTATTATTGGTGTTTAGTGTCAATAAAAAAACAGAACCTTGAATTAGATTCTGTTTCCGTTTATAAATCCTTTTAGAAAATTGAAATTTACTTTGTTCTGCAAGAAGCCAAGGTGCTTAGATAGCTTTTGGTTAACTTTTCTAAATCATTCAGATAACGGTTTTTAATTTCAGGAATGCTTTTCTGTTTAAGGTCGGTTTCTTTATCATCATAACTCAGCAAACTATGCTTACAATCACAAACTTGTAAAGTGCTGTTGAAGGTTTTTATGTTTGAAGCAATAATCCCTTGGTAGTGTTTAATTGTTTTTTCTTTTTCAAGGGCGACCGACTTTAATTTCTGTTCGGCCAATTTCTGTTTCAATTCTTTTTCCTTTTGCTTAAGGGCCAATTGCTGTGCTTCAAGTTGCTTTTGTTCAAGCTCCAACGTTGTCAATTCTTTATTTTTCCCGGACGAAGCCGTGAATTTATCAAGTTCAACAATACTCTCTTTGGCAATTTCTCGGGCGCGTTTTACAAAAAAACGGCCATCTTCATAACTTTCAACAGTTTCTACCATAGCCAGTTGGTCAATACCCTTTTTGGCTAAATCAAGAGCTGTTGTGCAGCCACATTCGGCAAGGTTTTTCTTTGAAAGTTTAAACGATTCCAACGAACGGTTGGCATAATATTTTAAATGGCTAATGTTATTGGTTTCATATGAATCCTTAACGTGCGAATAGGCATTTACCAAGTAACCACTGGCCTCGTCGCAATTGGTTTGGCCATGGGCAATAATTGATGCTATGAAAAAGAATAGAATATAGAAATATTTCATGATTTGGGGTTGGTTATATAGATAGGCGAAGCGAAAGTATGAAAATATGTATAAACCCCTGTGCCGTTTATCGAAATTACAACATTCAGCAAATCAATGAGAATGAAATTGGGCTTTTACTGTCCATAGTCCGATACATTTTTTATATTTAAGCTCCGCATAAAACCTAAAGCATGGATAAATATAAAGTGACTTCACCCATATCATTAAAAAATACCGAAACAAAAGTAGAAATTCACGACGCCAAAAAGAAGCTTAAATCGATACGGAAAAAATTGGGCGATTGGCAAAATACCATGTATGCGCACGATAAATATGCCGTTTTGGTATGCTTACAAGGGATGGATACCGCTGGAAAGGATAGCTTAATTCGTGAGGTCTTTAAAGATTTTAATGCACGCGGTGTGATGGTACACAGTTTTAAAGTGCCCACCGAAAAGGAACTGGGGCACGATTACCTTTGGCGTCACTATTTAGCGTTGCCCGAACGGGGTAAATTTGGAGTGTTTAATCGAACGCACTACGAAAACGTTCTGGTAACACGCGTACACCCCGAATACATTTTGGGTGAAAAAATCCCTAGCGTCAATTCGGTTGAAGATATAGATGATACTTTTTGGGAAAAACGCTTCGAGCAGATTAATAATTTTGAAAAACACTTGGCCGATAACGGAACTATCATTTTTAAATTCTTTTTAAACATATCTAAAGAAGAACAAAAAAACCGATTGTTACGCCGGTTGAATAAGCCCGAAAAAAACTGGAAGTTTTCGCCCGGCGACCTAGAAGAACGTGAACTTTGGGACCAATACCAACATTGTTACGAAGCGGCCATTAATAAAACCTCTAAACCGCATGCGCCATGGTACACCATTCCGGCCGATGATAAACCAACCGCACGGTATCTGGTAGCCAAGACCTTATACGATACCTTGAGTGCCTATGCCGATATTAAAGAACCAGAATTGGACGACGATATTAAGGCCAATATTGAAGCTTATAAAACACAATTGCAAAACGAGTAGTATTTGGGCGTTTTAACGCGCTTTCCGCTATATCTTTTTTTCGTGCCTCAAAAAAAGGATGCCGCTGCAATCGCTAACGCAGAACTTACTTTCTTAAATTCCTAATCCGTTGCAATAAAGTAGGGTGGGAGTAGTGCATAAACACATAAGCCGGATGCGGCGTTAAATTGCTCAAACTGTTTTTGCTCAGTTTTTTTAAAGAAGTAATTAGTGGTTCCCCTTTATAAGTGTTTTTGGCATAATCGTCAGCTTCGTATTCAAATTTTCTTGAAAACCAATTCATGGTCAATCCGGTAATTTCAGAAATAGGGGCATATAGCATACCAAAAGCCACCAAGCCAATGTGGAAACTAGGAATGTCAACCCCCAAAGCGTTTGATAGCAACGGACTAGAAATAAACAACGACAACACATAAAGCATCACGCCAGTGGTTAACACCGAAACAACCAAATTGAAAATAATGTGTTTCTTTTTGTAATGCCCTACTTCGTGCGCCAAAACAGCCACGATTTCTTCATCTTCTAAATCATTAATCAATGTATCGTAAAGCGTTACCCGTTTTTCGCTTCCAAATCCTGAAAAATAGGCGTTCGCTTTTGTACTGCGCTTCGAGCCGTCAATTACAAAAATCTTATCGAGCTTAAAGCCCACCGTTTGGGCATAAGCCGAAATTTTATCACGTAATGTGCCTTCCTCCAAAGGAGTTTGTTTGTTGAACAGCGGTACAATCAATTTAGAATAAAACATATTCATAAACACCGAAAAAACGGTAATTAAGCCCCAGGCATAAAGCCAAAACTGGTTGCCCGAAAATTGATAAAACCAGACCACCAAGGCCAAAATGCCACCGCCTATAACGGCCATCATCAGCCAACCTTTTATTTTATCCAGAATAAAGGTTTTTAAGGTTGTTTTGTTGAATCCAAATTTTTCTTCAATTACAAAAGTGCTGTAATACGAAAATGGCGTAGTTAAAATATCGCTCCCAATCATGATAATTCCGAAGAAAATCAAGGCAACAACGATAGGGTGGCTACTGTAGCTTCGGGCAATGTTATCTACCCATTCAAAACCATCAAAAATTAGAAATGCTAGCGTTAACACCACCGAAAATGTTGAAGTAATCAATCCGAATCTATATTTGGTCGCTTTATAGTTTTGCGATTTTTGGTATTCGTCCTCATCATAAACATCCTTAACTTCTTCCGGAAATGTGTCGTTAAAATGTTTAGCGTTTAAGGCATCCAAAATTTTATCGACAATAAAATTGATAATAATGATGGCTATAATGATGTAAAAAAGTGTATTTGCAGTCATGTTTCTTGTTTGCTGTCATTGCGAGGAGTCCCGGCATTTTCGGGGCGACGCGGTAACCTGTTTAATGTTCTACTTAATTAGAGAGATTGCTTCAGTCGTTCCTTCTTCGCAATGACGAATCTATTTGAATTTCCGTTGTCTTTTAGCCTCAAAAATAAGAATTCCAGCAGCAACCGATACATTCATGGAGTCTATTTCGCCCTGCATCGGGATAATGATGTTTTGGGTGGAATGTTTTAGCCAGTCAGCACTAAGTCCTGTAGCCTCGGTACCCACTACAATGGCCGTTGGTTTGGTGAAATCTTGCGTATGGTAATCCGTCGAAGCTTGTAGGGCAGCACAGTAAATATTAATGCTTTCTTGCTTTAAAAAACCGATAATTTCTTCCGTGGTGCCTGTGGCTATTTGGTTGGTAAACACACAGCCTACACTCGAGCGGATAATATTGGGATTGTACAAATCGGTTTTTGGGTTGGCAATAATTACGGCATCGGCTTTTGCAGCATCGGCAGTGCGTAACAACGCACCGATATTTCCAGGTTTTTCGGGGGCTTCGGCCACAAGAACCAATGGGTTTCCAGTATTGAAAACTAAATTTTTAACCTCATGGGATTTACTTTTGGCAACGGCCAAAATACCTTCGGTAGTACCACGGTGCGCCAATTTTTGATAGACTTCTTTTGAAATTTGAATGGTATCCGTTGGCTCATTAATTAATTTTTCCAATTGTTCTGTTGAAAACAACTCCGAACAAAACAACACGGTTTCCAACGCATAACCACCCTTAATGGCTAATTTGATTTCACGTAGGCCTTCAATTAAAAATGTGCCCGATTTTTTGCGTTCGCGCGACTTGTCTTTTAATTGAACCAGTTGTCGAATAATTGGGTTTTGTGCGCTAGAAATAAATTTTGTAGTCAATTATTTACTATGTTTGATTCCGCAAATTTACTATAATTATGAAACAAACTTTACTTTTCTTTTTGTTTGGTTTTTTTACTTTTTTTGGGTTTTCACAAGTCGTAGCCAATAGGCCGCCAGATGTTTTGTCCTGTGATGATGATGGTAGTAATGATGGAGTTTATGAATTCAACCTTAATTATGATGATGTAATTATTGGAAACCAGACAAATGTTTTTGTTATGTATTTTCAGAGTAGCTGGGAAGCAGAATATGGTAACGAAAGTAATAGTGTGTATAATGTTAAGGTGTTTTTAAGTACTACTATCTATGCTAGGGTTGAAAATTATGTGACAGGGGAATATGCAATTACCTCATTTTCGTTATATGTTAAACAGCTCCCAGGCATTTCTGACCAAGGTTTTATGGTATGCGATGATGAAACGGCCGACGGTATATCTACTTTTAATTTAGATAGAGGAAGTGGTATAAAATATTATGAAACTTTTTCGGATGCAGATAATGATATAAATGAACTGCCCAGCGTATACACTAATACAACACCGTATAGTCAAACCTTATACGCAAGAAAGGATAATGGTGAGTGTTATAATATAGTGCCACGAGTTTTAAGGGTTGAACCATTTCCCGATTTTACCACACCAGAAACATATGAAGTATGCGAGTCTGATTCTGATGGTGTATCTACCTTTTATTTAGAATACATTCAGGATAAAATTTTAGCAGATACAGGTAACAATGTAAGTTTTTACGAGACCCTTGAGAATGCTCAGAGCGGTAATATTTCTAAACGACTTCCTCTTGAGTATCAAAATACTTCAAACCCTCAAACTATTTATGTTAGAGCAGGTAGTAGTTGCTACACTATAAAGGAAATGGAACTTCTGGTGAATAATGCAAACCCTCCTAAAACAAATGATTTGCCCGTGCAGTTTTTTTGCCCCAATGAAATAGGAATATATGATTTAACTATTTACGAACCCCAATTGGTAGATAATGTTAGCAATTTAACATTTTCCTATTACAATAGTTTTGTTGAAATGCTTGCAAAAACTAATGAAATAGAAAACCCTACTGGTGAGGAGTTTACTTATGGTGTGAGGGAAATATTTGTAAGGATAGATGATAACTTATCTAGTTGTTATTCATTTACTAGTATGTTTTTTGATTTTACAGCACCTTGTGAAGTAGTTTGTGATGAGACTTATAATTTAAGTTTTTGTCAATCTAGAAATGATATTACATACTCCTTTTATAATGCTTCAGGTTCTCCATTGACTTTAGAGATTAGTAAAGGCACAATAGATACTTTTGGTTTTGATTCGGGTTATATAATTGTCCGGGACTCAGATGGTACTGAGCTTTATAATGGAAATGGAACTCCAACGTCCAAAAACCGTGTTAATAGCCTAGCAGGTCTTGTTTTTCAGTCTACAGGAAGCTCAATAACTTTTGAGCTTTATTCTTTGATAAATGCATGTGATGACGACCCTGAAGTTTATATACCCTTGGATATTAATGTTTATTGTTCCGAAAATGTTGGTTTATTGAAATTGTCAGCTTTTTTGGATGATAATGCTAATAGTATTTTTGATTTGAATGAACCCTATTATTCCCAAGGTATTTTTAGTTATGAAAAGAATGGAGATGGTAGGGTCGCACAGATTGTGTCTTCAACTGGTCAAGCCACTGTTGTTGTTGATAACCCTTCAGATGTTTATGAGGTGTCATATGAATTATTTGAAGACTCTCGCAATTGCTTTAGCTCCTCAATAAGTCTTTTTAGTAATGTTAGTGTTTCAACTGGTAGCACTAATACTGTTGGGTTTCCCATAATAGAAGAGGATAGTTGTGAAGATTTAGCCGTAAGCCTCATAAACTATATGGCACCGCCTAGACCTGGGTTTGTGTTCAACAATTATCTTGTATTGGAAAACTTAGGAGTTACAACAATTGAGTCTGGGACTATAGAATTTTTGTGTGACCCGAGATTAGTGATAAATCAAGCAAGTAGTGATATTCCAAATTATGTTATTAATCGAACAACTAACGGTTTTACTTTGGATTTTGAAAACTTACAACCAGGTGTTAAAGAATCTATTAAGGTTTCACTGATATGCCCTTCTGGTTTAGAGCTTGGAGAAATTGTAACAAATACATCTTCTTACATAACAGATGATAATGACAATTATGTTAACAATAATTACTCAGCTATTTCTCAAACTATTGTGGGTTCGTATGACCCGAATGATATATTTGAATCCCATGGACCAAAAATATTACATTCTGAGTTTACTTCAGAAGATTATTTATATTATACTATCCGTTTTCAAAATGTTGGTACAGCAAGTGCCATAAATATTTCCATAGACAATAGTTTGTTGGAATCTGGTCTGGACGAATCAACGGTTCAGTTGCTTGATGCAAGTCATGATTATACTTTTACAAAATCACGTAGCCGATTAAATTGGAAATTTAATAATATCCATTTGCCAAGTGAGGAAGTTGATGAACCAGCAAGTCATGGTTATGTGAGCTACAAGGTTAAACCTTTAACGGGATATAGTGTGGGGGATGTTATACCAAATACAGCTAAAATTTATTTTGATTATAACGAAGCAATTGTGACCAATACTTTTGAAACCGAGTTTGTTGAGGCGGAAGCGCTTTCAAATTCGAATTTTGAAAATCTTAAATTATTTGTTTTTCCCAACCCAGCAAAAAACCATTTTTACCTACAATTAAATGAACAGGTAAATAGTGTTTCGGTTGAAGTGACTATTGTTGACCTTCGGGGAAAGGAAATAATCAAAATAGAAAAGAATAACAAGGGTAAATCAATAAAATTGGACATTTCACAATTAAAAGGTGGTTTGTATTTTGTGAAGGTAACGGATGGGAATGAAACCTCAGTAAGAAAGTTAATAGTAGAATAGATCTATAGCCAATGGGGTTTAATCCTTTTTCATGTAATTAAATGGCATTGCTTTCATCAAACGAATAAACTTCCAAAAAAATGAAAAAACTAGTATTGCTATCCTTATCACTAATTGTTTTATCCTGTAAAAACAACACTTCAGAAACAACCACAGAAACTAAAGCCGAAAACACTACTGAGCAACAGAGCAAAACCTCAAAATATCCAGAGAACTTGCTTAATGTATTTAATGCCCACGGCGAGCTAGATACATGGAGTACAATGAAGTCATTGTCTTTTGCCATGGAAAAGCCCAACGGAAAAGAAGTGACCACCGTAAATATAAAAAATAGAAAATCGCTTATTGATATGCCAGAGCACGCCATTGGTTTCGATGGAAAACAGGCTTGGTTATTAAATAAAAGGGATACTGAATACAAAGGCAATGCCAAGTTTTACTATAATTTAATGTTCTATTTTTATGCCATGCCTTTTGTTTTGGCCGATGATGGGATTATTTACGGTGAAGCGGAGCCTTTGGCGTTCGAAGAGCAAACTTACCCCGGCATTAAAATATCGTATAATAGTGGGGTTGGAGAATCGCCCGAGGATGAATATGTTTTGTATTTCAATCCTGAAACCTATCAAATGGAATGGCTGGCTTATACCGTTACCTACTTTACACTATCAAAGACCAAGGAGTTTCATTATATCAAATATGGCTCTTGGCAAAATGTTGAAGGGGTTAAGTTACCCCAAACTATTACTTGGTATAACTACGAAAATAATTCGCCAACCACCAAACGTAATCATGTTAGTTTTACACAAGTGACGCTTTCAAAAATTAAACCAAACGATGCGATGTTCCAAAAACCAGAAGGAGCGATAGTTTTAGAGTAACTATAAATCCTTTCCGTCAAAATAATTCACTAACAAGGCCACTACATAATTATAACTGTCCATACCTTTACTTTGTTGGTTGGCTTTAAGAAAATTGCCATAAAATAATTTAAAAAAAGGTTCTGCTGGGTTTTGGTGTGCGTCCCAAAATTCACGAACCTCTTTATAGTTCTTTAAAATACCAGGATTAACGGTTTTAACCATTTTTTCGTAAAGTGCTTCGTCTCGACGGTAAATTTCGTTCAAACAAAAGCGTAACCCAAATGTGTGGCCAGCATATTTAAAGTAAATATTATCATGGTTAATCGCGGCTAAACAGCCAATAAAATTCGCTTCGTTTTCGGCAGCGTAGCCTAATTGATGGGCAATTTCGTGCGTAGCCGTGGTAGGGAATTTATACACGGGAATCAAACCATCAACTTGTGCTTCGTTGGTCATAGGGTTTAAGTAGCCACTAAAGCCCATATAGGTTAACGGGTAACTGAACAGTGATTTTTTTACACTTCTAGGATGGTATTCCAAATGCGGAAATTGCGCTTTCAGTCGGTCGTAGCCCGAGGTGGCTTCCTTTAAAATATCACTTTTGCTAAAGGGCATATCAACTTTCAAGCTATCATGCGCAGCCACTTCTAAATGAATATTATTCGCTTTGTCAATCAACTTTTCAGTAACCAAAACCAACTTTTCAGTGGTATAATCAGCATCCAAATTCAAGTTTTTGTGTAAAGGTAACCGGTAATAATTCAGCCCCCAAAGCACATGGAAAGCAAAGTAAACCACGGCCAATGCTGCAGCCACATCGCGCAGCCAATTTAGGGTGTCTTTTCGTGGGCGTTTTCGGTTTTTTATCAACCACCTCACTATATAAATTATGGAAATGGCATATACCACATCGCCAAAGGAAAACGGCATCCAGCCTAGTGTATACCTAAAAAGTTTAGATATTACGGGATAGAGGCCGTTACTGTAAAACCGCTCAACAAATTCGGGGAAAAACGCCATCAGTTTCACCGAAAAATACTGGGGAACCAACGACAGCGCCAGTAGGTTTTTTTTGTTTTTCAGCATGTTTCAAAAATACACAAAATTATGTGTTGCAAATATTTTTAATTCGGGACATTCACCATCGCAAACTTATAAAGGTTTATTCCTGCTTTCTGCTTTATCTTTATAAAAATGTCATAGCGAGCCCAATAGTGCGTGGCTATCTTTTCAAACTTAACCCAAGCCCAAAACTTTGTTCATATTTTATTTTAAAAAGGATGCCGCTTAAAATGTTTTACATTCACCGAATCCAAAATAAAAAAAAATGTAAGTGAGGTAATCAGGAGCAGCCGCTAAAGTCCGTCTCTTTTTGCTACATTTGTCCGAATAAAAAAATCGAAAATAATGAGCCACGATATCAGACAACTCCAACCTACCGTACTTTGGAATAAATTCGCCGATTTAAACGCCGTACCGCGTCCCTCAAAAAAAGAAGAACGTGTTATCGCTTTTATGAAAAATTTTGGTGAAAATTTAGGACTGGAAACCCTGGTTGATGAAGTGGGCAACGTGATTATAAAAAAGCCGGCTACCGCAGGTATGGAAAACCGAACCACGGTAGTGATGCAATCGCACCTCGATATGGTGCACCAAAAAAATAACGAAACGGTTTTCGATTTCGATACCCAAGGCATTGATATGTATGTGGACGGTGATTGGGTACGTGCCAAAGGTACCACGCTGGGTGCCGACAACGGATTGGGAGTGGCCACCATTATGGCCATTCTGGAAAGCAACGATATTCCACACCCCGCTATTGAAGCCTTGTTTACTATTGATGAAGAAACGGGAATGACGGGCGCCATGGGCTTAAAAGGAGGTGTGTTGTCTGGCGGAATATTATTAAATTTAGATACCGAAGAAGACGATGAAATAGGTGTAGGTTGTGCCGGAGGAATTGATGTAACCGCTACACGGAGTTATGAAGAGGAAGAAACCCCCGAATTCAAAATAGGATACGAAATTAAAGTAAAAGGCCTGCAGGGCGGACATTCAGGAATGCAAATTCATGAAGGTTTGGGCAATGCCAATAAAATAATGAACCGTTTGCTGTTTGATGGTTTTGAGCATTTCGGCCTCCGGATTTCTGAAATTGATGGTGGTGGATTACGAAATGCCATTCCGCGTGAGAGTAAAGCGATTGTTGCCATTGATGCTGTTAAAGAGGAATACTTTTTATCTGAAATCAAACAACTTTCAGAAACTATAAAAGCTGAATTGAAAACCACCGAGCCCGATTTGACGATTGAAGTTTTAAAAACCGAAACGCCACAGCACATTATGGACTTAGGCGTTCAAGAAGGATTTACCAGAGCGGTTTATGCTGCGGTAAACGGTGTGTACCGTATGAGTGCTGATATGCCCAATTTGGTGGAAACCTCCAATAATGTGGCCCGGGTTTTGGTGAAGGACGGGAAAATAGAAGTAGCGTGTTTAACCCGTTCGTCTGTTGAAAGTTCTAAAATGGATTTAGCCACTACACTCCAAGCCACTTTTGAACTTACTGGTTGTGAAGTGACGTTTTCTGGAGAATATCCAGGTTGGCAGCCCAATACGGATTCGGCCATTCTAAAAGTGATGGTGCCATTATACGAAAAACTCAACGGAGAAAAGCCTCATGTAGCAGCCTGTCATGCCGGATTGGAATGTGGTATTTTGGGGCAGAACTACCCAGAAATGGACATGATAAGTTTTGGTCCCAACATTAAGGGAGCGCATTCTCCTGACGAGCGTGCACAGATTTCATCCGTTCAAAAATACTGGGCGTTTGTGTTGGAGGTTTTGAAGAATATTCCGCTTAAGTAAATACAATAATCTGTTTTTGTCGAATTTATTTGCTTTTAATCGGGTTTTTGTTTAAATTCGAATAAATAAAATGAAGACATTTCAAAAGCATTATTTAGTGAAACATAAAGTAAGCACCCCAATCTGCCTCTAAAAAGAAACATTTAAATAATGCTTTTTTTGTTATAAATCATTTTGAAGTAAGATTTTGATTTAACTAGAAAAAACAGGTTTTCAAACAAAACCAAAGTTTCAGTTACCTAAATAGTTGTCTTGGCATCAATCAAAACTCAATACAATGTCTCCTTCAGGTGAGCTTAAATTATATCTGATAATTTGATGGTCTTCGTTGCTTTTTGGAACCATTTTACCTTTGAATTTAACCTTAGAATCATCATCTCTCGTTACGGTAAATTCAATATCCAGACCATGGAACTTGCCTTCTAAAGGGTTTTCAAAGCCGTCTGTATCGTTGGGATAGTCAATCTCTGCACCAAAAATTTCACCCGATTTTTCTCCTTCATCATCACTTTGTATAGAAAATGAGTAACCATTTCCTCCAACTACTGGCCAGGTTGCCGTAAAGGCTGGTATAAAAACAATGGCCGCAACGGTTTCAGCGCCACAAGCCACAATTAGGCTTAAAATCCCAATTATTATCGCCTTTTTAATTAGGTAAAATGTTTTCATATCTATTAATTTTTAAGTTATCAATCTTTATGGTTCGGTTCTTAAATCTTCCTTTAGGTTGAAATAAAACCGTTGTATTTGGTCTTCAACATTATCAATGGCAGTATGTAATCCTATCGATGAATTTTTCGAACTCCAAATAATTTCTTCTTTTAATTTTTCCCGTTCCCTTTTGTTTTGATTTGCCCGATACTCCAATATTTTTGTTCGAACGTTATTCAGTTTGAGGATGTGTTTTTTATGAATATTATTAATGATATCATTGTAAATAGTTTGCAATTCTTTCCCGTAATCACTGCCCCAAACCGACTCAAAACTTAAAAGGTAGTTTTCGCCATTGTCGTTCCAATCAATAAAAATATCATTGTAAGCATTTATTACGGTTTCTAATTCTTTAAAATATTCTTCGTTTTTTAGGGCAATATCAATGATATCGCGAAACGCAATGTGTACATCTTTAGCCTTAATAATATAGGTGTCCAGTTTTTTTGAAATGATGCTGAACTGTTCATTTTTAGCCTCTAAAATTTCCTTATAATGAAGTTTGGTTATAAGGTCTTTCATGTACCTTTTTCGGGCAGAATTATTATTGATTGAAGTTTTTTCAATAATGATGCTCTCTTTTTTGGGGATTTCGCCATTTTCCAAATTTTGGAAAAATACCGAAACTTCGTAAACATGGCCATCAACATCATCAATTAATTGCCCGAAAATAACCGTTTCGGCTCTTAGGTTTTTAAGCTGGTCAACGGTTTCGGTGGGTAAGTTTTTTACGTTCGAAATTTCGTTTTCCATATCCCGATGGGCCAAAACCAAATTGTGGTTTCGCCGTTGTAGCACGGTATATTTATCCAGTTTTATCAGTTCGGTTTCAAAATCGTCGGTAAATTTTGAAGCAAATTTTTTAATGGCAGGTTCACTGGTTTTAAAATCCCAAACATAAACGTTGCTCTTTTGGGCAAACAGGGTAGTGGAAAATGATACCGCGATGCACACTAAAAAACCAAGTTTTTTAACCAAAATGTTGAGATACTGTGCCATGTTTTTAAGTTTTGAATTGTTTAATCACAAACTATGGGGACTTGTGTGTTGTTTTCCGTAATGAGCCGTTCGGAGCTGCACCGTTTGTTTCCTAATTTTATATCGAATCTGTGGCTGTCGTTTTTTTTAGCAACCCTAACTATGGCATAAACTCCTGATGTTTTTACAATGGTGGCTTTTTTGGAATCAACATAAATATCGGCGCCAATCATGCTTGAGGGCAAAACCAATTTCACCGTATAGGTACTCATTTTTAAAACATTGGGGTTTACCGTTAAAATATTTGACCTGGCCAATTGATCCGATTTATTGATTAATTCGTGGTTGGTGGTTGATAATTGCCTAACCTGTCTATTCAGTAAAGCCGAAGCTTCTTTGGCCTTCGGGCATTCGGCCAAATCGTTTTCAAGTTTGGTTTTAAGCTCGTCTAAATCTTTTAGTTTATCTTGTTGCTTGGTCAGTTGGTTTGATAAATCGGCTATGGTATTTTCAAAATTTTGAATGGAATCATGTAGTTTTTGTACTTTTTCCCTGCTGGCCGTAATCTCCACCCCAAAAACGCTCACATTTTCGGCATGCGAAATCAATAATTTTAATTCTGGTTTGAATAAAAATATTGCGATTAGGCCAAATACCGCCCAAATGAGGGTTTTGTATGGGAATTTAGTTGCGTCTTTTTCTTGTTCTTCCATGGCTCGATGGTTTTAAATTATGGACTAAACAATTAAATCATCTTCGGTGTCCATTCCTGTAACCTTTTCTGAAAGGTTAGTGCAATTCAAAAAATCGTTTGAAAAGAAAGTGAGCATCTCATCGCTCAGTAACTTTTTTCGTTGAGTTTTCCATTCGTTTACTGTGCTTTCTCCGTACATGTGCTTTATCAGGCCAGGGAATGCCCAATCGCTGTTTTTGCCCCAATGTTGCGTAAACGGAATATTGTTTTTCTGCAAAACTTCAATGATGCGCCTCGAATATTCCTTTAGGCTCATAATCTTTCGGGTCTTTTTCCAAAGCACGCCATCAATTTCCAGTACGCAGGTAATCGGGAATTTAGTAAAGCCCAAAGTGGCTTGGGTTTGCTTTACAAAACGCATGGCGAAAATTCCGGGAATGGGCCCTTCATTTTTGGTTAAATCGGCCAGTAGTTTTAGTGCTTTTGATGAGTTTTTATGGTCAATACCCACTGAGCAGGCAAAAGCAGGTCCTTGGTACGGGGCATCCCAAAAAATCTCGGGCACGGTACCCGTTAAATTTTCGTCCACTTTTGGAAGGATGGATTTTCGAAGGCGTTTTACCAACCACGGAATACTCTTCGGAAAATTCTCGGCCATTTTTGTAAATAGATAAATCAAATCGCGGTAAAGCGATTGTTTGATTATGGGGAAGGGGTCTTTGTAATCGGTTTTAAATGGTGCTTTGTACATCAGTTCCACTACATATTCGGGTTCGTTGCTGTACGGATTGATGAACACTTTATAATGGTACGGCGTTTTGCCATGACCTTCGGCAGTGGTTTCCTCTGGGATTTTGAAAGATGAATTTTTAAAATCCATCGTATCGGCCAGCTTTAAAGCTACATTTTTGTCAATTTTTTTAACGTATCGGTTCAGAAGAAATCGGGGCTCGGCTTCAATGACCACCCCATGGATGAAACCAAAACCGCCCAGTCCCACTAAAGCGGCATTGAACAGATGATCATCACGGATTATCTTTTTACTGAATTTTTCGGCAAAAGTATTGTTTAGGGCGGGAGCACTTTGTCGTTCCAAATAAACACTATCAGTTTCGTTTGGTCCAGTAATCAAATGGATGCCCACCACGTAGTCTTGCACTGCGCCCACCCCAAGTGCCGAACCGTGTACCCCCGTAGAAATACATCCCGCAATGGTTTGCCCATTACTGGCCCCTGTTGTTTTTAACGATTTTCCGTGTGCGGAAAGCACCTCCGAAATACGTTTTATGGTCGTGCCACATTCAAACAAAAACAAATTTGAAGCTTCAAAAATGGTGGTGCTGTGGCAGTCGTTATTTTCAATAGGTATGTGAAGGTTCATAAACCCATTGTAGTGCATGCGGTCTCGGTGGTGCGCAATATTGTTCATGGACCATGCCGAACCGTAAGCCCTAAACCCATGGTTGGCCTCGTGGGTTTCCTTGATTAATCGGTGTATTTCCTTGGTGGCATCGTTGTAACGGTCTATTTTGTTCGGCATGTTCCCATCCCCCTCCAGTTCGGTGATGTAGAGTTTTTTCAGCGGAAATGGCCCATTATTATGTAGGGTGTCCCATTCTTTTAGGTTATGTGTTTTTGTGGTGGCCATAATGTTAATTTGTGGGTTTCATACAAACGTATTTTACTTTCATTTTGCGTTTTCTTCCTAAGGTAACCACGCTCAACAGCGAACCTCCAAAAGTGTTTTTAAATTCTACTGTGTGCAGTTTTCCGGTTTTGCAGGCATCGGTTTCCTTAATTAAATAAGTGAAATCTTTTGAGGTCGCATCGATTTTAATAACCGTATCCAATTCCACTACCTGCATGCCCCGATAATAGTCGTCTCGACTCATTAAAGGGTCGGGTTGTGGGGCACCGTTAATGCTTCGCAGCCTCACGGAATAGCACGAGGCGAATAGAAAGCAGAAGGAGAAAAGCGCGAGTATTTTGATGTGTTTTTTCATTATTCTTTTGAATGTTTTTTAAACAGATTTTAAACGAGTTAAGGTTTTTGAAGCGAAATCGCCTCCAAATTTTGAAGAAATCCCGAGTGACTCTTCGCGACCTAGGGTATAGTGCAACTGGGTAACATTGGGCGGGGCGTAGCACAGCACCAAATCGGTAAATACATTGTAAGCTCCTTTAGTTTTTTTATCGGAATCAGTAAGTTCGCCGTAACTGGTTGATGCAAATTTTGAGCAATCCTGAAGTTCGTTTTTATGGTTCAGGTAGCTTTTTCCAGCAATAACTTGGCATCCAGCCGAAAAATTGGAACGCCCAACTCCCGTCCAGTGGATATTGATGGAAGGATTTACTTGAAGTCCTTTTAACTTCCCTTGGCTATCGGTTACTTTTATATCGTTGTTGGTAAAGGCATTGTCGTTGTCCCAATCGCGAATAATCATCACGCCGTTCGGGTCGGCAGGTTTTAAGGCACGGTATATTTTGTTCTCCACCGAGATTTTATGCCAGCCAAAACGGTACAAATGCTGCCCCTCAATTAAAAAAGCTTCATCATTTCTTTGTGCCATGGCAACACTTGGGTCGGTGGAGCCCCAAAAGGTAAAAACCATCCCATTAATCAGCAAGAAAAACAGGTCGTCGTTATCCCGCCGGGTAGTGCTTTCGGTCTGCTTTCTACGTACCCCAATGAGGTGAATGTTATTACTCCTAAAATCCCAATCTTTCGGTTTTTTGGTGGCATAGGTTTTTGTAAGGCTATTTAAGTGTTTTAAAATTGGCCCAGGGTTGGCTATATAATGTTGCTTCGCATCATTGAGCAAGTTCATCCAATCGGTGTACTCAGAGGTGGGATTATTGGCCGAATGTTCTCCCCATTCTGAAACTTTACCCGTTTCCTGCCATCTTTGAATGTATTGCATGGTGCCCGAACCCACAATGCCGTCTGGAACCATGTCTGGGACGTTTTCCATCGTTCTTACGTATTCCTGAAACAGCCTTACCGCCGCTTGGGTAACATAACCGAACACCCCATCAAAAGCGCAACGGGGCATAAACCCGGCACCGTGCAGAAATTTTTGTAGTTGTAGCACATCGCTGCCGCTGCCTTCACGAAAGGAGCGCCACTTGGTGCGGTCGTCATCACGAAACGAGACTTTTCCTATTAAAAGGCCGTCGATATGATAGGGCTTTAAATAGTTGGTTCGGCTGTTTGGCTGCTTTCCAGCATCGCAACTTCCTAAATATAATACAGGCATAGTTTAGAGATTTAGTATTTGTTCAACTCTTTTTTTATCATTTTTAGACTGTCATTGATTTTTTTGTTCTTTACATAATGCTGTAGAAAATCAATTTGTTCAATTTCAATGTTGATGTAGCGTTGGCTGTACATTTGCTGAAAAATTTGCTTGTACCAACTTAAAATGGTGTCTTCGCGATGACTCTTATTATCGGGGTTTATCAATAGAATGGCGTAGCTCACTTCGGTCATGCCAATGAGCACGGAAATATCGAGGTCGGCCTTATCAAAATCGTCAAGTTCTTTATAAAAATCATCCAAAAACTTTTCAAGGTTGTTCACTTTCTTAAAAGTTTTACTTTCCTTTAAGAGAGTGAGCATTTTTTTGCCGTTCAAACTTTCAAGTATATGGGCTATGGATATGAGGTTTGAAAGCGCATCGAGATATTGGCCGCTAAATTTGTCGTTCGATGTATCTAAAGATTCTTTGTAATACTCAAAAGCGTATTGCAAATATTCAATTTCTTCGTTTTTAGGTAAATAGCGGGCGGTTTGTTTATAAGTGTTGCCCACAATGTTTAATCGGCTGGCATTGCGACCGGCCAATGTCAATAGTTTAATTTCGTCGAGATAGGCCGAAATGGTATCTTTAACGGCATTTGCTTTTTTAGATTTTTTAGCTTCCTCGATATCGTCTTTCAAACGTGAAGACTGCACGGTGCAATACTGCTCTAAAGCCTTAATGGAATAATTGCCATTGTCGAATTTAAACAGTCCTTTGTATTTTTCGTAGGCAATGTTGCTCATGCCTAATTCGTCGTAAATCATGGCTTCTTTTTCGAGTACCATGGCGTCAAGTAAATTAGATTCCTGTGCCAAATTGATGTATTTGTCCAATCGGGTTTGCGCAGAAATTTTGTCTTCTTTTTTATCGCGAATGGAAATGAGTAAATTATCCAAATCGGTGTGGATTTGCGATGCTACAACATATTCTTGTTCGCTTTCGCTATATTTTCTTCGGCTTTTAAATTTATAAAACTGGTTTCCGTAGCATTGGTACGCTCCCCAAGTGTTTGAGCTTTTGTGTTTTTGATAGCACTCGAAACGAGCCAACTGTACGGCGTTTCCAAAATCATAACCTTGGAACATTTTTTCATAAAAGGTTTCAGAAAACACTTTTGCAGCGTTATCGTTCACGGCCCACCCCGAAATAATAATGGCTTTAACACCCATTTCGATAAGTTGAGTGCCTACGTTTGCGGCCAACTTGTACCTATTTTTGCTGTAAGCATCGTCATTGGCACTTAAAACCCCGGAATAGCAGCAGTTTATGAAAATGAACTCTGGCACGTAGCCAATTTGGTTAATCATGGCGGGGTCGATGCAAATTCCGCCACCAATGGCAATGCCTACGTTGCAATTTTCGGGATCGTAAATGCCGTGACCTGCAAAATGCATAATTTTATAATGCTTGCTGAACAATTCCATCATAATGTTTTTGGTGGTAGAATTAACCAAAGCATTGGTGTTGTAACCTGCTTTTTTGAGTTTAGCGGCCACCCATTCCGATTCGGCTTTTGCTGCCGGAAGCTGTGGTAAGTCACTTTGGTCATAAATAGGGTCGCCTACTACTAAAGCTTCAGTGTTGTTTAGTGAAACCGAATTGTGGCGCGATGAATCTTCGGTGACCAATTGCCTAATAAAACTTGAAGTGACCGATGCTGGGGTTTCGGTGGTGGTATTGTCATGCAACAGTTCCCACGGAATTTGTGCAGCGTGTTTATCCAGTTTGAGAACCAAATTATTTTGGTCCCTAAATTTGCCTTTAAAATCGTTGGGTACCAGTATTTCGAACAAGGACTTGGACAACCGTTCGTCCCACACCGAACTGGTGGACATTTCCTTTAGCAAATAATTTATTTTATGGAGACCAATACCCACCATTTCTTGTTCCACACGGGCTAAACTATCGGATGAATAGTATTTAAAACCAGTAATTTCATTGTCTGTGTCACACTTGCTATTTTCGTTTTTCAAACTGTCAATATGTAAATTATACCACCAATCGTAACTGTTGGTGTGGAACACGCGGCGTTTTTTGGCACCTGCCCGTTTGGTGATGCCTTTTTGTAAAACAAATGGAATGCGCTCGTCTGAATTTTGTTGACGCGATAGACTGAAATAGGCCTCGCTTGAAATGCTTTCGTAATAGTTTATTATTTCAATATCCTGGATGGGTTTCAGGCCTTCTTTCATTTCAATAATACGTTGGTTGGCTTTTGCAACACCTAATAGAATGCCTTTTACGGAATCTTCAACAGGTAGTTTTCCGTAGCCCGTGCCCAATAAAACCAATGAAAGGCCTTTAGCGTATTTTTTAGCCTGCGGAAGTGTGTAGTTATCACGCATAAACATGGCGTATTTCAACACCGCCTGCCGCACTGTTTTTGAAAGTAAATAGTTGGTTAGGGCTTCAGTATGTCCCAGTCCGCAAATAATGGCACCCTTGGGTTGTGTGTTTAGGTTGAAAAACACTTCACTTTCCCCAATTTGGCCGGGATAATAACCAATACCCATGCGTTGCGAAAGGCGGTTTCCTAAATAATCGTCCAACGCTTTTTCGGCGCTTAAAATCAAATCCATAAAGAAATGCCCTACCATAACAGGGTAGGAGGCTACTCTTAAATCGCCGTGTATTACCCTGACATTAAAGGTGGTCGATTCGGTTTTTTTCTGTTCTTTTATGTCGAAAATCGCATTGATTACGGCGTTGGAGTCGTAAACTGGTTCTGGAGCTTCGTAAATTTCAGAAATAATTTCTCCGCCTCTGGTAATGGGTTTTTGGGTGCTCAATGCATTGGTGCTTCCAGTTGATAAAATATCTGAAATGCCTTGGAAAATTTCTGGTTCGTTAGAGAGGTCGCCATGCGAAGTTTGCGTATAGTAAATCCTGTTGGTGTTGAGAAGCTGTTTTGGTATGCCCGTGGCCCAAGTTACGCTGCCATCGCCATGCGAAGTGGCTTTGTAAACCAATTTCTTTTTGCTGGATAGGAACCTGTTTTTTAATGAATAATCAAATACAGTTTTATCGGCCTGCCCACAAACGTAATAGATATTGTTGAAATCTTCACCTTTTAATTGGTTAGTGAAATTGATGACGTCCTTTCGGTAGCTTTCAAAACCCGACAACGATTTTGTGTTTGTTTTTGGTTCGGGCATATGCTTTAAATCGGCTTGAGCATCCAGTTCGTTCCAGAATTTTTCTTCCCAGAAGGGTCTTTCGGTATCTTCTTCAATGGGAAGGAGTTCAAAAATCCCTGGGTATTTCCAGAATATTTTCAATAAATCGGCACGGTCATTTTTAAAATCGATGGCGGCCAATTGTTTAACGCGTCTGCTGTGTCCAGTAAGTACCTCCATAATAAGGTAGGAACCCAACCACGGCGTGCCCAGCATAATGAATTTATTGGCGCCGTTTTGTTTAAAAGCGGACCATGTGTCGGGGAAATCCATCATAAACTGACGAACCAACAAACCACCCATAGAATGCGCTACAAAATGAATCTTTACATTGTATTTGTTTAGGATGTCTTCAACCTTTTGCTTGAGAATTTTAGCCGAATCCTTTAACGATTTTCGCCAATCGAATTGCATGGTAATAACATCGTATTGTCCCGATAAATGCTCGGCCAAATTGTTATAATATTTTTCAATAACACCGCTGGCCTTTACGTTGGTGGCACTAATATTAAGGTCTTTGGAAATACCACCATCGTTAAGTTTACGCATGTTTACCCATTGGTGGTCACCATTTCTGGAAATAGTTGAACCCATGATGCCGGGAACCACAAAAACCACATCGCGGGTAATTTTTTCGGGTGAAAAGATAACCCCGTCGAGAGAAAGGGCGTCCAATAAAATACCGCGTTCGCCATCGGTATAAAGTTCTTTTTTGAATAAAGTAACCGGATTCTGGGCGCTGGCATTAAGGGCTTCCAAAATAGCGGGGCAGGAGCCATTTGCTGAAAAATAATTAAAATGATTGGTGTCGCTACTTTGTGCCAAATGTTTGTAAATGCCATTTTTTCTAACCACACCATGCTCCATCCGTTTGGTATCGACCACCAAATCATTCGCTTGGCGGTAAAATAAATTGGCCAAAATAACCTTTAGTGAACTAAAGTTAACGCCGCCCACTTCAGAATCTCCGGCAATGTTGTACAAGTCACTTTCCACGGTTGATCCTGAAATATTCATCATTTTTTGAAATAACGATTCGGGCATCATCGCATTCAAACCAGGCAAAGTTTCGGGGTCGTCTTTTTGGCTAACAAGCTCCAATAAAAAGGCTTTTGCGTTGTGGTAAAGCGGATTGGTAACCCCGAAAGCCAATGACACTGCATTGAGCAAAAGATTGAAAAAGTGATCGGCACGCCGCGATAAAATAGTGGTGCCACTAGATGGAGCGGCCACGCGTACCACTTTGTTTACGGTTATCTTTTTTTCTTTGGCCATTTTGTTTATGTTGTGCATCAATTCACGATTTTGCTTGTTTTCATCAGATTTTAAAACAGCAATTTCATTGTCGCTAAAGCCTGTTATTTTGTTTCTGACGTCGCATTTGGCCAAAATATCGGCAACAATTCCACCGCGCGAATGACTCAAAATATCAATGTTGCAGCCAACAGGGCAATCATTTAAAAAATCGAGGGCGTTTTGCAACGGACTTACCGATAGGGTTCGGTGTTCCAAAGCCCAAATTCGTGAGCTGTAAATGGATACAATATCTCTCCAAGCTTTGTTGTTACTATTCAGTTTGAAAAAAGCATCGGTGCAAGTTGATAATGTACCGTGCAATAGCAACAAATAGGGTCTGGTTAGGGTAGAAGGTGCCGAGTATTCAATTTTGTTAAAATTGGAATCCAACCGAAAAAGCCCTGGGTTGGGCTGGATTTTTTTATCATAGTTTTTGGCCAAAGCCTCCATTGTTGTTTTGGCCACACCTTTAGGTGAAAACACACTGAATACACTGATTAATGCCCTTTTTATAAGTCCACGGCTGTTATCTTCAGTGGTTATTTGGATATCGAAAATGTAATCTTCATCAACGATGGATCGCTCAACTTGTGTTTTTTTGTCATAAATCGCTTGAACGTCTTCCGGGTGGCCAATCCATTCGGTCTGGTCTGTAAATTGGATGGCAACCAAATCGTTGTCTTCTAGTTCAATGGTATTGATGTTGTTGCTAGACCGCGTCGACGAAACCTCAATGTAAGTTTTTAGTTCAAATTGTTGCGAAAGCGTATTCGGTATAAGGTGCGCTACTGTTTTTACATCCTGTTTTAAACCTATTATTTTGGCCTTTTTTGTCATGGGTTCAGTTGTTTAGAAATGAAAAGTTATTGTGGAAGGAAATTTGATTGTTGCTCTTGTAAACGCCAAAACGGAATGCGAAAATGAACTTTTAAAAAGATGTATTTTCGAAACCATAGCGATTCAGTTTTAATTTAAAAGAATTCCTCGATGCTCTGTGTCGGAGTTTCCGCAAACAGAATTATGGATTTCGACCTTGCAAGGTTACAATGAAACTGGCAAACCCCCTATGATTCTACTGTTGGGGAGTTCGTTTCAAGAAATTCTTTATTAATTCTTTAAAAACACATTAACAAACTGTCCTAAAAGGCAGATTTTGTTAATTAAAAAACAGTGTGACTATAAGGCTATTTCTAAACTGAAAAAAGACTTATGAACACAATCGCTATTAATGAGTAAAAAGTGGGGAGAGTTATAAAGCTACTAAATAAACCTTAATAATCAAAGGGTTATGTGGCGGTTTTTTTAATGGGAAATAGTAAAAAGATTTCATTTTTTGTGTTAAGGCACAGGGTCGTAGCCCGAACCACCCCATGGATGACAGCTAAAAATACGTTTAATGGATAGCCATCCGCCTTTAATGAGTCCGTGTTTTTGCAGCGCTTCTTTTGAATAATGTGAGCAGGTTGGCGAATACCTGCATGTTGCGGGAGTTAACGGTGAAATAAAGGTTTGGTACCCCTTTATTAAAAGTAAAAATGGCGCAATGAGTAGTTTTTTAAACATATTATTGTCATTCCCTCGAAGGAGGGAATCTGTATAATTTCAGACCATATCAGCATTGGGTTGCTGCTGAGACTGTAATGGCGAACAATACCACTAGTTTACAGAAAACGTGGTGCCGTCTTTTCCATCTTTAAGTTGGATGCCAATTTCGGCTAGTTCGTCCCTAATTTTATCAGACAGCGCAAAATCTTTATTGGCTCTGGCTTCTTGCCTCAGTTTTATTAAAACATCAACAGCTCCTGCCAATTTATCGGTTCCGGAGTCGCCGTTTGAGCTGTTTACAAGTCCTAGCACGTCAAAAACAAAACCGTTTATGGTATCTTTTAAATTCACCAAATCGGCTTCAGAAATGGTCTCTTTTCCTTCCTTTATTTGGTTGATGTATTTGGTTGCTTCAAACAGATGCGCAATTAAAATGGGCGAATTAAAATCGTCATTCATCGCGTCGTAGCATTTCTGTTTCCAAGAAGCCACATCGAACGACGAGGTTTCAGAGGTCTTTAGCCCGTTTAGAAGGGCAATGGCATCCATCAATCTGTTGAAGCCCTTTTCACTGGCTAGAAGTCCTTCATCGGTTAAATCGAGTACACTTCGGTAGGACGATTGCGCATTGAAAAAACGGATTACGCTTGGTGAATAAGCCTTACTGAAAAATTTATTATCCCCGGAAAGTAATTCGGATGGGTTTACCGTATTTCCGGTGGATTTGGACATGCGTTGCCCGTTAAGCTGAAGCATGTTGGCATGCATCCAATAATTTACGGGCGATTTGCCTTTGGCCGCTTCGTTTTGTGCAATTTCGCATTCGTGGTGCGGAAATTTTAAATCCATTCCGCCACCATGAATATCAAATTGGTCACCCAAATATTTGGTGCTCATGGCGGTACATTCTAAATGCCAACCCGGAAAACCGTCGCTCCAGGGCGAAGGCCATCGCATAATGTGCTGTGGTTCGGCTTTTTTCCAAAGGGCGAAATCCTGCGGGTTCTTCTTGTCGCTCTGCCCGTCTAGCTCGCGGGTATTGTGTATTAAATCTTCAAGTTTTCGTTTGCTCAACTTTCCGTATTCGTTCGTTTCATTGAACTTGTGCACATCAAAATACACCGAGCCATTGACTTCGTAAGCAAAACCGTTTTCAATAATGGTGTTGATCAGTTCGATCTGCTCAATAATATGTCCGGTTGCCGTAGGTTCGATACTGGGCGGTAAAAAGTTGAAGGTATTTAAAATGTTATGAAAATCGACAGTGTATTGTTGAACCACTTCCATGGGTTCAATTTGTTCCAGCCGTGCTTTTTTGGTGATTTTATCTTCACCGGTATCGGCATCGTTTTCCAAATGACCGGCATCGGTAATGTTCCTCACATAGCGCACTTTATAACCTAAATGTTTAAGGTATCTAAAAACCATATCGAACGACATAAAGGTGCGTACATTGCCCAAATGCACATTGCTGTAAACCGTAGGGCCACAAACGTACATGCCTACATAGCCTTCTTCGATAGGTTTAAATGTTTCCTTTTTGCCTGTTAACGAATTGTATATTTTTATCTGTTGTTCTTTATAAAGTTGCATTAGTGGGCTGGCTTGGTTATTTGTAGGGGGAAATAACTTAAAATTTGGTGTCGAGTTTAATGTAGTCCAAAAACTCACGGCGTGTGGCCATGTCTTTGAATTTTCCACCAAACTCTGAAGTTACCGTGCTGCTTTCAATATCTCTGATACCTCTTGAATTAACACATAAATGCTTGGCGTCGATTATACAGGCCACATCTTTGGTGCCCAAAACACTTTGCAGTTCGCGAACAATTTGAATAGTTAAACGTTCCTGTACTTGCGGGCGTTTTGCAAAATAATCCACTATGCGGTTCATTTTTGAAAGCCCTACTACAGAGCCATTGGAAATGTAGGCGATATGGGCTCTTCCTACGATTGGCAGTAAATGGTGCTCGCATGTAGAATATAATGTAATATTCTTTTCAACCAGCATTTCGCCGTATTTGTACTTATTATCGAATGTAGAAGCGCTTGGTTTTTTGTCGGGATCTAGACCGCCAAAAATTTCCTTAACAAACATTTTGGCTACACGGTTTGGCGTGCCTTTTAGGCTGTCGTCACTTAGGTCGAGGCCCAAGGTTTCCATAATGTGGCGAACATCGTCTTTAATGATGTCTATTTTTTCTTCATTAGAAAGTTTAAAGGCATCGCTGCGCATTGGTGTGTCTTCCGAAGTGCCAATATGCTCTTCTCCTAAAGCGTCAAAATCTTCTAAATTACTGTCGAATTTCATGTTACATTTATTGTTTTTAACTGAGGGGTGTTTCTTTTTAAGCTTACCGCGCTTTGTTTCAGTAGGTTGCTTTGAAAAAAGGCCAATACCCACCCGTTAAAAATTTAGTTTGCAAAGATAAGCATTATACTTTTGTTATGCTTTGTGTTTGCAAATATTTAATACTTACAAAATTTGACGTTAAATTTATATAAAATCAACAATTTGTCTACATCTTTTTTGGCTAGTTTTGTTTCGTGTTGGTCGATTCTGGTTCGAATGGGCTAAGGTTTAAATATTTAAAAAACAAATAATGAATTGGTTGTTATTGGTTGTTGCAGGCCTGTTTGAAGTTGCATTTGCCTTTTGTTTGGGCAAAGCCAAAGAGACCACAGGGAATGAAATGTATCTGTGGTATTTAGGGTTTTTACTTACGCTCGCAGTAAGTATGTCACTTTTGGTAAAGGCCACACAAACTTTGCCCATTGGTACGGCCTATGCGGTTTGGACGGGTATTGGGGCGGTGGGCACTGTGTTGGTTGGTATTTTTGTTTTTAAAGAACCCACTACTTTTTTGAGGCTGTTGTTTCTTTCTACGTTAATTATGTCTATAATCGGGTTGAAAGCCGTATCGCATTAAGGGTGTTGTTACCTAATAGGGTATTATAAATTATCCAATTGATTGCTTTTTTTGTCTTCACTAATGGTCCAGAAAAAACCAATAAAAAAGAACTGGTCGGTAGCAGGTTGAAGCGCTCGCCTGTTGAAATTTCCGTTTACATCGGGGGTATTAGTATATTGGTAGCTGTTAATATTTTTAAACCCTAAAACATTATTGACGGAAGCATACAGTATTTTTTGCGAACTGATTAAATATGCCCAATTTATGCTCAAACTATTGAAGCTTTTGGTTTTTTGATTTAAAAATCCGGACTGGTTCGGGTCGGTATAAGTACGTCCCGCGCCGTGAGCATAGCTAAACCCAATTTGACTCCTCCATTGGTTTACCCAATATTTGCCGACGACCGAAAGGTTATGCGGATTTGCAAAATAAGGTTGCGCTTTGGCAGGGTAGTTTTGGTAGTCGCGTTCGGAATTCAAAAAGGAATAGCTCAACCAATAATCGAAATTTTTAATGCTTTTGCTATCGCGCCAAAAGAAATCTATGCCTTTAGCGTATCCATGGCCACTGTTGTTGAAATTGCTGTTTAACGAAGCAAAATTGGTATCGTATTTTACCAAATCATTATATTTTTTGTAGTAGGCTTCGGCGCGGAATAATTTTTTGTCGCCATTGTATTGATAGTTAAAAATATAATGGGTTGTTTTTTGAGGCTTTAAATTCTGGTTGAATTTCAATATTTCGCTCGAAGGGTTTTGATGAAAATTCCCGTAAGCCAGCGATATTTGGCTTTTGTTGGAGGTTTTATAAGCCACGGAAAATCTCGGTGAAATCGTGAAATCATCAAATAATTGACTATACTCGCCGCGCAGACCTGGCTTAAAGGCCAATGTTTTCGAAATGAAAATATCGGTTTCGGTAAAAACGGCCGCCAGATTGTTGTTGAAGCCGTAGTTGGGGCTTTCTAAAATTTCGTCACGGTAGGATTCGTTAAAACCAGTGGAAAAATATTCAGCGCCAAAATTAATTTTAAACTGGTTGCTGACTCTGTTTTTCAATTTCAGTTTGGCATGCACGGAGTTTTCGGTGTTTTTTATAATGCTTTCTGATATATTCAGGTGGTTACCTGCCCGTGTGTAACTCATCCCTCCAAAAAGCGTCCAAGAGCTGTTCAGTTTGCTTTCGTAAGAACCGTTCATGTAAACGTTGTTGTTTTTTAGTTTAAAATAAAGGCCTTCTGGAGTGTTGATATCGTCTTGGGTCAGTTCAAAATTGGTGGCATCAAAAGCGCTATAAAGTTTAAATAGCCCCGAATTGGTTTTGTGGCGAAAAACGGCTTCCCCTGAAAAGGTTTCAAAAGGTTTTATCCATTGGTTTCTGTTGGTGAAAATGGCATTGTATGGCGCTAAATTTATGTAGGAAGCATTAACACTCACCGAACTTTTCTCCCATTTTTGGGTGTTTCCTAAACTGGCGCCCAAGCTCATGATGCCAATATCGGTTTTTTCTTGGTCGGGTTCGTCAATGGTATTTAGCAATAAAACACTGGATAGCGCCTGACCATATTCTGCCGAATACCCACCGGTTGAAAACGTAATGCCGTCAAACAAAAACGGCGAGTAGCGTCCGCGGGTAGGGGCATTGTTAGTAGTTGGGGTATAGGGCGTAAATACGCGAATGCCATCGATGAAAATCTGGGTTTCGTTGGCATCGCCGCCACGAACGAATAGTCGGCCATCTTCGGCAACGGTGGTTGTTCCGGGCAAGGTTTGCAGTGCGCCAACAAAATCGCCCAAAGCACTTGCCGTGGTGACTACATCCAATGGTTTTAGTGCGTTTACTTTGCTGTTGTCGCCAGCAGAAAAGGTTCCGGCCGATAGTACAACGGCATCTAAAGTGTTCAGGTCTTCTTTCAATTTTATGATAACATTTTTCATGAACGATATATCGCCAACCATTTTAAAAGTTTCGAAAGCTAAGTATGAAACTACCAAAGTTTGTGTGCCAGTTTCGGAAGTAGAAAACGAAAATTTGCCATTTTCATTGGAGGTTGCGCCGTCGTAGGTGCCTTCTAGGTAAATATTGGCTCCTTCAATGGGTTTGTTTTTAGTGTTAAAAACGGTTCCGCTAATGGTGGTTTGTGCCACGGTTTGAAGCGAAGTAAAAATAAGAATAAGGAAGAAGATAGTGGTTTTCATCGGTTGGTCTTTTTGTTGGTTTTTGAAGGATTAATGAATTTAGCCTGCACAAATTTGCAATAGGAAAGAGGAAGGAAAAATTGTTAAATACCGAACTGTTAAATAATGCTGATGAATTGAATTTTTTTCAGAAAAACTAAAATGACCGTATGGGAAAATGGACTCTCGGTATGTGGGAAATCGAACCGCTTTTTCAAAATTGAAAGAAGATGAATTGTGGTTTTTTAGACTTTTTAGACGTGTGAAAAAACTATTAAAAAATTTTTATATTAGCTTTACAAAAAACTACTTAAAATTCAATTTTAAATCGTAAAAACGGTTGATAGGTTTTATCTATAGTTGTTTGTTATTTTGTTTTTAATCAGAGTTTTATTGGTTTTTATTTAAACTTAAGGTTTAAACTGCTATTTCTGATTTAGAATAATTATTAATCTTCAAAAAAAACGAAAAACTTAGAATCAATCACTTTCATTTTCTTCATTTACAAAGTATGAATGAAAATAGTTTTTAGTATTTGTAACATTCCTAAAAATTAAGCTACTTACATTGTAACTAAACCACCATCATTGAATAAAGAACTAGAACATAGTTTTGTTGAATTGCTGGAAAAGCACCAAAATATTGCACACAAAATTTGCCGTTTGTACACCAATAATTATGATGCCCATAACGATTTATTTCAGGAAATAACCGTACAGCTTTGGAAAGCCTACCCAAAATTCCGGGGCGATTCGAAGTTTAGTACCTGGATGTACCGTGTAGCTTTAAACACAGCCATTACACTTTACAGAAAATCGAAACGCACCATACAAACGCAGGATTTTGAAGGTGTGGAATTCAAAATAAAAGCGCAAGATTATGACGATACCGAAGAGCAACAACTTAAAGTACTGTACCAAGCGGTACACCAATTAAACGATATTGAAAAAGCATTGGTTTTCTTATATCTTGAAGATAAAAACTATAAGGAAATCAGTGAAACATTAGGTATTAGCGAGGTGAATGCCCGTGTGAAGATGAACCGAATTAAAACAAAGCTAAAAACCATTTTAAATCCGTGATGCTATGGATGGACTAGAGTTACTAAAGAAAGACTGGAATAAGCAACCGGAGCACAAGAAGCTTACGGTTGGCGAAATATACCCGATGCTGCACAAAAAATCGTCTTCAATTGTGAAGACCTTGTTTTACATTAGTGTGGCCGAATTGGTGTTTTGGATTTTAATCAATACCGTTCCGTATTTTACATCTGACTCGTTCAGAGAACGATTGGATACCGTATATGCTGATGATGGAACTTTTACCGTGCTTACTGTTTTTGGCTATGCCGTAATTCTCTTGTTTATTTTTCTGTTGTTTAAATCTTATAAATCCATTTCGGTAACCGATAGTGCCAAGCAGCTAATGGAAAGCATTTTGCGCACCCGAAAAATAGTAAAATACTATGTGCTTTATAATTTAATAGTTGCAGGAGGCTCGCTGCTTTTCGGTTTTTATTTTGCGTTTACCCATAATCCTGAATTGGCCGATCAAGTAGCCCATTTTAGCCGGGAACAAACCATAATGGCCACGGCTGTGGTGGTCATTTCAACAGTGGTGTTTATACTTATTATTTGGTTGTTTTACAGGCTTATTTATGGTTTGTTGCTAAAACGCTTAAACCGAAACTACAAAGAGCTTAAAAAGCTTGATGTTTAAGATTTAACTACACCAAGAGTATAAAGTTGCTCCATGGTTGGGGTTTCGCTTCCGCCGGCAGGTTCTAAAGTGATACCAAAGGCTTCACTCTCGTTGGTGTTTTCAATTTCGAAAATTTTGTTTTCATCGGAAATGAAATCGTCAATAGTGCCCAAACTGGTTGGTGTTAACGGGCTTAATTTTAACGACCAAACTTGGTAAACGGTGCCCTGGGGAGGTTCGGGAAGCCCTTGCGCATCCAAGAATATGCGGTTTGATGTTTTATCCCAATACACTTTGGCGTAAGTGCTCGAAAAATGGCCTTGTCCTGCCAATGGCACTTGGGTGATGTTTTCGTCCCTTAACACCGAAATTAAAGTGTTGGCTTCCTCTAAACTGGTTTTTGAAAGTTCTATTTGCGTTTCCAGTAAGTCTATTTGTGTGTTTGAAATTTTTATATCGCTTTCCAGTTGTCTGTTTTCGTTGGCGAACCACATAAGCCCTAGGCCCAAAATAATGGCGGCGGCCCAACCAGTGTAAGTTATCCAATTGTATTTTGGTTTGGTGATTGAAACGACTTTGCCCGATTTACTTAAGCCTAAATGGTCTTTTACGGCCTGGAATATTTTTGATCGGTTTGTAGCGGGAGCTGCAGCTGATGTTAATTTAATGGCAGCCGATTCTATTTCAAGAACTTCCTGTAAAATTTCCGGATGCTCCATCATCATACCGTAGACCTCCTGATTTTCTTTTTCAGAAAGAACACCGGCTACGTATAGCTCCAAAATACCAGATTCTATGTAGGTTTTAATGTCCATTTTAATTCAATACCAAATTTCTCAATTCTTTAATACAATTCCTGTTTCTTGTTTTTATGGTGCCCACAGGCATGTTTAGGGCTTCGGAAGCTTCAGTTTGAGTATAGCCCCTAAAATAGAGCAGTTCGATGACAGATTTACATTTTTCGGCTAGCTTGTCTACAAACTTTTTAATGCCAATGGCATCGGTCTTTTGGTCTAAACTTTCTCCCGTTGCAATTATATCTACGAAAAAATCGGAGTCAAGGTTTTGTTTCGATTTTTTGAAAGCCTTAGAACGCGTTTTGTCTATGGCGGCGTTTCGTGCAATATTTAAAATCCAAGTAAAAAACCGCCCCTTGCTGCTTGAATAAGTATCTGCCTTGTGCCATGCTTTTATAAAAACATCTTGCATCACTTCTTCGGCAATAGCATGGTCTCTCACAATATTGAAAATGACGCCGTGCATGCTTTCACTATACATATTGTATAGGCTTTCAAAAGCTTTTTCGTCTTTTTTTTGAAATTGAACTACAAGGAAGTCTAAGTCCATAAAGGGGAATCGATTAAAGAATAAAGCCAAGATAATCAATAAAAATTATCTTGGCTTAGTTATTAGAGTTTTTGTTTTTGTTATTCTATGATTCCGGCGCAACTTACTCTAGCTCCTGCAGCACCAGAAGGCTGGGAAGTAAAATCGTCGGCCCCGGCATGAACAATGATGGCTTTGCCAACAATGTTTTTGTTTTCGTCGTCGCAACCAATGCACCACTCATCAGTAGTAAACGAAATGGTGCCGTTACCATTTTCATCGGCAGTAAAGTTTCCAATATCTCCTTTGTGGTAACCTTCGGCAGCGCCCCATTTTCCGTGAGGTTGTGCGGTTGGGTTCCAGTGGCCACCGGCCGATGTGCCATCGGGAGCAGAACAATCAGACGATTCGTGGATGTGAATAGCATGTTGCCCAGCTTCAAGTCCGCTGATTATGGCCGTCATGCTCACTTGTCCATCTTCTTCCTTAAAAACCACGTTACCGCTAACGTTACTGTCGCTTTTTGCGGCCAAGGTCATTTTAATTTTTTTAGGTGCTTGGGTGGCTACTTCGGTTGTTTCGGTTTCAGTCTCCATGGTTTTGGTCTCTTTTTTTTCATTTTTACAAGACACAAATCCTATGGCTAAGGCAATTATCGCTATGCTTATTTTTTTCATGATGTTTATATTTTTAGGTTCATTCGAAAGTAAAACAATAATAAAACAATTACAAATTACAGATTGACTTATATCATATTTTTATGTGTCGGATTCGCTTAATTTTGACTTTTAAATGTTAGGTATGTTACAATCATTAGTCAATAAATACAATATTGCGGGGCCACGGTATACCAGCTACCCAACGGTGCCGTATTGGAATCCGGATACTTTTTCTTCGGAAAAATGGAAAGATTCATTGGTAAAATCGTTTAACGAAAGTAATACCGATGAGGGTATAAGTCTTTATATCCATTTGCCGTTTTGCGAAAGTTTGTGTACGTTTTGCGGTTGCAATAAGCGCATTACTAAGCAACATAGCGTAGAGTCGCCATACATTGAAGCGGTTTTGAAAGAATGGAAACTTTATTTGGAGTTGTTAGGTGAAAAGCCCAAAATAAAGGAAATGCACTTGGGGGGCGGTACGCCAACATTTTTTAGTACTGAAAATTTAAAACGGTTAATTAACGGTATTTTGAAGACTTCGGAAGTTACCGAAAACCACGAATTCAGTTTTGAAGGCCACCCCAACAATACCACAACCGCACATTTACAAGTGCTTTACGATTTGGGATTTCGGCGAGTGAGTTTTGGTGTTCAGGATTATAATGAAACTGTGCAAAAAGCCATTCATCGTATCCAGCCTTTTGAACATGTAAAACGTGTTACTGACGCTGCTCGAAAAATAGGCTATACCTCGGTGGGGCACGATATTATTTTTGGTTTGCCATTCCAAACTTTAGAGCACGTTCAGCAAACCATTTTAAAAACCAAGGCATTGTTGCCCGACCGTTTGGCATTTTATAGCTATGCGCATGTACCGTGGATTAAAGGTAATGGGCAACGTGGATTTGATGAGGCCGATTTACCATCGGCAAAACTAAAACGGCAGCAATACGAATTAGGAAAAAAACTGTTGGCCGAGGTGGGCTACACCGAAGTGGGCATGGACCATTTCGCCTTGAAAACCGATAGCCTTTGCCAATCGATGAAAAATGGGAGTTTACACCGAAATTTTATGGGCTATACGGCATCAAAAACCCAAGCTATGATTGGGTTGGGCGTATCGTCCATAAGCGATAGTTGGTATGGGTTTTCGCAAAATGTAAAGAAAATTGAGGATTACTACCGCTTGTTGGGTGAAAATACCATTCCGGTGTATCGCGGACATATTTTAAGTGATGAAGATTTGATAATCCGAAAACATATTCTTAACTTAATGTGTCAATTTAAAACATCCTGGCGCGATAAAACCTTGCATTTCAAGGAAATTCCAGATGTACTTATTAAGTTAAGTGAAATGGAAAAAGACCAATTGCTAAGCATAAACGTCCACGGTATTGAGGTTACTGCGATAGGAAGGCCATTTGTTAGAAATATATGTATGGCCTTCGATGTGCTATTGCAGCGCAAGCAGCCCGATACGCAATTGTTTTCCATGACCGTTTAAACCAAGTTTCACCCTAAAATTAAGTAAAAATGAAAACCATAATAATTCCAGTCGATTTTTCAGAACAATCAGAATATGCATTAAAAACGGCAGCCCAGCTCGCCAAAAAGTTTGATGCCGAATTATTGGTGTTGCACATGCTTGAAATGTCTGATATTATGCTTTCAGCTTCAGGTGGTATGCAAAACCAAAAAACCATGTTTTTCCTTCAGTTGGCCGAACAAAAGTTTGAGGAATTTTTAAAAAAGGACTACTTAAAAGGCGTTCGAATCAAACCTATTATTAAACATTTTAAGGTGTTTAGCGAGGTTAACGATGTGGCTATTGAAAACAATGCCGACCTTATTGTTATGGGGTCTCACGGTGCCTCTGGGTTTAAAGAGTTTTTTGTGGGGTCTAATACCGAGCGGGTGGTGCGCCATTCGGAAATTCCGGTGCTTGTGGTTAAAAATGATGTAAAGACTACTGATTATAAATCGGGTGTATTTGCTTGCGATTTTTCAGAGGAAGCTATTGAACCTTATTTGAAAGCAGATCGGTTTTTTAGAAAAATGGGAGCAAAAATGAATTTGGTTTATGTGAATTTGCCTAATGAACGATTTAAGAGTACTGCAGAAATTGAAAAACGGGTGGTTAACTTTTTTACCAAAGCTGAACGAAGTTTGGATAAAATGGCGGATGTGAGTTATGTTTCAGACTATACGGTTGAGGCAGGCATTTTGAACTTCGCCAATAAAATACATGCCGATATCATTGCTATTCCAACCCATGGCCGAAAAGGCTTGGCACACTTTTTTGAAGGCAGTGTAGGGGAAGATGTGGCCAACCATGCCAATTTACCTGTTGTAACTTTTAAGATATAGCGTTTTATTTCATAAATCGGGATTGTGAATGGCCAAAATATTGAATAGCGACGCTTTGGTGTTGAAAAAATCATTTTCTAAAGCAATGGCCTTTAGTTTGGCATCGATAAGTTTCGATTCTCGGGAGTTTACCAAAAACAGTGAGCTTTCACCTAAAAAGAATTTACGTTCTTCGGCGGTGAGCATTTTGCCATAATCTTCAACAATGGTTTTGGTGTATTGGTTTTGCAGTGAGTAGGATTCCAATTCCTGGCTTATAGCATCAATTTTATTTTTAAGGCTCACTTTGGTGTTTTGAAGGTCGAAGGTGGTGTTTTGTAACTTAAGGTTGGCCAATTTTAAATCGCCGCGCTCTTTCCTCAAAAATAATGGGATATAAATGTTAACACCGCTTTTGTGGGCCGAGGTGCTGAACGACCGGGCTACCTCTGGGGTTTGCGATAAAAAATTGTACTGCAAGTCGATTTGTGGCAGTAGGTTATTGCGTTTTAGACGTTGTTCAATAGTCAAACTTTTTATTTTGTAGTCCAAAGATTTTAGTTTGGGATGATTCTCTACATCAAAGCTTTCAATGTTAAGTTCTGCAGTGTTAAGCGTGGCATCAATGGTTTCAAATGTGTTGGTGTTCGGCACCATGCCATCTTTCAGTTCAATGGGCGTATCGTTGTTCAGCCACAAAAAATTCGATACGTTCAGTGTCGATTTTACAAATTTTATCCGTGCTTTTTCCAGATTCAGTTTTCTGTTATTCAGGGTTATCCGTGCCTCTAAAGTGTCAATAGCCGGTTTGTCTCCCGTTTCAAAGCTCTTTTTTATGCCGTTGAAACGCACTTCGGCATTGGTTAAAAAGGCTTCGTAAACTTGTTTTTCGTTATAGGTTTTCAGCCAATCAAAATAGGCTAGTGTAGCATCGTATAAAATCTGGTTCACGAGCATTTGGCGGTCTGCTTTCGCTTGATTAACGTATAATTTAGCTTGCCGTAACATGGCCATACGTTTGTTGGTGAGCAGCCCACGTGCCACTGGAATGGAGACCCCGGCGCTGTATAGTCCATCGGTAGGTACTGTTGATTCCGGATTCAAATAATAACCTGTGTTTTCCTCAAAATTGCCTTTAAATTCGATACCAAACCATGTCGGGATTTTGAATGATGCATTGAGCTTGTCGTAATACTCGGTACCTTTAAATGTTTTTCGGGCGTAATCTACTTCTACTTTAGGGTCGAAAGCCCCACGAGCTTTAAGTAGTTTGGCCTCGCTTTCCGAAATCACCAAATTGGCCTGTTTTACAATGGGGTGGTAGGCTTTTACGTAGCCCAAGTATTCGGCTAATGAAATGACCGATGTGCTGTCTTGGGCAGTCAAAAAACCGCTGATTAAAAGTAGAACACCTACAATAAATCGTTTCATTTTTTATCTGTTTTTGAAGCCGCTTTATTGGTTGATGGTTGATAGTAGTTAGGCGGGAAACTGTTAACCTGTCTCCAAAGCTCGAACCAAATAGGTACGTCTTCCAATAGTGCTATGGTTCTTGCGCCCGAGCCTACCCTGATATCTTTTGGCCAAGTGTGGTCGGCTTCATCGGGAGCCAACAATACCCTGTATTTTCCGTTGTCGCTAATAAAGCGTTCAATAGCTGTTATTTTGGCGCCGTAGGTTCCGTAGGAGGCGTTGGGCCATCCGCTAAAAACAATGGCTGGCCATCCGTCAAACTGCACGCGGACTTTTTCACCAATGTGCAAAAGGGGTAAATCTATGGGTCTAACGTAAGTTTCAACGGCCAGATCATAATCGGCGGGCATAATCCCTACTAAATCGGCACCTTCTTTAAAAGTAACGCCAACCCCTCCTGTTACCGCTCTATTGATATAGCCGTCTTGGGGTGCTGTAACATACAGCAGGCTGTTCCGTTTTTTGTAATTCGAGTAGGTGTTTTCCAGTTTGGTAACCTGTGCTTTGGTGTCGAATTGGCTAGATTGCGCCGTAAACATATCGCTTTGTGCTTTCGATATTTTATCTGTATAAGTGGCGTTGGTTCTAGATAGCTCCAATTGCGCATTGATAACTTCGTTTTGGCTGGCCAAATATTTGTTTTCCTGCGAAATTAATTTGGCTTGGGTTTCTTGGAGTTTTAGGCGCTTTTCCTCCACGTCCTTTACGGCTTTTAGCCCCTCTTCCTGTAAGGTTTGTGTTCGGTTAAACTGGCGTTCTGCAATGTTCAAGTTGGTTTTTGCGGCTTCTAGATCTATGCTGTCACTTTTTACTTTAAGTTGGGCTTGCATCAATTTGTTTTCAGCCTGCTTTAATTTGAGTCTTCGCTCGTTTTGTAATGCAGAAATTTGTCGGTTCAACGCTTCTACTTTGCCTTCATAAGCTGTAACTGATGATGATTTTGCCAAGATTTGCTCATTGGTGCGTTCAACCAATTGGTCGTCAAAATATTCACTTTTTATTTCGGAAATCCTTAAAATGGTATCCCCCTTTTTTACAAAATCGCCTTCCTGTACAAACCATTCTTCAATGCGACCAGGAATGGGCGATTGTATGGTTTGCGGACGTTGGTTAGGTTTTAAAGTGGTTACCAATCCTTGCCCAGTAATATTTTGGGTCCAAGGGAGGAAAAGCACAATAAAGCCAATTATGGCAGCAGCAAACAGAAATTTGTTAAAGGACTTGTAGTAGGTTTTGTCCATTATTTTTTCTCCAGACTTAAAAACCGTTAAGTCTATTTTTTTATTCAACGGGTTGTGGGATATGTTGAGCATACTTAACTGCGTTTGTATTTGATGGTTCCACGATCTAAATTGATGAGTTCGGTACATTTTTCGGCCCAAGCACTATTACTGCTCACCACGATAAGCCCCCAAGGGCGGTCTTTGTGGGATAAATATTCAATTATAGTGTTGGTTTCGGCTTGATGGAACCGATCTAAAGCATCTTCAAGAATAAGTAATTTGGGGCGTTTAAGAATGGCACGGGCCAAAACCAATTTTTTGGATATGGTATAGCTCATTTGTTTTCCATCGGGATAAAGCACTGTATCTAAGCCTTTTTCTTGATCTTTAATAAAAGGTTTTAGGCCCACAATATCAAGCACTTCATAAATATCCTCGTCAGAAACCTTACTGTTCCCGAAGGTTAAGTTTTCTCTAATACTGCCCTCGAATGGTGTTTCATCGGATAACGATAGTCCTAATTGGGATCTATAGTAGTTAATATGAAGGCTGTCTATAGACATATCGTTGATATAAATGTGGCCAGAGGTTGGCTTAATAACCCCAGAAATTAATTGTAGTAAAGTAGATTTTCCGGCACCACTTTCCCCTTGAATTAAAATTCTACTTTGGGCATTAATGTTGAATGAAATATCTTTTAGAATGGGTTTTTTTCGGTTGGAAACTTCATAGGAAACGTGATCAAGCTCAATATGGATACTTTTTGAAAATGAAGGTGAATTGCCATCTTGGCTTTCCAATTCTTTGTCAACAATTTGCCCAATTTTTTCCAAAGAGGTGAGGGTGTCGTAAAAAGGTTCCAATCCCAAAATCAACTTTTCCACCGAACCAATCACCAAAAGAATAATGATTTCGGCAGCAACAAACTGCCCGATGTTCATTTCTTGGTTGAGAACCAAAGCCCCACCAATAAGCAATAAACTGGCGGTGACGATTACTTTAAAGCTAATCATTTGAATAAATTGGAGCATAAGTATGCTAAAGTGGCTTTCTCGCGATTTTAAATAATCATTTACCAGGTTATCGTTTTTGCTCATACCCAAACTGGTGCTCCCAGAAAGTTTAAAGCTAATAACAGATCGCGCAATCTCTTGTATCCAATGGGCCACACGGTATTTGTTTTTTGACTCTTTAAGACTGGTTTCCAGTCCTTTTTGGGCTGTAAATTTAAAAACCACAAAAACCAGAACCAATAATAATATCCCGAAAACAATAAAAAACGGATGATAAAATGAGAGTAGAATGAGTGCAAAAATAATCTGCAATACTGCCGTGGGCACATCAATCAATATTTTTGATAAACTTTTTTGGATGGTCAATGTATCAAAAAAACGGTTGGCCAACTCGGGCGGGTAATAATTGCGCAGTTCGGCCATTTTTATTTTTGGAAACCGGTAAGCCAACTCGAACGACGAACGTGTGAAAATACGTTGTTGAATGGTTTCGATAATGCGCAGTTGCATGAGTTGCAAAGCCCCCGAAAAAGCTACGCCCAATGTTACTAAAATAACCAGTACAACCCACGAGGTAGATACTTGGGCACCTTGTATTAAATTAATAATGGCCTGAATGCCCAATGGCAAGGATAACGCTACAATACCCGAAAAAATAGCATAGTAAAAAATTTGCCGGATATCCCGTTTTTCTAATTGAAGCAGACCAATTAAGCGTTTCCAAGGCGTCATTTTAGAGTGTTCCATAGTTAATTGCTCAGGGTTTTGATGCAACAAAAATAATCCAATACAGGATAAAAATGTTTATTGTAAAAAGAAATGCTAAAATTATATTCTATTACAATTTTAAAAAAGTTAAAATGCATTTTATTTAATGTTTGTGTTGGGGTTCCCAAATTAGTCTAATAAAAGAGCTGAATCTCTCGTTTTCTCTTTTAACGGGTATTCCTGCAACTATGCCTATTAATAAATTGTCAGCAACACCAACCCTTATTTGTGGGCGTATGGTCATGTCAAAATCAGCATTGTCAAAAGTTTTGTTAAATTCTACACCAATTAAATTTTTAGTGCCAGTTATCATGTAGTGAAAACTGGTGTTTAAGTCATAAGTAGTGTGAAACGTGTTTGTACTAAAGTTTTGTTCAATCATTGGGCCTGTGTAAATTAAAGAGTGGAAGTTGTTGCCCCAACGTTTAGCAATAACAAAGAACGGATTGTAAACATTGCCCTTTATTAAAGGTGCCCCAAAGCTTTTAAAATCTGATAATTCAAACTCATTAATGTAGCCCAAGGCCATAGAGGTTGCTATTTTTTTATTTACAAAAAATGACCATTGGGTAGCAATTTTTATACTGTTTAATTTGTTTGAAGGTTTATTGGTATTTCCATTTACAGGAGCGTAAAATGTAAATGGCAGCTCAACTTCTAGTCCTAACCGGTCGGCAGGAGCCCATTCATATTCAATTAAAGCTTCGTATGAGTCAAACCTCAAATTATCGGTAATACCAAAACCTAAGTTCCATTCTTTTTCGCCTTTTCTAGCGCCTAGATCTCTAATAAGGTCTATGTACAAAGGCTCGGCGTGTAAAACCTTGTCTGGTTTTTCGTTGTCTTCAAATTCTTTTATGTATAGGCTATCTTTTACGGTATTTGTGGTTTGGGCAAATAGATATTGCGATGATATTGATAAAACAACAATCATCATTGATTTTTGTATATTCATTTTAAAAAGTTTATTGTTAAAAAAAAATCCAAGTATTATATGCTTGGAGGTTGTGAATTAACAATTAAACTTTTGGTGGTGGACTATCAATTTCTTTAAAACCATTTAAAGCAGTAGCGTTATGGTTTATAAAAAGATTCTTCTTCTTTAATGATAGTTCTACTGAACTGTTTTTTGAAAGGAATTGATGGATTAAAAAATCAATTTTTATATTTTTGCTATTATTGAAATCTTCGGTGTCGCAATCATCATGTTCGTCAATGGCATCTTCAAAACCTAAAACTTTTTCAACAATAATTTCAATAATACTTTCTTGGTCGTTAAACGATAAATCTTCAGCTATGTATTGTGGATTTGGGTCTGCAGCATCAACACTAATGTTTAATAGATACAACCCCATTAATCCCCAAATAATTTTGGTAAAGACGCTATTTTTTAACTTGCTATACACAAAGCCAAAATTAAGATACTTTTTATGGCTCTGAGAAACATTAAGATTTATTTATGAAAAATGGTTAATGGCATTCCATGCCGCTAGAAACCAGATGGTAAACCGGATCGGGCGAGAGGTAAGGTATGCCAAGCCCCATACCACGAAGAATAAACAAAGCGCCAATAATTACCACAAAAACAGGGATAGCTTTTTGAATGCGCTGTCTGGCTGTGCCTTTCAATAACTGAGTGAAATATACAGCGGTAGTCATTAAAGGAACCGTGCCCAAACCAAAAACGGCCATGTACAAACTTCCGTTTAAAGCTTTGCCACTGGCAATGGCTGCAAAAACGGCCATATAAACCAAACCACAGGGTAAAAATCCGTTCAAAAAGCCAATGGTTAAAAAGGTATCTGGTGTTTTTTTCTTTAAAGCATGGCCTAGTACCGATTTCACTTTCGAAATCATTCTATAAATCGGTTTAGAAAAGTTGTATTTGCTGAGTGTTTTCTGCGGAATTATAACTGCCAATATCATTAATAAGCCAATGACAATAGAAAGTTGTTGCTGGAATCCAAACAAAGAAAGGCTCTTTCCAACAAGACCAAAAACCAGCCCTATTAGTGCGTAGGCCAATAATCGGCCAAAATGGTAAATGCCAATCTGTGTAAACTTTTTTAAATTATTGGTTCGGTCAACAGGAAGCATAAATGCAATGGGGCCGCACATGCCCACACAGTGCAAGCTGCCCAAAAGCCCCAAAACAAATGCCGAAATTAACATATCAATAATTTATGGTTTCTTTGAATAAATACGATTGGTTGTTATATTGCCAATCAATTTTAATGTTCCAACGGCCATCTACCAAACGATTGTCAGGTATGAGCAAATAGGGTTTGGACAGTGAAATAGCAGTATCAAAGTCCAGTTGTTTGTTAGATGGCCTGTACAGGAACACCTTTCCAGTAATTTTTTTGAAATCAACATTACTTGGAAAATAAATAACCAATCCCTCGGTTATGCGTTTGTAGCTTATGTTTTCGCTTAAAGTTTTTGCGTTTCTTAGCTTATCAATATCTTTTTGATAGCTCAGTTCTTCAGCATAATAATTTTCCGTAACCAAATCATGGTCGTATTTGCTGTTCACGTTCATGGTTACAATAAAGTACATGATAAAGCTTATAAAACCAATAAAGGCTAATACAATTCCGGTTCCCCAATTTATTTTCATAGTCTTAGTTTTTAGTCTCCCTTTACCATTTTTAGGGTTTCATAATTATATTTTTGGCATTACCCTCGTTACCTCGGGTCGGGCTTTCCGCTATATCTTTTTTGCGTCATTCCGAATAAAATGTCACCTTTTGTTGTGGCAATCTCTTGATTAGGACAGATTACTTCGTCTTTCATCCTCGTCATCACGGCCAATTATATTAAGCAAAAAAGGATGCCGCTTCAATCCCTAATGCGCCCTTCCGCAAGTTTTGTTTCAGCTCCAATCGCCGCGCTTACCTAAAACTTCGCGGCCCCAAAAAGTTGGCCGTTGTGGTTTCAATAAGCGTATCGTCTTGGTACACGCCAATTTTAATATTGTTTCTGTCGCCCGAAAGCGCAGCATTGTTAATTTCAATAAATAAAGTGCCCTCGGCAATACCCTGTTCGGGTACGGTAAAACTTTGCTCGGTCGATACTAACTTCAATTCCCCTTTATGCGACAATAGTTTCAGGCTTACATTGGTGATGTCGTTAGTGGTTTTGTTTACCAGTTTATAGGTAAACACGTTACTGATTATGTTGTTTTCTTTGTGCTCGTACAACTGGCCGGGCAGTCTCAAAACATTGGCTTCAACATCGTTCCTTAAAAACAGCATGCCCGTTAGCATCCCGATTAAAATCACTAAAATGGCTATGTAGCCTTTCATTCGGGGCGTGAGTTTAAATGGGGTTTTGTTTTCAATATTTTCTTCGCTGGCATATCGAATCAATCCTTTCGGTAAATTGATGCTTTCCATAATGTGGTCGCATTCGTCAATGCAGGCGGTGCAGTTAACACATTCCAATTGTGTACCGTTTCTAATATCGATACCGGTTGGGCAAACGTTTACGCACTGAAAACAATCAATGCAGTCGCCAAACCCTAAGGCTTTCCGGTCTTCATTTTTTCTGAATTTTTTCCGTCCGTTTTCGGCTTCACCACGTTTATGGTCGTAGGCCACCACAATCGATTTAGTATCTAAAAGTACTCCTTGCAGTCTGCCATACGGACAGGCAATAATGCAAACTTGCTCTCTAAACCATGCAAAAACAAAATAGAAAACGGCGGTAAAAATTAACAAAGGAAACAGCGTGCCTAAATGCTCAAACGGTCCATCAATGATGTATCGCAATAATTTATCGCTACCAATTAAATAGGTCAAAAATATGTTGGCAATTAAAAACGAAATCAACAAAAAGATAAACCATTTTAAAAGGCGCTTCCTTATTTTTTCGGCATTCCATTTTTGTTTGTCCAATTTGCGCTGTTTGTTGCGGTCGCCATCAATCCAATATTCAATGCGTCGAAAAACCATTTCCATAAAAATGGTCTGTGGGCAGATCCACCCGCAAAAAATGCGTCCAAACCCAACAGTGAATAGCGTAATAAATACCACGCCAATCAGCATCGAAATAACAAACAAATGAAAATCTTGTGGCCAAAATGGAAACCCAAAAATATTGAATCGGCGTTCCATAATGTTGAACATTAAAAACTGGTTGCCGTTAACTTTAATAAACGGCGACACGAACAAAAATGCCAATAGAAAATAGCTTACCCATTTTCGGTAGTCGTAAAGTTTGCCGCTGGGTTTTTTAGGGTACACCCAAGCACGTTTACCTTCTTCGGTAACCGTGCCAATGGAATTTCTGAATATTTCGTTATCTGGGGTGTCCAATTTGTTTTGTTTTAAAACCTGCCGCAATACCGGTGTTACGACAGGTTGGTCACAGTTTAGTTGAGATTAAAGTGCTATTAATTAGTCTTCAACGTCACCGTAGAATCAGTTTCTATAATGTCTTTTTCTATGGTTTTGGGTGTTTCAAGGTCTTCAGCTTTCATTTCATCTGTGGTCCAAAGGTCACCCTGTGCTTCTTTGGGTTCGTTCGGGGTCGTGCCTTGAAATTGAAGCACATAGCTGGCCACCTGAGCGATTTCGTAAGGTTTTAGGTTTTGTTTCCAGGCAATCATCCCTTTTCCGGAACGCCCACCTTCAGAAATGGTTTTGAATACATTTTTTATACCGCCACCCAAGATCCAATATTCGTCGGTTAGGTTGGGGCCAATTCCGCCACCGCCATCAGCTTTGTGGCAAGCCACACAATTGGTTTCGTAAATGGATTGTCCGGCTTTTAGGTCGGCAGCATCAACTAATACCTCCACCGTGTTATAATCAACAAGGTCTTTGGCGGTAGCTTTATATTTTTCAATAGCTACTTTAGCTTCGGCCAATTCGGTTTGTAGTTCGTCAATTTGTGTATCGCCATTAAAAACATGGTATTTTAAGAGATAAATAGCGCCAAAAATGATGGAAATATAAAAGCCATACAACCACCACGGCGGGAGGTTGTTGTCCAATTCCTTTATGCCATCGTAATTATGGTCTAAAATAATTTCACCTTCTTCTTCCAAAGGTTTTTGCCCAAGTAGTTTGATATAGGTTTCTTTAAGCCATGTGAATTTATAGGTGTTTTCTTTTTCAGCCAAAAAACGAGCTTTCGCTTCATCGTCCAGTTTTTGAAGCATAATATTCTCTAAAGCACCAATAATGGCCTCAATGGCTATTAAAATAAGAAGCACTAAAAACAGGAACAATAAAACAACGGGATACTCAATGAAAGCTGGTTTGTCGCCCGAGTCTATAAAATATTCTACGGCTCCGAAGATGATGAAAAATGCTACGGGTATCCTAACCCAAGATGGAATGTGTCGTATCATAATGTATCGTCGTTTTGATGGTCTAACGGAATATGGCTTACGGTTTTTATATAGTCTTTTTTAGCGGTAAACACCCACCAAAACAGTACTACAAAAAAGGTGAAAAATATGAGCAGGGAAATGATGGGGTATATTTCTATGCCCGTGATGCTTTCCATGTGATTTTTTACAAATTTTAACATGATTTTGGTCTTTTTTTGATGGTTAGTTTTGTGCTGTGGTTTCTACATGGATATCGGTGCCCAATCGCTGTAAATAAGCGATAAGTGCCGTAATCTCTCTGTCTTTCATTTCAACAAATGGCTCTCCATTTTCAGCAGCGTATTTTTTGTCGGCTTCGTAGGCCTTCGCAAAATCGGGGTCGGTATAAAGGTTTTCTTCAATCTGTGCGCCTTGTGCCGTCATTTGCTCTTGGGCTTGGGCGATATCGTCTTCTGAATATGGAACACCCAAAGCTACCATTGCCTCCATTTTGGCTTCGGTTTGCGATTTATCCAATTTATTGGTAATCAGCCATTGGTAACGTGGCATGATAGAACCCGAAGAGGTACTTTGCGGGTCGTACATGTGGTTGAAATGCCAGTTGTCTGAGTACTTGCCGCCAACACGGTGCAAATCGGGACCGGTACGTTTACTGCCCCAAAGGAACGGGTGGTCATAAACAAATTCGCCTGCTTTTGAGTATTCGCCGTAGCGTTCTACCTCGCTCCTAAACGGACGTATCATTTGTGAGTGACAGCCCACACAACCTTCACGGATGTAAATATCGCGACCTTCCAATTCTAAAGGTGTATAAGGCTTTACGCTTGTAATGGTTGGGACATTCGATTTTACCATTATGGTAGGTACAATTTGAATAACACCACCAATTAAAATAGCCACGGTAGCTAAAATGGTTAATTGAATAGGGCGACGCTCCAACCAAGTGTGCCAGCCTTCGTTAGCGGTTCTTCTTTTGCTAACGCGTTCTAAAGCGGGAGCTTCGGCCAGTTCGTTTTCAACAGCGCTACCTTGCTTGATGGTGACGATAACATTATAAATCATAACTAACATGCCGATGATAAACAACGAACCTCCAATGGCACGCATCCAGTACATTGGTATGATTTCGGTAACGGTTTCTAAAAAGTTTCCGTAGGTAAGTGTACCGTCAGGATTGAATTGTTTCCACATACTGGCTTGGGTGAACCCGGCCACGTACATAGGCAAAGCGTACATAATGATACCCAATGTGCCAATCCAGAAATGCAGATTCGCCAATCCTAAAGAATAGAGTTTGGTTTTGAACAGTTTGGGCACTAAGTAATATATCATTCCGAAGGTTAAAAAGCCGTTCCAAGCCAGGGCACCAACATGCACGTGTGCAATAATCCAATCGGTAAAGTGGGCAATGGCATTTACGTTTTTAAGCGATAAAGTAGGACCTTCGAAGGTAGCCATACCGTAACCTGTAATAGCTACTACCATAAACTTTAAAACAGGGTCGGTGCGTACTTTATCCCAAGCACCGCGTAGGGTCAACAAACCGTTTATCATACCGCCCCATGATGGCATTAGTAACATTACGGAAAACGCTACCCCTAAGTTTTGGGCCCATTCAGGCAAAGCGGTATATAATAAATGGTGCGGTCCGGCCCAGATATAAATAAAAATTAATGACCAAAAGTGAACAATGGACAGTCGGTACGAATACACCGGGCGATTTGCTGCTTTTGGAACGAAATAGTACATAAGCCCCAAAAACGGTGTGGTTAAAAAGAAAGCCACGGCGTTGTGTCCGTACCACCACTGAACCAAAGCGTCTTGCACACCGGCATAAACCGAGTAGCTTTTCAATCCGCTAACCGGAAGCTCCAAGCTATTGAAAATGTGCAGAACGGCCACAGTAACAAACGTGGCAAGGTAAAACCAAATGGCCACGTACAAATGGCGCTGTCTTCTTTTTAAAATCGTACCTATTAAGTTCCATCCAAAAACCACCCAAACTATGGCAATGGCAATATCTATCGGCCATTCCAGTTCGGCATATTCTTTTGACGAGGTGTAGCCCAAGGGTAAGGTTATGGCAGCAGCTACAATAATAAGCTGCCAGCCCCAAAAGTTTATTTTGCTTAGTACATCGCTAAACATTCGGGCTTTTAGTAATCGCTGGGTAGAGTAGTAAACCCCCGCAAAAATGGCGTTACCCACAAATGCAAAAATAACGGCATTGGTATGCAATGGGCGCAAACGCCCGAAACTGAGCCACGAGATGCCGTCGGTTAAATTGGGAAATAAAAACATGAAGGCCAGAAGTAAGCCCACCAACATACCTACCACGCCCCAAAGCATAGTGGCGTAAAGGAAATTTTTAACGATTTTGTTATCGTAATGAAACTGTTCCATTTGTGTGATTTTGGTTATTGTTCTTTTTGGTTTGTATTGTTTTTTTAGAATCGGTTTTTACCAGTTCGTCCTCAAAAAGCATGCGTACCGATGGCGTGTAACCGTCATCGAATTGTCCTTTTTTTACGGCCATAATAAAGGCAATAAAGAAACCGATGGCCACAGCAATGCTTATAGCTAATAGAATATATATAACACTCATACCTAATTGAAGTTATGGGTCAAAAGTACTTCCATCGCTTACCTTAAAAAATGACATTTGTCATGTTTCATTTTTATATCAGTTTTCTACCAATAACGTTAGTAGCAATGGTGGTAAAAAACACAATACTGATGGAACTTAAGGGCATCAAAATGGCTGCAACTACCGGAGCCAATTGTCCGGTTATGGCAAAATAAAGTCCGATACAGTTGTAAATAAAAGAGAGCAAAAAGCTCCATTTGATGATTTTTATGGCCGATTTCGAAACTTTTATATAGTTGTATAATTGGTTGAATTTTGAAGCATCCAAAATGGCGTCGCAAGCCGGTGAAAACACATTGACGTTTTCCGAAATGGCAATGCCTACATCGCTTTGTGCCAAGGCTCCGGCATCGTTCAGTCCATCGCCAACCATAAGCACTTTGGCACCTTCGGTTTGGTGGTGTTTAATGTATTCCAGTTTGTCCTCTGGTTTTTGATTAAAAATCAGTTTGGTTTTCGTGGGTAGCAGTTTGGTTAAGTTCTCCTTTTCCCCAGAATTATCGCCCGAAAGGATTACTAAATCGTATTCATTTTTCAGCTTATTGAACAATTTTGAAAGCCCTTTGCGGTAAGAGTTATAAAAGGTGAATTTACCTTTGTAAGTATCGTTTGTTCTGATGTGTACGCTGGTATTGAGCGTGGCCGTTTCAGTATTGTGTCCAACAAAAGAAGCCGAGCCTATTTTAATATTTTGATTTTTGTATTTGGCTTCGATACCCTTGCCCAAATATTCGGTGTAATCATCTAAAGTTAAAATGTCGTTCTGGTTCAAAATTTGGTACAGCGAACGGCTCAGTGGGTGGTTGGAGCCCCGCAGGGTGCTTTTCAGTAAAGTTTCTTCTTCGTGGCTTAAATGTAAACCTTCGTAATCGATTCGGGTTTCCTTGTTGGCGGTAATGGTACCCGTTTTATCAAAAATGATGGTGTTTATTTTTGAAAGTTGCTCGATTACCGAAGCGTTTTTCAAATAGAATTTCTTTTTGCCCAAAATGCGCAAAATATTCCCTAAGGTAAATGGTGCCGCCAGTGCAATGGCACAGGGGCAAGCAATAATCAATACCGAAGTGAATACGTTTAAAGCTTTGCTGGAATCGGCCACCAACCAAAACACCGTGGCCAAAGCGGCGATGGATAAAATAGCCAGCGTAAAGTGTTTGCTAATGTTGTTGGTAATGTTGGTAAACGCCAGTTCTTTGTCCTTTTTAAATACATCGTTGCTCCACAATTGTGTGAGGTAACTTTGTTCGACCGATTTTAATACATCAACCTCTATGCTGCCATCTACTTGTTTTCCCCCAGCAAAAAGTTTGTCGCCCGATTGTTTCGATACGGTTTTCGATTCGCCTGTAACAAAACTATAGTCAATCCGAGCGTTTCCTTTTATCAAAATACAATCGACTGGGATGAGTTCTTCGTTTCTAATCAGTAAGCGGTCGCCCTTTTTAATATCATAAACCTGAATAGATTCCTCTGTTCCGTTATCTAAAATTTTGGTGATTCCAATAGGGAAATATGATTTGTAATCGCGCTCGAACGACAAAAAAGAGTAGGTTTTCTGCTGAAAGAATTTGCCGAGCAAAAGGAAAAATACCAAGCCTGTTAAACTATCGAAAAAGCCCGAACCCCAATCGAACATAATTTCCGCCGTGCTTCTTAAAAACAGTACCACAATACCCAAAGCAATGGGAACATCAATATTTAAAATGTTCGACTTTAATCCTTTGTAGGCCGAAATAAAATAGTCTTGTGCGGAGTAAAACACCACCGGCACCGAAAAGGCAAACATAAGCCACCTAAACAGCGGTTTAAACTGTTCCAGCCAAAATTCGTCCACTTCAAAATATTCCGGAAACGATAAAAACATCACGTTTCCGAAGGCAAAACCCGCAATGCCCAATTTGTAAATTAGCGAACGGTTTATCTGTTTTTTTCCAACACTGTAATCGTCCAAACTAATAAACGGTTCGTAACCAATTCGGCTTAACAGCAATACCAAATCTTTTAACGATAAGGTTTCATATTGAAAAGTAACCCGAACGGTTTTCTTACCGAAATTGACGGTTGAAGCACTAATTGCCGGATTTAATTTGTTGAGGTTTTCCAGCACCCAAATACAGGAACTGCAATGAATGTGCGGAATGTAAAGCGTAACAATTTGCGTGTCGTCACTGTTAAATTCTAATAATTGCTCAATGATTTTTTCGTTATCCAAAAAGTTGTATTTGCCTTCAACCTCTTTTGGCGTCGCTCCGGGGGCTTGTTGCAAATCGTAATAACAGGTGAGGTCGTTTTCTGAAAAAATCTGGTAAACCGTCTTACAGCCGTTGCAACAAAACGATTTGTCGTCAAAAACAATGTTGGAAGCAGTAGCGTCCAACCCACAGTGGAAACATGTGTGGTGTTCCATAATATTTGCTCATTTATACCTTGGGCAAAAGTCTAAAATTGGGAGGCTTTTATATATGATAATTGTCATGTTTTATTTACTTTTACGCAACTTCAATTTTAAAATACATGGAATATTTTTACACGATTGGTTTCAAAATGGTTATGATAAAACGCTTCAATTTAGTTGGTTCAAAAAAGGGGTAACCTGTTTTAAAATCATTTTTATTCAATGTTTGGAAACGAAAAAGATGTGTTTAATGTGCTTTTTGAAGCCGTTTCAGAAGGTGTTATTGTGGTTGATAACCATCAAAAAATTGTAGCTGTTAATGCATCGGCAGGCCGTATGTTTGGTTATGAAAAACAGGAACTTTTGCACAAACCGCTTAGTATTTTAATTCCCCAAAGATATCAGACCAACCATGCTAGCCATGTTGAAGGTTTTATGAAACAAAAGGAAAGCCGGCGGATGGGCCACGGTCGCGATTTGTACGGCGCAAAAAAAGACGGCAGCAGTTTTCCGGTTGAGGCGGGTTTAAATCCTATGGAGATTGATGGCGAATCGTACGTTATGGCTTTGGTTATCGATATTTCTGTGCGCAAGCAACAGGAATTGGAATTACAGGAACTGAATACGGAATTGGAAAAGAAAGTTGAAGAACGTACCAAAGAGTTGAGCAATACGGTAAAAACCCTAAAAACGGTTAACCTTCAGCGCGATGCGGAAATAAAAAAGCGTATCGAGGCACAAAATAAAACCAAGGAAGCTTTAAAAAAGGAAAAGGAATTGAATGAACTTAAAACCAAATTCCTGTCTTTGGTGTCTCACGAATTCAAAACCCCGTTGAGTGGTATTTTAACGTCGGCCATGTTGCTGGGAAAATATAAATTGGCCGAGCAACAGGAACGGCGCGACAAGCACATCAAGACCATTTCAGACAAAGTAAGGTATTTAAATAGTATTTTAAACGATTTTCTTTCTATTGAAAAACTGGAAACCGGAAAGGTGAACTACAAATTTAGCACCTTTAAAATCAGTAAAGTCGTTAACGAGGTGGTGTACAATGCTAACATGCTTTTAAAAGAAGGGCAGACCATCAACTATCCCGAAAATATTGAAGATTATTCACTGTATCAGGATGAAAAAATAATAGAGTTGGCCTTATCCAATTTACTGCACAATGCCATTAAATATTCACCCGAAAATACTTTGGTCGATATCGATATCAAACAGGGTGAAAGCCATACTGTTTTTAAAATAAAAGATAACGGTATTGGTATTCCGGAGAAAGACCAAAAACAAATTTTTAATCGTTATTTTAGAGCCGAAAACGCACTGTTAACACAAGGTACGGGCATTGGGCTTAATATTGTGAAAACCCATTTGGAGAACCTTGGAGGTAGCATAAGTTTTAAAAGTGAAGAAAATATAGGAACCGAGTTTACGATTACAATACCCAATAAAGCAAAACCCTAAAACCAACCAATGAAAAAAGTATTATTGATAGAAGACGATATTATTTTAAGGGAAAATACAGCGGAATTGTTAGAGCTGTCCGAATACCTGGTAACTACCGCTCCCAATGGAAAGCTTGGGGTAGAGGCGGCCAAAACCCATTTGCCCGATATTGTGGTTTGCGATATTATGATGCCCGAGTTGGATGGCTATGGCGTATTGGAAGCATTATCTAAAAATGATAGCACCAAGCATATTCCGTTTATATTTCTTTCAGCAAAAACCGAGCGCAAAGATGTGCGCAAAGGCATGGATTTGGGGGCTGACGATTACATTACCAAACCTTTTGAGGAAGAAGAACTCACTAGCGCCATTGAAAGCCGTTTGGCAAAAGCAGCCATTTTAAAAGAAAAAAGTGAAGAGCAGCAAGAAACTCAAGCTGACCAAGATGGAGAGTTGAGAACACTGAATGATTTAAAGAATTTTTTTGACGATAACGGCACTGAAATCGATTTTGAAAAAGGGCAGTTTGTTTATGAAGAAGGCGACCATTCCAATAATATGTATTTAATTTCCAGAGGACTTATAAAATGTCATAAACTGGATGAAAATGGAAAAGACCTTACCACGGCGCTTTATAAAGAGGACGATTTATTCGGTTATACCACATTTACCCAAAATAACATATATCAAGAAACAGCCACGGCCATTGAACCCTCAAAACTTATAGCGCTCCCAAAAAGTGAACTTATAAAAGTGTTGGATAGCAACCACAAAGTAACTTTTGAGCTTATCCAGTTGTTGACAGACGATCTCGCACACGTTAAAGATCAGTTGCTACAAATGGCTTACAGTTCTGTAAAAAAGCGAACGGCTTCAACCATTTTAGAGTTTGCCGAAAAACTGAACACAAAACCCAACCAAGCGATTAGGATTTCCAGGAACGACTTGGCCAGTGTGGCCGGAGTGGCTATTGAAAGTTTAATACGAACACTTTCTGGTTTTAAGGATCTAGGACTTATTGAAATTGAAGGCAGAAACATTAAAATTTTGGATATTGAAGGGCTTAAACAAATAAGTTAATCGGCGCTAAGCCTGAATTATGATTTTGGTCATATTTCATTCTGCCACATGCCTTTATTTTTGCATTATAGAAGATAAAGGGCATGAAGAATATTTTAATACCAACAGATTTTTCAGAAAATTCATGGAACGCCATCGAGTATGCCATCCAGTTTTTCAAGAAGTCGGCATGTAATTTTTATTTGTTGCACGTTAACGCCGATGGTGCATTAAAAACCGATGATAGTTACTATGTACAGTACGAGAATGTTGGAGTTTCAACACTAAACAAACCTTCAAAAGAACTGTTAAAGGAAATGGTCGGGCGCATTTCTGAATGTTTTGCTAAAAATACAAACCATCGCTTTTTTACGCTCTCAGACAGTAATAATCTTATAGGCTCCATTCGCGAACATGTAGTAAAAAACAACATCGATTTAATCGTTATGGGCACCAAAGGGGCCTCAGGTATTAAAGGCTTAGCCATTGGTGGAAATACAGGGAACGTAATTACAAAGGTAAAGTGCACTACACTGGTTGTGCCCGAAAATGCCAAATATGTTTCGCCTAAAAATGTAGTGTTGCCTACCGATTTTTCAATTGAGTATAACCCAGATACCCTGCAGCCGTTGTTTGAGGTTTTAAAACAGCACCAAGGCAAAATAAATGTGTTGAATGTTAGTAAGCATACCCCAATCCTGAACGAAGACCAAAAGCAAAATAAAGAGTTTTTAAGAGATTATTTTATGGGGCAGAAGCACGATTTCTACTTTTTGGCCCATAAACACATTGATTGTGCCGTACAACAATTTGTAGATTTTAAGGATATAAGTTTAATATCTGTGTTGGCTAAAAATCTCAATTATCTACAACGGATTTTGTTCCAACCATCCATCGACAAAGTGAATTATTACAAAAACGTGCCTTTTTTGGTTTTGCACTAATCAGTGCATTTTAGCCTATCTATTTCAATCAAATAATATTAAAGAAAAAACAGGTATGGGAAAATGTGAGCAATGCATAATCAAACAATTTAATGCTCTAAAATCTTTATCAAAAGAAGAGTTAATACGTGTTTCTAGCTGTAAAACCAGCAAAATCATAAAAAAAGGCGAAGTTATTTTTGATGAAGGCGAAGCGGTTAACGGCGTTTTTTGTGTAAGGGACGGTATCTGTAAACTGTCGAAATTAAGTGAAAACGGAAAAGACCAAATTGTAAAAATGGTGGTAAAGGGCGATTTGCTGGGGCAGCGTTCATTGGTTTCGGTTGAAAATTCAAATCTTCAAGCTACAGCATTGACCGATATGAAGGTATGTTTTATTCCTAAAAGCGAAATAATAAACAGCTTGCAGAACAATCCGAAATTCTCGTTCGATGTGCTTCAGGAAATGGCGAGAGATTTAAAAGTTGCCGACGATTTTATTGTAAACATGGCACAAAAATCCGTTCGGCAACGTCTCGCGGAAACCCTTATATACATTCACGATAGCTTTGGCGTAAACCCAGATAGAAGCCTTAGTGTGATGCTCTCTCGCGAAGATTATGCCAATATTGTGGGCACGGCCACAGAGTCTGCCATCCGTGTATTGTCACAGCTTAAAAAGGAAGGTCTTGTTTCCGCAAATGGTAAGCAAATAAAAATAGAAGACCTTGAAGGCTTAAAAAGGGTGAGGTAAAACCCATTGGTTTGTTATGTTGAACCATAAATAAATCTAATGGGCATTTGTTGGTGCGTTGTGTAAAAAAATACTAATTTTATACAGCTATGAAACCACATAATGCTCCAAGAAAAGGATTTGTTTTTAAAAGTTACGAAGCGCCCAATCAATCGCCGTTCGAAAAACTTTTCGAGATTTTCAAGGAATTGATTACCCATACTTCGGGCGATTTTGACGAGGCTATAGATTGGCTGCGCGAATTAGATAGGGAATATGAATTGACTACTCCCGATTACACCATTGACGATTTTATTGAAGACCTCAAAAAGAAAGGCTATTTGCGTGAAGAAATCGACCCAGACGGAAACGGTTCGTTGTCCATTACAGCAAAAACCGAACGAGCCATTCGTCAACAAGCACTCGACCAGATTTTTGGGAAAATTAAACGCAGCGGACAGGGCAACCATAAAAGTAAAAGCCCCGGCATTGGTGATGAGCATACGGGCGATTATAGAAGCTACCAGTTTGGCGATGCGCTCGATAAAGTTTCGATGACCGAAAGTTTAAAAAATGCACAGATCAGTCATGGAATTTCAGATTTTACCTTATCGGAAGACGATTTGGTGGTCGAGGAAACTCTGCATAAATCGCAAATGAGTACCGTGCTGATGATTGATATAAGTCACAGTATGATTTTGTACGGTGAAGACCGTATTACACCGGCTAAAAAAGTAGCCATGGCTCTAGCCGAACTTATCACAACGCGCTACCCCAAAGATACGCTCGATATTTTGGTGTTCGGTAACGATGCTTGGCAAATTGAAATCAAGGATTTGCCCTATTTAAAAGTAGGCCCTTACCACACCAATACCGTAGCGGGGCTGGAATTGGCAATGGATTTACTAAGAAGAAAGCGCAATACCAACAAACAGATTTTTATGATTACCGACGGTAAACCAAGCTGTTTGCGTTTGCCCAGCGGTGAATATTTTAAGGACAGTTTTGGGCTAAACCCCAATATTGTAAACAAGTGCTATATGATGGCACAGCAAGCCCGCCGATTGCATATTCCCATTACGACTTTTATGATAGCCAAAGACGATTATTTAATGCAGTTTGTTAGGGAGTTTACTTATGCCAACCAAGGTAAAGCCTTTTATACCGGGCTAAAAGGATTGGGCGAAATGATTTTTGAAGATTACGAAACCAACAGAAAAAAACGGATTCGAGGGTAAAATAGTTTAAAATTTAAAAGTTTCTCCCTAAAATTTGAAGCATAATTATCACATCGATCGGAGTTGAGATGTGTCTTAAGCAAATTAAAATATGAATATAGAAAATATAGAAACACTAGGCGAATTAAAAAAAACAGGTTATCACAGCAAATCCATAAAAGATGAATTGCGCGACAACCTCATCCAAAAAATAAAAAATAAGGAAACTGCTTTTGAAGGCGTTCACGGTTACGAAAACACAGTAATCCCAGAATTGGAACGCGCCATTTTATCACGGCATAACATTAATTTGTTAGGGCTTCGCGGACAGGCCAAAACCCGATTGGCACGTTTAATGCTCAATTTATTGGATGAATACATCCCTTTTGTTGAAGGTTCGGAGATTAATGACGATCCATTTAATCCCATTTCAAGATATGCCAAGGAATTAATAAAAGAAAAAGGAGACGATACTCCTATTTCTTGGTTGCACCGAAGCGAGCGTTTTGCCGAAAAACTGGCCACCCCCGATGTTACGGTAGCCGATATTATTGGCGATGTAGATCCCATAAAAGCGGCCAATTTAAAACTGAGTTATGCTGACGATAGAGTGATTCACTACGGCATGATTCCCCGTGCCAATCGTTGCATTTTTGTGATTAACGAACTGCCCGATCTTCAAGCGAGGATTCAGGTGGCACTATTCAATATTTTGCAGGAAGGCGATATTCAAATTAGAGGGTTTAAGTTGCGCTTACCGCTCGATATACAATTCCTGTTTACGGCAAACCCCGAAGATTACACCAACCGGGGCAGTATTGTAACGCCACTGAAAGACCGCATTGGTTCGCAAATTCTAACCCATTATCCCACCGATATTGAAACCGCCAAACGGATTACCCAACAGGAAGCCAAGTTGGTTGAAGACCAAAAAGCCAATGTAGCCGTACCCGATTTAGCAAGGGATTTATTGGAACAAATTGTTTTTGAAGCCCGTAAAAGCGATTACATTGATGCCAAAAGTGGAGTGAGTGCCCGATTGAGCATCACCGCTTTAGAGAATTTGATGAGTACCGCCGAACGACGTGCCTTGATTAGTGGTGATAAGAATACTACGGTACGGCTTTCAGATTTTGTGGGCATCATTCCTGCCATAACCGGAAAAGTGGAATTGGTTTACGAGGGCGAACAGGAAGGAGCTGCGGTGGTGGCCTATAATTTAATTGGCGAAGCTGTAAAAAGTGTATTCCCAAATTTGTTTCCCAAAATTGAAAAATTGAAAAAGCAAACCGACGAAAGCCCCTATGATGAGTTGGTATCATGGTTTTTCAACGAAAAGGAAGGTTTCGAACTGTTGGATGATATCAATGATGGTGAATATAAGAGCCTGTTGGATTCCATCGACCCGCTAAATAATTTGTTGCGCAATTTTCAGCCTAATTTAAAAAAGGCAGACCAATATTTCATTAAAGAGTTTATTCTTTGGGCATTGGTGGAGTTTAAGCTTTTAAGTAAAAAGCGTTTTTCCGAAGGACTTCAGTTTAAAGATCCCTACGGCAGTTTTATCAGTGGTATTTAATTGAAAAGCATTACCGAGGCCCTGCCCAAGGTTTCCATTGAAATTGCGATGCACTGAACGCAGTCGAATTTGTCATTCCGTAATCCCGATAGATATGGTGAGAGGAATGTAAATAAAAAATACGATTTAGCTTCGAAGGCGAAATCGTATTTTTTTATTCCATTATTTTCAACGGTTCAAATTTTCAAATCTGTATTAAAAACCGTTTAATTTTTCGGGGTCTTGAAAAAGCACATTTTCAATTCGTATGAGGTAGTTTTTGCTCTGTGTTTTCATTATATTAAGCCAATAATCATGTTTTTTGGGCTGTTTTTAATTGAAAATTGTCAAAAAACGCAAAATTTTGTTTTTAATATATGGATTCAGACCTTGCAAAAAAGTACCCGATCAAATTATTGTCATTTGATATTGATAATACCTTAATTGAGTTTCACACCTTAAAGGGAAATTTTACAAAAATTTGGAATAAATATAAAGATGACACCGAAGTCTTGCTTACTTACAATACTGGCCGACTTATTGGTGATGTAAAAAACTTAATTAAAAAAGGTGTCTTGCCAGAACCCGATTATATTATCTCGGGCGTGGGCACCCATATTTACGATTATCCGAATAAAAGAGTTGTAAAGGAATTTAACGATATACTTGATGAAGGTTGGGATTTAGAAGCTGTTGAAAATATTGTTCAGAGTATAAACCACCCGATTAGCGAACAGCCATTACGATTTCAGCATTCCTATAAAAGAAGCTACTTTTTTTATGACGCTACTCCAAATCTTATAGAAGGTATTGAAAAGGATTTTGAAAAAGCGAATATGCACATTAACGTGGTGTATTCCGGTGATAAATTTTTGGATATTCTACCCAAATGGGCCAACAAAGGAAATGCTTTGCAGTGGTTGCTTCAAAAGTTGGAAATAAGCACTAGCGAAACCCTTGTGGCAGGAGATAGCGGTAACGATTCTGCGATGTTCAATTTAGAAGATGTTAAGGGCATAGTAGTGGCCAATGCCCATCAAGAACTTTATAAGTTTACAAAATACAGACAGATTTATCATGCCGAAGGTGAGCACGGCAATGGCGTTATTGAAGGTTTGGTGTATTACGGTGTTTTGCCCAAAGAAGCATTGGCTGCCATGGACAAGGACCATTCTGAAGATTTTATCATTCAAAAGGAATTGAACAATATTGCACAAGAGGATGAAGATGAAAAAATAGCCTTAATAAAAGAAGGTTACATCAAAGCAGTTGAAGCCCTAAAAAAGAATATCACGCCGTTGGGCTTTTCGGCCTGCTCTATTAAAGATAACGTACCCAGCGGTACCGACGAAAATTATCATAGTGTTTGGGCACGAGATGGCGCCATTACCGTAATTGGTTCGTTGCCCCTAATCCGTGATAAGGAAATCCACCAATGCCAACGGCAAACGTTAATCACGTTATTTGAGCACATTTCACGCAACGGACAAATCCCTTCCAATGTTAGGATAAAGGACAATGTGCCCGATTATTCGGGGGTAGGAGGTATTTGCTCAATCGATAGTGGTATTTGGGTTGTGATTGCCTTTTACGAATATGTAAATGTTACAAAAGATATCGATTTCCTTCGGAAGTATATTTCAGATATAAAAGAAACCATGCGATGGTTGGGTGCGCATGACAGTAATAACGATGCACTATTGGAAATTCCCGAAGCTGGCGATTGGACCGATTTATTCGGCGGAAGCTACAATATTCTTTACGACGAAATTCTTTGGTATCGAGCCAATGTATGTTTTGGAAGAATGTTGGAAATGTTGGGCGAATATGAAGAGGCCGGCGAGTATATCCGATGGTCGCAGGTCATAAAAAAGGAAATACTTATTAACTTTTGGCCATCAACACAACAAAAATTATTTCAGTCGGTTTCGTTTGCAGAACGACAGTTTACGTTGGGAGATACTTCGTATTTAATCGCCCAAACCACACCATTCGATTTTGGTTGGCGTTGCGATGTATTCGGTAATGTGTTGGCCTTTTTACACGGCACCGTTGATGCCGAAAAAGCGCACCAAACCTTTAAGTTTATGCTGGGTGTAGGGGTTAACGATCCGTTTCCGGTTTCGAATGTATATCCCGTAGTTACTCCGGGCGATCCCGATTGGAAACCTTACTATACGGTTAATTTATTGAATCTTCCGCACCATTACCACAATGGGGGAATTTGGCCGTTTGTTGGTGGCTTTTGGGTAAAGTTTATCAATAAATTAGGCTTAAAGGATGTCGCTGTTTCTGAGTTGCACAAACTGGCATTGATCAATAAGGAAGGCTTGACCGAAGAATGGGAATTCACCGAATGGGCGCACGGTACCACAGGAAAAGCCATGGGAAAAGCCTATCAAGCTTGGTCGGCTGCCCAATACATTTCAGCATGTCACGATTTAAACATAATTAACAAATAAATACAAAACCATGAAGTCAATTTTAATGATATCTCTGCACGGATACGTTGGTGCAAACGCCGAATTAGGAAAACCAGATACAGGAGGGCAAGTAGTTTATGTGTTAGAGCTGGCTGAGCGTTTTAGCCGATTGGGTAAACGAGTGGATTTGGTTACCCGTCAATTTGAAGACCAACCCGAATACGACCACGTCGATGAAAATTACAGTGTTTGGCGCATCCCTTTTGGGGGCAAAAAATTCATCCGAAAGGAAGATATGCACGACCACCTCAAAAAGTTTGTTACAAATTGCTTGGCGGCCATAAAAAAGGAACGAAAAAAGTACGATGTTGTTTACAGTCATTATTGGGATGCCGGTTGGGCCGGACAAAAAATTGCTGAAGAATTAGGTATTTCGCATGTGCATACACCGCATTCGTTGGGGTGGTGGAAACAACACACCATGGGCAGCGATATGGACGAAAAGGAGATGGAAAAGAAATACCGTTTTAAGGAACGCATTAGAAAGGAGTATTTTGTCTATCAAATGTGTAATTACGTTATCGCAACAACACTACCACAGGTAGATTTGCTGACACAACAATATGATGTATTGCCGAGAAACTGTGGCATGATTCCTCCAGGAATAGACGAAAATAGATTCTACCCCGTGCCATCAAAAGAGAATGACAAAATACGTTCTAAGTACGATATCCATCCTACCGATATTTTGGCCTTGGGAAGAATGGCGCATAACAAAGGTTACGACTTGCTGTTACAAGCATTACCGACAGTTTTTGAATTGTGCCCAGAAGCGCGATTGGTGGCAGCTATTGGAGGCGATAATTCGAAACAGGACGATAAAGGTGTGGCAGGGTTGAAAATATTGGCCAACGAGTTAGGAGTGGCCGATAGAATTGCTTGGAAAAATTATATAGCTGATGAAGATTTGGCCAACGTGTACCGCTCGGCCAATATTTTTGCAATGCCTTCGCGTTATGAGCCTTTTGGTATGGTAGCTATTGAGGCCATGGCCTGCGGAACGCCAAGTGTGGTTACCGTACACGGAGGTTTATACGATTTAATCGATTTTGGAAATCAGGCTTTATTTGCCGATCCGCATCGTCCATTGGAATTTGGAGCAATGCTATCAATGCCTTTGTTATATCCTAAAATGCGCAACGAACTATCGGTTGAAGGAGCAAGGTTTGCCCGCCGAAATTTTGGGTGGACAGGTATTGCTAAGCGTATGATTAAAGTATTTGAAAATTCTATCAATCAGCGTACCATGGAATCTAATATTTTTTAATTCCTGGATTTTATGTTACAGGCGCATAATCGAATAATTTCGATAATGCGCCTTTTTCTCGTTTCTTCCCGTTTGGCTTGGTTTAGCCAATAGAGATAACTTTTTCTGTATGATGGTGCAAAATCTTTATAGTTATTGAAAGCTTCCCTGTTTTTATGGAATGCAATTTCTAAGTCCTCAGGTATTATGCCATTTTCAACATCGTCTAAGGCGGTCCAACTACCGTTTAGCTTTGCAGTTTCAACAGTTCTTAGTCCGTTGTTATGCATTAAACCTTTGGTAGTCAGCTCTTCGATATAGGTCTTGTTCAAGGCGCTCCAAACACTTTTTTCGTTGCGTGGCGTAAAATATTGTCGCCGTTTGCCGTTGCCCAAACTTTTTACGGTGGAATCAATCCAACCATAGCAAAGAGCCACTTTTACGGCTTCTTCCCAACGCATACTTTCATTTTCATGGTCAACCTTGTAAAAAATAAGGAAAACCCCTTTGCTCGATTCGTGGTTTTCGTGTAGCCATAGCCGCCACTCGGTATCTTTTTTAAAATATAATTCGGGGAGTTTGGCCAAAACTAAAGTTTTTTGCTTTCTATGTAAAAATCGGGGTCTACTTTAAAAGAATTAATTTTGTCATCGAAACTTAAAGTGTCCCATTCTTGTTTTGGAAACAGCCATTGTTCCTTTCCGTTAATTGAAACTTGAATAGGCATGTCGAAATGTTCAACCACATTATTCCAACGGAATTTAAGCGTGTTCTTTTTTATTGAGTATTCTAAAACTGGGACTTTTATGGTTCTTAAATACTGGTTGAAAAATTCGGTTAAATCGATACCTGTTTCAGCGGAAAGGAAGTTTTCAATTTGTTGGGTGGTTACTGTTTGATGGTAAAATTGAGTATTCATTTTCCGGAGGATATTTCGCCATTTTCCGTCGTCTTCAATCAATTGGCGGAGCGTATGCAACATATTGGCGCCTTTATAATACATATCGCCAGAACCTTCACTGTTCACGTTGTAGTGGCCAATTAAGGGCATGTCGTTTAAAATGTTTTTTCGAGTGCCGATAACATATTCTGAAGCCGCTTGTTTTCCGTAATAATAATCAAGAAACAGATTCTCTGAGTAGGCGGTAAAACTTTCGTGAATCCACATATCGGCAATATCTTTGTTTGTAATATTGTTGGCAAACCATTCGTGGCCCGACTCGTGTATAATAATAAAATCGAATTTTAAGCCCCACCCCGTGCCCGATAGATCACGGCCCAAATAGCCATTTTGGTAGTGATTGCCGTAAGTGACACTACTTTGGTGTTCCATGCCCAAGTACGGTACCTCGACCAATTTAAAGCCATCGGCATAAAACGGATACTGCCCAAACCAATGCTCGAAGGCTTTCATCATTTTCGGTGCATCTTTAAACTGTTCCTTGGCTTTTTCCAAGTTGTATTTTAAAACGTAATAATCCATATCGAGGTTACCTGCCATGCCATCGTAAACTTCAGAAAAGTGTGCGTAATCCGCAATGTTGATATTAACGCCATAGTTGTTAATGGGGTTGCTTACAAACCAACGGTAAGTTTTGGTGTCGCCGTATTGCTCAACGCTTCTTAACCTGCCGTTTGAAACATCCATTAAATGGGAGGGTACATTAACGCTTATTTGCATACTATCCACCTCGTCGTACATGTGGTCTTTACACGGCCACCAAACACTGGCACCCAAACCTTGGCAGGACGATGCGATAAAGTGTTCGCCGTTTTGGTCTTTTTTCCAAGAAATACCACCGTCCCATGGGGCGTTTACCGCTTCTTTTGGATGACCTTCGTAAAACAGTTCCAAGCTTTTTGTTTCACCAATTTCCTGATTACTAACAAGTTTTATAAAGTGTGCATTGCCCTCGTGCTCTATTTGCAAATCTGCACCGTCTTGTGTGGCTTTTAATAGTTTCATTGGCGATTGCAAATCGATTTGCATCACCGAATGGTTTTTCAAAACTTTGTATTGAACCGTATTTTTCCCAGATATAAATTTGTTTTCTGGCTCTACTTTCATGTCGAGGTGGTAATAAGTCAAGTCCCACCATTCGCGCTCTGGGGTAATGCTGCCCCTTAAGGTGTCTTGTCTTGTGAAATTGCCTTTTTGTGTGAGTAAAGCTTGCGCATTTAATGTGCTAAAATAAGTTGCCAAAAAAAATAGAAGTAAAAATAAACGATGAGTCATGTTTTTATATTCAGGAATATGGGGTTATATATTTGTTACTTTTTATAATGGAATGTCATGACTTTTATAGAGCCATCTTTTTGTTTCATATCAACATAAACATTCATTTCGTTATTGCTGATTCTTTCAAAGGTCATGCCATCAAAAATAACTCTATTTGATGTAATTTTTTTTAAAGGAAAATCGATGGTTTCATCTTGGGTTTCCCAGCCTTTTAAATCGTTTCCAAAGTGTTTCAGTTGCAGAATGAGCGAGTTTTCCAATTGCCTTATAATTTCAATTTCATAAAAAGAGACTTTACCATTATTGATGAGCTTGAAGGTGGCCATCATGGAATCTCCGGAGGGTTCGCTCCAGTTTTCCTCAATCGTACCTCCAAAAGCGTTTCCGGTCCAGTTTCCTGCTATCCATGAAATGTTCTCCAACTTGGGCTCCAAAACATCTTCCTGTTGGGCAAATGCAGTATGTCCAAAGAGCAAAGATACCATTAACAGGGTTGTTTTAAAATATGTTGTCATGTTTATGCTTTTATGGCCTTGACAATTTAGTGAAAAATTAAAAAAAAACGCTTCGAAAAGAGCTTCGAAGCGTTTATAAATTGAGTTAGTCACTTAAGTCTGCTTAATAGCAGTATTTATTTTCTTTAATTACTTTATCGGCAATAATGTGCCTTAATTCAATAATATTGGGCATGTTTACGTATTTAATGTAGCGTTTAAGCCCCATAAGCATCATGCGTTGTTCATCGCCTTTTGAAAAGGAAATAATGGAATGCTTACCAGCAGTTTCTATTACATCAATAGCATGGAATAGGTTGAGTTTGGCCATGGCTATTTGTTCCTTTACGTTTTCTTCGCCTTCTTTTTTGGCCATTTTTTCAGCTCTTAAAATGGCAGATTCGGCTAAGTAAATTTGAATCAAAATATCGGATGCAGCTAGCATCAACTGCTGTTGTTTTTCAATTTCTTCGCCGTACTTTTTAAGTGCAGCCCCAGCTACCATTAAAAACAATTTTTTTAGGTTTTTAACAATGCTTTTTTCTTCTGAAAATAATTCTGAAAAATCTTGCGGTTGAAATGAAGGGATGCCCACTAATTCTTCGGCAACTTCCTGAGCGGGGGTTAGTAAATCTACATGGCCTTTCATGGCTTTTTTAATCAGCATCCCAATAGAAAGCATGCGGTTTATTTCGTTGGTGCCTTCGTAAATCCTTGAAATACGGGCATCGCGCCAAGCCGATTCAATTGGAGTTTCTTCCGAAAAGCCCATACCTCCAAAAATCTGGATGCCTTCATCGGTACAGCGTTGAATAAATTCTGAAACCGCCACTTTAAGAATGGAGCATTCAATGGCATATTCTTCAACACCCTTTAATTCGGCTTCCTGATGGGAATCCTTGCCATTATTTTTTCTAATATTAATGCGGTCTTCAATGTTTTTTGAAGCCCGATAGGTTGCAGCCTCGCCAACCCAACAATTGGTGGCCATTTCTGCAATTTTCTGGCGGATGGCTCCAAAACTGGAAATGGGTACTTTAAATTGAACGCGTTCATTAGCATATTTTACGGATTCGGTTATGGTGCGTCTTTGCGCATCTAAACAGGCCGCGGCCAATTTTATACGGCCCACGTTTAGGGCGTTCATGGCAATTTTAAAGCCATTGCCACGAGTGGAAAGCATATTTTCAACGGGCACTATGGTGTCGTTAAAAAACACTTGCCTAGTAGATGATGCACGAATCCCTAATTTATGTTCCTCTTCACCCATGGTAATGCCATTAGGGTTTTTGGGGTCGTATTCTAAAATAAAGCCGGTGATGTTTTTATCGTCTTCAATACGTGCAAAAACAATCATTAAACTACAAAATCCAGCGTTAGAAATCCACATTTTCTGCCCAGTAATTTTATAATGGGTACCATCTTCTGAAAGTACTGCTTTGGTCTTTCCGGAATTAGCATCACTACCGGCACTGGGTTCGGTAAGGCAGTACGAGCCAAACCATTCGCCTGTGGCCAATTTGGGGACGTATTTTTGTTTTTGCTCCTCGTTTCCGTAAAGCGTGATGGGCATTGTGCCAATTCCGGTGTGGGCCCCAAATGCCGTACTGAATGATCCCGTAGCTCCCGAAATAAAATCGCAAACCAAAACCGTATCGACAAAGCCCATGCCCATACCTCCGTACTCTTCAGGCACCGCAATGCTTAAAAAGCCAAGCTCGCCAGCTTTTTGCATGCAGGATTCGGTTAGCGCGTAATCCTTCTTTTCGAACTGAGCTTTTTTGGGCCAGATTTCGCGATCCACAAATTCGGTTACCGCTTCTTTCATCATTAATTGGTCTTCATTGAAATCTTCAGGGGTGAAGACGTCTTCACAGTTGGTTTCTTTTACCAAAAACTGTCCGCCACGTAAAATATCTTTTTCCATAATAAACTCCCTATGACTCCCCCGAAAGGGGAGAACTGTTACGGGGTACTTTTTTTAATTATACTTAGTTTTAATCGCCATTTTTTCTGATTCTTCCCCTTTGGAGAGGTTAGGAGGGGCTTTTAGTTTAAAAATTCAAAAATGCCACAAGCGCCTTGTCCGGTTCCTACACACATGGTTACAGCACCATATTTGTTTTTCATATTACGTTTTCGCATTTCGTCAAACAATTGCACCGAAAGTTTCGCTCCTGTACAGCCTAAAGGATGCCCCAACGCAATAGCGCCACCATTAACGTTTACGATGTCTGGGTTGAGGTTTAACTCACGGATTACAGCTATGGATTGCGAAGCGAATGCTTCGTTGAGTTCTATCAATTCCAAATCTTGTTGTTTTAATCCCGCTAGTTTCAGTGCTTTCGGTATGGCTTTTACCGGGCCAATCCCCATGATACGAGGCTCTACGCCTGCAGCGGCATAATTAACCAGTCGGGCAATAGGTTCCAAATTAAGTTCTTTTACCATGGCTTCGCTCATGAGCATCACGAAGGCAGCACCGTCACTCATTTGCGACGAATTTCCTGCTGTAACACTTCCGCTTTGAGCGAAAACAGGTCTCAGTTTAGCCAAAACTTCCAAGCTAGTATCTTTTCGAGGACCTTCGTCTTTGGTGACGGTGTATGATTTGGTCGCTTTTTTTCCGTTGGAATCGATGTAAGTTTCTTCTACTTCAATGGGAACAATTTGATCTTGAAAACGGTCTTCGGCTTGAGCCTTTATCGCTTTTTGATGTGAGTTAAAAGCAAACTCATCTTGATCCTCACGGGATACTTTAAATTGATTGGCAACAGCCTCGGCCGTGTTGCCCATACCCCAATAGTAATCAGGGTGACCGGCCTTAACGGTGTCGTAATTCAATTCGGGTTTAAAACCCGTCATAGGCACGGCACTCATGCTTTCGGCGCCACCAGCAATAATGCAATCGGCCATTCCTGCTTGAATTTTTGCTGCCGCAATACCAATGGTTTCAATGCCTGAGGCACAAAACCGATTGATGGTTACTCCCGGAACTTCAACACTATCTAAACCAATAAGTGATATAAACCGAGCCATGTTAAGGCCTTGCGAACCTTCGGGCATGGCGTTGCCAACAATAACATCGTCAATTCGGGTTTTGTCGAAACCAGGTAACTGTTTCATCATATACTGAATGGTCTCGGCCGCCAATTCGTCTGTTCTTTTAAATCGGAACACACCCTTGGGCGCTTTGCCAACAGCGGTTCGGTATGCTTTAACTATATATGCTTGTTTCATGATTTAGTTTCTTAATGGTTTACCGGTTTTGAGCATGTGTTGAATGCGTTCTAAAGTTTTACGTTCGGTACACAAGCTCAGAAAAGCTTCGCGTTCTAGGTCCAGTAAATATTGTTCACTTACTAGAGTAGGTTCAGATAAATCGCCTCCGGCCATAACATAAGCCAGTTTGTTGGCGATTTTTTGATCGTGCTCACTAATGTAATGGGCGGCTTCCATAGAATCTGTACCTACCAAAAACATGCCTAGCGCTTGTTTTCCTAAAACCTTTACGTCGTTTCGTTTTACAGGTTTGGTGTAGCCTGCTTCGGCCATTAATTTGGCGTGCGCCTTTGCCGTGGCTATTTGTCGGTCTTTATTAACCACCACAATATCCTTTCCTTTTTCAAGAACCCCCAGGTCGAAGGCTTCGTAGGCCGAAGTAGATACTTTTGCCATACCAATGGTTAAAAAATATTCTTGAAGCACGTTGAGTTGAACATCACCTTTTCTAAAAGTATCTGATGCCCGTAATGCCATTTCTTTCGATCCGCCGCCGCCGGGAATTACCCCAACACCAAACTCTACCAAGCCCATGTAAGTTTCGGCTGCTGCCACCACTTTGTCGGCATGCATGGAAAGCTCGCATGCCCCGCCGAGTGACATACCGTGGGGAGCGGAAACGGTGGGGATGGCCGAATAGCGCATGCGCATCATGGTGTCCTGAAAATATTTTATGGCACCGTTAAGTTCATCGTATTCCTGTTCTACGGCCATCATAAAAATCATCCCAATATTGGCACCAACCGAGAAATTGGCGCCTTGATTTCCAATAACCAATCCCTCGAAATTTTTTTCTGCGATATCAACAGCTTTATTCAATCCGGCCAATACATCGCCGCCAATAGTATTCATTTTACTTTGGAATTCACAATTTAGAATACCATCGCCCAAATCTTCAATGACCACATCGGCATTTTTGAATACTTGATTGGATTTTCTAATGTTGTCCAAAATAATAAAGGCGTCCTGTCCGGGTACTTTTTCCTGTGATTTTGAAGGAATATCGTAAAAATACGTAGCGCCTTCTTTTATGGTATAGAACGAATTGTTTCCTGCAGAAAGCATCTCGTTAACCCAATCGGGAGCTTGAAGGTTTTCAGCTTTAATGAGCTCAATGCCTTTTTCAACACCAATAGCATCCCAAATTTGGAAGGGGCCGTGCTCCCAACCAAAACCGGCTTTCATGGCATCATCTATTTTATAAAGTTCATCTGAAATTTCAGGAACTCTGTGTGAAACATAAGCGAATAATGCAGCAAAGGTTTTTCGGTAAAACTCGCCAGCTTTGTCTTTTCCTGAAACCAAAATTTCAAACCGGTCAATGACTTTATCAACTGATTTGGTGAGTTCTAAAGTAGCGAATTTAGCTTTTTTTGAAGCCCGGTATTCCATGGAATCGAGGTCGAGTGATAGGATTTCACTTTTACCGTCGTCACCTTTCACTTTCTTGTAAAAACCTTGACCTGTTTTGCTACCGTACCATTTGTTTTCCATCATGGTATTGATGAAGTCGGGTAGTTTGAACAGTTCCAAACGTTCGTCATTTTTGCAGTTTTCGGCTATACCATTGGCTACATGTACTAAAGTGTCGAGCCCTACCACATCGACGGTTCGGAAGGTGGCCGATTTTGGCCTGCCAATAACGGGGCCGGTGAGTTTATCGACATCTTCAATGGTTAGCCCCATGTCTTTTACCGTATGAAACAAGCTCATGATGCTAAAAATACCAATGCGGTTACCGATGAAAGCAGGAGTATCTTTGGCCACTACTGAGGTTTTTCCTAAAAACTGTTCGCCATAGCCATTCAAGAACTCTAAAACAGAAGCGTCGGTTTTTGGTCCTGGAATGATTTCAAACAGTTTTAAATAGCGCGCCGGATTAAAAAAGTGGGTGCCACAAAAATGCTTTTGGAAATCATCAGTGCGCCCCTCGCTCATAAATTTTATGGGGATACCAGAGGTATTACTGGTAATAAGCGTGCCTGGGGTGCGGTGCTTTTCCAATTTTTCAAAAACTTGTTTTTTTATGTCGAGCTTTTCAACCACTACTTCCATAATCCAATCTACATGGGCTACTTTGGCAATATCGTCTTCTAAATTTCCGGTGGTAATTCTGGAAGCAAATTTTTCGTGGTAAATGGGGGAGGGCTTCGATTTTAATGCCGTTGCCAAAGCATCGTTTACCAACCGATTTCTTACCTCTTTGTCTTCTAAAGTGAGGCCTTTAGCTTTTTCCTTATCGTTTAATGCTCTTGGAACAATATCCAACAACAGGACTTCTACACCAATGTTGGCAAAATGGCAAGCTATACCACTGCCCATAATTCCTGAACCGATAATGGCTATTTTGTTTATTCGTCTTTTGCTCATTGTGAATGACTAATCGTTTTGATTGTATATTTTTTTATTGCAAACCATTTCGTTGATGACTTCAGCCACTTCATAAAAATGGTTGATTTTTTCTTCTGGAATATTAGCGCGAATTACCTCATTGAACGTTAATACTTTTTCTCTGGATTGAGCCCTTTTTTCACGGCCAAATTCGGTAAGACTGATGATAACGCCACGGCCATCATCTGGGTTGGGGCGCCGCTCAATAAGCCCTTTTTTTTCCATGGTTTTTAGTATTCTGGACAAGCTCGTCGCCTCCATGCCCATTTTAGGGCCCAATGCTGTGGAGGGCGTGCCTTTTTCGGGGTCTATACTTAATAAGGTAAATCCTGTAGCCATCGTGCTTTCAAACTTTGCGGCTTCTTCATTGTACATTTTTTGAACACTTAGCCAAGTGGTTCGCAACACATAGTCGATGGTTTTGTCTTTCATCTATTAATTTAATTATCACTTTTGGGTTGCAGCTTTTGCTGTTTTGGTTTAAGTTTGCTATAGCCCAAATATAAAAAAAAATATTATGCGTGCATAATATTTTGCTTAAATCTTGTGATTATTAAATGAGAAAAATAGAATCATTTAAGACCGATAAATCTTTTCGATAAGTTTTTCGTACTTCTGCTTAATAACATCCCGTTTCATTTTCATGGTCGGGGTAAGGTGTCCGCTTTCAATAGACCAGATTTCCGGAGTCAATTCAAACCTCTTTATTTGCTCCCACTTGCCAAATTTGACATTGCATTTGTCAATTTCTTGCTGAATTCTTTCTTGCACCACACTGGAATTTGAAATTTCAGCTTCAGATTTTCCAACATCAAGGCCTTTTTGTTGGATCCATTCTTGAATAAATTCAAAATTAGGCTGAATTAAGGCGGCGGGCATTTTTTCACCTTCTCCTATAACCATAATCTGTTCAATGAAACGTGATTGTTTAAGATCGTTTTCAAGTAGGGTGGGGATAATGTATTTGCCGCCCGAAGTCTTGAACATTTCTTTTTTTCGCCCCGTAATTTTTAAAAAGCCTTCGGAATCAATTTCACCTTTGTCGCCCGTATGGAAATAATCGCCCGTCATCACACTGGCTGTTTTTTCGGGGTCCTTGTAATAACCCATCATCACGTTGGGACCTTTTACTAAAATTTCACCATCATCGGCAATTTTTACTTCAACATGCTCAATCGGTGTGCCTACCGTACCGACTTTAAACTTTTTGTTGCTGTATTTACCCACAGAGATTACAGGTGAGGTTTCTGTAAGACCGTAGCCTTCCATAACCTGCATGCCGGCTGCACAGAAAATGCGGGTAAGCCTAGGTTGCAGTGGCGCACTACCCGAAACCATGGTGTGCAGTTCTCCGCCCAAAGCGGCTTGCCATTTGCTAAATATTAATTTTTTGGCAATAGAAAGTTTGAATTCATACCAAGCGCCATTTTTTTTGTAAGGTTCCCAAATTTCACCTAAACCCACAGCCCAATAAAACAGCATTTTTTTTATGCCAGTTAGCTCGGCGGCCTTGGCCATGATTTTGTCGTATACTTTTTCCAGTAACCTAGGAACTACGCTCATTAAGTTGGGTTTTATCTCTTTGGCGTTGTCTCCAATTTTGTCCATGGCTTCGGCATAGTAAATCGATATTCCGGCATATTGGTAAATATAAATGAGCACACGCTCAAAAATATGACAAATGGGCAAAAAGCTTAGTGCGCGTTCTATTTGGTTGTTCCCAATAGGCAATCTGGGTACACTATAAATAGCATTGCTGGTAATGTTCCAATGCGAAAGCATAACCCCTTTGGGGCGGCCTGTGGTGCCCGAAGTATAAATTATGGTTGCTAAATCGTCTGCTTTTACACTGGCTTTACGCTGCTCTACTTCGTCTTGGTTGCTGGTGTCTTTACCCAAATCCAGCAATTCTGAATAATGTTTGCAGCCTTCAATGCGATCGAAGGAATAGACATCTTTCAGCTTGGTATTGGCTTTGACCTTGTTGACTTTTTCCAAAACCTCTTCATCTGAAACAAAGCAGTAAATAGACTCACTGTGGTTCAGAACATATTCGTAATCTTCGGCACTTATGGTTGGGTAAATAGGAATGTTTTGCGCACCCAATTGAAGTACACCAATATCTAAAATATTCCACTCTGTGCGGTTAGTGGTAGAGATTACGGCGATTTTGTCGTTTTTATTTATTCCCAGTTTCAGTAATGCCCGGCTCATGGCATTAGCCTTGTCTATATATTCTTGAGTAGATGTTTTTTTCCATTGCCCATTATATTTTGTGACCAAACAGGCCTCTAAGGGGTGGTTTTGTAGTTGGTAATATGGAAAATCAAAAAGTCTGGTGATGTCTTTCATGCAAGTTTAGCTAGAGTGATAATGCAAATTATGAAATTAAATGAATTAATCAAATATGGGTTTATCCAGAAACTTTGCAATGTAGGTCTATATTTTGGTTTTGTATGGTGTATTTTTGCGAAAAACTTGCTAAAATTTTAAGAATTTAATAAAGTATTTCAGTTTGTGTTGGGTTCGTTGATGTTTTGTGTTTTTAAAATGTTAAATATTTGAATATTCTTTAAATCGAAATTCATTTTTCAAACGTTTTCGTAAAAAATTTAAGGTCGAATTTGTTTTTTGATATGGTTTAGCTGATAAAAGTCATCTTTTTAGAGCGTGTTGGGGTTTAATTTTATACCACGTTAACCACGAAAGGTTACAATATAAACAAAAGCAAAGATGGAAGTAAAGCAATTTAAACCTGGAATTTGGACAGACAAAATCGACGTAAGGGATTTTGTTGTTAACAATGTAACGCCTTACCACGGGAATCACCAATTTTTGGTTGGCCCCAGTGTAAAAACCCAAAAATTATGGGATGTATGTAAAGAAGCGACGAAACTTGAAAGGAAAAATAACGGTGTACTTGCTTTGGATACCGATGTAATTTCTACAATTAGTGCTTTTGATGCCGGTTATATCGATAAAGAGAACGAAGTTATTGTTGGCTTGCAGACCGACCAATTGCTCAAAAGAACCATGAAGCCTTTTGGTGGATTTAAAGTGGTGCAAAAAGCACTGTCTGAGCAAGGCTTAAAACCCAATGACAATCTTACCGAGTTGTTTTCAAAATATGTTAAAACGCATAACGATGGGGTATTTTCGGCGTATAACGATGAAATTAAAAAGTTCCGCTCGCTTGGCTTTTTAACGGGACTGCCAGATAATTATGCACGAGGGCGTATTATTGGTGATTACCGTCGTGTAGCACTTTATGGAATAGATTTTTTAATTGCTTCAAAAAAAGAAGATTTGGCCAAAATTAATGGCCCGATGACCGATGCCGTTATCCGTCTGCGAGAAGAAGTTTCAGATCAAATTAAAGCACTCAGGGAAATGATTGAGTTGGGAGCTAAGTATGATTTAGATTTAGGCCGTCCGGCAGAAAATGCCAAAGAAGCAGTGCAGTGGACTTATATGGCTTATTTGGCTGCGGTTAAAGAACAGGATGGAGCGGCCATGTCGTTAGGAAATGTTTCAACCTTCCTTGATATATATATTGAAAACGACCTTCAGGATGGATTTATTACTGAAAATGAAGCCCAAGAGTATATCGACCAGTTTGTAATGAAATTGCGTATGGTGCGCCATTTAAGAATGGCTGCCTATGATGAGATCTTTGCTGGTGACCCCACTTGGGTTACCGAAGCCATTGGCGGTATGTTTGAAGATGGAAGAACAAAAGTTACCAAAACTTCTTTCCGTTTTCTGAATACACTATATAATTTAGGGCCTTCACCAGAACCCAACATGACGGTGCTTTGGTCTAAACATTTGCCAGAAAACTTTAAAAATTATTGTGCCAAAGTAGCTATCGACACGTCATCAATTCAATTTGAAAATGATGAATTGATGCGTACTATTCGAGGTAATGACGATTATGGTATTGCTTGTTGCGTGTCTTACCAAGCACTTGGTAAATCCATTCAGTTTTTTGGTGCACGAACCAATTTGGCAAAAACCTTATTGCTAGCCATTAATGGCGGGAGATGCGAAATTACAGGAACCCAAATGGTAGGCGGTATTGAACCATGCAATTGCGAGTATTTAGACTTCGATAAGGTAATGGCCAATTTTAAAATAGCCATGAAAGAAGTAGCTCGTGTGTACAACGATTCTATGAATATTATCCACTACATGCACGACAAATACTATTACGAAAAAGCCCAAATGGCATTGATTGATACCAACCCAAGTATTAATATTGCCTATGGTATTGCAGGTTTGTCCATTGTTGCAGATTCGTTATCGGCTATAAAATATGCCAAGGTTAAGCCCATAAGAAATGAAGAAGGGTTAACGGTTGATTTTAAAATAGAGGGCGAATTCCCATGTTATGGCAATGATGACGACCGAGTGGATGCATTAGCGGCAAATGCAGTGGCCGATTTTAATAACGAACTTAAAAAGTTGCCGGTATATAAAAATGCTTATCCCACACTATCTGTACTCACCATCACCTCGAACGTGGTATACGGTAAAAAAACTGGAGCCACTCCAGATGGAAGGGAAAAAGGCGTTCCGTTTGCACCTGGAGCCAACCCTATGCATGGAAGGGATTCGCACGGAGCGATAGCTTCTTTAAACTCAGTTGCAAAAATCAATTATGAAGATTCTCAAGATGGTATTTCCAACACCTTTTCTATTGTTCCCAAATCTTTAGGAGCAAATAGTGAGGAGAGAATAGAAAATATGGTGGATATTTTAGATGGTTATTTCTCCAGAAAAGCACAACATATTAATGTTAATGTGTTGGATAAGGAAACTTTGCTCGATGCGATGGAGCACCCCGAGGAATATCCGCAGTTAACCATTCGCGTATCTGGTTATGCCGTAAATTTTGTTAGGCTTACCAGAGAACAGCAAATGGAAGTTATAACAAGATCGTTTCACGAGTCTATTTGAATTGGTTAGTTTTTAATTGATGCGTCTGAGGAACAAATCGCAAAGGTTTGTTTTTCAGATGCATATTTAAAGCCATCGAATCATAAAATCAAAAGAAAACATATTAAGAGTACACTCAATAGAGTCTTTCGGTACGCACGACGGCCCTGGGATAAGGATGGTGGTGTTTTTGCAAGGTTGCAATCTAAAATGCCTGTACTGCCATAATCCAGACACCATCGATAAATGCGGAGGAAAAGAAATTCATATTGATGAATTGGTACAAAAGGCTATCAATTTGAAATCTTATTTCGGCAAAAGAGGCGGGGTAACCGTATCTGGTGGTGAGCCGCTGCTGCAATCCAAAGCGTTGCTGATTTTTTTTAAACGCTTAAAGGCGGAAGGCATCCACACCAATGTCGATACCAATGGCAGGATTTTAAACCATTTTACTGAAGATTTATTGGATAATTACGCCGATCTGGTAATGCTAGATATTAAACATGTTACAGAGCAGGGCTATCAATTTTTAGTAGGGCAGAAAAACAAAGAAACCAGTTTTGAGTTTGCCAAGCACAGAGAGGCTTCAGGAAAAAAAATGTGGTTGCGTTATGTGCTCATTCCGGGGATAACCAATAAACCCGAGTTGCTCCATCAGTTAGGCGACCACTTTAAAGATTATAAAACCATTGAAAAGATTGAAATTCAACCTTACCATAAATTGGGAATCCATAAGTGGGAAGCTCTTGGTTGGAATTACGAATTAAAAGATGCCAGAGAGAACACAAAAGAGGAAATTGATGCTGCAGCAGAAATCTTAAAAAACTATTTCAGGGAAGTGAAAGTAAATTAGATCCGTATTTAATTCTGCAATCAAAAAATGATTAAATGAAAACCTACAAAGAACTTCATAAACCGGCTTCAGCCTTTAAAAATAGATCAGATTATTTAAACCACGAATTGCAAATCATGAAACCCAGAAGGTTCAGGTTGAATCTGCCTGGAAGAGATTTTAGGTTTGAGTGGGAAGATTTGGTTCCGGCACTTGCTGGTACACTAGGTATTATAGCCATGTATTCTTCAGTAATGATGGCCTGGGCCAATGGATTAAGCGAAGCTTGGGGTCACATTACTCTGGGTAAAGAATTTGCCATTGAAGTGTCTCGTGTAGAAATGATTATACCGGCTATTTTATTTGTGGTTTTGGCATCGGGCTTTCTTAATCCTCGAGCTAATTTGGCAGGTAACCACGGCCCTATGATTCCGCTTATTGCAAGTATTGCGTTAGCAGGGGCACATCCTTTGGCGTTAGCAATCCTTATTGGTGTATTGGGGCTTTTGCTAAGTGTGTTTAAAGGAGGGTCTCGTTTGGTTAATTTAACAAGTAAAGGTGTAGCCGGCGGGTTGCTCATTTTTTTAGGGTTTACTGGTGCGTTTGGTCAGATAACGGCAGTGCAAACTTGGGGAATGGGTTTGGAGTCTCCAGAAGTTGCTTTGGGATCAATGGGATTTTTGGGACTAATAATTTTAGGCGTTACGGTGGTAGTGTATAGTTTTTTAGCAAGAATTGATAAGCGTTGGTTGGCTATTCCAGCATGTGCCATAACAGCTTTGGGTATAGCTTTGTTGGGTGGAGCTGGTTTCGACCTTCAGTTTACAACCGAAATGGGGTTGCCTAATTTAAACCCAGTACATTGGTGGGGTAGCACAGAAGAAGGTTGGATGCTCGGTTTACCAAATACACAGCATTTTATAGCGTCTTTGCCTTTCGCTATTTTGGCGGTTGCCATGTGGTCTCCCGACTTTTTGGGGCATCGTATTTTTCAAGAAATGAATTATCCAAAACATACAGATAAGGTTTTAATGAATGTAGATGATACTATGACCATGTGTTCATTACGGCAAATGGTTGGGACAGCTGTTGGCGGAGGTAACATTACTTCTTCTTGGGGAACATACATGATTCCGGCCGCGATAGCCAAACGACCTATTCCGGGAGGGGCCATTCTTTTAGGGTTGATGGTTTTGGCGGTTGCCTTTTTAGGAAGTCCTATGGATGTTGCTGTTTGGCCTCCAGTTAGATGCATCGCTCTTCTTGTGGGCGTATTTTTACCCATGATTGAAGCAGGTATTCAAATGGTAAAAAAGAGTGCATGTGCACAGGCCGCAGGTATATGCGTTTTTACAGCTATGGTAACCAATCCTGTACTAGCGTGGGCATTGGCCATGTTTTTAGATAATAACGGACTGATAGGAGATAAAGAAAGGGCCTCTAAGCTTTCTGTAGTGGATAAGTTGGTGATACCTTTAAGTATTTTGCTAATATGCATATCGGCAATACTAACGGTTGGAATGTTTAGAGGAAGCTATGGTATACAAGCATTTTTGTAACACTATTAAAGCATTTTGTTTGAGTTTTTCATAAAACTGTTTTTAGTTTCAACAGGCCCCAAAAGAGAGAGAGAATCTTTTGGGGTTTCTTAATTTTGGTCAATGGGTTTTATGTCAACTTCAAATAGGTGATTAAAAATATCAAAGATTTTTTGAGACGCCTTCTTTCTAACGGAAATAATTATTTTGCAATCCAGTTCCATGGTTTGGTCAACGATTTTAAGTTGATGTTCTTTGATAATGCGCATTACCGTGTTCATATTTTTATAGTCAAACGAAACAGAATACTGAATATTGATGGTTTTGGTAACAATTTTTGAAGCTTCCAAAGCCATTTGAGCAGCCGTTCGGTAAGCATTAATCAATCCGCCAACACCTAATTTTACGCCGCCAAAATACCGGACCACAATAATTAAAACATTGGTAACTCCGAACGATTGTATTTGTCCGTAAATGGGCATTCCGGCCGAATTGCTGGGTTCGCCGTCATCATTTGCCCGATATGATATGGTTTCTGTGCCTAGCTGGTAGGCATAGCACCAGTGCCGAGCCGAATGGTGTTCTTTTTTTACTTCGTCGATATGTGCTTTTATTTCATCTTCGTTCCTTACCGGAAAGGCATAACCAAAAAATTTGCTGTTTTTGTCCTTAAATAAAACCAGTTCGTTGGGCTTGCTGATGGTTTTGTACGTGTCGTTTTCTTCCAAATTAAAATAAATGCTTTTGGGTTTCGAACAGAGAGGTAACGTCGTCCGTTTTCGGATTAATGTGCCAAGTATTGAAGCCTAATTCATTGGCGCTTTCAATATTATTTTGGTTATCGTCTATAAACAAGCATTCGTTGGGGTTTAGTTTGTTTTCTCTTAACACAAATTCGAAAATATTGGGGTTGGGTTTTACGAGGTGTATTTCGTGTGACAGGTAAAAGGCATCAAAACAATCTTTGAATTCACTAAAAAAAGAAACGTTTTCCTTTATCCAACTGATGTGCAAATCGTTGGTGTTGCTCAATAAAATAAGCTTGTATTTCGATTCGTTTTTAAGTTGTTTTATGAATTCCAATCGATGCTTCGGAAAATCCTTCAGCATAAAATTCCAAATATACTTTAAATCCTCGTTCGAATACTGCGGAAAATTTTCTTGGTATGACGCCAGAAACTCTTCGGTATTCATCAGTCCTTGTTCGTAAAGGCTGTTGAAGGCCAAAATATCTTCCGAAAGATTATCCATTCCAAATTTTTCTAAGGCTAATTTTTGTGCGCCTTCAATATCTAAATTGATAAAAACGTTTCCAAAATCGAAAACAAGGGCTTTAATCATTATGGTATATTTTTAGGGTGTCGTTTAATATGTTTTCCTCTGAAATTAGTGTACCCGAAAAAGATGGCGCTTTTGTACCGTCGCCAAAAGTATTGTTTCCTATGAATACACGCGCTTCGTCCCAAATATTTTCATCAATAAACATTTGAAGCGTTTTAGTTCCGCCTTCAATAATCACCGAATTGATATTGACTTTAAAAAGTACCTCACAAATAGATTTGGCGGAAGTTTCCTTCAATAAAATGGTTTCAGCTTCGTTGTTAAAAATACCCAGGGTTTTGGGAAGTGATTCCGTTTTATCCAAAACTACCCGAATGGGATTTTGTCCCGTCCAATCGCGAACCGTTAAACTCGGGTTATCCTGTAAAACCGTATTAGCGCCGACTAAAATGGCCTGTTCTTCGGTACGCCATTTGTGCACCAATTGTCTTGAAAATGGGTTGGTAATCCAAACAGGTTTTTTTTCGTTTTTAGTTAGCGGAGCAATAAATCCGTCGCTCGTTTCTGCCCATTTTAAAATAATGTACGGGCGTTTTTTATTGTGAAAAGTAAAGAATCTTTTATGGTGGGTTTTGCATAAATCTTCCAAAACGCCCACTATAACATGGCATCCGGCCTGTTTTAGTTTGGCGATGCCTTTACCTGCCACTTGCTCGTTGTCGTCAATACAGCCAATAACCACATTCGGGATTTGGTGTTTGATAATTAAGTCGCTGCACGGCGGCGTTTTTCCGTAGTGCGAACACGGTTCCAAAGTCACGTAAATGGTGGCTTCTTTCAGTAAATCTTTATTTTTTACCGATTTAATAGCGTTTACTTCGGCATGGTTTCCGCCGTAGGCGCTAGTAAAACCTTCGCCAATAATGGTGTTGTTGTGCACAATAACGCTGCCTACCATGGGGTTGGGACGCGTACTGCCCAATCCGTTTTTGGCAATTTCAATACAGCGTTTTATGTAGGTTTCATGTATGTGGAGCATCAATATTTGATTTTTACGTTTTCGGTAACATCAACGGAATAGGTGTGTGAAAATCCAAAAACCTTATATTTTATGTCGCCTTTGTACTGCACTTTTACCTGTTTGCTAAATAGACTGCCAATTAATCCGCTAAGATTTTTATTGCTGAAAATACTATCGGTAGGCACGTGGGTTTTCAAAGGAATACTGAATTCCTTTTTTGCGGGGACTTCAAAATTTTCGGTCGAAACACTAGCCATTTCATTGTTGTTTACAAAAACCTTAATCTCGTCGGTTTGCAGTTCGCCACCAATATCGTTCGGGTTCAAAAATCGGGCCTCGGCTGTAAAGGTTATAAATTTTGGAGTCGATTCTATAATTTCAATATGTTCAACACCAATAAATTGAGGTTTTTCGGTAACCGTACATGCCAGTTGCAGCAAGCCTATTGTTAATAAGATTATCAGTTTTTTAACGGCCATTTTTTAGGATTTAATGTATCTTCACTCTTTAAAACGAGTGCCGTAATAATGGGTAAAGATACTATAGTTATTCGAGAAATTGAACCCCAGGACAACCAGCAAATCGAGCAGGTTATAAAGGCCTGTTTCCATGAGTTTAAAATACCGTTGAAAGGTACAGCATACACCGACCCGGAAACCTCGAAAATGTACGAGGCTTACCAAAATAAAAACGATGTTTACTATGTGCTCGAAGCCGAAGGAGAAGTTTTAGGCGGTGGAGGCATAAAGCCTTTGAGGGATTACCAAAAGGACGTTTGCGAAATCCAGAAAATGTATTTTTCGCCCAAAGTTAGGGGTAAAGGTTATGGAAAAATCCTTTTTGAAAAATGTATGGAAGCGGCTAAAAATATGGGATACAAAACCTGTTATTTGGAATCGGCTTCTCAATTAAAAGCCGCCATCCATATTTACGAAAGCTACGGGTTCAAACATTTAAAAAGTGCCTTGGGCAATACGGGGCATTATTCCTGCGGCGTGTGGATGACAAAAACGTTATAATTAAATGAAGTTAAAGGCCATTAAACATAAATTTCATGACGAGTTGGGTGCGGTGTACCCTGCCGAGGAAATTGATAGTTTCTTCAATATTTTGGCTGAAACCTATTATGGCGTAAAGCGCATTCAGTTGGCCACAAACCCAGATTTAACCCTTAACGATTCCGAAGACATTTTAAAGGCTCTGGCTGAGTTGAAAAACGAAAAACCCATTCAATACATTATTGGTGAAACCGAATTTTATGGTTTGAATTTTAAGGTGAACGATGGGGTACTCATTCCGCGGCCAGAAACCGAAGAGTTGGTGGAATGGGTGTTGAAAAAAGCAAAACCAAACATGCCAATTAATATATTGGATATGGGCACAGGTAGCGGATGCATTGCCATTTCATTGGCCAAACACCTGCCACAAGCCAAAGTTTTTGCTATAGACATTAGTACCAAAGCATTGAACATAGCCAAAAAGAATGCCTTGTTTAATGGGGTTGATGTGTATTTTAAGGAAGCCGATATTTTAACCTTAAAAACATTAAGTGAACAAGTGGAGTTTGATATTATTGTTTCCAATCCGCCGTATGTTCGCGAAAAGGAAAAACAATATATGAAACCCAACGTTTTGGATAACGAACCGCACCTGGCCCTTTTTGTAAAGGACGAAGACCCTTTGCTGTTTTACAAAGCGATAACCGATTTTGCTATAAATAATTTAAAAGAAAATGGATTGTTGTTTTTTGAGATCAATGAATTTTTGGGCAATGCCATGATTGATTTGCTGAGGCACAAAAACTTTAAAAATATAGAATTGAAACAAGATATCTTTAAAAAAGATAGAATGATTAAAGCCGAAAAAACCAATGGATGATATTAAACAACGCATTGAAGTCTTAAGAAACGAATTGCGGGAACACAATTACAATTATTATGTGTTGGATAATGCCTCGATTTCAGATTTTGAATTCGATATAAAATTGAAGGAGCTTCAAACGCTGGAAGATCAATATCCGGAGTTTTTCGATGCCAATTCGCCCACACAGCGTGTTGGTGGTGAAGTGACCAAAAATTTTGAAACCATTGTGCACGACAATCGGATGTATTCTTTGGATAATTCCTATTCAAAAGAAGATTTGGAAGATTGGGAAAAACGTATAAAGAAATTAGTTGATGGCGATATACAGTACACCTGCGAATTGAAGTACGATGGCGCCTCCATTAGTTTAACCTATGAAAATGGGGTGTTGGTAAAAGCGGTAACACGCGGTGATGGTTTTCAGGGCGATAACGTTACGGCCAATGTGAAAACCATTAAATCGGTGCCTTTGCGATTAAAGGGCGACTTTCCCGAAAAATTTGATATTCGGGGTGAAATTGTCTTACCGTATGAAGGTTTTAATAAAATGAATGAAGAGCGCATAAAAAATGGCGAGGAACCTTATAGAAATCCCAGAAACACAGCCTCGGGTAGCTTAAAATTACAAGACAGTGCCGAAGTGGCCAAACGCCCGTTAGAATGCTTACTTTATAATTTAACTGGGGCCAATTTGGGCATCAATACCCAGTTTGAAGGTCTTGAAAAAGCGCGTCAATGGGGATTTAAAGTGCCTGATGCGGCAAAATTGGCAAATTCCATCGACGAGGTTTTAGAGTTTATTGAATATTGGGGTTTGCACAGGCATAATTTGCCTTACGAAACCGATGGGGTGGTAATTAAAGTAAATAGTTTACAGCAACAGGAAGAGTTGGGCTACACCGCCAAAGCACCACGTTGGGCCATGGCTTATAAGTTCAAGGCTGAGCAGGTCTCCACACGATTAAATAGCATTACCTATCAAGTGGGGAGAACGGGTGCCATTACGCCTGTGGCCAATTTAGAACCCGTTGAGTTAGCCGGAACTACCGTAAAACGAGCGTCGTTGCACAATGCCGACCAGATTGAAAAATTGGACATCAGGGTGGGCGATGAAGTTTACGTTGAAAAGGGCGGCGAGATTATTCCTAAAATTTTGGGTGTCGATTTAATGAAACGCTTGCCCAATTCGCAACCCACAAAATATATTGAACACTGTCCGGAATGCGGTACAGAATTGGTTAGGCAAGAGGGAGAGGCCCAACATTATTGTTCCAATTATAATGGCTGTAAACCACAAATTATAGGTAGGATACAACATTACATTTGCAGAAAAGCCATGGACATTGAAGGCTTGGGGGGTGAAACCGTGGCGCTTTTGGTCAATGCCGGTTTAATTTCAAATTATTCTGATTTATATGAATTGACCAAAGAGCAGGTCATTCCGTTGGAACGGATGGCCGAAAAAAGTGCCGAAAATATGGTTAAGGGCATCGAGCAATCCAAAAACATTCCTTTCGAGCGCGTTTTGTACGCTTTGGGCATTCGTTATGTGGGCGAAACGGTAGCTAAAAAATTGGCCAAGCACTATAAAAGTATTGATGCTATTGCTGCGGCATCTCAGGACGATTTGGTAAATGTGGATGAAATAGGCACCAAAATAGCCGAAAGTGTGCACGCTTTCTTTTCTTCCGAAGAAAACATCAAAATTATTGAACGCTTAAAACAGTTTGGCGTGCAATTGGAGGTGTCGGCAGAGAAGCTTGAGGGGCAAACGAATGTTCTGGAGGGTAAGTCTATTGTGGTTTCTGGGGTTTTTGAATCGATTTCGAGAAACGAATTAAAAAAACTTATTGAAGATAACGGAGGCAAGGTAAGCAGTTCCATCTCCTCAAAAACCAGCTATATTGTTGCTGGAGATAATATGGGGCCGAGCAAAAAAGATAAAGCAAAAGCACTCAATATTGAAATAATAAACGAGTATGAATTCTTACAAAAAATCGACAAAAATTAAAAATAACCGATAAAAAGAGTGTTTTGTTCGTTTAAATACGAATTATTTATATATATTTGCGTACCAGATAAAAATGTCTCTCATGTCCAAGTCGAAAGTCTTGATAGGTTTTGTATTAATGTGCTATGTGCTATTTGCTATTTTTGAGTTTAGCGGATATGATGCGGTTGCCTATTATTTACATTATTTGATGGTGCCTTTCATTACTTTGGCGTATTTGTTTTTAGGCAATAAAAAGAATAGTCTGTTTATACTTTTTCTGGTATTTTACTCATTGTCAGATTTGATGGGGCTTTTAATCAGCAGCCTGCCTTACGATGAATCCCAAAAGTTATACGATTTTGAATATTACTTCGGTAATTTGTTATATTTACTTTCGTATTTGTTCCTCATTATAAAGATTAGTAAATCGATTAATCTAAAGCATGTGGTAAAACATTTTAAAATACATATTGTGGTGCTTACTGCGCTTGGCATTTATTTGGTTTTTGTTTTGCAGGGTGTTATTAGTGATGGTTTGGAGTATGAAGGTGATTATTACTTCGAGTTGATATACAATATAGTGTCGGTGGCATTGCTTCCATTGTCGTTGCTTAATTATTTTTACAGAGATAACAGAAAAGCACTTTACCTGTTTTTAGGTTCTTTGTTTATTGTGTTTTCAGAAGTTATGGTGGTCGCCCATATTTACGTTAAAGAGATGAGTATATTGAATTTTTTGTCAGCTACATTCACCTTAATAGCTTTTTATTTCTACTACCAGCAATCAAAGTTCAAAAATGTTGGTAATCAGCACAAACATTTCAGGGTAATTGAAAATTAGTTTTACTCTAGGCTTTATCGATGAATGGCATTTTGATTTTGGTGTTTCATCGATAAAATACTGTTTTATTCGATTAACGAAATTGTAATCTATACATTTGTAGCAACCTACTTATGTTTTGATTATGAAAAAATGGTGTCAGACTCATTCCGGCAACCTGTTTGTTATGCTATTTTTGTTGATGGCGCTAGTAATAGGCAGTACTTATTTTACTGAAAAACTCCTTGTTTTACGGTTGGTTTTGCTTTCTTCCATTCCGTTGTATTTTGGTTTTTATGTTTTGAAAGGAGAGCGGTTGAGTATACTCATTATTTCTTTTCTTTTGTTTGCCTTTTTAGGAAATGCTTTTTCAGCCATTTTTCTGGAAGCCAATTATGTTGGTATTTCAAACATGCTGTATTTGCTGGCTTTAATGAGTTTGACTTTTAATTTTGTGCCTCAATTTAAAATGCAACTACAAAATAGAAATACATGGCTGATAGTTTATTTATTGGGCATGTTTGCGATAGGTTTGTGTTTTCTGCTTGAAATTAGCCATGCATTTAGAGCTCTTATTTTAAATGATATTGAGTTTTATGTGTTTGTTTTCCAAGCGCTGATTTTGTTGGTTTTAGGTGTTTTATCTTTTGGGGTGTATCTAAATACCCAAAGTCATTCAGCCATTCGCTTTTTAATGTCTATTTTGTGTTTCGGCTTTGCTTTGGGAGTAAATTACGTGTCTGCATTTTATTTGTACGATTATATTTTTGAATTGCTGAACGGTTTGTTTTATATAAGCGGACTTTACTTTGTGCTTAAATTCCTGTTAACCCAAAACAAAGCAATACCTCAAAAATCCATTGAGGATTGCGAAGTGTTTTATTCTGAAATTGTATACGCTTAAACAATAATGGAAGTGCCGTTGGCCGATTTATTTTTATTATTATCAAAATAAAAATCGATTTTCCCAAGGTTGATGCCATAGCAGCCCACTTGGTTCACTAACATATTTTTCCCGTCTATATTTTTTACCACCGTTGGTTTTGAAAGAAAGGTATGGGTGTGCCCTCCAATAATAAGGTCGATATCTCGGGTGGCCTCGGCTAATTTTAAGTCGCTAATTTTGTCGTATTTATAGTGGTAGCCCAAGTGCGATAAGCAAATAATTAAATCGCATTGTTCTTCGTTTTTTAAAATGCGGGTCATTTCTTGCGATGTTTCGATAGGATCTAAATACTGAGTTTCTTTATACATCTCAGGGTCAACCAAGCCTTCCAATTCAATGCCAAGTCCAAAAACACCAATTTTTATATTTCCCTTTTTGAACACTTCATAAGGCTTGGTATGGGT
>JAUIKY010000095.1 GCA_030430535.1 Bacteroidia bacterium
GTTTGGATATGGAGCATTATCTTATTGATCCAGATGGTAACCGATCTCCTGGTCAAAACGACTATTATTATTCTGATGGTATTGGTAATGTTTTTGATACCAGTTCCTATTTAAACAGCCCGATTCCCGCTATAGAAAGACGCTTGGATTCTTATGCCGTGCAATAAGTAAAAGCACCTGATTTAGAATAGTTTTACCACCCTGAACTTGATTCAGGGTCTCAAAATGGACTTCCCATCTAGCCTGCCTTCTGGGGGCAAGTGTTGAATGACGGAAAGGTTGGGTTTTATAATGGGAAAGGTTGATTAAAAACGAGTTTCGTTATCGGTCACGCGGATATGGCGAGTTACGTTGACGGCTTGCCGTCATAAGTAATGGTAGCCATTAGACGTATATTCGCTATATCCGTTGTTGGGTATCTGTGCCGAAGGCACATGGCGAATATGCAGTCGTACTGCGTGACCGTTGGGAACATTAAGCAGACACAAAAGCACGTAGTGCGGTGGATGCGTGCCGTAGGCATTGTTCCCAACGTTTAGGATATGAAGTCGTTTAAATGCTTTATATCCACCGATAACGAAGTTCGACTATTTTTTTGATAAAGTCAAATCAAAACACCCTATCCAAAAACGCCTTTATGCTTTCTTGGTTTTTTTGAATGAGTTCGGTTTTGGCATTTTGGGTATCGGCCGTTTTCTTGTCCTGTGAGAGTTTAAATTTACCTTCCCAATCTGTAATGGTAATTTCAAACATCTTGATATAGTCCAAATTGGCTTCCATCCGTGGGTTATCGGGTTCCAGTACATACTTATGGCCTGGTGCTTCCAAAAACTCTGTCATCGTGATTAATGACTGCTTAAGAGCTGCCTTACTTTCAATAGCTTTTACGGTGCCTTTTAAATGCACTTTAATGTAGTTCCAGGTTGGTAACTGGGTGGTGGTGTAAACACTGGGCGAAATATAGCATTGCGGTCCCGAGAAAATAAGGCTCACGTTGTTATTGTTCTTTAACAAGGGTGTTTGCGGATTGTAAATATCAATATGACCAATGAGTTTGCCATCATCATTCAATATTAAAGGCAAGTGCGTTATGAGCGGTTCTTGGTCCTTTACTGAAATAACAGTAGCCAATGGATAGGTTTTAATCACCTCAATCAGGTGTTCCTTTTGGTTGTCTTGGTGGTGTGGAGGTGGATAGGTCATTACACACCAAATTGCATTAAATGATGATCTAGGTGTTTGTATTGCATTTGTCCCCAATGCTCACGTGAAAAATACCCAAACATGGGATGCGGTGGCCATTCGTCTTGGTCTTTTTTGGCATGAAAGTCCTGAATATCGTTAAGGAGTTTGGCTTTTTCGGTATCAAATTCAAAATCATCGGAGACTACAAATTCCTTGGAAGTTGGTAAGCTTTTTTGCCAAGGCTTGTCATTATATAGCGATGATTTAAATAATGAAAATATGGAGCGTTTTATAAAATTGGGCTTTTTCAATTGTAGCTTTCCCATAGCAACTTCCAAAGGAAACTGACAGTGTTTCAGCATTTGGGAAATGTTCATTTCGCCCCATTTGGGAGTTTGTTCACGGGATAGTTGGGCTATTCTGGAATTGATTTCAGTAAGTGCTTCTTCAGAAAATAAAGATTTCATACTAATTGGTTAAGGTTGTTCATTAAAAATTGCTTCTGAAAGTTACAATATTTATATTTACTAAATGGCTGAAAAACCAACATCATTTTCAATAAAAAACTGGTCGCAGGACGACCAGCCACGTGAGAAACTTCGCGATAAGGGCCAAGTCGCTTTAAGTGATGCCGAATTGGTGGCTATTTTAATAGGTTCCGGTAGCCGAAATGAAAGCGCTGTTGAATTGTGTAAACGCATTTTAGGTAGTGTCAACAACAACCTGAATGAGTTGGGCAAGTTGTCCTTAAAACAGCTTATGGCGTTTAAGGGCATTGGTGAGGCCAAAGCGATAACCATTGCTGCTGCTATGGAATTGGGTAGAAGGCGCAGAGGCGAGGAGGCACTTGAGAAAATGAAAATTACTTCTAGTATTTCCGTATTTGAGTTGATGCAGCCTGTAATTGGTGAGTTGCCACATGAGGAATTCTGGATTATTTATTTGAACAATTCCAATAAAGTCATTCAAAAGCAGCAATTGAGTAAAGGTGGTATTACCGGAACCTTGGTTGATGTGCGATTGGTTTTAAAAATGGCTTTGGAATTGGGCGCAACAGGAATCATTTTAGCACATAACCATCCATCAGGAACATTAAAACCTAGTGAAGCTGACAAGCAAATAACCCAAAAACTAAAACTGGCTGGCGATAGCTTGGATATCAAAACACTAGATCATGTTATTATAACCGAAGAAGCTTACTTTAGCTTTGCCGACGAAAACCTACTTTAAATGATTCTGGTCTATACACATAAAATCTCACCACGACTAAAGTATGCCTTTAAGCATATTTTTACGCGGATTTTGGACATTCCAGTATCGTTTACAACGGTCATTGAAGATTTTATAGCCCATGACAGCCTGAAAATGTCTTACACCAAGCAGCCCTTGGGCAATGAGATTTTTGTTAGAAACCATGAAATCATCTATGAACAAGGGCTTTCGGATGTGGATATTCAGGTTCATGAATGGGAAGGTGCCAAGTGCTTTTTTTTAACCAATGATAAAGGATTGGTTCCTTATGACGTGTTTTCGGCAACCTTTTATTTGTTAAGCCGTTATGAAGAATACCTTCCACACGTTAAGGATGAGTATGGTCGTTATACCGCTGAAGAAAGCATCGCTTTTAAAAATAATTTTTTGCATGTTCCCATTGTAGACATTTGGGCCTATAAGTTTAAACGTATTCTTGAAGAACGGTTCCCGGATTTTGTTTTTCCAAAACGACAGTATTCCGTTAAGCCTATAATTGATGTGCCTTCACCTTACAGTTTTAAATTGAAGGGCTTTATGCGGAATTTTGGCGGAACCATAAAGGATCTTTCAGGTTTTAAGTTTAGGAGATTATACAATCGGTATATGGTACTGTTAGGTTTAAGACACGATCCAGACGATACGTTTAAGTATATTTTAAATAGGCAAAAACAGTCGCCCTTTAAGTTTTTGTTTTTCTTTTTAATTGGTGATTATTCAACGTATGACAAGGGAATAAATGCGCAAAAAAAACAATATATATCACTTATAAAACATATAGCAGATTATAGTCGGGTTGGATTAAAAGCT
>JAUIKY010000096.1 GCA_030430535.1 Bacteroidia bacterium
ACTCCTACTAGCAAGCAAATGGCTTTTTGCCCAAGATGCCCTTTCCAACTATTTACTGTTTCAGCCACAGGAAATCACACAAAGCGAACCTGTTGCCATTCCGTTGTCGCAAATAGCGAGTCTTCAGTACCACTTGAGTGTTTTCATGGAAGATATAGCAACAGGAAAACACCAAATACAAACCACAACAGGCGTTTTCAACCTCTGTTTACAATTAGATAGCAACCTTTCAGGGTTTGATGCCTATCATATAGAAATCAATCCCATGAATATAGCCCTGTCGGCCAAAAACCTAAATGCCCTGCGCTACGGAAAGCAAACCTTATGGCAACTGCTCGAGTATGCCAAAACCCAAAACAATCCCTTACAGACCATAACGATTACCGACTGGGCCAATTTTGAAAAACGCGGTTACATGCTGGACATCAGTCGTGATAAAGTGCCAACCATGCAAAGCCTTTACCAGCTCATAGACCAACTGGCACAATGGCGCCTAAACGAATTACAGCTCTATACCGAACACACCTTTGCTTACCGCAATCACCCAGTAGTTTGGGAACATGCCAGTCCGCTCACGGCTTCCGAAATTCAGGAACTCGATTCTTATTGTCTAAAAAAAGGCATTGATTTGGTACCTAACCAAAACTCCTTTGGTCACATGGAAAATTGGCTAAAGCATGACGCCTATCTAGAATTAAGCGAATGTGAAACCGATTGCGAAACCAAATGGGGAGCCAAAAGCAGAACGGCCCTATCACCCGTCAATCCCAAATCGTTTGAGTTAATGCAGGAACTCTATGCCGAATTGTTACCCAATTTTTCAAGTTCCTATGCCAATATTGGTGGTGATGAAACCTTGGAGTTGGGCTTGGGGAAATCAAAAGCCCTTTGCGATTCCATTGGCAAAGGCCAGGTATATCTTGACTTCCTTAAAAAACTAAACAACGAAGTCATTAAAAATGGCAAACGCACCCAGTTTTGGGGCGATATTGTTCTAAACCATCCGGAACTTATAAAAGATATCCCCAAGAACATGACCGCCTTGGTTTGGGGCTATGATGCCACCTACCCTTTTGATGAAAACCTGGTTGAATTCCATAAAGCCGATTTAGACTTTTATGTCTGCCCAGGCACCTCAAGCTGGCGTTCAGAAATTGGCAGAAACCACAATGGCTTTATAAACCTTAAGGAGGCTGCCATTGCCGGAAAAAAATACGAAGCCAAAGGGTATTTAATAACCGATTGGGGCGACTACGGACATTTTCAACCCAAATCGGTCAGTTACCCAACACTGGTTTTGGGTGCCAACTACGCCTGGAACTACTCCGAAAATACGGTGAACAATTTAGAGAATCTACTCAACCGTTATGTATTTAAAGACACAACGGGTTACACCGCCAAAGCCCTACTTACATTGGGAGACGCCTACTTAAAAGCCGAAATACCCGAAGGCAACGCCAATGCCTTTCATTTAATGATACGCCGCTTTAAGTGGACCATGCAAGGGCACTATCAAACCAAGCACCTAAACAAAGCTGGGCTATTAGCAGCCCAAAAAGACATAGAAAAAGGCTTGGAAGAACTGCAAAACGCCAAACCCACTTCAGTTGATGGCAAGACCATTATAACCGAAATGAAACAAGCCTCCAAATTGGCACTTTTTGGCATTCAATTGGGCTTGGCGCGTTTGGATGCCAAAAACAAGGCAACCAAAAACATATCCAAGCGCAAACGACAGGAACTGGCCCATCAACTCTCGGCCATTATAGAAACCCATAAAACCACTTGGCTTCTACGAAACAGACCAGGTGGCTTGCAGGATTCAACTAAAAAACTTCAGGATTTGGCAGATTATTTAAAGAACTAATTGAAATTATCTAAACAAATATTTAAAGCTTATAACCAAATGACTAAAGTTTTAAAAATATTACCATTTTTTATACTGATAACTCTTGGCTGCAAAGCTCAAAATAGTGAGCCATCTGATTTTATTCCTGATAACTATGTGGAATTTGAAAAATATTTTGGAGACCTAAATAAAGACGGATTAGAAGATTGTGTTCTGATAATTAAAAAGACGGATACAACAAATATTGTTATGAATCGATTTGACAAAAAAGTTGACAGAAACAGACGAGGGATTATCGTGTTGTTTAAAAATGAAAATGGTTATCAACTTGCAGATAAAAATTACAACTGCTTTTCTTCCGAAAATGAAGACGGTGGCGTTTATTTTGCGCCAGAATTATGGATTGAAATTAGAAATGAGAAATTATATGTTCATTATGGGCATGGCAGATATGGATATTGGGAATACACCTTCCAATTTCAAAACTCAAATTTTGAGCTAATTGGTTATGATTCAAGCAGCAATCGTGGTCCCGTAACAAATACAGAAACAAGTATTAACTTTTTGACAAAAAGGAAATTAATAAAAAAGAATACCAATGAAAATGCTGAAGGCGGAGATGAAGTATTTGAGGAAACTTGGAGTAATATTGAGATAAAAAATCTAATCAAATTGTCAGAAATAAAAGACTTTGATGAATTAGACATGTATAATTATTAAAACGATCCCTAACAATATCTTCCTACCTGTCCGCTTTACCTATAGTAGCCTGACTATGCAAACATTAAACAACTAAAAATGTTCTTATTCCTAAAATAACGACTAAAAAGAAATATATTTATACACGTATAATGAGTTAACTACAATTTAAACAACCAAATCGTTGGAAGAAAAAACAGTTGAATATATAATAAAAGGTGGAGCAAATCGACTGAACGAAATAATTCGAACTGAAATAAAACGAAAAACTTTTAGTAAACGGAACAATATTTCTGGTGAGTATTCTGAAAATGGTGGATTTGACCTTTCAAATACATTTTCTATGCTATACACAGAGCCTAATTTAGGTCCTCTTGTTAAACTAAATTTGAAATCTGTTAACTCAAATAGCGACGGAACTGAAAGTAAACTGATTCTGAAAAGAATAAACGGAATGACCTATAATATTCATTTTTGGTTTGCAGCTTTCTTTATCACTCTGACAATTGTTATTGCAATTTATCAAACTTTCACGAATGGAATTAATGAAAGTCTTATGATTTTTGTTCTTCCAATTTTTGGACTGATTTACATACTGTTAATTGAATTATTCGCCAATTCAACTATTTTAAGTTTGACAAGACGAATTGAGAAAATAATGACAGCGGAAAAAATTGAATATAAAAAGCTGT
>JAUIKY010000097.1 GCA_030430535.1 Bacteroidia bacterium
TTTTTATTTTAGAACAAAATAAAGAATAAAAGAACATTATGAGTAAACCAATAAAAGTACAAGACGCAATAGATACTAAATTGCTTGAAGAACGAAAAGTGTTTTTGTGGGGCCAGGTAGACGATAAGTCGGCCAAACATGTTATCGATAGGCTACTCTATTTGGATGCCTTGGCAACGAAAGATATCCACTTATATATCAATAGTCCGGGTGGTTACGTTACTTCTGGCTTCGCCATTTACGATTGCATCAAATCATTAAAAAGCGATGTGTCCACGATTTGTACAGGCTTGGCGGCCTCCATGGGCTCGATTTTGCTTTCGGTGGGTACAAAAGGAAAACGTTTTATCCAGCCACATGCCCGAGTGATGATCCATCAGCCCAGTGGCGGTGCGCGAGGACAAGCCAGTGACATTGAAATTACAGCACAGGAAATTTTGAAAACCAAAGAGTTGAGCGCCAAAATATTGGCCGAAAACTGCGGACAGGATTTCGATAAGGTGATGAAGGATTTTAACCGCGACCATTGGATGGGAGCAGAAGAGTCGGTAGCTTATGGTATTGTTGATGCAGTGATATAGTCATAGAAAAAGTAAATAAAGATGAAAGGCAGGGTGTAAACCGTGCCTTTTCTTATTTTTACAAAACCCTAAACTTTTTTGATGAAGAAAATAGCGGTATTCATATTAATTTCTATCGTTTTGGTTTCCTGTAACAAAGAGGAAAGTAAATCGTTGCTCGGCCCCGGCATTTCTTTAGAATTGGCCAATTACCGAAAGCAACAGGTAAACGATGTGGTTTATGCATTATCTTTTGATATTCCAGAGGCAAAATCTGAAGCCATTGACGCCAAACTCCATTTAAGCTTAACGATAAAGGATTTGAGCCATCCGTTGTATTTGGATTTTAACGCTGATAGTTCACTTTTGAAAGAGGTTTCTGTTAATGGAAAATCCGTAGATATCACCCACGAACAAGAGCATGTTGTTGTTGCTTCAGAATATTTAAAGATTGGAAAAAACCAAATTAACATCCTTTTTGAAGCAGGCGAACAATCACTGAACCGAAACGACAATTATCTTTACACTCTTTTGGTGCCCGATCGTGCCAGTACTTTGTTTCCGTGTTTTGACCAGCCCAATATTAAAGCGCATTATGTACTCGATATTACAGCGCCTAAACATTGGAAGGTACTTAGTGGCGGAGCATTAGAGCGCGAAGATGAACTTGAAGATGCCACAAGGCACAGGTTCAAAATATCCGATTTGATGAGTACCTATTTGTTCTCGTTTGTTGCTGGCGAATTTGAAAAAGCAAGCGATACTTTGGACGGTTTAAAAATGAATTTTTTTTATCGTGAAAATGATGCTGAAAAAATAAAGGCCAGTAAGGAGCCTGTTTTTAAATTCCATAAGCAATCACTTTCGTTTTTAGAAGACTATACAAAACACCCGTTTCCTTTTCAAAAATTAGATTTTGCGGCCATTCCGGGTCACCAATATGGAGGTATGGAACATGTAGGGGCTATTCAGTATCAAGAATCGTCGTTGTTTCTAGATCGGCATGCCACACAAAACCAAAAACTGAACCGTTGCCATTTAATAGCCCACGAAACGGCACACATGTGGTTTGGCGATTTGGTGACTATGAAGTGGTTTGACGATGTTTGGCTGAAGGAAGTATTTGCCAATTTCTTGGCCGATAAAATTTCAGAGCCTGCATTTCCAGAAGTGAACCATGGTCTCAATTTTATGAGCGAGCATTATGCCAGTGCGTATAGCGAAGATCGCACCAAAGGGGCCACGCCCATTAAGCAGCCGCTCGATAATTTAAAAAATGCCGGTACGCTTTATGGTAACATTATTTATCACAAATCCCCTATAATGATGCGGCAGTTGGAGGCTTTGGTAGGCGAGGCAGGCTTTAAAAAAGGCATGCAGAATTATATAAAAGATTTTGCCAACGGTAATGCCGATTGGAACGATTTGGTTTCGCTGTTGGATGCCGAAACCAATCTTGATTTAAAACAATGGAGTGAGGTGTGGGTGTACCAGCCGGGGCGCCCCATAATAACGGACAATGTAGTGTATAAAGATGGTAAGATTGAGTCTTTTATTATTGAGCAGCAAGCCGAAGATGGCAGCGATAATCTTTGGCCACAACGGTTTTCCGTTGGGTTGGTGTACCTTGATTCGGTAAAGGTTGTTCCGGTAAGTTTAAATGAGAAGGCTCAAAATATTACAGCTTTGGTAGGCTATAAAAAACCGCAGTCCATTATTTATAATTACGATGCTTTTGGCTACGGCGTGTTCCCGATGGAACATTTAGAGGCTTATGCCATTCCTAATATTAAGGATGATGTCGCTAGGGGTTATAGCTATATCAATTTATATGAAAACGTACTGCTGGGCAAGATGAAGCCCGAAGTGGCTTTGGAAACCTTAATACAGGGCATGATGGCCGAAGAGAACGAACTTGTTTTAAGCATGGTTTCAGGATATGGTTCGGTCGTTTTTTGGAAATATATCAATCCTGAAAACCGCGATGGTTTGGCGCAAATGATGGAATCTAAGTTAACGGAACGATTGATGGACAAAACCCTTCCGTCGGGATTGAAAAAAACAATTTTCGCATTTTTTAGAGGCATTGCCTATTTGCCTTCGGGCCGCGATATGCTATATCAAATCTGGGATAAATCCCTGAAAATTGAAAACTTAAACCTTAATGAAAACGATTATACAGGGTTGGCGATGGCACTGGCTGTTTATGGGCATTCAGATGCTGAAACCATTTTACATGAGGCTTTAAAGGATATTTCAAACCCCGATAGGAAAAAACGGTTTGAGTTTTTATTACCATCTTTGTCGGCAGACGAGAATGTAAGGGATGGTTTTATGCGATCTTTGGCCCAGGCCGAAAATCGTGAAAAGGAAAGTTGGGTCATTTCGGCCTTGTACAATATTCACCATCCGTTAAGGCAAGCTTCGGCCAAAAAGCACTTAAAGATGTGTTTGGGCTTAACTGAAGACATTCAAAAAACGGGTGATATATTTTTTCCGAAATCATGGCTCAATGCAACCATTGGGAATTATAGTTCGCCCTATGCTTATGAAGTGGTTGAGACTTTTTTAAATGAAAACCCTAACTTTC
>JAUIKY010000050.1 GCA_030430535.1 Bacteroidia bacterium
TCACTACCTTCAATTTTGTACTTTAAATAGTAAAGACTACCCTGTTTTTCTTCGTAAATCACCTCTTCATCCGAAAGGGTTGTTTTAGCCTCAGGGTCCCAGTTTACCATGCGGTAACCACGATAAATCAAGCCTTTATTGTATAAATCTACAAACACTTTTATTACCGATTCGCTCATGGCATCATCCATGGTGAATTTAGTTCTATCCCAATCGCACGAGCAGCCTAGTTTTTTCAACTGTTCTAAAATAACGCCGCCGTATTCGTGCGTCCAATCCCAAGCGTGTTTTAAAAATTCTTCGCGGGTTAAATCGTTTTTATCGATGCCCTGCTCCTTCAATTTGGCCACGACTTTGGCTTCGGTAGCAATCGAGGCGTGGTCGGTACCGGGTACCCAACACGCATTTTTACCCAATAAACGGGCGCGGCGCACCAAAACATCCTGAATGGTGTTGTTTAGCATGTGCCCCATATGTAAGACCCCCGTTACGTTTGGCGGCGGAATAACAATGGTGTAAGGCTCTCTTTCATCGGGTTCAGAATGGAAATAATTATGGCTCATCCAATAGTTATACCACTTGTTTTCTACCTGACTGGCATCATATTTTGATGGAATTTGCATGCTTTGGAATAGTTTTTGAACATTTAGTCTGCAAAAGTACTTATATTTCTTTTTTTACAAAAACAATATAAACTTTAACATCCCTTAATTTTTAAGGATATTTTAAAGGAAATGAGGTAAAACAAACAAAAAAATGAACGCTGTTAAACAGATTAAAAGCTGTTAATTAACATGTATTTTATCCATTATTTTTGTTGTTTGTGGAAAAAGTAAGTATGTTTGAATTAAATTTAAGAAGAATTTGAAGCGGTTTTAAGCAGTAAAAATAACGCTGAAGCCGAAACAATGAACCATAAAAAAACGAAACCATGAAACAATTAATTACCATTTTATTCGTCGGGTTAATCAGTTTTGCCGTTAACGCTCAAGCTAAAATTGAGTTTAAATCTGAAACCATCGACTACGGTACAATAGAAAAAGGATCTAACGGAGTAAGAACATTCGAATTTACTAATACGGGCAACGAACCGTTGATTATTTCTAAAGTAACCTCAAGTTGCGGATGCACCATCCCCAAAAAACCAGAAGATCCTATTTTACCTGGAAAAACGGGCGAGATAGAAGTAAAATACGACACCAATCGTGTTAACCCTATTAGAAAAACCATTACCGTAATTTCTAACGCTGAAACACCAACAATAGCCTTAAAAATTAAAGGAGAAGTGATTGACCCCAGTAAAGACAGCGTTTTGAACAAAAAAGGAAAAAGTATTGTACAGCAATAAATAAAGCAATAAATAATTTTGAAAGGCCTGAATTAACGTTCAGGCCTTTTTTTTTTGTTAGAAGCCATCCCGAAAAGATGCAAGAGTAAAAAAGTTATTTTCTACATTCCGTATTTCATATTAACAAAATCGTCCAATCTTCGCGCAATAAAACACTTAACATATTCAATCAAAAAAATCGGTTAAAACGAAACTGAAGTTTAATGGCGTGCCGTTTCTTTCAACCCTTAACCTTATTTTTTTTCCTGTATCATCATGAAACATTTGCATGATTTCCTGTAGAGAATATTGATGCGTTTGCTTTCCGTTTATGCTAATTACAATATCGCCTTTTCGCAAACCCGCCTTTTCAGCAGGCGAGTTTTCTCTTAACTCTACAATACCGTAGGCTGGTTTTAAGGCCATTTTATACTGCGCCTCAATAACCACTCGGGTTCTATTCTCTAAATTTTCCCTAGGCTTAAGTGCTGAACCTGATTCCTCTTTTACTATCCGTACGCCGTCATGTGCCAGCTCAATACCACTTTTGTTATAGCTGAAAGGCTGGTTAAAATACCTGTTCTTTTTTAAAGTAACCCGCGCTTTTTGATAATTGAAAACCACATTAAAGCGTTTTAAAATATTACCTGCCAAGCTGCCATTTCGGTTTCTAATCTGTTGGGCAAAAATAACGGAAGACGAATCGGGATAGGCCACATTGGCTTTTTTCAACTCAAAGCTTTTTAAAGAAAACTTATCGACCTTCGAGCGTTTACCGTAAACACTACCATTAAGCCCGTAGCCCAAAAAATCATAAAAAAACTTGTCGGAAGAATGTATGCCCAAAGCTTCATTTTCGAACAGCCAAAGAGCATCGCTCCCACCAGAGTCTATCAATAATTTAACGGGAATGTTCTTTCCGTCTATTTCAACCTTGGCGTTCAAATAAGGTTTTCCGTTATAAAATTCTAAATTAAAGGTTTCGCATGTTCTGCACTTTTTACTTTTATAGGCTTGGAGTTCGGTAAGTTTTAGTCGTTGGGTGGAATAATTGATCCTAACCACCAAATCGCGGAACAGGTCAAAACCAATAATACCGTGAATGGGAATGCCCAAACGGGGCGACAAATCTAAATTGGCATTGAAAACGGCATAGAGATCTTGGTTCAGTTTTATGGCATCGCCTATTTTAAAAATATTATTTTTCGATTTTAGGGCCTCAACCATTTTCCCCTCGCCCAATCCCCTTAAAAAAATGGTTTCAGTCTCTTTGATGTTCAGGGTATCGGAGACATTCAAAAAATTGAATATAATGGGTTTGCTTACTCCCGTATCCAACAGAAAAGACAATTCAACGCCATTCACCTCAACTGGTATCACTACCAAGTTATTGATTAACTTGAACTTAATTTTGCAAGACCGATGTTTGTTTTCAATAGCAAACCGACTTTGGCTAAAACCAAACAGGCCAATAAGAAAAAAACAGAGTATGCTAACGGAGCGGAAGGTCATCTAGCTGGATACAATTTGTTATATCAATTTACAAATCTTTAGGTCAGCTTAGTAATTTAGGGGTATTTTTTAAAAAAACTTTAAGATAATTTTCTCAACTTTGCAGCTTAAAAACAGTTATTTAATGCCAACTATATCACAAAAAGGCCATGATATGCCCGCTTCTCCCATCCGAAAACTTGTTCCGTATGCCGAACAAGCTACCGAAAAAGGAAAGCACATTTATTATTTAAACATTGGACAACCCGATATAAAAACCCCTGAAGTCGCCTTAAACGCTGTAAAACAGAACGACGTAGAAATTCTTTCGTATTCTCGCTCTGAAGGCTCTGAAACCTACAGAAAGAAGCTGGCCCAATATTTTGGCAAGCACGACATTAAGGTGTCTCACAACGATATTATTGTTACCACTGGTGCCAGTGAAGCTTTGTTATTTCTGTTCAGTAGCATTATGGACCCTAATGATGAAGTGATCATTTCTGAACCTTTTTATGCCAATTACATTGCGTTTTCAACGGCATCGGGCGTTAAAGTTGTTCCTGCCATTTGCGACATTGACGACAATTTTGCATTGCCACCCATAGATACTTTTGAAAAACTTATCACACCAAAAACCAAAGCTATTTTAATTTGCAACCCCGGAAACCCAACGGGCTATTTATATTCAAAAGAAGAAATCCAGCAGCTGGCCGCTTTGGCTGTAAAACACGATTTGTTTTTGGTGGCCGACGAAGTGTACCGTGAATTTGTTTACGACGGCAACACGCACTACTCCATCATGCAAGTGGAAGGCATAGACCAACACGCCGTAATTATCGATTCGGTTTCCAAACGTTATAGCATGTGTGGGGCCCGCGTAGGATGCTTAGTATCAAAGAACAAAACGCTTATGCAAACAGTACTTAAATTTGCACAAGCACGTTTAAGCCCACCAACATACGCACAAATTGCCAGTGAAGCCGCTCTGGATACACCACAAAGCTATTTTGATGATGTGATTGAAGAATATGTAGATAGAAGAGACACCTTGATTGCCGAACTCAAAAAAATTGATGGCATTAAAGTAGCCGTGCCACAAGGGGCTTTTTATTGTATAGCAGAACTGCCCATTAAAAATGCCGATGATTTTGCGCAATGGCTCTTGGAGCATTTTGATATTGATGGCGAAACCGTTATGGTAGCACCGGCCAACGGATTTTATTCCACTCCGGGCGTGGGCTTGAACCAAATTCGAATAGCCTACGTATTAAACAAAGAAAGTTTGGTAAAGGCCGTTAACATTTTAAAAGAAGCTTTAAAAGTTTACCCCAACTAGTGGAGATACAGCAAAATACATCTTTAAAACCCTATAACACTTTTGGCATTGATGTTTTGGCTAAGCATTTTGTTTCGGTTGAAACCATTGATGATCTGAAACAGGTTTTGGGCTTGAAGGACTATCCAGAAAAACTCATTTTAGGCGGCGGCAGTAATATGCTGCTCACTAAAAATGTAAACGCTTTAGTTATCCATATTAACTTAAAGGGCATCGAGGTAGTTTCGGAAAATGACAATTTTGTTACCGTTAAGGCCCAAGCCGGCGAAAATTGGCACGAATTTGTGTTGTGGTGTATTAACCATAATTTTGGCGGGGTGGAAAACCTGTCGTTAATTCCCGGTAATGTGGGTACGGCACCCATTCAAAATATTGGAGCCTACGGCGTAGAGCTTAAGGACGTTTTTGAATCGTGTGAAACGCTTTCAACCGATGGAAAAAGCTTAAAAACATTTACAAAAGCCGACTGTAATTTTGGTTACCGAAACTCAGTTTTTAAACAGAAGGCCAAAGGACAGTACATCATCACTAGTGTTACTTTTAAACTTAGTAAACGACACCATAACATCAATGCCAGTTACGGCACTATTTCAACTGAACTTGAAAATAATAATATTGCCAAACCTACAATAAAAGATATTTCGAACGCGGTAATTGCCATTCGCGAAAGCAAGTTGCCCAACCCAAAAGAAATCGGTAACAGCGGTAGTTTTTTTAAAAACCCTGTAATTTCGAAAAGCCATTTTGAGGAGCTCCTCAAAAATTTTGACAATGTACCCTCCTACCCCGTTTCGGAAAACGAAGTAAAAGTACCTGCGGGTTGGCTCATCGAAAAAGCCGGTTTTAAAGGCAAACGTTTTGGGCAATACGGTGTTCACAAAAAACAGGCGCTAGTATTGGTAAATTATGGTGGCGCCAATGGATCGGATATTTTGGAACTCTCCAAATTGATTCAAAAAACCATCAAACGTCTGTTTAATATTTCTATTGAGGCTGAAGTTAATATCCTCTGATTTCAAAAGAAATGTCTAAATTTGATTTTATGAACCTTTTCATCCTTATTCACCTAAACTAGCCGACCTTGATTTCAGCAATAGAAAAAGAAATAGTTTCCCTCTTACAACATGGCGACAAAAGAGCCATTAAGTTACTGTACGAGTACTATGCAGATGCACTTTACGGGGTCATCCAAAAAGTAATAAAGGATGAAGATACCGCCCAGGATGTCTTGCAGGAAAGTTTTGTGAAAATTTGGCGCTATTCGAAAAAATACGACCCCGGTAAAGCCAAACTCTTTACTTGGCTATACCGTATTGCCTACAATACTGCCATAGATAAAATACGATCGCAAAAAAACAAAAGCGGCAACGAAGTCCAAATTGAGACTTCCAACGTATATAAGATAAACTCAGATGAATTAAATCAGGATGTTTTAGACATAAAAAAGCACCTGAATAGTTTAGATGAAAAATACCAAATTGTCCTGAACGCCCTCTTTTTTGAAGGCATGACCCAGCAGGAGGCCAGCGAAGATCTGGATATTCCACTGGGCACGATTAAATCGAGATTGAAAATTGGATTGCGAGAACTTAAAAAGATCTACGATCCTCAATAAAAAACGTCATGAATGCGAAAATAACTACTTTTTTAAATTCTGGCCTATTAGAAAAATATCTATTAGGTGAAACTTCTTCTGCCGAAACAGAACAAGTGGAATCTTATATTTCGAAATACCCAGAAGTACAGCATGCCTACAATACGCTGCAATTCAACCTAGAGGTGGTTGCCAAAGCCCATGCTGTAGAAGCCCCCAAAGACATCTTAAATAATATTTTGGATGAACTTGATGAAAAGCCTGTTGTAAAACTAGCTCCCAAAAGGAGATACAAAAAATGGTACAAATATAGTATAGCTGCCAGTGTTGCCGCTTTGCTTTTTGCCGGAACTTCGTATATTTTTTACAACCAAAACCAAAAACTGGCAAGAGAAAACCAAGTAGTGGTTGATGAACTTTTTGATTTGCGCAGCGATATTGAAAAGAACAACGCTATGTTGGATAACGTAATGCGTCAGCTTTTAAAATTGAACAACCCCGAAACCGAAAAATACATTATTAACGGAAACGATCGGGCCAAACAATTAAAAACGGTAGCCTACATTAATGCCAAGGAAAAAACATCGATGATAGATGTGGTGTCGCTACCCGAATTACCAGACGAGCAATGCTACCAAATCTGGGCAGAATTGCAAGATAAGATGGTGAGTTTGGGAGTTTTAAGTGAAGCCGACAGAAAACTTAAAAACATCCCCTACATGGAAGATGCCCTTGGTTTAAGCATTACCATTGAACCCAAAGGCGGCAATAATGTAGCCTCAACAGAAAACTCTGTTGCTGAAATTGATTTACAATAGATTAATAGCAATTAACAACTAAAAGCCTCATTTTATTATTTTAAAATGAGGCTTTTTTTGTAGTGATCCAGTAAAGCACATCTAGCATATCGTTTGCTAAACGAATAATATTTTGATTTGAATAAGTTCCCTTAAATTTTAGAAGTAAAACCCTTATCTTTGCACAAACAATCAAAAACTCATGAAACTTCTTTTAATCACCTTAGTATTGTTAGGATTGGGCATTGCAGGAATCGCCATTAAAATCTGGGCAAAAAAAGACGGTAAGTTTGCCGGTACTTGCGCCAGCCAAAACCCAATGCTAAACCAAGAAGGCGAAGCCTGTGGTTTTTGTGGAAAAACCCCCGATCAATTTAGCGATTGTAACGAACCTCAACATTCGTAACTAATTCATGGGGCTTCTGGGTTTTATTTACTGCGCATTTATTGTTGTAGTTGTTATCCAAATTGTATTTTACGTATTTATCTTTGGAAAATTTGCTTTTTTAAAGCCGCAGGAAGCGACTAAAAAAAATCTTCCCATTTCGGTAATTATATGTGCCAAAAATGAAGCCGATAACCTTAAGCGATTCTTACCTTCGGTAATTGCACAAGACTACCCCAATTTTGAAATCGTACTGATAAACGATTCTTCAAAAGACGACACTTTAGAAGTAATGCAAAATTTTGCCGCTGAGCACAACAACATTAAAGTGGTTGATGTTAAAAGTATTGAAGCCTTTTGGGGCAACAAAAAATACGCATTGACATTGGGTATTAAGGCTTCAAAAAACGAATACCTTTTGTTTACCGATGCCGATTGCAAACCACTATCAAAAGACTGGATTTCCGAAATGTCAGCCCACTTCAGCGAAGAAAAAGCTTTGGTATTAGGATACGGCGCTTATGAAAAAATTAAAAAATCTTTCCTTAACAAAATTGTAAGGTTCGAAACCTTAATAACCGCCATAAACTACTTTTCGTTTTCTATTGTCGGTACCCCGTACATGGGTGTGGGTCGTAATTTAGCCTATGCCAAAAAAGAGTTTTTTAAGGCCAATGGTTTTATAGAGCACATTAAAGTACGCTCTGGCGACGACGACCTGTTCGTTAACCAAGTGGCCACAAAACACAATACGGCGATATGTTTTTCCAAAGACAGCTTTACAACATCAACTCCAAAGACCTCTTTTAAAGAATGGTTTAAACAAAAAAGACGGCATGTTTCAACCGCCATCCATTACAAAACAAAACATAAAGTTATTTTAACGGTTTTGTACGTTTCCAACATTCTGTTTTGGTTTTTGGCTTTAATTTTACTCCCTTCGTTATATCAATGGCAGGTAGTTTTAAGTTTGTTTCTAATAAGAACCCTATTACAATATACGGTTTTAGGACTGTCGTCTAAAAAACTCAACGAATCCGATTTGCTATTACTTCTGCCTTTTCTCGAGATTTTTCTTATTTTATCACAATTGGCTATCTTTATAAATAATCTTATTTCAAAACCCAACCATTGGAAATAAACGAAGCCATTAAGCGTGCCAAAGAAAACGACCAAAAAGCGTTCAACTTTTTATTGGATTTGTATTGGGACGATGTTTACGGATTTCAGCTTAAACGTACCCAAAACGAAAATGATGCAGAAGATATTACCATACAAACCTTTTCGAAAGCGTTTGACCGCATTGAAACCTTCAACGAAAGATACACCTTTAAAACTTGGCTGATTACCATTTCGAAAAACATCCATATCGATTTGCTTCGAAAGGAAAAAAATTCCATTGGGCAAGTTATTTCTAAAGATGAACGAGAAGCATTTCAAGTTTTAGATGAATCGCCGTCGCCGGAAGACAAATTGATTACCGAACAACATTTAGCCAAATTGTTGCGGGACATAAAAAAACTGAAGCCCCATTACCAAGAAATCATCAACTTGAGGTATTTTCAAGAACTAAGCTATAAAGAAATTTCGGAAGAGCTGGGCGAGCCCATAAACAACGTAAAAGTAAAACTGCTTCGAGCCAAAAAGTTGCTTGCTGAAATTATAAGGGACAAATAATGCTAGCCAAACTAAAAAATCTGGGCCCCGGCCTGTTATTTGCTGGAGCCGCCATTGGTGTATCGCATTTGGTACAGTCTACCCGAGCGGGTGCCGATTTTGGCTTGGGATTACTCTGGGCATTACTTTTGGCGCATTTGTTTAAATATCCGTTTTTTCAGTTTGGCCCAAGGTATGCCACAGCCACTGGCGAAAGTTTACTCGATGGCTACAAAAAATTGAGCAAAGGTATTTTAATGCTGTATTTTGTTCTTAATTTAGCCACCATTTTCACCATACAAGCAGGAGTTACCATTGTTACCGCAGGTTTGGCCTCTACCCTTTTTGGTGATTTTATCGACCTTAAAGTCTGGACCATCATCATTATTTCAACCTGTTTGGTTTTATTGATTATGGGGAGATACAAGCTTTTAGATCGGTTGATGAAAATAATTGTCATCACCTTAACCATAAGCACTATCTTGGCTGTGAGCATAGCCTTACTCAACCATACCGAACCTTTGTCATTTAAACAGATACTCCCCGAAAACACTTTAGATATCGCTTTTTTAATCGCTTTTATGGGTTGGATGCCCGCCCCTTTGGATGTGTCGGTGTGGCAATCGTTATGGGCTGTTGAAAAAAATAACGACACCAAAAATTACAATACCAAATCGGCGCTATTCGATTTTAACGTAGGCTACATGGGTACTATTTTTTTGGGCACAGGCTTTGTGCTTTTGGGTGCTTTGGTGATGTACAACAGCGGCGAAACATTTAGCGATTCGGCCACGGTCTTTTCCAGCCAGTTAATAGGCATGTATACCACCAACTTGGGCAACTGGGCCTATATTATTATTGGCTTGGCCGCATTTACCACCATGTTCAGCACCACGCTTACCACATTAGATGCCTCGCCACGTGCCATGGAAAAAACCACCCAACTACTTTTCAATAAAAGCACAAAGTTCAATTATGGGTTTTGGATTATTCTGCTTTCCATTGGGACTGTTTGTATTTTTTTATTTTTAGCATCCGAAATGGGACTGTTAATTAAAATTGCGACTATACTTTCCTTTGTTACAGCGCCTTTTTATGCCATAATTAACTACATCTTAATTTCAAGCAAACACACGCCACAAGACTGTCGCCCGTCAAAACTCATGCATGTTTGGTGCTTATTGGGTATTGCTTTTTTAACTGGTTTCAGCATTTGGTATCTAAGCACTTTATAGGGCGGGCTTTTAAAAGAATACTTTGTATCTTTGCCCTCTATCATTTTTTGAAATATGAACACAGATACGGCATCCAATATATTACCTGAACGACAAAAAAAACCAAAATGGCTCCGTGTAAAACTTCCAACGGGGAAAAAATACACCGAACTTCGTGGCTTGGTAGATAAATACAAACTTAACACTATTTGCACATCGGGCAGTTGCCCCAACATGGGCGAATGCTGGGGAGAAGGTACTGCTACCTTTATGATTTTAGGGAATGTTTGTACCCGTTCATGTGGCTTTTGCGGTGTAAAAACCGGTCGACCCGAAACGGTAGATTGGGATGAACCCGAAAAAGTAGCCCGTTCTATAAAAATAATGAAAATTAAGCACGCTGTATTAACCAGTGTGGATCGCGACGACCTTAAGGATATGGGTAGCATCATGTGGGCTGAAACGGTAAAAGCCGTAAGAAGAATGAATCCTGAAACCACACTTGAAACATTAATTCCCGATTTTCAAGGTATAGAAAAACACATTGACAGAATTGTGGATGTGGTTCCAGAAGTAGTATCGCACAATATTGAAACGGTTCGTCGTTTAACCCGCGAAGTAAGGATACAGGCCCAATACGATCGCAGTATGGACGTTTTAAAATATTTGAAAGCACAAGGCCAACGCCGTACCAAATCGGGCATTATGCTAGGTTTGGGCGAAACGCGAGAAGAAGTGATTGAAACCTTACACGATCTAAAGGAAAACGATGTGGACGTTGTAACCATTGGCCAATACCTTCAGCCGAGCAAAAAACATTTGCCTGTAAAACAATTTATCACTCCCGACCAGTTTAAGGAATACGAAGAAATTGGACTCGATTTAGGTTTCCGCCATGTGGAGAGCAGTGCTTTGGTACGTTCCTCTTACAAAGCCCAAAAACATATTAATTAAACATGATTCGTGTTGCCATTAACGGATTTGGTAGAATTGGCCGACGTCTTTTTAGGTTGCTTCAAAACCATGACGGCATTGAAGTGGTTGCCATAAACGATTTGGCCGATACCAAAACATTGAGCCACTTATTGAAGTACGACAGCATTCACGGTATTTTTAGCGGCGATATTTCTCATGATGCCCAAAACATCATTGTGAACAACAAAAATGTTCCGCTGTTAAACCATGCCCATCCCAAAGATATCAACTGGACACCTTTCAATATTGACTTCGTCATTGAATCTACAGGTAAGTTTAAGACCACTAGCGTTTTAAATCACCATATTAACAACGGCGCCAAACAAGTTATTTTAAGTGTTCCGCCTATTGAGGACGACATTAAAACCATTGTTATGGGGGTTAACGACCATTTGATTGAAGGCAACGAAAGTATTATTTCGAATGCGTCGTGTACCACAAACAATGCAGCACCGATGATTGATATTATCAACCGGTTTTGTGGCATAGACCAAGCCTATATTACTACGGTGCATTCGTACACCACCGACCAAAGTTTGCACGACCAGCCCCATCGCGATTTGCGCCGATCGAGAGCAGCCGGGCAATCCATTGTACCTACCACCACTGGTGCTGCCAAAGCGTTGACTAAAATTTTTCCAAACCTATCAAATGTAATTGGGGGCTGCGGCATTCGTGTACCCGTAATAAATGGTTCACTAACCGATATTACTTTCAACGTTAAAAAAACAGTTTCCATCAAGGACATTAACTATTTATTTAAGGAAGCGGCAGAACATCATTATAAAAATATTATTGAATATACAACAGACCCAATAGTTTCAATCGATATTGTTGGGAATACCCACTCTTGCATATTCGATTCTGAAATGACATCGGTAATAGGAAATATGGTGAAAATAATAGGTTGGTACGATAATGAAACAGGCTATTCAAGCAGAATAATAGATTTAATTTGCAATTTGTCGTCAAAAAACAACGTTTTATCGATAAAATAATTATATTTGTCCGTATTAGTTTGAATTATACCCCAAAATGAAAAGCTACATTTACATACTAGTTTTGTTCTTCAGCTTCAACGCAGTGGCTCAAAAAACCATTGACAATGATCCCGAATTAGCACAAAACAACATCAACTATCGCATTGCCGAGTCGCAAGCCGAGTTGGAAAACTTCAATTATTTCAAGGCGCAAAAAAACCTTGACGAAGCCCTAAAACTAGCTGAAGATGCCGATAACAAAAAAAGTATTGGGGTTATTTACGCTATCAAAGGCAGAATACAACTTATTATTGGCGAAAAGGACAAAGCCATAAAATCGTTAAACAAAGCCATTGAGATTCAACGTATTATTAACGACAATAAAAACCTGGGGATTTCATACAAAACTTTTGGCGACGTTTATTTGGCAAAAAACGATTACTATTCGGCTTTAGATTCTTACACAGCAGCCAAATCAAAATTTGAAGAAGAAGAACTGAACGAATACTTGGCAGAAACCTTGCTTCAGGAAAGCAAAACCTACGTTCAATTAAAAAATTATACAAAAGCCCGCGATGTTATCGAGCAGTCTATCGCTATTGCCAAAAATTACAAATACCAAAAAATATTGAGCAACGCCCTTTTAAATCAAGCCAAGATTTATGAAAAACTGAGTAACGACCAAAAAGCGCTCGATATAGCCCACGAAAGCATTCAAATTGCAAAAACCAACGATTTTACAAGCATTCTTAACGAAGGCTATTTAGTATTAAGTAATCTTTATAAAAACATTGAAAATTTTAAAACTTCAAGAGATTACTTAGATGCTTATGTAACGCTATCCGATTCCATTAGAAGTCTAACCCGAGTTAATTCGCCTCGCGACCTCGAAGCCCAGTATTTACTGAGTGAAGAAATTGAAAAGAATAAATTGGCTTTAGAAAAGTTGGAAAAAGCCGAAGATAGCAACAATCTACAAACGCTTACCTCTATTTTAAGTGTGGCACTTATTACTATTTTGTCGCTTTTAACCCTGTCCTTGTACAAAAACAACAACATCAGGTTAAAAACCAATAATATGTTGCATAAAAAGAATGCAGAACTTATTGTTGCCAAGGAAAAAGCCGAATTAGCCTCAAAAACTAAGGCCAATTTCTTATCAACCGTTACCCACGAATTACGTACGCCGCTCTATGCCGTAACCGGTTTAAGCAACATGCTTTTGGATGAAAACCCAAAACCAGAACAAATACAACACTTAAAATCCTTGAAATTTTCTGGAGACTACTTACTAACGTTCATTAACGACATCCTTCAAATCAATAAAATCGAAGCCAACAAAGTTGATTTAGAGCCGGAAGTATTCAACCTTAACAAAAAAATCAACAACATTATTTTGGCGCTTAACAACTCGGCCCAAGACAATAATGTTAAAATTCATTTTGAGTACGATAAAAATCTACCTGAAAACTTTATTGCCGACCAAATAAAAATATCGCAAATCCTAATCAACCTTGTGGGCAACTCCATAAAATTCACCAAGGATGGCGACATTTGGATACGGGTTTACAAAATCGAAGAGGCCGGAAAAGTGTTCACGCTTCGTTTCGAAATTGAAGACAACGGTATTGGTATTAGCCAAGAAAAGCAAGACCACATGTTTGAGAGCTTCTCGCAAGGTTCCATTCAAATTAACAGAAAATATGGTGGCACCGGTCTTGGCCTTTCTATCGTAAAAGGTTTGATAGACATTTTAAAAGGAAAAATATACGTAAAAAGTGAACTAAACGTCGGTACTACGTTCTACTTCGAAATTCCTTTAGAGAAAACAAACATCGAGGAAGGCGAAGAAAACAAAGTCGCTTACTTTGAAGGCAATAAAGACGATATCGATTTAAGCAATGTTAAAATCTTGGTGGTTGAAGACAACAAAATCAACCAAATGATTACCAAGAAAATTTTAACTAAAATGGACTTAAAATGTGATATTGTTGACAACGGCGAAGACGCTGTTGAACAAATTAAGGCCAATACATACGACATTATTTTGATGGATATACACATGCCGGGCATCAGTGGTATCGAGGCTACTAAAATCGTGAGGTCTTTTGATAAGGAGCTTACCATTTTTGCCCTTACGGCCGTTACCATAGAAGATAAAATGCACGAGTTTGAAGAAGCTGGATTTACCGATATTATTCCTAAACCGTTTAAGCAGGAAGAATTTGAGAAGAAGCTTTACAACGCCTTGTCCAACAAACAAAAATCAACGCCTAGCGCTTAACAAAATCGGTTATTAACTTATTGAATTTTTGCTGGTCATCGATGGTTGCCCGAATCGGCAAATAAAACAATTTCCCTTTTAGGACGTCATGTTTTTGCAATCGCACAAAGTCTTTTTCGGTGGTGATGATTCGTTGCTTTTCGGTAAGCATTTCAATGTCCTGTTCGCTAAAATTGTGATGATCTTTAAAATTCAAATGTTCAAAATTCAGATTTTTTCCTTTTAAAAAGTCAACCAAAGGCATGGCATTGGCTATACCGGTTACTAAAGTAAAATGCTCCAGCCCATCCAATTTTAAAGTTTCTGTTTGCGAAATCACCCTTTCAGAATACGAAATGGCACTAAAGAACACCTGCTGGTGGGGCAACGGTGCTATTTGTTTTTTATAAATGTTCTTTTCGGTTTCACCAATGTATTCTGGGCATTTGGTCACCACAATAATATCGGCGCGTTTGGCTCCACTTTTAGGCTCACGCAAATTTCCTGTGGGTAAAACCATATCCTTAAAATAAGGTTGCGAATAGGTGGTCAACAAAATATTGAATCCCGCCTTTACTTTTCGGTGCTGAAAAGCATCATCGAGCAACACTACTTCCGGGGCATTATTCAAATTTAGCAACTGTGTTATTCCGTTTTGTCTATCGGCATCAACAGCAACAATAATATCTTCATTAAATTTATTGTAAAACTGAAACGGTTCATCGCCTAAAATTTCGGCTGTAGTATGTTTATCGGCCAATTGAAACCCATTTGTTTTTCGCTTATACCCTCTGCTTAAAGTAGCTAAATTAAATTCATCTTTCAAAAGGTTCACCAGATATTCCACCATCGGGGTTTTTCCCGTTCCGCCTGTACTTAGGTTCCCAACACAAATAACCGGAAAGGGGTACGATTTCGATTTTTTGATGCCCCAATCGTACAACTTGTTGCGTAACCAAGTCACCACATAGTAAATCGGCACCACAGGAAACAGTAAGTATCGGATTGTTTTCATTATAGTGAAATCACTTCAAATTAAAATTACAACCGCGAGCTGAATGCAAATAACTTCCTCTGTATGAATTCAAACGCGCCTTTACTTTGTCTGGTCAAGCGGAGTCGAGGCCTTATTGAAGCAATATTTAAGTTATAAGCTTCTCGACACCGCTCGAAGTGACAAAACACAGTTGATCTCCTAAATTATTAATCAAAAGGTTTTATATCGAACTCAGGTTATAAATCTCGAAATATACTAATTCTAAAATCAAGTGTGAAAGTAATTATTTTATCTTTGAAGTAAAACTTTATCCAACATGATTGTACAAGACGTTGTAAACCATTTAGAAACATTGGCGCCTTTGGCCTATGCCGAAGATTTTGACAACGTAGGGCTATTGGTGGGCGATAAAAATTCAAAAGTTTCAGGAGTATTGGTGACATTGGACACGCTGGAAACCGTGGTTGACGAAGCCATTGAAAACAACTGCAACTTGATTGTAAGCTTCCACCCTATTATTTTCAAGGGCTTGAAGAAACTCACGGGAAAATCGTACGTGGAACGCGTGGTAATGAAGGCCATAAAACACGACATTGCCATTTACAGCATGCACACGGCTTTAGACAATGCCTTGCAAGGCGTAAACGACATGATTTGCAACCAACTGGAATTGGGCAATAAACGCATATTGATTCCGCAAAATGCCACCATAAAAAAACTGACCACCTACGTCCCAAAAAATGAAGCAGAAAATCTTCGGAAAGCCCTGTTCGCCACGGGTGCCGGCAGCATAGGCAATTATAACGATTGTAGTTTCAACGTAGAGGGCTATGGCACGTTTAATGGCAATGAAGATTCCAATCCTACCATTGGCGAAAGAGGACAAATTCACACCGAAGAAGAAACAAAAATCACGATTACTTACGCCAAGCATTTAGAGCAACAATTGCTAAAAACACTTTTCGAAACGCATTCTTACGAAGAAGTGGCCTACGAAATCACCACCCTCGAAAATAAAAACCAAAATATTGGCATCGGTATGGTTGGCGAATTGAAAGACCCCATGGACGAAACCGCTTTCCTAGACCATATAAAAGCCAAAATGGGAACGCCCTGCATTCGGCATTCAACATTTTTGAAGAAAAAAATACGAAAAGTAGCTGTTTTAGGTGGCTCGGGCAGTTTTGCCATTCAAGCCGCTAAAGCCTCTGGTGCTGAAGCTTTT
>JAUIKY010000098.1 GCA_030430535.1 Bacteroidia bacterium
CACTGTAAATAATTTTATAGTTTTCATAATTTTAAAATTTATAAGGTTGCGTTATTTTATTTTCTTTTTGATTCTACCCAGGTATTGATGGTACCAGAGCCGCCAATCATACTTTTGGGCACTTCTAGGACGATAGACATGACGTTGGTTCCAGCAAAAGTATCGGCGCCAGGGTTGTTAAAACTTGTGGCATTACCAGCGATAATTTCAGAATATTGAGCGAAGTCCATAAAAAATGGGTCGTCGCGTGGCCCGGCAAAAAAGCTCATACCTCCAAATGAAGCTATTTTGGCCTCTTCACCGTAAGTTGTAATGTCTACAACGCCACCAGCGGAGGCATTGGTTTGAATGGTGCTATTAAGCCCGGTTTGCGATGGCGCTACGGGACCAAAAAAGTACATCTTTCCGTCTCTAGGAATGGCTTGAATGACTAGATCTTCTACGTTGTCGTTGGTGGTATCAATATTAAATTCAACCAACACGTTTTCGTTAAATGTGGCACTGCCCGTTGCACTGGGACTGAGTAAGCCTTGCAGGTTGGCTGCAAATACAATGTTGTCTGTGTTTTCACCTTGAAAGGCGTAAAAATCGGTAATATCGCTATTGCCACCTTGAACGGCTGGAGCATCGATATGATCGGCCGCGATAATAAAGAAACTAGCCACGGCTAAGATTCCAATTCCTAATACAATTGTTAATTTTTTCATGATTTTGAGATTTTGTTGTTAATATGTTTTTGACTCTCACCCATACCTACGCAAAAAAGAAAATAGCGGTTTTGTTAAAAATTTGTTAAAAGAAAAGTTATGGTGATAAAGCGTTAAAAACACTATTTTTACACCCTAAATATTCAGTGGATAGTTATGAACCCATCTTCGACAGGTTGGATAAAAAAGTTGGTTAGGGAGGTTGAAAAGAACAACCGTTTTTTGGTGTACGATGAAGAAAGCTTTTACGATGCTTTGCGCTATTGTGGGTTTATTTATGGCAGCAATTTTAGTGTGGTGGCTCAGGTTTTTCCAAAAAAAGATTTTTCGGAAGAGGAACTGTGCAAAACCAATTTCTGTTTGGCGTTTTTGTATGCCCATGCGCAATCAAAAACAGATGTGCCCTTTGTAGAGAGCGTTATTACGTTTTATACGGCCATTAATGAAATAAAAACCTCATTTTTTAAAGGCCTTTTAGGCGGGAAAAAATCGAATGAGCAATTGGAGGATATCATCCACAAGCGTATTCAGATAGATGCCAATGTGCTTACCAAAAACTTCAATTATTTCATTATAAATGCTTTGTTGTACGTTGATGTTTTGGCGTATATGGAGTATTTGAAAAATGAAAGTATCAGTATTGATTATATTAAAAATTTGGAAGCTTCGATAGTCGCCATTTCATTGGATGTATTAAATTCAAAAGTCATAAAAAATCAGTACGACGAAAGTTTGATGAGGTTGTTCGAATCGTCATTGCGCTACAGCGATAACAAAAACCTCACTTACAAAAAAGCACTAAAGCATTTAAAAACGCCATTGGAGAAATATTATGTTTTGGATATTTCATGCATGGCCACTTGGAGCGACCAAATGATTGATGTAAAGGAAGAACAGTTTTTGGAAAAATTGGGACGCGATTTAGATTTGAGCCTTTCCCGAATACACCAATCCATAAAAACGGTCAATCATTTTTATACCGAACATAAAGACAATATTGCGCTATTAAGCTCTAAAAATATGGTGAAGAGTTTTTACGATAATTCCAGTAAAATGGTGTACAAACTCATTAGGAGAAACAGCAAGCGTTTGTATAGGGAGTTAAAGGATAGCAAAGAGTTGATGGTGTTGCTAACCCAATCTACCGTTCGGGATTTAACACCGGCCGAACAAAAAAAAGTGCAGGAACAGCTTCTGGATATTTTTAAGTCCATACCCAGTTTGGCTATTTTTTTACTGCCCGGAGGAGCCATACTGCTGCCTTTAGTAGTTAAATTTATTCCTAAATTATTGCCCTCAGCCTTCGACGAAAACAGAATTGAAGAATAAAAACGGTTGATATTTGTCTTTTTTCTAGTAGATTTACGCAACTACTAACTTAAAGACAACTATAATGGCATCATACACTGTTGAAGAAATCAATAACCTGTTAAAGGGTGAATTAGTCGGAAATACCACCCAAAAGATTGAAGGCCCTGAGCAACTTCGAAAAGCAAAACCGCATCACATCACGTTTATTGGCAGTACCAAATACCTAAAATATTGGGATGAATCGGAAGCCAGTGCCGTGCTGGTTAACGATAATTTGTCGTTAGAACCCGGAGAAAACCGAGCTATTATTAAAGTGAAAAATGCCGATTTAGCCATGGCCAAGGTGTTGGAACTTTTCAATCCGCCAGCACCTGTGTTTGAAAGTGATATCCACCCCACGGCAGTAATCCACGACACGGCAAAAATTGGTGAAGGCTGTAAAATTGGAGCCAACTGCTACGTGGGTAAAGATGTTGTACTTGGCAACGGCGTGGTGTTGTATCCCAATGTTTGTGTTTTTGATGAAACCATAATTGGTGATAATACTGTAGCGTGGTCGGGAACCGTAATTCGTGAGCGTTGCATTATTGGCAGTAATTGTATTTTCCATACCAATGTAAGTATCGGTGCCGATGGTTTTGGTTACAGACCTAGCGACGATGGTCGTGGTTTGGTGAAAATTCCACAAATAGGGAATGTGATAATTGGGCACTATGTTGAAATTGGGGCCAATTCTTGTGTGGATCGGGCTAAGTTTAGCTCGACCATAATTGGCGACGGTAGTAAAATTGATAATTTGGTGCAAATAGGCCACAACAGCGTTATGGGGCGTTCGTGTATTATGGCGGGGCACAGTGGGCTGGCCGGTTCGGTAACCTTGGGTGATGGCGTTATTATTGGTGGTGC
>JAUIKY010000008.1 GCA_030430535.1 Bacteroidia bacterium
TAGGATCTAAATACTGAGTTTCTTTATACATCTCAGGGTCAACCAAGCCTTCCAATTCAATGCCAAGTCCAAAAACACCAATTTTTATATTTCCCTTTTTGAACACTTCATAAGGCTTGGTATGGGTATCCATGATGGTATTCGAAAAATCGTAATTTGCCGTGATAAACTGAAATTCGGCATGTGGCAATTGGGCATACAGACCCTCAATGCCATTGTCGAAATCGTGGTTGCCAATTGTGGCTGCATCGTATTTTAGTTTGCTCATCAATTTAAATTCCAATTCGCCACCATAATAATTAAAATAAGGGGTGCCTTGAAAGATATCGCCCGCATCGAGTAAAAGCGTGTTGGGGTTCTCTTTTCTAATAGAATCAATTAAACTGGCGCGCCTGGCCACACCACCTTTATTCGCATTTCGACCATCTTCAGGACCAAAGGCATCAATATGGCTATGCACGTCGTTGGTGTGCAGTACCGTTACTTTTTCGATGCTTTCAAACGATGTGAAAGATTGTAGTCCAAAATTCCCTATGGTAGCCAGAGCAGTGCCGGCAGCCGTGTGTTGAATAAATTTCCTGCGTTTCATTCTCGTTATTTTTGCTGAATAAATCTATTGTCCCGCACTGGGGCAATCGTGTCTTTTCGTTTGAAGTTGTCTATTAAAGCATTCCTAATTTTATAGTTTAAAACGTAAACGCTATCGTTGGGTTTAAAAAAGCTCATGCTATCGCCTCCGTTATAAAGGTAGTCGTTAGTAGCCACAAAATACGTGCTGTCTTCAATAATTTCCTTTTCATTTATTCTGGCTTCTGAAACATTGAACTCTTGATCTAAAATCAGTTTTAATTTCGACACCGGATGTGCTCTTTGCGAACGGCTTAAATAGTTGGTTAAAGCGTTAACCTGATAACCTTTTAATGCCACTACAACAATACTATTTTCAAAAGGCATAAGCTGGAACGCGGTGCGTTTAGTAACATTGCCCTTTGATAAAATGGAGCGGATGCCACCGTGGTTAAGCAATACCATATCGATGTTTTTTCCTGTTCGTTGTTTAAAAATGGGGTTGGCTTCTTCGTAAACGGCATCGGCCATAAAATTGCCCAAAGCGGTATTGAATTCTCCATCATTTTTGGTGTAGGTATCGGCCGAATATGCCAAAACGCTATCCAAATCCTTTTCAATATTATCACGGTACGGCTTAACAAAAGATTCAATTTCGGGGTTCAACGGAAGCGAATCGGTAATGGCTATTTGTTTGCCTTCAATTTTTGAGAGGTGCCGTTCGGAAGGTTTACACCCACAAAAAATTAAAAAATTTAACAAAATAAATAAATGTGTGATCCTCATGTGTAAATCAAATAAATGAATGTACTTTTGCTACCTTTGCGGAAAGGATAAAGGTAAATGATTTTAAAGGGTTTTAAGGAAAAATCTAATAAAAAATACTTGAACAAATTGTTATCGGAAAGACAAGCAAATGTTAACGATGGCAAGATTATAAGTTTAGGAATTATCTTTAATATCGACGAAGTTGATAGCTTTGAGCAGTTCAGGAAATTGGCCGATTGTATTGATGTTAGGCCCAATAGGGTGAAAATTATCGCCTTTTCGGAAAACGAAAAAGAAAACATAAATACTTGGGATGCCTGTTACAATCCCAAAGATTTTGGCTGGAACGGTACCGTTAAAAATACCGAGCTTCAAGAGTTTTTAAACACCGAATTTGATGCACTTGTAAGTTATTACGAAGAGGGTGTTTTGGAGTTGAAGTTGATAACGGCGCTTTCAAAAGCAAAATTTAAAATCGGTATTTTGCAGACCGATGAGCGTTTAAACGATTTAATAATAAAAACCCCTTTAAAGGAATTCAATTCTTTTAAAAAGGAAGTACATAAGTACCTAAACATTTTAAATAAAATATAAATAATAATGAGTAGTAAGTTTTTAGGAACGGGAGTGGCATTGGTAACACCTTTTAATACTGATTTGAGTGTGGACCATAGCGCTTTGTCCGATATTGTAAATTTTAATATAGACAATGGCGTGGAGTACCTTGTGGTATGTGGCACCACGGCCGAAACGGCAACCCTTACTAAAGAAGAGAAAAAAGCAGTTTTACAAACCGTTATAAAAGCGAGCAGCGGGCGCGTTCCTATTGTTTTGGGTATTGGCGGTAATAATACTGCGGCGGTAATTGAGGAAATACAAGCTACCGATTTTAATGGTGTCGATGCTATTTTATCGGTAACACCATATTACACAAAGCCAACGCAGGAAGGTATTTACCAACATTTTAAAGCGATTTCTGAAGCGTCGCCCATCGATATTATTTTATATAACGTGCCGGGAAGGACTTCCAAAAACATGGAGGCACAAACCACGGTAAGATTGGCCAACGATTTTAAGAATATTATCGGTGTAAAAGAAGCGGGCAATAGTATTTCGCAGTACTACGAGTTAATTAAAAACAAACCGGAAGATTTCTTGATTATTTCTGGTGATGACGATTTGGCACTCGGTGTGGTTTTGGCCGGTGGAGCGGGTGTGATTTCTGTAATCGGACAAGGGTTTCCAAAGGAGTTTTCAGAGATGATTCGTTTGGGTTTAAAAGGCGAAGCCAAAGAAGCTTTCAAATTGCATTTCAAATTAATTGATGTTATTGGTTATATTTTTGAAGAAAACAACCCTGCAGGAATAAAAGGTGTTTTTGAAGCCTTGGGCCTTTGTAAAGATGCAGTTAGGTTGCCATTGGTACCAGCTTCAAACGAATTAAAAGCCAAAATTACCGATTTTGTAAAGCAGTTTTAGTAATTGTTTCAAAATTCAAAAAAACAATTACAGAGAGGAAATTTTGTTGTTAAATATAACTTAAACCTTCCTTTTACTGCCTTTAAGCCATTATTTTAGCGAAGAAATAATATTTTTAAAATCCATAATAATAGCTTAATTTTGCAAGCTGTAATAAAAATAAATGAATAGATTTTTTTACATATTGATGCTGGCTGCCGTTTTAACGGGGTGTAGTGGATACCAAAAGGCCTTAAAGTCTGAAGATATTGCTACCAAGTTTAAAATGGGAGAGGAGCTTTACAACGAAGGCCATTTTTCGAAAGCTAACCGATTGTTTGCCCAAATTGTACCCAATTACAGAGGGAAGCCACAAGCCGAAAAATTGATGTACCTGTACGCCAATTCATTTTACGAAATGAAGGATTATTACGTTTCAGGCTACCAATTTGAGCGTTTTGCTACCAGTTATCCCAACAGTGAAAAGCTGGAAGAAGCGTCGTTTTTAAGTGCTAAAAGTTACTACATGCTTTCTCCGGTGTATTCAAAGGATCAAACCGAAACCAAAGATGCCATTGAAAAACTTCAGAATTTTATCAACATGTTTCCAGATTCTGAATATATTTCAGAGGCGAGTAAATTGGTTCACGAATTGGATTATAAATTAGAAAAAAAGGCATTCGAAATTGCCAAACAATACAATACCATTTCAGATTATCCGGCTTCCGTAAAATCGTTCAGCAATTTTATTTTTGAATTTCCTGGGTCGAGATTACGCGAAGAGGCTTTGTTTTACAGACTGGATTCGGCCTATAAATTGGCGATGAACAGTGTGGAAATGAAAAGGACGCTTCAAGACGGAATTGTCATGCTGAAAAAGAATAGGTTGGAAGAAGCCAAAGAATTCTCGGAAGCTTTTAAGGAAACTTACAGTACTTCCAAACATATTGAAGAAGTGAACAAAATGCAGGCAGATATTGCTGAAGAATTAAAGAGTTACAGCGCAAAAAGTTAAATATAACAACAATGGATTTAAAAAAAATCAATGCTCCGGTAAATACGGTAACGTACGACAGAAATCAAATAGATGAGCCAACAGAGAACATCTACGAGTCTATTTCTATCATTGCAAGACGTGCAGAACAGATCAATACAGAAATCAAAAAAGAGCTTATTGATAAACTGGAAGAATTTGCCACCTACAACGACAGCTTAGAGGAAGTGTTTGAAAACAAAGAGCAAATTGAGGTGTCTAAATTTTACGAAAAGTTACCAAAGCCACATGCATTGGCCGTACAAGAATGGCTTACCGATAAAATTTATTTTAGAAATACAGAAGAAGATTCTAAATAATTATTTCTAAATTTAATCCCCATTTAGCAAACTCCAAAACCGTTTTTATAAATGGCTTTGGAGTTTGTTTGGTTATTATTGAAAAAGAATTCCGCGACGTTCTGCGTCGAGGTATTAGTTGATAATTGTCATTCTCGTGTGGTCACTGAGCTGCGGTTGCTGAGCGGAGTCGAAGCAAGTCGAAGTGAAAGCGGGAATCTAAGAGTCGATTTTCATGAGCATTTTAAGCGGAAAAAACATACTGTTAGGCATTACAGGCGGCATTGCGGCCTACAAAACAGCGTGGTTGGTTAGGCTATTGGTAAAGTCTGGCGCCAACGTAAAAGTGGTGATGACCCCCGCCGCCAAAGATTTTATTACCCCCCTTACTTTATCCACACTTTCAAAACACCCAGTGCATTCGTCTTTTACCAATGAAGACGACGAAAACGCCGTTTGGAACAACCACGTTGATTTGGGCTTGTGGGCCGATTTGTTTGTTATTGCTCCGGCAACGGCAAACACGCTCTCAAAAATGGCCAATGGTGTTTGCGATAATTTATTGATGGCGACCTATCTGTCGGCTAAATGCCCGGTATATTTTGCTCCGGCAATGGATTTGGATATGTACAAACACGAAAGCACTTTACGCTCGTTTAAAATTCTGAAAAACTATGGTAACACTATGATTCCTGCCGAAAGTGGCGAACTGGCCAGCGGACTGGTAGGCGAGGGCAGAATGGCCGAACCTGAAGCTATCGTCTCTTATATTGAAAACGATATTTTAGGGAAATTGCCGTTACGTGGAAAAAAGGTGTTGATTACCGCTGGGCCAACTTATGAAGCCATTGATCCGGTGCGTTTTATTGGGAACCATTCCAGCGGAAAAATGGGCTTTGAAATTGCCAAAGCGGCCGCCAACCTTGGCGCCAAAGTAGTTTTGGTTTCGGGGCCAACGCATCAAAAAGCGTCGCACAGCTTAATAGAAGTGATTCCGGTAACCAGTGCCCAAGAGATGTACGAGGCCGTTCACCAGTATTTTGAAACGGTTGGTGTAGCCATCCTTTCTGCAGCCGTGGCCGATTTTACCCCAAAAGAAGTGGCCCAACAAAAAATAAAAAAGAAAACCGATACGTTAACTTTAGAGTTGACCAAAACCAAAGATATTTTGGCATCGTTGGGCGAAATAAAAAAGCACCAATATTTGGTCGGTTTTGCGTTGGAAACCGATAATGAATTGGAAAATGCAAAAGGAAAACTAAAAAAGAAAAATTTAAACTTAATTGTTTTAAATTCGTTGAACGATAAAGGGGCCGGTTTTCAAGGGGATACCAATAAGGTGACTTTTATTGACCATAAGGACCAAATAACCGAGTTTGAATTAAAATCGAAAGCCGAAGTGGCTGTCGATTTAATGAATAAAATTATATCTGAAATTGATGCGTAACATACTGTTTTTATTGATATTTTGTTTTTCCGTAAACGGATTTTCCCAAGAATTGAATTGCAATTTAGTGGTGAATGCCGAACAGACCGGAAATGAAAACTTTCCCATTTTTAAAACGCTCGAAAAAGAGCTTACCGAGTTTGTAAACAACAGAAAGTGGACCAATAAAACCTTTAAGCCACAAGAGCGCATCAATTGCAGCATGGTTATTAACATTAGCAATTACAGTGGCGAAACTTTCCAAGGAACGCTTCAGGTGCAGTCGTCGCGCCCTGTTTACGGATCGTCATTCAGTACGCCGGTTTATAATTTCAACGACAAAGATTTTACATTTCGGTATTTGGAATATCAGAATTTAATTTACAATCCGTCGCAATTCGAGTCGAATTTAGTTTCGGTTTTGGCTTATCATATCTACATGATTTTGGCTTTGGATGCCGATACCTTTGAACAAAATGGAGGCGACGAATACTACAAACAAGCACAAATCATCACCAACTATTCACAGCAAGGAAACTTTAAAGGCTGGAAAGTTGAGGATGGGCTACAAAGCCGCTTCGCACTAATCGATAACGTATTGTCGCCCACTTTTAAAGAGTATCGCGATGTGTTGTACACTTACCACCGCAACGGTTTGGATGTAATGAGCGACAATGTAAAAGAAGGAAAGGATGAAATCGCTTCGTCGTTACTAAGTTTCCAAGCTATGAACAGCCGTCGCCCGAACTCCTTTTTGTTGCGTACTTTTTTTGATGCCAAAGCCGATGAAATTGAGCAGATTTTTACCGATGGCCCCAACGTAAATATTGCAAAAGTTAAGGAGGCGCTCCAAAAAGTGGCGCCCATGCACAACAGCAAATGGCAAAATATCAAATTTTGATTGTTGGCTGGAAGTTTGAAGGCTGAAGCCGGAAGTTAATGACTGCTAACTGAGTACTGAAAACTGAAAACTAAAATATGCTAACCGCTCTATCCATAAAAAATTACGCTTTAATCGACAATTTACAGATCGATTTTAATAACGGATTTTCAATTATAACCGGAGAAACCGGTGCAGGAAAATCCATTTTACTTGGTGGCCTGTCCTTGATTTTGGGAAAGCGTGCCGATTTAAGTAGTTTGAAAGATACTTCCGAAAAGTGCATTATCGAAGCTGTTTTCAATATTTCAAATTACAACTTAAAAACGCTTTTTAAGGAGCAGGATTTCGATTTTGAGGAACAGACCATCATCCGTCGTGAAATTTTGCCTTCTGGAAAATCGAGAGCTTTCGTCAACGATTCGCCCGTAAATTTAAGCAGTCTTCAGCTTTTGGGAGAACGCTTAATCGACATCCATTCGCAGCACCAAACATTGGAATTGACGAGCAACGAATTTCAGTTCCAAGTGATTGATGCCTTAGCGAAAAACGAAGCGACACTGAATGAGTACAAAGAAGCCTTTAAAGGTTACAAAAGATTGAAAAAGGAACTTGACCAGCTGATAGCTTCAAAAGCAGAAGCCATAAAAGAACATGATTACAATGTGTTTTTGCTCAACGAATTGGTGGAAGCGCAATTGGTAGACGGCGAATTGGAGCAGTTGGAGGAAGAGTACGAAACCCTGAATAATATTGAAGGTATCAAAGAAAAATTGGGTGATGCCTATCAGTTACTGAGTGATGACGAAATAGGGGTGCTGTCTTCGTTAACCACGTTGAAAAATGCCTTCCAAAAGCTATCTGGGTTCTCTTCAAAATATGAAGACTTATTCAGCCGCGCCAACAGCAGTTTAATTGAAATGGACGATTTGTTTGGCGAAGTCAATAACCTGCAGGAGGAATTGGATGCCGACCCACAGCGTTTGGAAGTGGTAGATGCCAAATTGAAAATATTGCACAATTTGATGCAAAAGCATGCGGCAGCCGATGTTGCGGAACTGATTTCAATTAAAAATGAGTTGGAAGAAAAAGTATCGGTTACCGAAAACCTGGATGGAAACATTCAGAAAAAAGAAGCAGAAATTGAAACAAAGGCCAATGAGCTAAATGTGATTGCAGCAGAACTTCATAAAAAACGTACCGAGGTTATTCCATCACTAAAAAAGCAATTGGAAACTATTTTGGCGAGTTTGGGCATGCCCAATGCCCAATTCAAAATCGAGGCTGTTTTAGGCAAAACCTTTTTAGCTAACGGAAAAGACGAATTATCGTTTTTGTTTTCCGCTAACAAAGGTGGTCATTTCAACGAGCTTAAAAAAGCGGCTTCGGGTGGTGAATTGTCACGTATTATGCTGGCTATAAAATCGGTTTTAGCGAAATACATTCAACTGCCCACCATTATGTTCGATGAAATTGATACGGGGGTTTCGGGCGAGATTTCCAATAAAATGGGCGATATTATGCTCGAAATGAGCAAAACCATGCAGGTGTTTTCCATTACGCATTTGCCTCAAATTGCAGCCAAAGGGCATTCGCATTTTAAGGTGTTTAAGGAAGATGTAAACGAGGTAACCCAAACCAATTTAATAAAGTTGGACCACGACGAACGCATTGTGGAAATTGCACAAATGCTGGGCGGTAAAGAGATGTCGTCTTCGGCCATTGCCCATGCTAAAGAACTGTTGAATTAGACACGAATTGCACGAATTTTTTTGATTGCCAGTTTTTAGTTGTAAGCTCTTGTTTGTGTTATAAAAAACTGTCACGCTGAGTGGAGTCGAAGCGTTGTTTCAGCATTTATAAACAAGCATTTTATGATGGAGGCTGAAACAATCCCGATAATTATCAGGACAGGGTAACGAACAACTTTAAAATATAATGGCAGGCATTCAAATTAACTTTTCGTGTAAATTAGTGAAATTCTTGTCCAAAAAACTAAAGCACTTCAATATCAGGTTACAAAAACATAAAATTAAATACTATCTTTACCCACTCATAAGATAAAGACTAATCAACGTATAAAACACGACATATGTATAATTTACTAAAAGGAAAAAAGGGAATTATTTTTGGAGCTTTAGATTCAAATTCAATCGCTTGGAAAACTGCCGAGCGCGTACATGAAGAAGGGGGTGAGTTTGTATTGACCAACGCTCCGGTGGCGATGCGCATGGGCCAGATTAACGAATTGGCCGAAAAAACAGGTTCGCAAATTATTCCTGCCGATGCCACTTCCGTGGAAGATTTGGAAAACCTAATTGAAAAATCCATGGAGATTTTGGGAGGCAAAATCGACTTCGTTTTACACTCTATCGGGATGTCCATTAACGTTAGAAAAGGAAAACACTACACCGACCAAAATTACGATTGGACACAAAAAGGAACCGATGTTTCGGCGATGTCATTCCATAAATTGATGCAAACCTTGTACAAAAAAGATGCGATGAACGAGTGGGGAAGTATTGTAGCCTTGACTTACATGGCTGCGCAACGCGTGTTCCCAGATTATAACGATATGGCCGATAACAAAGCCTATTTGGAAAGTATTGCCCGTAGTTTCGGTTATTTCTTCGGAAGAGACAAAAAAGTACGTGTTAACACCATTTCGCAATCGCCAACCCCAACAACAGCGGGTAGCGGTGTAAAAGGATTTGATGGCTTTATTGCTTACGCCGATAAAATGTCCCCACTGGGCAACGCCACGGCTATGGATTGCGCCAATTATACGGTATCATTATTCAGTGATTTAACCAAGCGTGTAACCCTGCAAAACCTTTATAACGACGGTGGTTTCAGTAACATGGGTGTTAGTGATGCCGTAATGAGCACCTTTATGGGCGAGGACGAGTAATACAATTTGAACGATATAGAAAAAGCCACCTTTTAGGGTGGCTTTTTTTGTTACATTTGTGAGACATGAAACTGTAAAAATTTATAATCAAGGTAGTCTTATTTTATGGATGATGATTTATTAGATAGTTTAACAGAAATTGAGGAAATTGAATGTGTTTTGAATTTATACTCTGAAGCGAAAGAATATCTTGAAAGCTTTGAATGGTGTTTAAATTCAAATAAGGTTTGGTTTGAAAACAAATACAGTTTTTATGATAAAATTGGGGTTTTTCTATTTGAAATAGATCCCATAGACAATACTGTGGATGATTTTGTTTGGGTTATTGTTGGGGATTTGCCATCGGTTTATCTTGATAAAAGCGTTGAGTCAGGAAGAGAAGCAATCGAGATTTATTGTGAGTTAATGGAAGATTGGGTGCAAAATGTTAAGGAGGGTAACTCTACAATTGATTGTTATCCAATACCAAATGAACCGACACTTGAAAATGCTGAATTATTAGAATCTCGAATTGAGTTTATAAAAACTAATTTGTTACTGTCTTAAAATATCGACTAAAGGAAAATTATGCAATTACAATTTTCATTCATAATCCCCGTGTATAACCGGCCTGATGAAATTCAGGAATTGTTACAAAGTTTTAGTGCTTTGGAAGGCGATGCCGATTTTGAAATTGTAATTGTTGAAGATGGCTCTGAAAAGTCTTCAAAATTAGTAGTTGATAGTTTTTCCGAAACACTGAGTATTTCCTATTTCTATAAGGAAAATTCGGGACCGGGCGATTCCAGAAACTTCGGTATGCAACACGCCAAAGGCAATTATTTTATCATTTTGGATTCCGATTGTATTTTGCCCAAGCAGTATTTAAACGAAGTTAAAAAAAGCTTGCAAACCGATTATGTAGATTGCTTCGGCGGGCCTGATGCGGCGCACCCATCGTTTACCAATTTGCAAAAGGCCATTAATTTTTCCATGACCTCGTTTATTACCACGGGCGGTATTCGCGGTAGTAAAAATAGCGTGGATAAATTCCAACCGAGAAGTTTCAATATGGGGCTTTCAAAAAAGGCATTCGAAGCCTCTAAAGGGTTTGGGCGCATCCATCCGGGTGAAGACCCCGACCTTTCTATCCGTCTTTGGAATTTAGGGTTTAAAACCAAACTCATCCCTGAAGCTTATGTGTTCCATAAACGCAGAATTTCGTGGAACACCTTTTACAAGCAGGTACATAAATTCGGTTTAGTTCGGCCTATTTTAAACAGTTGGCATCCATCAACAAAAAAACTGACGTATTGGTTTCCGTTGTTGTTTAGTGTGGGGTTGGTAGTTTCCGTTTTATTGCTGATTTTTCAAATAGATTGGCTCTTTAAATTGTATCTACTATATTTTGTGTTGGCTTTTATATTGGCCTTGTTAAATACAAGTAACCTTGTGGTCGCCATATTGTCTGTGCCTGCTATTTTGGTGCAGTTTTTGGGGTACGGTTACGGATTTTTAAAATCGACATGGGCCGTTTCAGTGTTAAAAAAGGACCCTGAAACCCATTTTCCAAAATTATTCTTCAAATAGAAATGATAAAAAAAATAAAAAGCAGCATACTGTCGTCTATAAAGAACAAGCGCATCAATGTGTTTTTGCTGTTCTTTCTGTTTGCTTTTATTATTTTAATTTTCACCAAACTTTCAAAAGAATACACCAAAACCCTCGCGTTGGATATTGAAAAGGTAAATGTACCGCAGGAATACATTATTTTAAATGATTCCTCAAAAATCAATATTACCTTAAAAACCCATGGTTTTAGGTGGTTGAAATACGCTGTGGCCCGACCTAAAATTCAAATCGATTTTAGCCAAGATGTGTATAAAAAGGGAGCTATTTTCGAGTGGAGCAAAAGCAAGGCATTTTTAAATAACACTCAGTTTGATAAACAAGTGGAACTGCTGAGTATGAGCCCCGATACCCTAAGATTTCGGTACGGCGTAAACCTTATAAAAAAAGTACCAGTAAAAATCAATTCAGACCTTACATATAGTTTGGGTTACGATATTTCGGGAAAAATAAAGGCAGAGCCCGATTCAGTAACGGTGGTTGGCCCTAACGTTTTGGTTTCAAAAATTGAGTTTTTGGAAACTGAAAAATTGAGTTTGACTGACGTACGTTCCGATTTAAATAAAAAGATAAAACTAAAACTACCGGACAATCAGGGCGATTTACAATTTTCAAAGAAAGAAGTGATATTAAAAGCACAAGTTGAAAAATTTACCGAAGGCACTTTAAAAGTACCCGTAACGGTAGTTAATGTCCCCGCAGGTGTGGTTTTAAAATACTTCCCGAAAACGGTAAGTGTGTCGTATTACGTGAGTTTGGGCAATTTTACTTCGGTTACCGAAAAAGATTTTAAAGTGGTTTGCGACTATGCTAAAACCAGTGAAAACCAATCGTTTTTAATACCCGAATTGACGGCTTGGCCAAAAACAGTAAAGAGTGCCAAGGTGAATCAGCAACATGTAGAATTCATAATTATAAAATAATGATAGTAGGGCTTACAGGAGGCATTGGCAGCGGAAAAACAACGGTAGCAAAGGAGTTCGAAAAATTAGGGGTGCCCATTTACATCGCAGATGAGGAAGCCAAAAAACTTATGAACCGGTCGCCGGTTATCCGTCGCGAACTCACCCATTTATTTGGCAAGGATGCTTATGTTGACGGCGAACTCAACCGACCCTTCATCGCTAATATTATTTTTAACGATAAATCGTTTTTGGAGAAAATGAACGCCATTGTGCACCCCAGGGTTGGCAAGCATTTCAATAAATGGATTTTTAAGCAAAATGCGCCTTATGTGATTAAAGAAGTGGCCATTCTATTCGAAAATGGAGGAGACCAAGCTTGCGATTACATCATCACCGTGGTGGCGCCAAAAGCCGTTCGGATTAAACGATTACTAGAACGCGACAATACTTCAAAGGAAAAAATAGAGGCCATAATGAAAAACCAGTGGAGCGACGAGGAAAAAGCCAAGCGTTCGCACTTTGTTATCAATAATGTAAATTTGGATGACACCAAGGCTCAGGTTTTACAAATTCACCAAGAAATTCTTAAAAAATCTTAAATTTTAACATTTTTGTTAACGTTAGGTTAAAAGCCCTATGTCCTAAATGTTAAAATGTTAATTTTGGGTGATGAGCAAAAAATTATTTGTCCTGTTGATAATACTGATGAGCCTGTCGCTTATAGGTATTATTTCCATTCAAGCTTATTATATCAACGATTCGGTACAGAACGAAAAGGAGCGTTTTAAATCGAATGTGGTTACGGTACTCAACAACGTATCGAACACCATCGAAGAGAACGAGTTCGAGAAGTACTTTTCAGAATATTTAAGTTTGGATAAGGAAAAGAAAGCGGATGAAGATGCCGTTTCGCAGCTATTAATTTATCGAAAAAACAACAGCACCAAAGAAACACTCATCTATAGAAGTAACGTTTTAGAAGAGAACTATAAACTGTCTTCGTCGCTCTTTGACATTGGTTTAGATAGCCTCGACATCACTAACATTATTGGCAATTCCAGTACCGAAATTTATAAGGATTTGGAATCGACCGACAAAGATTTAAAGAGTCCCATTTCAAAAATTATTAGAAGTGGAACGATTGATGAAGCCCAAAAACTCACCTTTAAAAAGAACTTTAAGGAAGTATTTAAAAGAAAGCCGGTACATAAACGGGTTTCAGAAAGTGAGGTAAGAACATTGCTTTCCGAAAGGTTTAAAAAATACGGCATCAATATCGATTTTGAGTTTGCCATTTACGGTAACGATTTGGCCACTAAAGTGAGAAGTGAAAATTTTGAATACGAAGCCAATTCCACTTTTGGGGTTCCTATTTTTTACGACGAAAATAACCGAAGCCTGTACCGACTTTTAGTAAATTTTCCAGACGATAGAAAATTTATTTTATCGACGGTAATTGGTATGGTGTTATTGTCGATAGTGTTTACTTCGGTTATTATTTTGGCCTACGGAAGCGCCTTGATGCAGTTGGTGAAACAGCGAAAAATATCGGAAATAAAAACCGATTTCATCAATAACATGACGCACGAGTTTAAAACCCCGATTGCGACCATTAATTTAGCTTTGGATGCCATCCGGAACCCGAAGGTTATTGAAGATAAAGACAAGGTGATGCGCTACCTTTCCATGATTAAGGAAGAAAACAAGCGCATGCACGCCCAGGTTGAAAATGTATTGCGCATATCTAAACTAGAAAAAAACGAACTGAACATTAGTAAAGACCGTGTAGATCTGCACGATTTGGTTGAAGATGCCCTAACTCATGTAGAACTTATTGTTGAAGACCGCCAAGGCTATATAAAAACCTTTTTGGATGCCGAGCAATCTTCGGTTTTGGCCAACGAAACCCACTTTACCAATGTGATAGTGAACATGCTGGACAATGCCATTAAGTATTCTCCAGATGCCCCAAAAATAGAGGTCTATACCGAAAATGTTGGGAACAATATTCTGTTAAAGGTAAAAGACCATGGTAGCGGTATGAGCAAAGCGGCTGCCAAACGGGTGTTCGAAAAATTTTATAGAGAACACACCGGAAACATCCATAACGTAAAAGGCCACGGTTTAGGTTTGGCTTACGTAAAACGGATTGTTGAAGACCACCAAGGTCACGTATCAGTAGAAAGTGAAAAAGACAAAGGAAGCACCTTTATAATCAAGCTTCCGTTAATATCGTAAACTATGGAAGAGCTTAAAAAAAGAATATTATTAGTTGAGGACGACCCCAATTTCGGAACCGTGCTTAAAGATTATTTAATGATGAACGATTACGAAGTTACCCATGCCAAAAACGGTATGGAAGGCTTCGAAAAGTTTAAAAAAGACGACTTCGATTTGTGCATTCTCGATGTGATGATGCCTTATAAAGACGGCTTTACCCTAGCCAAGGAAATTCGTGAAAAAAACAGCGATGTACCCATTATATTTTTAACCGCCAAAACCATGAAGGAAGACGTGTTAAAAGGCTATAAAGTGGGGGCTGACGATTATTTAAATAAACCATTTGACAGCGAAGTGCTGCTCATGAAAATAAAGGCCATTATTCAACGTAAGGCTACCGAAACCATTTCAGACAGCAAGCAGTTTGAGTTTAAAATTGGAAAGTTCGATTTAAATTCCAAACTACGGTTCTTGCGTTTTAACGGCGGTGAGCCTGTAAAATTATCGCCAAAGGAAAACGAATTGTTACGTTTGTTGGCATTGCACGAAAACGATTTAATGCCCCGCGAATTGGCACTTACCAAAATATGGCGCGACGATAACTATTTTACCTCGCGTAGTATGGACGTTTACATAGCCAAATTGCGTAAATACCTGAAACCAGACCCAAAAGTGGAAATCCTGAACATTCACGGCGAAGGCTTTAGATTGGTGGTTAACGAATAAAACCCATTTGTTTTGAATATTGAAAAATCCAGCCAAAAGCTGGATTTTTTTATGTTTTTTTTGCTTGAAAATAGTAAAAGGCACTCACTAGTTGGCAACCGGTTTTTTTTATTAATAATCTTGAACTAACACTTCAGTTGGAATGTGAAGAGTTGAATTCAGTTTTCTTATCATTCCTAAAGTCAGTTTACGTTTTTTGCTTAAAATTTCGCTAACTCTACTTTTAAATCCAACAACTTCGGCTAAATCCTTTTGTTTCATTCCCATTTGTTCCATTCGGAATTTGATTGCCTCAATTGGGTCAGGCATTCCAATTGGAAAGTTCTCATTTTCATATTTGTCAATTAAGATTGAAAGTATTTCCAATTCATCTCCCTCGTCAGTTCCTTTTTTTGCATCAAAAATCTCTTCAAGTCTGTTTAGGGCGTTTTGATAGTCTTTTTCGTTTCTTATTGGTGTTATTTTCATAATCAGATATTATTTGCGTCTATTTTATCATATTCTGCGTGAGTTCCAATGAATCTTATCCAGCATATTTGATATTCAAAGTTGAATTTTACAACTAAACGGTAGTTATTACCTTTAATATTATAAACAATCCTGTTATCTATTAAAATACTTGCACTTGGATAATCGTTTTTTAATTCATTAATATTTTTCCATTCGGATTTTTCAGTCTCTCTAAACCAAGATTTTAATTGTTCTTCGCAGTCTGCGTGTTTTTCCCAAAAATCTCGTAAAGTTCGTTTAGCTATTACTCTCACATTGTATTTATTTGTCGCAAATATAACAAATAAGTTACCAAAATGGTAATAATTTTTTTTCAGCTTTTTGATTGCTTTAATGATATGCGTCGTTTCAATACTGAAACAATCCCGATAGTTATCGGGACAGCAGAGTTAAATGAAGGTAGTTGAGATTTTTTACAAAGTCAAGTTTAAAACTTCTCAAAATCATCGGTGAGCCTGTAAAATTATCGCCAAAGGAAAACGAATTGTTACGTTTGTTGGCATTGCACGAAAACGATTTAATGCCCCGCGAATTGGCACTTACCAAAATATGGCGCGACGACAACTATTTTACCTCGCGTAGTATGGATGTGTACATTGCCAAATTGCGTAAATACCTAAAACCAGACCCCAAAGTGGAAATCCTGAACATACACGGCGAAGGCTTTAGATTGGTGGTTAACGAATAAAACCCATTTGTTTTGAATATTGAAAAATCCAGCTTTTGGCTGGATTTTTTTTATGGGGTTTATTTAGGGAATTAAGCATGGTTTTTTTATTTAAAACCACTCGTTTTAAATGAGTGCTAGCTTGGGTCAGCTTGGGGTAATGCTATTCCGCTAATTTGGTTCTTACTATCTTCCATTTCCCATATTGGTATTCTAAAATCAGTATTTGTTTCCATCTCCTTGATGTGTGCAAAGGGTCTCTTGCATAATAATCAGCATATACAACCGCTTGGTCATCAAAAGCATTTTCAAGCCTTATTTCATAAATATTTACATAATCAATCCCGCCATAGGCATCGGTGGATGAAAACCATTTATAGCCACCATTTTTATTCCAGCTTGGATTATTGGTCAATGAAAAAGCACTATAAAATTCTTTATTTCCTAAATGTTTTAAAAAACTCTTAACGACTGAAGTCGGACCGACTTCTTGGCTGTTTTCGATGATTTTTTTACTAGATATGAGACTATTACTTAGAAACCCTATGTAAAATCCGTCCTCAACTTCTACAATTATTTTTGTCCAAGAACTATATGTTGAATTGTCAATTATTCTGATTTTATCATTTCGTTTAATAGTTGTTAGCACATTGGTAATAGTTGTTGGGCCTAATCTCAAATTAGCTTTTCTTGCCGAAACGTATTTACTTGGTAAAGCGTAAATTTTAGAAATGTCTATATCAAAAATTTCATTTACAGTAGTGGTTTTTGAAGTAGGGTGATTGGTGCTATAATCTCTCGCTTTATTATTCGAATAGTCCGTATTCGATGACGTACTATTTATTCTTTTGTAATTCGAATTAGAGTACGTGGTATTTGAATATGTACTCGGTGTATGAGTAGATGATGTATTACTGTCTGGTTTTATATATCCAGGTTGTCCTGTATAAGGATTTATATTGCCACGAGTTGAGAAATTATCTCTATTGGTGTTATTTGGAGCAGTTCTGTAATGTGGTTTTACGTATGTTCCATTGCTTCTGTAATATCCGCTTACATAAACATGATTTGGATTTGTTTGTGCAAATGAGAATAAGAATAAAAAGAAGAATAAAATTGTAAATACCTGCTTCATAGTATTATTTGGTTTTTCGCATTATATAACTTCAAGTATATGAATCATATAACGAAGATAGCCGAAATTTTTTACAAAGTCAAGTTTAAAACTTCTCAAAATCGTCAATAGCAAAGGCGGCGTTAAATGCAGTTTCGTCAATAGTTTGGTTTTCTGAAGAATCGTAATCCACCAACAACTTCCATACGCCGTGTTCCTTTCTTAAAATCACATGGAATTTACCATAATAACTAACGGCTTTTGGGGTGTTCGGGTCTAAGGTTAATTTGTAAACACCGCGCTCTGAAGCCGATTGGTTATTGGCAATCCGTTCCAAAAACCGAAAGGAAATGGTTCGTTTAAGAGTCTTGTTTTGCCAACGGGTTTTATAGCCGTTTATGTATTCCGTTTTGCGACGAATAACTTGGTTATCGCCACCCACACGAATTAAGCTGTCACTGTGTATGCTTGCAAAAAGTTCAGCGTCCAGAGTTTCAAAAGCTTTGGTGAAGTTGCTCCAAACTTGGGTGTTAATAGCTTGCAGTTCGATTTTGTTTTGAGCGAAAACAGAAGTGGTGGAGAGGATAAAAACAAGAAAGGCAGCTTTTAGTTTCATATTCGGGATGAGTTCGATTTTATTAATTAGCTATAATAAATAGAATCAACCGTGTCAGGTTGAGCGGAGTCGAAACCTAATTAAAATACGCGTTTTCAAATACCTTTCGACTTTAGTTTATCTTGAGCGAAGCCGAAAGGCTCAAGGTGACAAACGGTTCTAAATTCATTTAACAGATTGCAACCAAAAGATACGAATTATATCCGTTCTGCCAACCAAGCCTTAAATTCATAAAAATTCTGTGGTGCCACACCATGCCCCACTGGAAACTCCGAATATTGGTGTTTTATTTTCAAACTTTTTAAGAAAGTGGGGGTTTGCCTCGCCCAATCTACCGGAATCACTTGGTCTACACTGCCATGTGAGCAGTAAAAATCCAAATGGGAGTAGTCGGCAGTTTTTAAATCTTTTGGAAGGATGTCGTGATTTACATAGCCACTTAACGCTACGATGTTTTTTACTTTTTCAGGATAAGTCAAAGCCACGGCATAGCTCAATATGCTACCTTGGCTAAAGCCCAAAAGGTTTACGTTGGTTTTGTTTACGGGGTAAGCCTCAACGGCTTCGTCAATAAACTGGGCAATTAAGTCACGTGATTCTTTGGCCTGCTCGTTGTCGTTCCATTTGCCTTTTTCGGCATCAAAATTAATGGCATACCATGCATTACCAAAAGGTTGCATGGGGTAGGGGGCTTTCACCGAAATGATAAACAATTCTTCGGGCAATTCCTGTGCAAATGAAAATAAATCGTTTTCATCGCTGCCGTAACCGTGCATCATGATCAGCAACGGTGCGTTTTCGGTTAAAGTCGATTTTCGAATAATATGTTCTAAAGACAATGCGGTGTTTTCCATGTTATGCGCCTAAGTTTGCAAATAATTTTTGATAAAATGCCCCAACCAAAGGAACTTCGGTGGTTTTTCGTGAAATGGCTCCCGAAAATCCATAAATAAAAAGTACGGCAAAAAAAAGGTAGAAAGCCGAAGTGACCATCCAGCTGTCAAAGCTTCCAACCGGGTAGCCCAAGGCCCAAAAGGTGAGCCACAAACCCAACGATTGCCGAATGTGGAAACTGGCAAAGGCACTTTTGTTTTTTTCTTCGTTGTTTAAAAAGTAAGCGATTATCACACCAATAATGGTAATGTAGCTGATAATGGCGTTGTTGCGCCCGCGGTCAATATCTTGTTCGGTCATGATGTTTATGGATTTAAAACCACTTGGTTGTTGGCTACAATGCCGTAAACCTTTCCTTTTAGGGTTTCGTTTTCAAAAATGGCATTTTTAGATTTTGAAACGATATGGTTTTTAGTGAAAGCAGATTTAGTATTTGGGTTGAACAGCGTTAAATCAGCCGTATTTCCAACATTTATGCTTTTTGATTCCAAACCGAAACGCTTTTTTCCTTTAGTGAGCAGTTCGATGGTTTTCTTTAAACTAAAAACATTTTGAAGCGCTCCAAATGCACTTTCCAGTCCAATAGTGCCGTATTCCGCGTGGTCAAACTCCACTTTCTTTTGCTCGACATCAATAGGGTTGTGGTCGCTGGTTACCATGTCGATGGTACCGTCTTTCACGCCTTCAATTAAAGCATCCACATCGGTTTGAGTACGTAATGGCGGCAATACTTTAAAATGGGTGTTGAAATCGCCCAACACATCGTCGGTAAAATATAGATTGTAGATGGCCACGCTACAGGTTACATCCAGTTTTTTCTTTTTGGCTTCGCGAATTAACTGCACCGCTCCAACCGTTGAAATGGTAGGGATATGCAGTTTTCCGCCGGTGTATTCCAATAAAAATAAATCGCGGGCAATTTGCAATTCTTCCGCTAGAGCGGGAATGCCTTTAAGTCCCAATCTAGTACTATTAATATGTTCGTTTACTACGCCCTTTCCAACAATTTTGTTTTCCTGCGGAAAGGAGCACACCAAACCGCCAAAGTTGCTCGCATATTGTAATGCAATTTTCATTAGGTTGGGGTTGGCAATCGGTTTTTTATAATCGTAAAAAGCTACTGCGCCAGCCGTGTTCATATCGTAGAGTTCGGCTAAATCCTCACCGTCGCTTTTAACGGTCAAGGCACCAATGGGCAGTAGATTTACTGCATGGTTTTGGGCTTTAGACTTTAAAAAAGTAATATCGGAATTCGAATCAATCACCGGATTGCTATTCGCATTAACGGCTACGGAGGTAAACCCAGAAGCCGCAGCGGTTTTCAGTCCGTTTTGTATGGTTTCGCGTTCCTCGTAACCAGGTTCGCCAAAACACACGCTGCTATCAAACCAGCCTTGCGAAACGTGCAGGTTTTCGGCATCGATTTCCTGAAAATTTTTAGTGTTTTTTATACTTGGGGCTATTTGGGTAATCGTGCCGTTTTCAATTAAAATATCCTGGGTAGTGTTGTGGAATTCACTTTTCGAATCAAGGATGGTGGCCGATTTTATAAGTATGTTCATTTAAAGAATTTTAAGATGAGCATTTCTACAAGCAGTAGCGCTAGTGCAAAAATAACAAACCATTTCCATAGCGCATTAATTTTTGAGTCACTTTTTAAGGCATCAAAAATTTCGGGAATGGAATCGCTAACGGTTACATTTTCTGCAGAAGATAGGTCGCGGTAGCTTAAACGGCTTTCGGTTCTGTTATAATTGTAACTGACGTTTTTTATGGTTTCTTCTTTGTTTTTAATGGTGTAAATACCCGAAATATCTGGGGTTTCGGAAGTATTGACGACGACTTTATTATTGAAATATTGCTGCTTGGGGATGATGCTCGTACCGTTATGTTCTAAATTCAAAACGGCATCTTGCTGCATTTGGGTTTCCACATCAAAAGTGTTTTCCTTTCCAATTGTGTAATACAGTTCGGGAATTTTTAAACTTTGTTTGCCCATATTGTATAGCGTTGGAACGATGAGCGGTGAATTTTGAAAGTTTGAATTTTTAGTGTTGATGGCCGAAGTAAACACATAAACATTGTTGTTTTGGCCCAAAAACGGTTTGCCATCTTCAAACTGCAGCACAGAAGCCATATTGTTTGAAGCGAGGTTATAAAAGCTATTGACTTTCGGGTATTGAAAGTTTTTAACCTGTTTTTCAAATACGCCATTGCTAAATAGTGGGTGACCGTAATTGATGGTGGTTACTCGTTTTTCGGATGGATTTAATTCGGAAAATCTGTTTCCAAAATGTCCCGAAAAAGCATTGTACGATTCTACATTAATGTCTTCCGAAGGAATAACAATAACAATGCCCTCTTGCTCGGTAAACTGTTTTAGGGCGGCCGATAACGATACGGGAATGTCATTCAGTTCATTTAAAACAATGAGGTGCTGCTCGTCAATAAGGTTGTAATTTAATTGGCCGGGAGCGGTTGAAATATAGTTGAATTCATCATTGGTGTAAATGCGTTTTAAAAAGGAATCGTCTGAAGCACTCACCGCTAAAACATTAATTTTTGATGCTTTGTTGATGTTGAAGTACAAATTGTTGTCAAATTGTAAATGGGCATCGTTAATACTTATTTTTCCGTTAATGACTTCGTTGGCCGGAATAGAAAACGAGGTTTCAGCCGTTTTGTTGATGGCCACCGAGGTTTTGGCAATGAGGTTGTCATTATTGAACAGCGAAACGGGTAAATTTTCAACAGCAGCACCGCTGTTTTTCAAAATAACGTTGAGTTCAATGGTGTTGGCTGTATGCTTTGAAATATAGGCGCTATCAACTGAAATGTTGTTGGTGTTTACGGGTGCTAATTTTACCAAATGGATTTGGGTAAGCGAGTCCGTTGGAATCTCAAAACTATCGTTATTTGATTGAAAATCAGAAATAAAAACCAAGTTCTTCAATGTGCCGATTTTTCTGCTGAAAGCACTTTTACTCTTTAAAAATGCGGCCTCGGTATCCATATTATTTGACGAATAATTCCATTGCAGCATATCGTTTTTTAAGGCTTTAATGTTGGTATTTTTAAAGCTGTTGCTATTGGTAATTATAGAGATATTTTCATTTTCTGGAACGTTGGCAATCAAATCCTGTACGGCACGTTTAAATAGTTCGCCTTTGTCGCCCTTGGCTTGCATACTGAACGAATTGTCTAAATAAATTACCGTTTCCTTTTCTGTTTTAAAGGCATCGTTTTTTGCGGTGAAAGGTTGTGCAAAAGCAAATACCAAAGCGGCTAAAAGGAACATGCGGGTAAATAGAATGAGCCATTTTTTTATTTGCGAACTTTTTCGGGTTTGCAGCGTCGCCTCCTTTAAAAACGCTACGTTGGTAAAATCGACCTTTTGGAATTTACGAAGCTGAAAAAGATGGACAATAATAGGAATAAGCAGTAAAAATAAGGCGTAAAGAATTTCGGGGTGTTTAAACTGCATAGTGATAATTGTTAGTCAAAACTACATATTTTTTCTGATTGTTTGCATTCGGAGCTAAAATCTTATTCGATTCCACTTTTTTGGTCAGAAAACCTTGTTTTCCGTCATGCTGAACTCGATTCAGCATCTCCTTTTGTTTGTAAATTTTATAAAACTATTCGAGTATTCGAGGCAACTTTATAATACATTTTTAAACCTTGAGTCATTTTTACTAGCAAAAGAAAACATAATCTTGTACGGGCTTTAAATCTAAGTTTTTAAGATAGCTCCTTATTTCTTTTTGAGCTGCTTTATTAGCCACGGTAATGATGCTTTGCGGGTTTTTAATTTTTGAAAGCGTTTCAAACGGCTGCATGGTTTTGCCGTAAATATCCTTGCCTATTTTTTTGGGGTTGTCGCAAATCCATTCAAAATCTATATTACGTTCTACAAGTGTTTGGGCGATAATTTTGCCTTTGGTCCCAGCACCCCAAACCACCAACGTTTTATTGGGGCTGAAATCAATATCCAAAAAATGATTGATTTTTAACGATGTAAAATGGTTTTGGGCATAATGTATATGCGTTCGGGAAGTTCGGGTGCTGTAGTCGCGCCATTGGTGCAAAATCTCGTTACACGGAATACATTTATAGCCGCTTTTGTAAAACCGAAACGTGAGGTCGTAATCTTCGGGGTAAATATGTGGGTTAAACGCGTCGCAGGCCAGTAAATCGGTTCGATATACCATCCAGCACGGTGAGGGAATCACGCATTCCTTGTAAATTTCATTGTAATTGCTGCCCGTTCTGGTAAGTTTGTTCAGCCAGTTTTCATAGCTTTTATAGCCTGGTTTTACGCCACCTTCAGCGAAGTATTTTACCAACCCAACGGCAACATGTTTTTTTCCGTGGGTTAAAAGGTTGTTGGCCAATACTTCAATTTTATTGGGCATCATAATATCGTCGCTATCCATTCGGGTGATAAATTCACCTTTACTTTTTGACAATGCCAATTGCAGGGCATCAATAATACCGCTGCCCAAGTTTTTAAAAAGCTGTATTCTGGCGTCTTGTTCCGCGAAAGCGTTAACCGTATTGTAACTGCCGTCAGTTGAACCATCGTCAATCAATATCATTTCCCAATTTTGGAAGGTTTGTTCGATAACGGATTGAATACATGCAGCCAAAAAACGTTCGGTATTTTTAAACGGCACTAAAATGCTCACTAAGGGCAGTTCCATTTTCAGTTTTTTAAAAATTATGACTTATTTTTAAGCACCCATTATGGGCGGATACGCTGCGAATTTAACAAAACCTTAAGAAAGGAGGCGGTAACATAGTGGTATTTTGCACGTCAATTTATAAACCTAAAAACTATTCATAAATGAATTCAAAATCGGTAATGGCAGTAATGGCCGGAATATTATTGGCCAGTTGTGGATCGGCCAATAAAACAGCGAATGATTTGGCCACCAGTTTGCCCATTGAAGCGACCATAGATTTATCGAAAATTAATGATGATAAAGCACCCGTAACCATCGATCCGGGGCGATTTACCGTAAAAACGGTGACTTACCGTTTGCCAAGGGTGATTCAGGGAACCTATTCGGTGAGCGATTTTGGAAAGTATGTGGAAGGTTTTAAGGCTTACGATTATTCCGGAAATGAAATGGAAGTGATCCAATTGGATACCAATACTTGGACGATTGAAAACGCCAAAAAACTGGATAAAATCACTTATTTGGTGAACGATACCTACGATATTGAAGAAGAAGGTGGCATTGGTAAAGACCAGCCGTTTTCGCCAGCTGGAACGAATATCGAACCCAAAAACTACGTGTTGAATCTGCACGGTTTTGTGGGCTATTTCGATTCTTTGAAAAGCAACCAATACAAGTTGAACGTGACTGCTGATGCCGATTTTGTACGTACTTCAGCCTTGCAAAATGTTAATTCTACAAAAAGTGAAGACGGCAAATACTTAACAACAACCTATTTGGCGCCACGTTATTTTGATATTACCGACAACCCGATGATGTACGGTAATTTGGATGTTGAGGAATTCGAGGTGGGCGATATAAAAATTGTATTGAGTGTTTACTCGCCAAACCAAAAACATTCGGCAGCATCGATGAAAGAAACTATTTTTAAAATGATGCAGGCACAAAAAGCCTATTTAGGAGATATTAACTCTACGCCTCGCTATGATATCTACTTGTATTTATCGGACGGTGAAGACGATTCGCCAAAAGGCTTTGGTGCTTTGGAACACCATACTTCAACCGTTGTGGTTTTACCAGAATCGATGGACGAACAAACGTTGGCCGATGCCATGATTGACGTGGTGTCGCACGAGTTTTTCCACATTGTAACGCCTTTAAGCGTGCATTCGGAAGACGTGCATTATTTCGATTATAACAATCCTACATTTTCAAAACACCTTTGGATGTATGAAGGGGTAACCGAATATTTTTCAACCTTGTTCCAAATCGACCAAGGTTTGGTGGATGAAGCTACATTCTATGGCGACATTTACGAAAAAATAGAAGCCTCAAGGCGAATGAACGATGCCATGAGTTTCACCATTATGAGTGAAAACGTATTGAAGGCACCGTACAAAGATCAATATTTAAACGTGTATCAAAAGGGAGCTTTGATAGGCATGTGCATTGATATTTTAATGCGTGAGGAAAGCAACGGGGAACGCGGTATTTTGTCATTGATGAAAGAACTTTCCAATAAATACGGAAAAAACAAACCTTTTGAGGACGATAAATTGATTGCCGAAATTACTGAAATGACCTATCCATCGGTTGGTGAGTTTTTAAATACCCATGTGGTTGGCGATATTCCAATTGATTACAATGTGTTTTTTGAAAAAGTAGGCTTGGAGATTGGTGAAGGACAGGTAGAGGCCAATTATATTTTAATGGACGGTGCGCCCATAGTAAGTGGTGATGCCCAAACAGGTACAATCTTTTTCACCGATAAAGTATTGGAAAATAGCTTTTGGAAAGCACAGGGCGTTCAGCCCAATGATGTGATAAAAAGTATTGATGGCACCGAGCTGACCATGCAAAACGCCAACCAAGTGTTACAGCAAGTGTTTATGTGGAAACCTGGACGTGATGTGGAAGTGGTATTAGAACGTAATGGTGAGGAAGTTGTTATTAAAACAACCACTACCAAGGCATACACTAGCGGAGAGATGATTGTTGAAAAACCAAATGCTACCGAGGCCCAAAAGACTTTGCGTAAAGCTTGGTTGAAAGGTTAATTTATAAGTGTTAAAAAGATAAAAGCTGTCTGAAAAGGACTTTTGTCATTTCGATTGAAGTTGAGAAATCTCATCATATTGAAAATAAATTTCATATTTAAAAGATTCTTCGCTTTGCTCAAAATGACAGCCTTTCAGACAGCTTTTTTTATACCCATACTTTTTTTAATAGACCAAATCAGAGTTTGGCGAATCGGTAAGCGTATTTAAAAACGCTATAATATCCTGTTTTTCTTTTTCGGTCAAGTTTAATGGATCGGGAGGAAGGGTTTGGTTTTCCATCTCGATGCCCAAACCGGCTGCGCCACCAATATTGTAAAAGTGCATCACTTCCTCTAAAGTGCCGTAAACCCCGTTGTGCATGTAAGGGGCGGTTAAGGCAATATTCCGTACGGTAGGTGTTTTAAAAAAATGTTTTCGTTCTTCGGTATGGAATAAATCGTAACGACCTAAATCGTCGTCAATTTTAGCGTTAATGGTATCGGTAGTTTCCGGTACTCCTATCAATTCCATTTCAGATTCTTTATAAGCGGTGGGCACCGTGCCGTTAAATAGTGGCGCGAAATGGCAAGTGGCACATTTGGCCTTTCCGTTGAAAAGGTTGAACCCATTGATTTCAGATTCGGTTAACGTATTTTCAATGTTGTTGATGTTTCTGTCGAACTTGGAATCGAAAGGTGCTAAACTTCTAATAAAACTGGCAATGGCATGCCTAATATGCTCTTGTTTAATAGAATCCTTAAAAACGGACTGAAAAACTTCGGTATATTCCGTGTTATTTTTTAAAGCTTTTTCAAAAGCTTCCAAATCGCTATGGAATTCATTTTCGTTATTGATTACTGAAACAATTTGCCCTTCTAAACTTCCGGCTCTGTTATCGTAAAAGAAACCTTTTTGCAGCCCAGCATAAAGTAGGGTAGGGCTGTTGCGTGTTACCCCTTTTGAAATGGCCAAGCCATCGGTATAACCTTTTTCGGGAATGTGGCATGAGGCACAACTTGTAGATTTTGAAGCAGACAGTTCAGTTTCAAAAAAGAGCTTTTTGCCCAGGTTGACTTTTTCTTCAGTTAAACTGTCGTTGTAAACCGAAAAATGATTCAAGTTGAACGTGTTGCTTGAAAACAATGAAGTGGCGTTATTGTTTATCGCTTTGTTAAACGGAAATTGTACTTGCCAATCGGCCACTGTTTTGTTCCAAAGCTCTAAATTTTTGTGGGTATGGTTTTTTATGAAGCTGTAGCGGTCAAAGGAATTAAAATCGGCATTTAAGTCTGTTTGTGCCTTTTTAATCGCTTCGGTCAATTGATTGTAAATTTCAGCATTGTTAAATTCCGATTGGTAAATCTCTAAATACTGTTTTACGGCCTCATAAGAGGTTTGTGCTTCTGTGAGCGATTGCTCTAAGGCAGGCGAGTCGAAACCGGTAATTCCTGTTAGCGCGGTTCGGATAATTTGGTCCCTCACCATCCAAAGTAGGTGATAAGGCTTTATGTAATTTAAATTGAGGTTTTTTTGGATAAGTTGCAGCCTTTCGGATGTTTTTTTGGCGTGCCGTTTTACGCTTTCAAAATCGGGATTTTCAGTAAAGATGTTTTCTTCTAAAACCTGAAATCCGGTGGGGTGTTTTATTTTAATATCGGTGGCATCTTCTTCTTCAATTTTTAAAATATTGGGCTGATTTAAAAATTTATAATTTTCAGAATCTATGAATGCCAAAACGGGCTCGGCCATTTTAAACTGATGCCTAGCGTTTAGGTAATGCTTTTCTAAAGCAGTGGTTTCGGTTGCCGAGTTGATGCTGTCTAAAGACGCTATGGCTGCCGAAAGGGTGTTAGAAAATGTGTTTTCCAACACTCGGGTTGGATTGTTTTTCGTTTGGTGGGCCTGCTGTTGGTTTAAGCAAGCGCTTAATAATAGTGAAAAGAGGCCTATGAAAACATAAGCCCCTTTTTTGGTATTGAAATTCATAAATGATTATCTCTTTAAACCTTTTAAAACATAAAGCATACTGCCTTCGTTAGAATCTGTTGCTGGGTTAGCCAATGGATCTGTAAATAAAGGGTTGATCCAGCCGTGGTTTTGTGTAATCAATAAGAAGGTGCCGTCTACGTCGATAGTTTCAGAAATATCAATCATACCAGTAATTTCCCAAGTTCTGTCGGTTGTTCCGTAGCCCATTGAAGCTGCGTAATCTTGGTTACACTCTAAAACGGTTTTAAGGTTTTTAGATTGGATGTTGTATTGGTACAATTGGGCGTAGTGGTCTTTTTCTGGTGTGTCTGGGTATCCGTTTGGATCTTCTTGAATGTACACGTAGTTTTCAGTCACCACGATGTTATCTGGACTGTGGAAGGCTTTTGCTTTTCCGTCTAATTTATCACCATCCAACACACAGGTAATAGTACCGTTAAGCGGGTTGTTTTCGTCAAGTACCACATGGTAAACTCTTCCGTAGAATGAACCTTTTCCTAAAAGTGCATCTCTCTTTCTTCCCGTTACAGCAAAGAAAAACTCTCTGTTGTTGCTGGCCGAACCGCGTCTCCAGTCGATATCCTCAACTCTAGAGAAGCCCATGATGCCTTTAGCTCTCGATTCGGCCTCAAGTTCATCTAAAGTTCTTTCGTTGTACTCTTCAAAAGTAACATCGTAGCTTACGCCTTCTTGCATGTCCATCTCGTAGTTAATGCCATCGGTAGTTACTTTTAAACCGTAAAGATTTCCGCCGTTTAAATCGCCTTTGTTCCCCACGTACATGGCCAATTGCCCAGAAGGTGTTTCGTTATCACTGGTATCGTCACCAATTAAAACTACGGTTTTTCCAGGGAAAGCATTTTGGTGCATGGCAACAGCATTTTCGGTAGACCACTGACCCAAAGCAGGCAAGGTTTGCGCTATGGATGCATTGACAGCATCTTTGTATGGATCAATTGAAAATACAGCTTTTGAAGCACCGCCCCACTCACCACCAGAAAGGTAAAGCGGACCAAAACCATGCTCTTCTGGAGTGATTAACGAACCAGAACATTGTGCAGTACGCGCAGAAGCTTCAGCATTTAAGATGTACTCACCACTTACTGGTTTAAAAGTTTCATCTAAAGTGATTCTGGCTACAGAATAATCGGCTTCAATATTGTTGATTAGTGTATAAGTGCCATCGCTGTTTTTTAATAACCCGGCACCGTCGGCCATACTTCCGTAAACAAAGTTTGGAGAGTCTTCCAATTGGTCTTCAGAAGAAAGCAACGTAGTGATTTCAACGTTTTCAAAACCAGACTTCAGTTCAAGCAGGTTAGGGGTTTTAGAGTGGTTTACAAGCTCAATTTTTTTGTTGTCTCCTTCAATGGTGCCATCTTTTGTATCGCATGATGCTAAAACCGTGCAGGCTAAAATGCCGTAAAGAATAGAATGTTTCATTTTTGATGTTTTTGGATTAGTTCTATTTATTTTTTTTCCAAAATTATGCGCTCGGCACCTCAAAAATGTTAGCTTAAGTTTGGCTTTAAGTGAAGAATTTGTGAATGTAATGTTACTTGTGTAAACTTTAGCTTAATATTTAAAATGAATCTAATTAACTAGAATAAATGATGAGAAAATTGCTTGTTTTCGATTCAAATTCCACTCATTCCATTTGTAAAATTCACTCAAACTTACGAACATGCCTTGTTAATTAAAACTTTTCGAAAACGCCCAAGCCAAATAGTGCGAAATCGTATTTTACCGGGTCTTTGGGGTCGAGTTTCCTTAGTGCGGTATCTAGTTCCAATAGGGCCTTGGCGTCGTTTTGCTTTCGGTTTAGTAATCCCAATTTTCTGGCTACATTGCCTGAATGAACATCTAATGGGCAGGAGAGTTGGTTAGGCGAAAGGCCTTCCCAAATACCAAAATCCACCCCGGTATTGTTTGGGCGCACCATCCAGCGTAAAAACATGTTAATGCGTTTTGCAGCTGAATTTTTCAACGGATCGCTTACATGCTTTTGAGTTCGCGGTAAATGCTCGATTTCAAAAAAAATAGATTTGAATTTTGAAATGGCAGGCTGCAGCGAATCGGTTTCAGCATGTTGGGCAAATACCTGTTCCAAACCTTTGTGATGCGTGTAAATGTGTTTTAATGAAGCAATGAATTGAATACAGTCGGTGCCGTTAAATGTTCGGTGTACAAACGGTAACAATTTTTCCAAATCAGCTTCTTGGTGGTTCATCACAAAATCATGTGGGGCATTATCCAGTAAACCCATCAATTTTTGCGCATTGTTGATGATGCTTTTGCGATTACCCCAGGCAATGGTCGACGTTAAAAATCCCGCAATTTCAATATCCTCTTTTTTTGAAAATTGATGTGGAATTTGAATGGGGTCGCTTTCAATAAAATCAGGGTTGTTGTAGATTTCGACTTTGGCGTCAAGAAATTCTTTTAATTCAGATGGACTTAGGTTCAAAAAAGTGGTTTTTGTGTTCAAAATCAAGTTCAAAAATACAATTTTCGGGAGTTTTAATTGCTTAAAAGCCAAAAAGTAAATCCAGAATTTTAGCTAAACAAATATGAAAAACATCGACGAAACACCTAAAATAACACTTTAAGTGTGAATTAGTATATCTGGAGTACACTAAAATTAACATTTATGGCGTTATTTGATGAACTAAATTTTATGTTATGAGAAAACTTATTGTCCCCATTTTGGCCATGCTATTTATGGCTTGCGAAGAAACCGAAAAAGCAAAAGAGAGTGTTGATTCGGCATCGGCTATCGAGGCCTTAACCGAATACGCCACCGTAAACAAGGTGTTTCAGGATGTTGGAAACAACAGTGGCGATGCCGTGTTGTCTGCCGAAAGTTCAACCGAATCGAAAGTTGGGAAATCGGAAACCGATGGTCCCACCATTACTGTTGAACCGCTGGATTTAACCACATTCCCAAAAACCACCACCATTGACTATGGTGATGGTGTTTTGTGTAAAGATGGCGTTACCCGAAAAGGTATTATTACTGTAGAATCAACGGGTTGGTACAGGCAAGAGGGTAGTGTGCATACTTCAACATTCAGCAATTATTATCACGAAGATTTTAAAGTTGAGGGCACCCATGTGGTGAAGAATCTTGGAACAGATGACGATGAAAATCAACAATACAGTGTGGTTATCGATAATGGAAAAATTACTACGCCAGCTGGCGCAAGCATCAATTACACCGAAAACTCTACACGGACTTGGGTGGCCGGTGCCGATACGCCGTTCAATATTTGGGATGACGAATATACTTTAGATGGTTCGCAATCTGGGGTAAGCTCTAAAGGTGTTGAATACACTTTAACCGTAGAAGAAGAACTTCATTTTGTGCTATTGCCTCGCGGTATTGAATCTGGTATTTTGGATGTGAGCGTTGGTAATATCGACGATATAAAAATTAACTATACCACTTCTACCATTACTGTTTTAGGTATAGAATTTGATTTTGGTGAGTAGTTTTAATGGTTAGTCCGCACATTGGAAAAAAAAATTAAAAGTTTGGTTAGGAAGAAAGTAAGCTTAACTGTTATATTATAAATAACCAAATCAATTAATAGTAACTAAAATCAATTTTCAAATGAAAAAATCAAACTTAAATCTATTAGGAATCTTAACCGCCATAGTATTTTTTGTGTCATTCACATCGTGTTCTGATGATGACAACGATTTAATGGTTAATATTACCGTTAACGAAGGTTCACAAGGCGATATTGGTGGAGATTTTACCGGTAATGGTGGCAGTGGCGAAAGAGTAATTAGTTGGACAAATAATTTGGCAACGGCCGATTATAATGCTGATATTACGGCTTCTGCAGGAGGAACGTTTCAGATGACTGTAAAAGACGCCAATGGCACTGTTGTTTTAGAAAGAAGCTTAATAGGGAGTGTTGAGCCTGATAGTTTTTCTGGAGTTACTTCTGCAGGAGAGCCAGGTACTTGGACGGTAACCATTACCTTAACCGATTTTAATGGTGACGGTAGTTACTCATTAAGTGCCGGTGACTAATAAATACTTAAATCTAAATAAATAAAAAAGCTTGCTGAGAATTCTGCAAGCTTTTTTATTTATTTAGGTTGGTCGTTTATAATTTTACCATCCACCATGGTGAGTTTTCTATCGGCCATATCGGCAAGTTCTTCGTTATGGGTTACAATAACAAAGGTTTGCCCAAATTCATCCCGAAGTTTAAAAAACAAGTTATGCAGGTTTTCGGCACTTTCACTATCTAAATTTCCCGAAGGTTCATCGGCAAAAATTAAATCGGGGTTGTTTATCAATGCCCGTGCAACGGCCACACGTTGCTGCTCGCCGCCCGACAACTCATTAGGCTTGTGGTCGTAGCGATGCGATAATCCTAAAAAATCCAACAATTCTTTGGCGCGTTTTTCAGCCTCCAATTTATTGGTACCTTTTATAAAAGCGGGGAGGCATACGTTTTCAATCGCGGTAAATTCCGGTAATAGTTGGTGGAACTGAAAAATAAATCCGATATGTTCATTTCTAAATTTCGCCAAGGCTTTATCTTTTAGCGAGCTTACATCGGTACCGTTAATTTCGAGGCTAAAAGGTGCTTTAGAGGAAGCTTTGTCCAACGTGCCCAAAATTTGTAGTAAAGTGGTTTTTCCAGCACCCGAGGCCCCAACAATAGAGACTACTTGTCCTTTTTCAATATGCAAGTCAACCCCTTTTAAAACTTGTAAATCGCCGTAATATTTATGAATGTTTTTCGCTTGGATCATCTGTAGAGAATATCAGTGGGGAAATTACTATTTTATGCTGTTCTGTACAATTTCAAATCGCTTTTTATTGTGGTATGCGTTTTATGGGCTATATTTAGTTGAAAAATTTAAATTACCAAGGCATGCCGTACAAGCATTTTGAAGAATACAATATCAAGATTACCGACGATGTAAAAAACAGATACGAAAATATTATAAAGGATTTGGGTGAGGATGCCAACCGCGAAGGCTTACTTAAAACGCCCGAACGTGCCGCCAAAGCCATGCAGTTTTTAACTCAAGGCTACCATCAAGATCCGGTTGAAATCCTAAAAGGTGCCATGTTTAAGGAGTCGTACAACGAAATGGTGATTGTAAAAGATATTGAATTGTATTCGCTTTGTGAGCACCATATTTTGCCTTTCTTCGGAAAAGCTCACATTGCCTACATTCCCAACGGACATATTGTGGGGTTGAGTAAATTACCGCGTATTGTTGATGTATTTGCCAGACGCTTGCAGGTGCAGGAACGTTTAACCGAGCAGATTCTCGATTGCATAAATGATACTTTACAACCGCAAGGCGTGGCCGTAGTAATTGAAGCCTCGCACATGTGTATGATGATGCGCGGTGTGCAAAAACAAAACTCGGTAACCACCACTTCCGGTTTCCGTGGACAGTTTGAAAAAATTGAAACCCGTAATGAGTTTTTAAAGCTTATTGGGAAGTAGTTTTTGGTACATTTCTTGTTCTAAACGAAGAAAAATTATTGAATGAATAAATACAAAAAACTAATTATCGGTATCGTTTTGGATGCCTTGGGCTATGTTTCTTTTTTTATTCCCGGCGTGGGCGAATTCTCCGATATCGTTTGGGCGCCCGTTTCAGGTTGGGTAATGACGAAACTTTATAAAGGAAAACCCGGGAAAATAGCTGGGGTTATTGCGTTTGTTGAAGAAGCCTTACCCGGATTGGACGTGATTCCCACGTTTACCTTAATGTGGATTTACACTTATATTTTCAAAAAGGAAAAATAGGCACGGATTTTGTAAATACGGAAGTATTCCTGTCTGGACCATGTAAATGATTCGAATCCAGATTATCTTAATTTTATAAAAAAGACCGATAGAATTTCTATCGGTCTTTTTGATTTATTCTGTCATTGCGAATTGCGTTTTTCGTAATGTGACAATCTGGCTTTAGAGTTATGATTCAACAGACTGCCGCGTCATTACATTCCTCGCAGTGACGTTATTCCTCTACCAATACCCAATCACCTTTAGCAATTAGTGGCTCTGCTTGCTTGTACTTAAGGGTTTTGTTTTCACCATTCAGTACATGTTTGATCGTTACACGATCGTTTCGTCCAATTTTGGGTTTATCGCGCACAATGGTCTCCAAAACTTCTGGTTGACGTTGGGTATTTCCAGCGGCACGACTTTGTGCAGAACGCTCGTCAAGATTAGGGATTTCCTCTTTTGTGGTTTGTACCTTTTCTTGTTTGTGGGCTCTGGCCTCTTGGATGGTATCTTGTGTTTCCTGTGGCAATTCGCCTTTAAACAAGAATGAAATCACATCTTTGTTCACTTGGTCAATCATGGCTTTGAACAATTCGAACGCCTCAAATTTATAAATCAATAAAGGGTCTTTTTGTTCGTGAACCGCCAATTGCACCGATTGTTTCAGCTCGTCCATTTTACGTAAATGGGTTTTCCAAGCATCATCGATAATGGCCAGAGTGATGTTCTTTTCAAAATCGGTAATCAATTGCTTTCCTTGGCTTTCGTATGCTTTTTCAAGATCGGTAACAACATTCAAACTTTTTGTTCCGTCGGTAAACGGCACGACGATGCGCTTAAATTTATCGCCTTGGTTTTCGTAAACATTTTTAATAACCGGGAAGGCAAGCTCGGCATTGCGCTCCATCTTTTCACGGTAATGTTCAAATGCCGCTTTATAGATTTTTGAAGTGATTTCTTGAGCGGAAAGTTTGCCAAATTCAGCTTCGGAAACCGGTGAACTCATTGAGAAATAACGAATCAATTCAAATTCGAAATTTTTGAAATCGTTGGCGTTTTTGTTGGTTTCAGCAATGCCTTCCGAAGTATCGAAAATCATATTTGCCAAATCCACACGAAGACGTTCTCCATGTAAAGCGTGCTTTCTACGTTTATAAACCACCTCACGTTGGGCGTTCATCACATCGTCGTATTCCAACAATCGTTTACGAACCCCAAAGTTGTTTTCCTCTACTTTTTTCTGGGCACGTTCAATAGATTTTGAAATCATGGAATGTTGAATCACTTCACCTTCCTTCAAGCCCATACGGTCCATCATTTTGGCGATACGCTCACTACCGAACAGACGCATAAGGTTGTCTTCAAGCGACACATAGAATTGCGAGCTTCCTGGGTCTCCTTGACGGCCAGCACGACCACGCAACTGTCTATCTACACGTCGTGAATCGTGGCGTTCGGTACCTACAATGGCTAAACCGCCCGCTTTCTTCACTTCGTCACTCAATTTAATATCGGTACCACGACCCGCCATATTGGTGGCAATGGTTACCTGGCCGGGTTGTCCGGCTTGGGCCACAATATCAGCCTCTTTTTTATGTTGTTTCGCGTTTAATACGTTGTGTGGAATTTTTCGGATGCTCAACATTTTTCCGAGTAATTCTGAAATTTCAACCGAAGTGGTACCAATCAACACCGGGCGACCCGCTTGTGATAGTTGGGTAACCTCGTCGATAACAGCGTTGTATTTTTCGCGTTTTGTTTTGTAAACCAAATCCTCACGGTCGTCTCTGGCAATGGGGCGGTTGGTTGGTATTTCAACCACATCCAATTTGTAAATTTCCCAGAATTCTCCAGCTTCGGTTACCGCAGTACCAGTCATACCAGAAAGTTTACGGTACATTCTAAAATAATTTTGAAGTGTTACCGTCGCAAAAGTTTGGGTAGCGTCTTCAATTTTTACGTTTTCTTTGGCTTCGATGGCTTGGTGCAATCCGTCGGAATAACGGCGACCGTCCATAATACGACCCGTTTGCTCGTCAACAATCATTACTTTGTTGTCCATTACCACATATTGGGTGTCTTTTTCAAACAAAGCGTAAGCCTTTAAAAGTTGGTTTAGCGTGTGGATACGTTCTGATTTTACACCGAAATCCTTAAATAATTCTTCTTTAAGTTCGGCCTCTTTTTCCTTCGGAAGATTTTGCTCTTCAATTTTAGCAATTTCAACACCAATTTCTGGCATCACGAAAAAGTTCGGGTCGTCTTTTCCGGAAATGTATTCCACCCCTTTGTCGGTCAGTTCAATCTGATTGTTTTTTTCCTCAATCACATAATACAGTTCGGCATCAACCTTTGGCATTTCACGGTTGTTGTCCTGCATGTAGAAGTTTTCGGTTTTTTGAAGCAGTTGTTTTACGCCTTCCTCACTTAAAAACTTGATAAGTGCTTTGTTTTTTGGCATACCACGGTACACACGTAACAATTGGAAACCGCCTTCTTTGGTATCTCCAGAGGCAATCAGTTTTTTAGCTTCGGCCAAAACGCCAGTTAAATATTTGCGCTGAACCGCAACAATATCATCTACTTTGGGTTTCAATTCGTTGAATTCATGGCGGTCGCCCTTGGGGATGGGGCCAGAAATAATCAATGGCGTACGGGCATCGTCAACCAAAACGGAATCGACCTCATCGACAATGGCGTAGTGGTGCGGACGCTGAACCAAATCTTCTGGGGCATGCGACATGTTATCACGAAGGTAGTCGAAACCAAATTCGTTGTTGGTACCGTAAGTAATATCGGCGTTGTATGCTTTTCTACGGGCAGCCGAGTTGGGCCTGTGGTAATCGATACAATCAACGCTCAGTCCGTGGAACTCAAAAATAGGCGCCATCCAAGCGCTATCACGTTTCGCCAAATAATCGTTTACCGTTACCAAGTGTACGCCTTTTCCAGCTAATGCATTGAGATAAACGGGAAGTGTAGCCACAAGGGTTTTACCTTCACCGGTTTGCATCTCGGCAATTTTACCTTGGTGCATGGCAATACCACCAATAAGTTGTACATCGTAATGCACCATATCCCAAGTGATGGGTTTTCCAGCGGCATCCCACGAGTTGGCCCACGAGGCTTTGTCGCCGTCTAGGGTAACATAGTCTTTTTCGCCAGAAAGTGTGCGATCGAATTCGTTGGCCGTTACGGTAATGGTAGTATTATTTACAAAACGCTTTGCGGTTTCTTTTACCACAGCAAAGGCTTCGGGCAAAATATCGTTTAAAACGTCTTCGGTGATTTTGTAGGCATCATCCTTTAAGCTATCTATTTGTTCGTAGATGTCTTCGCGTTGGTCAATATCCTCGGTGTTTTCGGCTTGTTGCAAAAGTTGGGCAATTTGCTCATCAATCGCTTTGTTGGCTTCGGCAATTTTGGCTTTGAACTCGGCCGTTTTGGCTCTAAGTTGGTCGTGAGAAAGGGCTTCGAGAGCAGCCTCGAAACTTTTAATTTTATCGACTATAGGTGTGATGGCCTTCACATCCTGTTTGGATTTGTCGCCAACAAACATCTTTAGTACAGAATTTAAAAAATTCATAAGTGTTTAATTTTATATTATCTGAAATAAAAACCGAATTAGGAAGAACCGGAATCTATTTCACTTTATTTTTCAGAAGTATCTTTTACCTGCTGTTTTTAAAGCACTCAAAGATACATTATGTTATTAGTTTTATTAAAAGATTAGTACAAAAAAAAGCCTCGAAATCGAGACTTTTTCACTATTCTTTATGCTTTTGTTTTAATATTCATCTTCATTCCAAAGATAATCCTCATCCGTAGGGTAGTCAGACCATATTTCTTCAATAGAATCATACGAGTCGCCCTCATCTTCAATTGACTGTAAATTTTCAACAACTTCAAGAGGGGCACCGGTTCTAATAGCGTAATCTATTAATTCGTCCTTTGTTGCTGGCCATGGCGCATCACTTAAATAAGATGCTAATTCTAAAGTCCAATACATTTTCTATACTTTTAATTTTGTGCAAAAATAAATTTTTAGTTCAAACAGGCAAGTAAAAAATGAATTATTTAATCATTAATTATAAGAACGTGTGCTGTTGGGGTTTAAACCTTAACAAATCTGCTTTTGCGGGTTGATATTTGGAGACTTTTGATGGTGTTTTGTAAAAAAGAGATGTCATTCTTTTTCGGGAATCCACTTAATTTCTTCCGCTTTCAAATCAAATGACAACTTTCGTGCCAATACAAAAAGGTAGTCAGAAAGGCGGTTTAGGTAAATTAAAACATGGGCTTCGAACGGTTCCAATTCGTTTAAAGCAGAAGCCAAACGTTCGGCGCGACGGCACACACAGCGTGCTATATGACAGAATGACACGGTTTGATGGCCGCCCGGCAACACAAAATGCGTCATAGGCGGGAGGGCATCATTCATTTGGTCCATTTCTTTTTCGAGCAGCTCAATATCCTCAGTTGAAATTTTTTCAATGTCCAAGCGTTCTTTTCCGCTTTTTAATATCGCTTTTTGGGGATCTGTAGCCAAAACAGCTCCAATAGTAAACAGTTTGTTTTGAATGTTTTGAATGGTTTTTTTATAATGTGAATCGATGTTTTGGTCGCGAATCAACCCCAAATGCGAATTGAGTTCGTCTACCGTACCGTAACTATCAATACGAATATGATGTTTGGGTACACGCGTGCCGCCAAATAGTGCAGTGGTGCCTTTATCTCCGGTTTTGGTATATATTTTCATGGGTTTGTTTTTGTGCTTTTTAGCGACTTCTTTTGTTTTAGCTTTAAGATAATAGTTGGTTTTTTGGGTTAAATATAAATGTAAAAAATAAATCACCACATTTGGGTATTGCCTTGTAAGAAATAGGTGTGTATTTTAACATCCTTTAACATAAAAAGATTATTTTCGCAACTAAATACAATTAATGTAAAACAAACCAAATCTTAAAATTTATGAAAAAAACTGCTTTATCAGTATTGTTATTGTTAGGTGCCATGGGTACGCAAGCGCAATCGTTTATTGGCTATCTTACCGATAATTACAGCGGGGTAAATAGTGTTACGGCAAACCCGGCTAATATTGTCGATTCCCGTTTTAAAACCGATATTAATCTAGTTGGCGCAAGTGTTATTGCCGGAAACGATTACTACGGTGTAAATGTAATGGATGCCTTAAAGGATGACTACGATTTCGATTTAGACGCTATGAAATCACCATCAAACAGCAACAATTTTGGAACTTATGAGGATATTTTAGGCCCGTCATTTATGTTCAATTTGAACAAGAATAGTTCTATTGCTATTTTTACAAGAGCGAGGTCTGTGGTTAACATCAACGATATTAACGGAAATACCATTGATAAGATTGACAATAATGATTCTGAAGATTTTGTTTTAAACCAAGGAGAGGCTGATTTCAATGCCTTTGGCCAAGCTTGGGCTGAAGTCGGTTTGACTTATGCGCGAGTGTTAATGAATAATGAGCAGCACTTTTTAAAGGGTGGTCTGTCGTTAAAGTATTTACAGGGAGCAGGTAGCGGTTATGCATACACAAACAACGTTATGGTTGACTATGATGCCGATGGTGCTGGCCCTGACCAATGGAGTTTTGAGTCGACCGGTGAAATAACCTATGGTCGTTTCGATAATTTTGATAACGATAATTACGACTACGAATTACCAGATGCCAACGGTTTTGGTATCGATTTAGGGTTTGTATACGAATGGCGACCAAACTATGCCGATTATACAAAAACGAATTCTGATGGTGAAAGCTATACGTTGAAGCATAAAAATAAGTATAAATTAAAATTAGGGTTATCTTTAACCGACATTGGTTCCATTAATTATAAAGAGGGACTGGAAGATTTTTATGTGATAGATACTCAGGGAGAAGTTACCGAACAAGATTTTGATAACGCAGATGATTTTCAACAATTCTTGTTGGGTATATCAACTTCAGATGAATCAAGGGTTGGTTACAAAACCCACTTGCCAACAGCACTTCATTTTAATGCTGATTGGAATTTTAGCGGTAAATTCTACTTGAATTTAAACACCGATTTGTCTTTGACTAAAAAAGGCAAGGAAAACACCAGTAGTATTTTGAATATTGCCTCTTTAACACCGCGTTTCGAAAGCCGATGGTTCAGTTTTTATTTGCCTTTAAGCATGGTGGAGTACAACGGTTTTCAAGCGGGTGCTGGTTTGAGAATGGGGCCACTTTACTTAGGTTCTGGTTCGGTATTTACCGCTTTAACCAGTGATGATACCAAAGGCGCCGATGTATATGCTGGTTTAAAAATACCAGTTTACCAAGGTAAGGCCAAAGATAAAGATGGCGACGGTGTGATTGATAAATTAGACGGATGCCCAAAAACTGCTGGCCCTGTTGAAAATAACGGATGCCCTTGGACCGATAGAGACGTGGATGGTGTTATGGATAACGTTGATAATTGTCCAGATGAAAAAGGCCCAGAAGAAAACAATGGTTGCCCATGGGGCGATGCCGATGGCGATACCGTTTTAGACAACAAGGATGAATGCCCAGAGGTTGCAGGGCCAATTGAAAACAACGGTTGCCCATGGCCAGATACCGATGGTGACGGTGTTTTGGATAAAGACGACCAATGCGTTAATGAAGCAGGAACTGTGGCAAACAACGGTTGCCCAGAATTAGAGCCAGAGGTAACTGAAGAAATTCAAAAAACGTTAAACGAATATGCAAAAACCATTTTGTTCAATTCCGGTAAATCTACCATTAAGGAAGAATCGAATGAGGTGTTGCAGGAAATCGTAAACATTTTACAGGAGTATCCTTCGGCTAAGTTTGCTATTGAAGGGCATACCGATAGTGTTGGAAGTGATAGTTTAAATCAAACCCTTTCAGAAGCCAGAGCAAGTGCCGTAATGAACTATTTAATTGAAAACGGAGTGGCTTCAAACCGATTAACTTCACAAGGTTTTGGAGAGAGCAAACCAATAGCTCCCAACTCCACAAAAGCTGGACGTGCTTTAAACAGACGCGTTGAAATTAATTTAGTGAAGTAAAAACAAACAATTCCATCTTAATAAAAAATCCCGGAGTTTGTGCTTCGGGATTTTTTTGTTTTTACTCATAATGGATACACTTTACTTATGCCCGAATCGTAAAGTGTTCCTTAACCTGTTCGGTTCTAAAAAACACAAAGCCCCAAAAAAAGGTATCGATGGTAACGGTGACTTTGGGGTGTTGCTTTATGGTTTCCCAAGCTTCCGTCATGCATGGGCTCCAATAAATATCATCAAAAATAAACACCGAATCGTTGTGCGCTGTTTGTAGTAAAGTTTCAAAATAATGCAACGTAGCCTCTTTTTGGTGGTTCGCATCAAAAAATACCAAATCGAAGGAAATGGTTTTAAGTTTTTTAATGGCTTCCGAAATATCGCCGGTAACAACCGAAACATTTTTAACCCCATCTTTTTCCAGTTGCTCGTTCGTAAATTTTGAAATATTCGGACAGCCTTCAATGGAAATAATTTTGGCGTCAGGATTTCCCAAAGCCATAGCATGGGTGGCGATGCCTAACGAGGTTCCCATTTCTAAAATGGAATTGGGTTCAAAATACTGAACCATTCTGAACAATAATTTTGCCCGATGGTTGGTGCTGCCAGCATTTTTAGCCATTTCAGAAACCTTTCGCATTTTTCCTTTTGAAACTCGCGAACCGGCTCCTAAATCAGTCACCGCTAGTTTTTCGGAGCTATTTAGAAGTTCCTTTTTATAGTTTAAAATAGCTCGATAAGCCTCGTGCTTTTTTTTGTCATAAAAACATTGGGTCACCAAATTATAAACAAACGGGGAGTGTACCCCGTGCTGGTTGGTTGATTTTAAAAGGAATTTTATGTACTGTTTTAGCTGATACAAAATTTAGTTTCAGGTTTGAAATTTCAAGTTGAATGTCATGCTGAGCGCAGTCGAAGCATCTCTTAGCGCCTTCGCGCCTTTGCGAGAAACTATCCTTCCAGTTTTGCCGAGAGTTCAAACCAACGTTCTTCTTTAGCCTCAATGGTGTCCAATAATTTTTGAAGCTCATCGGAAAGTGCGTTGATTTCATCTTGCGTTAAATCAGGGTTGTTAAACTTGCTTTCCAGTTCTTTTTTATCATATGCCAAAGAATTAAGTTTACTTTCAATATTCTTCAGTTCCTTTTCTTCATTGTACGATAGTTTGGTGGCTTCGTTTTGTTTCAGCGCTTCCTTTTCTTTTTTGTCTTCCGAAGTCGAATTGGAAACCACAGGCTGGCTGTCTTCATAAACCCGATAGTCGGTATAATTCCCTGGGAAATCTTCAATCTCACCTTCACCTTTAAATACAAAAAGATGATCTACGATTTTATCCATAAAATAGCGGTCGTGCGACACTACGATAATGCAGCCCGGGAAATCCAAAAGAAATTCCTCTAAAACGTTTAGTGTTACAATATCGAGGTCGTTTGTGGGCTCATCGAGAATTAAAAAATTCGGATTTTGAATCAAAACCGTACACAAATACAAACGCTTGCGTTCGCCACCGCTCAGTTTTTCAACAAAATCGTATTGTTTTTTTCTACTGAAAAGGAAGCGTTCCAAAAGCTGCTGGGCACTAATTTGTCGTCCTTTTTTCAATGGAATGTAATCGCCAAACTCACGGATTACATCAATTACTTTTTGTTCGGGTTTTATGGCAATGCCGTTTTGGGTATAATAACCAAATTTTACGGTATCGCCCTTGACTACTTTACCAGAATCGGGCGCTGCGGTTTGCGTTAAAATATTCAAAAAGGTCGTTTTTCCAGTACCGTTTTTACCGATAATGCCCACGCGTTCCCCTTTTTTAAAGGTATAGTCGAAACCTTTTAAAATGGTTTTGTCCTTAAACGCTTTCGAAACTTTATGAAATTCTAAAATCTTGCTGCCCAGACGTTCCATGTTCAGTTCCAGCTGCACTTGGTGGTCGTTTCGGCGTTGGTGGGCGCGGTGTTTTATATCGTTAAAATCGTCAATCCTCGATTTCGATTTAGTTGTTCGCGCCTTGGGTTGGCGACGCATCCAGGCCAATTCCTTTTTAAAAAGTTGTTTGGCCTTTCCGGTTTCAACCGCTTCGCGTTCAATGCGCTCTTCGCGTTTTTCCAAGTAATAAGAATAATTTCCCTTGTAGCTGTAAAGTTCGCCTTCGTCGAGTTCAATAATTTCGTTGCACACACGCTCCAAAAAATAGCGGTCGTGCGTCACCATAAACAGGGTAATGTTTTCTTTGGCAAAAAAACCTTCCAACCATTCAATCATTTCCAAGTCCAAGTGGTTGGTGGGCTCGTCCAGAATCAATAGATCGGGTTTGTTGATCAGGGCATTGGCCAGCGCTAATCGCTTTTTTTGTCCGCCCGAAAGTGTGCTTATTTTTTGCTCTAAATTATCGAGCTTGAGCTTAAAAAGGATTTGTTTGTAAAGCGTTTCGAAATCCCAGGCTTGATGGTGTTCCATGGCATCGAAAGCCGATTGGTAGGCATCGGTGTCTTCTGGATTTAAAAGGGCTTTTTCGTAGTTTGAAATGATTTTTAAAATGGGGTTGTCGCTGGCAAAAATGGTTTCTTCCACCGTTAAAGTTTTGTCGAATTTAGGGTCTTGAGACAAAAAGGCGACTTTAATGTCTTTACGGTAAATAACATTCCCCGAATCGGCTTGGTCATCGCCCGAAAGAATATTCAAAATAGACGTCTTTCCCGTCCCGTTTTTCGCAACAAAAGCAATTTTTTGGTCTTTATGGACACTGAAGGAAAGGTCTTTAAAAAGGGTGTGTTCACCGTAAGATTTCGATATGTTTTCTACTGTTAAGTAATTCAAAATTTTAATTTTTTACAAAGAACGGACAAATAACCAAAAAATCCGATAAAAGTTTTATTGTTAAGGCGTAAAACTTATATTTGCTTTAAATCAATGTGCCTCAATATGAAGAACCATTTTATTGTGTCTTTGCTGGTTATAGCTATGTTTTCAGTATCATGTATTTCCAACAAAGATATTGTGTACTTGCAGGACAAAGGTACGGCTATTGATTCTTTAGCGATTAAGGCACTTTACAAGCCTTATCGTGTGCAGGTTAACGATATTTTGAGCATTAATGTGAAAGCCCTGGATCCAGAATTGGTTGGGATTTTTAATCCGGTTGAGCGTGCAAATGGAGCAAATACAAGTGGGGGCGGACTTTATTTTAACGGTTTTACGGTAGATTTGCACGGTAACATTGAATTCCCCATTTTAGGAAAAATAAATGTTCTTGGTTTTACCGTTAAGGAGATAGAGGATAAAGTTGAACGTGAGCTGCTGTCGCAATATTTTAAGGATACCGCCGAAATTTTTGTTACGGTTAAACTGGCCGGATTGCGCTATACTACCGTTGGCGAAGTGGGTACAGGCGTGCACACGCTGTTTCAAGATCGTGTGAATATTATTGAAGCATTGGCCAATGCGGGAGATATTGCACAAACTGGCGACCGAAAGGATGTTTTGGTGATTCGGCAATACCCCGATGGACAAAAAATCCATCACATCGATTTAACCGATATTAAGGCTATGCAATCGCCTTACTATTACATTCAGCCCAATGATATTATTTTGGTGAAGCCTTTAAAACGTAAAGCCTTGGGGGCGGGACAAACGGCCATTCAAAACGTAACAACAATTGCTTCTATCTTGTCGGTGTTGGTTTCCACTTATTTTTTAACAAAAAATCTGTAAGGGAAAATGGAAGAAGAGTTTGAAGTATCAGAAGGCCAATCGTCGTTTTCCTTTGATGTCAAGGCATTTTTATTTCGGGTTTTAAGTTATTGGAAACTGTTCGTGCTTTTTATTGGTGTCGGGGTTTTTATCGTTTACCAACAGAATATCAGAACCCAGCAATCGTACCGCTTAGGGACTCAAATTTCAATAGAGGAAGCATCCAATCCTTTGTTTACTTCGAACACCAGTCTAACTTTTAATTGGGGTGGTGTTTCTGGTAAAGTACAAACGATGATGACCTCATTAAGGTCGCGTTCCATTCACGAGGAAGTAGTTGATAACCTTCAGTTTTACATCACTTATTTAAAACAATCACGTTTCAGAAAAGACGATATTTACACCTATGCACCGTTTCGGGTAGATTTAGCCCCGAATACTTTTCAGGTGTTGAATACTCCAATTAAAATCACTTTCCTTGGCGAAGAACGGTATCAACTGTCATTTAACTTAGAAGAAGAAACCGTTAAGGGAACCCAGAATTTCAGTAACAAGAAAAAGGGCAGTATCACAATACCGGCCGGAGGGTTCACGCAACAGTTTAAGCTGAACGATTGGGTGGAAACACCATACTTTAGCGGTGTGGTAACTTTGGCGGACGATAAAACCGTAGAACCAAACGATGAATACTTTTTCATGTTCAGTAACTTTGATGCGGTGGTTTCAAAATACCGTAATAAGCTGTCTATCGACAACCCAAGGAATTCGGCCATTCTAAACTTGAGTATGGTAGATGTCAATAAGGCTAAAATTGTAGATTATTTAAATGAAACCGTTCAGGTTTTAAGTGATGAACAACTTGAGCGCAAAAACCAGTTTGTAACCAATACCATTAACTTCATCGACCAGCAGTTGGAACGGGTGAAATCGCAATTGGTGCTGAATGCCGATTCGTTGAATAATTATAAGCAGAAGAATAAAATCTTCAACTTGAATAACGAAGCGGAAGCCATCAATTCAAAAATCATCGAATTAGAAAACCAGAGGGATAACAATATTCAAAGGTTAGCTTATTACTCAAGTTTAAAAACCTATTTGGAAACCAGTGATTCGTTTACAGAACTTCCTGCGCCAGCTGTTGCAGGAATAGATGATGGTAACATTGTTTCGAATATATCGAAAATCAATGCGCTATCAGTTCAAAAATCTCAATACGGTGCCACCGTAAGGAAAGATGCCACGATTTTCGCCGACCTGAACCGTCAGATAGATGGTTTAAAATTGGTGCTTTTGGAGAACATTAGTTCGGTAACCAATGAAATAAGGAGAGAGCAACAAACCATAAGTTCAAAAATTGCTGCTGAAGAGGCCAAAATAAGGAAGTTGCCCGTGGCGCAGCAAAAATTGTTCGATATTCAAAGGCAATATACTTTGAGTGAGCAAACTTATAATATGTTCTTGTCCAAACGGGGTGAGGCCGATATTATTAAATCGGCAACAGTATCCGATATTGTTGTGATTGATAAAGCCAAAGACACCGGGGCTACGCCAATAGATTTAAAATTAAGTTCACGTTATTTATTCGCCATTATTGGTGGTGTTTTACCTCCGCTGTTATTGGCGTTTTTAATCACTTTTTTTGATAATAAACTCCATAATCCGCAGGTTCTGGAAAATTTATCGAAAATCCCTATTTTGGGTGTGGTCGGTAAAAACAATGCAGAGAACAATTTGGCTGTTCATTTAAAACCCAAATCGACCATAGCCGAGGCGTTTCGTTCCATACGTTCCAGTTTGCAATACTTTTATAAAAATAGAGGCATTGACGGAACCAAAACCATTATGGTAACATCGACCGTTAGTGGAGAAGGCAAAACCTTTTGTTCAATCAATCTCGCTACGGTATTGGCCATGAGCGGTAAAAAGACCGTGTTGGTAGGATTGGATTTAAGAAAGCCCAAGATATTTGGCGATTTCGATATTTCGAATGATACAGGTGTTGTTAATTATTTAATCGGTCAGAAGGAATTGAGTGAGGTATTGGTTAATAGTAAGGTGCCCAATTTGGATGTGATAACCTCGGGGCCCATTCCGCCAAACCCATCTGAATTGCTTATTGGCGAGTACATTGATAAATTAATGTCTGTTTTAAAACAATCTTACGATTATATTGTTTTGGATACACCACCAATTGGTCTGGTGGCTGATGCGTTTGAGCTTGTTGAATATGCCGATGCCACGGTTTATGTAGTTAGACAAGATTACACCAAAAAAGGCATGTTAAACCTGATTAACTCCAAGTACGAGAAAGGTGAAATTAAAAATATAAGTTTTGTCTATAATGGCTATAACCAAAAAGGAAAGTACGGCTATGGTTATGGCTATGGCTATGGTTACGGCTACGGTTATGGTAGTTATGGCAATGGATATAATGACGACGGTAACCCTAAAAAGAGTTTTATGGGAAGACTGAAACGTTTTTTTAATTTGATATCCAAAAGTTGATTTGAGTTTGAATAGTATGAGGGATTTACTTTTAAAAGCTATGGAAGCTGCTGTATTGGCGGGTAATGAAATAATGAAAGTATATTCGAGGGAGTTTAAAGTGGTTTTAAAGTCTGATAACTCACCACTAACATTAGCCGATGAAAAAGCCAATACCGTTATTAATAGAGCATTAAAAACCACCAACATCCCGATTATAAGTGAGGAAAATGCAGAGGTTCCATTTTCAGAAAGAAAAACGTGGAAAAGATGTTGGGTGGTCGATCCATTGGATGGCACCAAGGAATTTGTGAATAGAAACGGAGAATTTACAGTTAACATAGCCCTGATTGAAAACGGTCTGCCTATTTTAGGGGTCATTTATGTGCCGGTTGCCAAAACGCTATACTATGCAATAGTTTCAGAAAACAGAGCTTATAGAACAGTTTTGGATAATCATCAGGTTTCGGAAGTCGTTTTTGAAAATAGTGACATCATCAAACCAGAGAGTAAACCGAACCAGGAGCTAAAAGTGGTGGCCAGCCGTTCGCATCTCAATGATGAAACCGAAGCCTTTATAGACGATTTAAAGTTAAAGGGTGAAAATGTTATGATAGTTTCAAAAGGAAGCTCATTAAAATTTTGTCTGTTGGCAGAGGGTGAAGCACATGTTTATCCTAGGTTTGCCCCTACCATGGAATGGGATACCGCTGCGGGACATGCCATTTGTAATGCCGTTGGAGTGCAAGTTCGCCTGGTGGACACTGAAAGAGATTTAAGATACAACAAAGAAAATTTGTTAAACCCTTATTTTTTGGCCAAAACAGTAGTATGAAAAACAACATTAAGCAAGATTACGCAATTGGGCAAAGCGATAGGGAGGCTTTAAATAAACATAAACCCTGTTTGGTTTGGTTTACAGGCTTGTCGGGGTCTGGAAAGTCGACTATAGCCAATTTATTGGAAAAGGAATTATACAAACAAGGCATCCACACTTACACCTTAGATGGTGATAATTTGCGACGTGGATTGAATAAGGATTTAAAATTTACCAAAGAAGACCGTGTAGAAAATTTAAGGCGAACCGCCGAAGTGGGAAAGCTGTTTGTCGATGCTGGATTCGTGGTTTTGGCTGCATTTATTACGCCTTATAACGAAGTTCGGAAAAGCATAAGAACTATTGTTGGCAATGAAAATTATATTGAAGTGTTTGTAAATACTCCTTTGGAAGTTTGTGAACAGCGCGATGTAAAAGGGTTGTATAAAAGGGCACGGGCAGGAGAGGTTAAAAATTTCACGGGAATCAGTTCGCCTTTTGAAATACCGAACAATCCAACTATCGAGATTCAAACCCTGAAAGAAAGTCCGGAAGAGGCTGTAAAAAGAATTTTAAAACTGTTAGAGAGCAAAATTTAATCGAAAACTATTCAATGCCATTGGAAACCAAAATATACCAAAAGGAGAACAACTTAAAGATTAGTAAGTTGTTAAATACTGTTGTGTCCGATATGCTGTCTTCGAGATTTTTGGCCACCCAATTGGCGGTTCGGGATATCAAGGCGCAATACCGCCAATCATATTTGGGTATTCTCTGGATGTTTATAACACCTTTGGCCACGGCTTTTGTATGGGTGTTTCTTAATAGTACCGGAACGGTAAAGCTAACTGATACCGGCGTGCCCTATCCTGTTTATGCGTTTTCGGGAACACTAATTTGGGCTATTATAAAAGAAGCCATTAATATGCCCATGGCGAGTACTAATTCAGCACGTTCTATTTTAACAAAAATTAATTTCCCAAAGGAAGCCTTGATTGTTTCAGGGGTTTTTAAGTTGTTGTTTAACAGTTCAGTAAAAGTGTTGTTGCTCATCATTTTTATTTTTGCTTTTGGGATTGGGTTCCATTGGTCCTTATTGTGGTTGCCCCTAACTATTTTGGCGGCAGTTGTTTTTGGCGTTACTTTAGGGCTTTTTTTAACTCCAATTGGTATGCTTTATACCGATGTTGGTAAATTTATAAATTTTGCTTTGGGCTTTTTTATGTACATTACACCCGTAGTATATGCCATCCCGAAAGAAGGCATCATGAAAACGATTATGGTTTGGAATCCGTTTACCCCGTTTATATTGACCACACGCGATTTGGCCTTGGGTTTACCCCCTGAGCATTTAACATATTATGCTGTCTTGCTGCTATGTTGCGTGCCTTTATTGGGTTTGGGACTGGTGTTTTACAGGGTGTCCATACCCATTATTGTGGAGCGGATGAGCGCATAGGCCCCGCTTGGACCCTACCCGAAGCGAAGGGAGTTAGAAAGCTGGGAATAGATTATGAATAAAAAAATATAAAATATCGGAGTTTGATTTCAAAATATGTTATTCAGAGCGATAGCGAGGAATCTCATCGATATAAATTAGAAGTCTAAAAAAAAATGTCTAACACTATACCATCAAAATCAGAAAACGAAGTTCTCGTTAAGGTAGAAGGTTTAAGCAAAAAGTTCTGTAAAGACCTTAAAACCAGTCTATGGTATGGCGTAAAGGATTTGCTTACCGGTATGGGGGGCAACAAAAACGACCGTGAGTTGCGCCCTAAAGAATTTTGGGCGGTTAAGGATGTAAGTTTTGAATTGCGCCGTGGCGAATGTTTGGGTTTGATTGGGCACAATGGCGCAGGAAAAAGTACCTTGTTAAAAATTTTAAACGGACTCATCAACCCCGATGCGGGTAAGGTTACTATAAAAGGCCGTGTGGGTGCGTTAATAGAATTGGGGGCCGGTTTTAATCCTATTTTAAGTGGGCGCGAAAATATTTACAACAATGGCGCTGTTTTGGGCTTCAGCCGAAAGGAAATCACAGAAAAACTAGACGATATTATTGCTTTTTCTGAATTAGAAGAATTTATCGATATGCCCGTTCAAAATTATAGTAGTGGGATGAAAGTACGTTTGGGTTTTGCCGTAGCCGCCCAAATGGAACCCGATGTGTTGATTATTGATGAGGTTTTGGCTGTGGGGGATGTTAGTTTTAGAATGAAATGTTACAATAGAATTAATGAATTGTTAAAAGAAGTAGCAATTATTTTTGTGTCTCACTCCATGCCTCAAATAGCCAAATTATGTACTTCTGCAATCATGCTTAGAAGAGGGGAGGTAAAAGCAAATTCTAATGACATATCAAGTGTTATCAACCAATATTTTTTCGATAGTAACGTTGAAAGTAAAGAACTGGTAAGTGGTAGTGGGAAGGCAACTTTGGCTAAAAGGAACTTTGATAATTCAAAATTAAACGTAATTGAAAAGGGAAGTACAATAAATTTGGGTTTTGATTTGAAAATTGATTTGACTACCAAGTATTTTAGCGTAAGAGGTATCATTTATGATAAAGAGTTTAAAGGGTTATTGGAAATCAATGCATTGCATTCTGGACAGTTTTTTAAAAACGAAAACGGGTTAAATAATATAAATATATCTTTCATAAACCCTCTCAATCATGGAGATTTTACAATGACTTTAGTAATTTTTCAGGTCAATGAAATAGGGCAAATAACAGAAAGACTTTTACGTCATGAAAGTTTTTTTCAATTTAAGAGTATATCAGGTATTGGATTTGATTCCTATATCCCAATTAGTGTGGAAGCTAACATAAATCACAAATAAAAAATGGGTGCATTTTTAATGAATAATCCGAAATGTGTTTTTGTACATATTCCAAAAGCCGCAGGAACAACAATACGAAAAGGAGTTTTCAAAGAAGATTATCTAGGGCCGGTATTTAGAAGTATACCAGAGGATTGGTCTCCGTATTTTAAATTTACATTTGTAAGAAACCCTTATGATAGAATGGTTTCTGCTTGGAAGATGTTTACAGAAGGAATGGAAAAATCTAAATGGGCTTATAACAATGAGCCTCCATTAAAAAATATGAGTTTTATAGATTTTTTAAAAATTGCTGTAGATGATTCAATTGATTATCACTCCAGAAACTCTGTAGAAAGTGTTTTAAGGCATCATACTTTGCCACAAATTCACCCTTACCATTGCTTTATGGATTTAGATTTTATAGGAAGATTTGAAAATTTTGAAGATGACTTTGCCCTTGTAGCTAAGGAAATAAGTTTAAAAAATTACGAACTAGGCCATTTGAACAAAACAAAAAGAATTCATTATAAAGAATACTACGACAATGAATCATTTGAATTGGTTACAGATAATTACAAAGAAGATTTAGAAAGCTTCGGATATAGCTTTTAATATGAAAAACCATAGCGCTAAAGAATATTATTCAAATCTTAAAAAAGAACAAATAAATTGCCCTGTTTGCGATAGTAGTAATTATAAGGTTCTTGCAAATCAAGATAGGTACGGTATGGGTTTGCAATCTGTTATTTGTACCAATTGCAGTATGATTTTTATAAATCCGAGACCTACGGAGTTAGAGATGAACGATTTTTATAAGAATCACTATCGGTCTTTTTATGAATCTGTAGAAAAACCAACTTCCGAATATATTAACAATGGCCCATTTATAGCAAGAGCTAATTATGTAAAAAATGTTTTGGGCAACTATCTTTATAATGCAAAGTCGGTTTTAGATGTAGGTTGTGCAGAAGGAACTCTCTTATTAACAATAGAGAAAGGTTTTCCAAATATTACAACCCAAGGCATTGAACCTAGCTTGAGTTTTGGAGCATATGCAAAGCAACAGTTAAAAGGAGAGGTGTTTATTGGTTCATATCAAGAGTTTATAAAGAAAAATAATAATAGAACATTCGATGTTTTAACTTCAACACATGTTTTGGAGCATATTTTAAATCCAAAAGAATATTTAAGTGAATTAAAAAAAATGATGCATAACGAAAGTGTGCTTTATGTTGAAGTCCCAAATATTATGGATAAAAGAGTAAATGGTTTGGGTGCTGTGCATTTAGGACATGTACTTTCTTTTGATGCGTTTACTTTAAAAAGGCTTTTGAATGATTGTGGTTTTGAGATTCTTGAAATTTTTATGGATGATTTACCAGCGAAAACTCCCGCAATGGCTGTTATTTGTAAAGTTGGCAATCCTATTAATAAAAAGTGTTCCCTATCAAAAAAGGATATTAAAAATAAAGAATCTTTGTTCAAGGAAAGGGTGCTAGGTGAAAACTTGAACAAATCAATAATCTCGAAGATAAAGAAAAAACTTAAGCTGTATGTCAAGAGTTTTTAAAAGCAAGTCTAAAAATCATTTCTTAATCTCCGCGCCACGCTCAGGTAGTACATGGCTACAAACCATGTTTAATGCCCATCCTAAATTGGTATGCGTAGAGCGCCGGTTGTTTGGTAATTATGCCGATTTGGTTTTGGATGATGGTATAAAAACACCAAGGTTGCGGGTAACTTTAGATAAGTATGTCCAAAGTTTATTGCTCCACCATGGTTATCCTCAAAAAGAGCATAAAAAGCTAACAAATATTTTTATAGATTCATTGCTGAAAGCAGAACAAAACGAACTGGGCAAAAGGCATGTGGTAGATAAAATAACGCCATACGTACATACTTCACAAATAGTTGTTGAGCAAATTCAAAATTATTTTCCAAAGTCAAAGGTTATCTTTTTGGTTCGAGACGGCCGCGATGTTTTAACCAGTGGTGTTTTTCATTGGTTCAATAAGCAGCCAGCCAATGCAATTTTGTCCGATTTTGAAAAGAAGCGTCGGGCTTATTTTATAAATGGGGAAGGCCAACGTCCAAACCGATTTTTTCAAGACCATGAAATAGAGCAGTGGGCCAACGAGTGGCAGCAACCTTTGCAAACTATTGAGTCCGTTCAAGAAAAACACAAAGTAGAGATAATTACTTACGAAAACATGTTGGAAGACCCACAAACCGTATTGCGGTCGTGCTTTCAGTTTTTTAAGGTGAACCGTTCCGAAAAAACACTAATTGCCTGTTTGCAAGCAGGAAAATTTAAAGCTATGAGCCAAGGACGGGAGCGGGGTGAGTCAAAAGCTAATGCCCATGTTCGTAAAGGGGTTTCTGGCGACTGGCAAAATTATTTCACTTACCAAGACGGAAAGTTATTTCAAGAGATTGCAGGTGAAATGTTAATGAAATATGGGTATGTTACATCGAGTGCATGGTATGAGGAACTTAGATGAAAAAGCCTATGATATTGTTTGTAATTGGTATAAAGCTACAGGTTTTAACCCTGTTTATAATGGTATTGATTACAGTTTGATTATTCGGTTTTATTTATGGGATAAGGTAGGAAGAGCACTTAGGTTATATCATGACAATACAAGTAAAGAAACTATAACTTACAAAAAAGATTTGTTTAGATATTCTTTTTATCATACTCCCATTGTTTCTAATGGTAAGTTTAAAAAAAGTTTCTGGAACAAAAGTAAGATAATATATTCTCCATTTATAGTTCCCGATTATTTAGAGAATGGGTTTAAAGTCAACAGGAAGTTTAAATTGTTAACCAATACAAATAATTATTTAAGTAAAAAAAGACAAATTAGGTCTCCAAAAATACAAGAAGACTATTGGTATAAGGATTTAACAAAAGCACTGTTAAAAAGCTTGGAAGAATTAGAGGTACACTTAATTTCTGAAGACATCTTGCTTCTTGAAAAACAGATTTTGGGAACATTTAAAATTACACTCTTAGCTTTGACTGAATTAGAAAAATACAGGCCACATGGCGTTTTTGTATATTCAGATAATCACCCTCCATTCATTAATTATGTTTTGGCAGCAAAAAAACTTGGAATTCCTACTTTTACCTATCAACATGGATTAGATTGTGAACATTATTATTTAGATGATTGCTTTGCTGATTTTGTAGCGGTTTGGAGTGAAAATCGTAAAAACCGTTATGTTAAAGATTCTCTTTTTCAACCAAAAAAGTATGAGATAGTAGGAAGTGTAAAGCATGTTTCTCGGTCAAATAGAATAGACGAGGACAAAAATATAAATGCAACTGATGATACCAAGACTTTACTTTTTATAACAAGGCCACATCATCCAATCAAGTGTTATTCTCCCAGTAGAAGCTTTTTGGAAGGAACTGAAATACTAAAAGTTATTTTACAATTTATGGAATTAAATAAGGATGTAAACTTAATTGTGAAACCGCACCCTTCTGATTTGGTATTTAATTATAAAGATTTGGTAAATGATTTTGGAGAGCACGATAGGGTAACTTTTTCAAAAGCTAGTTTGTCATCTTTGATTAAAAAAGCACGTGTTGTTATAACAGAGGATTCAACAGCGGGAGTGGAAACTATGGGATTCAATAGGATAGTTATTCATACACATTTTGCTAACACAAGACCAGTATTGCCTTTAGTGCAACGAAAATGCGCTTTATCAGGATATAATATCGAAGATTTAAGAAAAAGTCTTGAAAAGTGCTTTTATTTAGATGATGAAGAAATAAAGACAATGAGTAAAAATCAAGATTGTTTTTACAGTGAATATATTCCCGAGTTTAGTAAGGAAAAATTAATAAATTTTGTTGAACAAAATATATTATGAAAATACTCTTTATATCACACGAAACCACCCTAACGGGGGCGCCCAAAGTCCTTTTACTTTTTTTAAAATGGGTTAAGGCCAACCGAAAGGACGTTGTTGTGGATGTATTGACACTTCGGGGAGGGAATTTATCAGAAGAGTTTAAGCATTCATGTAATCATTTTTATGATTTTAGTGCATTAACTCAATATAAAAAGCCAAGTCTTTTTGAGCGAATTTTGATGAAATTCAGATTTAAAAAAAAGAAAGATTTAAAAGAAAAATGGATTGGAGTATTATCGTCAAACCACTACGATGTTATTTATGCTAATAGTATACCATCATTAGAGGTGGCGGTAACTCTTAAAAGACAATCAAAATTCGCAAAGCTTTTACTTCACCTTCATGAGTTGGATACTGTTTTAAATATGTATCTTAATAAAAGCGAAAATACATTATGCGATGTAAACCAGTTTATAGCGGCATCAAGTATAGTAAAAGCTAACTTGGTAGATAATTGGGACGTAGAAAAGAATAAAATTGAAGTCGTTTACGAGTTTTCTGAGGTTAGCCAAGTTGATTTAAAAAGGCAATCAAAGCAATTCGTTGTAGGTGCCTCAGGCACAGTAGAAACAAGAAAAGGTACTGATGTTTTTATTCAAATAGCCAGGTTGGTCAACAAAACAAATCCAGATAGCAACATAAAGTTTGTATGGGTTGGAAAGGACACTAAAGAAAGTTACGTGCAAGGGGATTTAAAAAAGTTAAATCTAATCAATAGTGTTAAGTTTGTTGGTGAACAAACAAACCCTATAAATCATTTTAATGAGTTTGACATCTTTTTAATGACTTCTAGAGAAGATCCATTTCCTTTAGTGTGTATAGAAGTAGCCAATCTTAAAAAACCAATAATTTGTTTTGAGGGAGCTTCTGGAACACAAGAAATTTTAGAGCACGGAGGAGGTTACGTTGTACCTTATTTCGATGTAGAAGCAATGACAGAAAAGATTATGTTCTATTTTAATAATCCAGAAGCAGTTGCTGCAGATGGGCAAAAGGCTCAACAACTTTTTTCTAAGTTTACTCCAGAGCAATCGTGCCCTTTAATTTATAAAATAGTGGAGGATATGGTAGAATAGTTGTCGGTCCAACATGTTTTGTTTGTTTTAAAGAACTCATATTACCAAAAATTTTAAATGATATCAATAATAATTTGTTCACGAACAAAGAAGTTAGCTCAAAACTTTCTTGAAAATATAAAAAATACTATTGGAGAAAAGTATGAACTCATTGTTATTGATAACGCTGAAAATAAGTATTCTATATTTGAAGCCTATAATTTAGGTATAGAGCAAAGTAAAGGGACATTTTGGTGCTTTGTGCATGATGATGTTGTGTTTCTCACGAAAAATTGGGGCTTGAAGATTAAAGAAATTTTTGAAAGCGATTCGGAAATTGGTTTAATTGGGGTAGCAGGATCTAAAGTAAAAACCAGAATGCCTTCAGCTTGGTGGGATTGCCCACACCATTTAATGGTGACAAATATTATTCATCATTTACCCAATAATACAAAAAACAAACAATACCATGGTTTTGATTATGGAGATAATGTGGAAGTTGCTGTTATAGATGGGGTTTTTATGGCAGCAAGAGTAAATGCATACATCGCTTTTGATGAAAAATTAAAAGGATTTCATCAATACGACTTAGATTTATCGCTTCAATATATCAATCAAGGTTTTAAAATCATGGTTACAAACCAAGTTTTAATAGAGCACTTTTCGGTGGGTAAGTTAGATGAATCTTGGCTAAAATCTGTGTTTAAATTCCATAGCCATTATAATAACTGCTTGCCATTAAAAGTAGATAATGAAAATTTAAATTTAAAGGCCATTGAAGTTGCTAATGCAAATATGTTTTGTAACAAATTAATTGAAAATAATTTTAAGATATTAGCATTACGTTTATGGTTTCGTTTAATATGGCTGAAACCTATTTCTAAATTTCATATGCAAATTTTAAAAAAGTTTATAGCTTAAATAAATGACTAAGAGCCAAATTTGTATTGCAATTCCAATTTACAAAGAAACTTTAAACGAATTTGAAGTAAAATCGGTACGTCAATGTATAAACGTACTTGTTGGATATAATATTTTTTTTGTTTGCTCAAATACCTTAAACACAAAATTTTACAAAGAACAATTTTCTGAAATTAAAAATTATAAAACCTTTGAAAACCAATTCTTTGTCAGTTTAAAAGGTTATAATGCCTTATTGTTAAGTGTTAGTTATTACCAAAAATTTGAAAACTATAAATACATGTTAATTTATCAAACAGACGCCTTTGTGTTTAAAGATGAACTCTTGAGTTGGAGTAAAAAAGGCTATGATTATATTGGAGGGCTTTTGTTTGAAGGTTTTCATGGCAATCCTCAAAAGGGAGCTAAATTATGGTGTGCCGGAAACGGCGGGCTGTCCTTAAGGAATATAAACACATTTGCAACTGTTTTAAAATCAAAGAAAAGACTAAAGAACAGAAGTCAGTTAATTCAAGAAAGGAAAAGTCTTGGAAAGCAAAAAGGCTTAATGAAAAGGTTGAAGCTTAATATATTATATTTTTTGAAACGTTTTGGGTATAAAAACAATGTATCTTTTTACGCTAAAAACTTTGATAATAATGAGGATGTATTTTTCATTAGTTTATGTGAAAAATACAATGTGATGAGTATGCCAAAGGTAAGTGATGCTATGTATTTTTCGTGGGACAGATGTCCAGAATATTTATTTAATAGAGTGGGTAAACTCCCATTTGGTTGCCATGCATGGTTTAGAGATGATGTTCCATATGAAAGAAACAAAGAATTTTGGTTAAAAATTTTAACGAAAGAAAGTTTTAAGTAATTCAGATAACGAAAATACTTTCCAAAACAAAAACCATAAAATGAAAACAGCATTAATAACGGGAATAACTGGTCAAGATGGGGCCTATTTGGCCGAACTTCTTCTGACAAAAAACTATATGGTTCATGGTGTAAAGAGACGGTCCTCATCCTTAAATACAGAGCGCATAGACCATTTATACCAAGACCCTCATGAAAATAATGTACGGTTCAAGCTGCACTATGGCGATTTGAGCGACTCCATGAACATAACTCGGATTATTCAAGAAGTACAGCCAGACGAAATTTATAACCTAGGTGCCATGTCGCATGTTAAGGTAAGTTTTGATACGCCGGAATACACGGCTAACATTGATGGACTGGGAACCCTAAGAATCTTGGAAGCAGTTAGGCTATTGGGGTTAACCAAAAAAACAAAGATTTATCAGGCATCAACATCAGAACTGTATGGCTTGGTACAGGCAGTGCCACAAAACGAAACGACTCCTTTTTATCCAAGAAGTCCGTATGGTGTTGCCAAATTATATGGATATTGGATTACCGTAAATTACCGAGAAGCCTATGGCATGTATGCCTGTAATGGCATACTGTTTAACCACGAATCGCCCTTACGGGGAGAAACTTTTGTAACCCGTAAAATTACAAGAGCGGTTTCGAGGATAGCTTTAGGTTTGCAAAAGGTGTTTTATATCGGTAACTTGAATGCCCAAAGGGATTGGGGGCATGCCAAAGATTATGTTGAAGCCATGTGGCTAATGCTACAACAGGAAAAAGCGGAAGATTTTGTGATAGCCACAGGCGTTACCACAACCGTGCGCGATTTTATTCATATGGCTTTTAGTTTTATTGGGATAAACATAGAATTTAGTGGTGAAGGAATAGATGAAGTGGGTAAAATAAAATCATGTACACGGGCTGAATATCAATTGCCCATCGGTCAGGCCATAGTAAAAGTAGACCCCAATTATTACAGGCCAACAGAAGTTGATTTGTTAGTAGGCGATGCTACAAAATGTAGGGAAAAACTAAAATGGTCTCCAAAGCACGATTTAAAGGCTTTGGTAGAAGATATGATGGCTTCCGATTTAAAGTTGTTTACAGAAAAGTAAATAACCGATAGAGCGTTTTAAGCATAACATTTAGTTTAGATACCAGCCTGATTTAAGTGGTCAAAATTTGTGCCTCGACTAAGGTCTTTAGAACTAACGGGAATGGACATTTTGTTAAAAAAAGAGAGTTCGACTTTAAAACAATTAGTAATCAGCTATTTAAAAATACTGTTGAGCGAATTGTGTCATTCCGAACGAGGAACGAGGAGGAATCTCATAATTATGGGATTTCTCGTCGCTCGTTCCTCACTCTGTCGAAATGACAAAAAACTTGAAATCAATAACTTATGTTGAATATGAAAAGAAAACTTATATCGAACTCACGTTAAAAAGCTCAATAGTATGAATAGATTTATGTTGCTAACCTCTCAAAAACAAAATGAAACATCCATGACTAAAAATCTTGTCACATCGCGGAATGATTGTATGGATGTTACATGCCAGTGCTGAGCGCGCAGTCGAAGCATGACATTTGAAAACAATGACTATAAACACATGAAATTATCTTCTAAAATATACATTGCTGGCCATAATGGTATGGTAGGTTCTGCCGTGCTTCGGTATCTAAAACAGAAAGGCTATACCAACTTTATATTGAAAGATTCAAAAGAATTGGATTTAACCGATCAATTAAAAGTGGCTTCTTTTTTTGAAAAAGAAAAACCCGATTATGTGTTTTTGGCAGCAGCCAAAGTAGGGGGGATAGAGGCCAACAATACCTTTAGGGCCCAGTTTTTATATGAGAATTTAATGATTCAAAATAATGTTATCCATCAGAGTTATCTGCAGAAAGTGAAAAAGTTGTTGTTTTTCGCTTCTTCGTGTATATACCCAAAGTTTTCTCCCCAACCCATAAAAGAGGATTATTTGTTAACAGGACTGTTAGAGCCCACTAACGAGCCCTATGCCATCGCAAAAATTGCTGGAGTGAAAATGTGCGAAAGTTATAACAAACAATATGGTTGCGATTTTATTTCGGTAATGCCAACCAATCTGTATGGCCCTAACGATAACTATGATTTGAAAACGTCGCATGTACTTCCGGCTTTGCTCCGAAAGTTTCACGAAGCAAAATTGCAAAGTAGTCCAAGTGTTGAGGTTTGGGGAACGGGAATGCCTAAACGGGAATTTTTACACGTGGATGATTTGGCCGAGGCCAGTGTCCATTTAATGAAAAATTATACTGGAAACGTATCGGTTAATGTGGGCACAGGAGAAGACATTTCAATTAAGAACTTGGCTGAACTCATAAAGTCTATTGTGGGGTTTAAAGGAGAAATTGTGTGGAATGATAGCAAACCCGACGGAACCCCGCGAAAATTGTTGGATGTTTCATTGATCCAAAGTTTGGGGTGGAAGCATAAAATAGAATTGGAAGACGGCATAAAGGCAGTTTATAAAAATGAATTTTTAGAACAATAAGGATGCTTGTCTCGATAATTACAGTAAGCTATAACGATAAAGAAGGTTTGGAGCGCACCATAAAAAGCGTTCAAGACCAAACATGCTCCAATTTCGAGCTCATTGTAATTGATGGCGGTTCTAATGATGGAAGTAAAGCGGTTTTGGAGGAAAACAGCGCTTATTTCAGTTTCTGGGTGAGTGAACCAGACCGTGGTATTTACCATGCCATGAATAAAGGCATAAAAAAGGCTAAAGGTGAATATTTGTTCTTTTTAAACAGTGGCGACGATTTTGTGAATAGTACGGCTTTGGAAAATATAATGCAATACCTTACGGGCGAAGACATCGTTTATTTCAATATCAATAAAGTAAACGGAAATGTTATTAATGTGAAAAAAGTACCGAGCCAACTTTCGTTCTCGTATTTGTACCACGATTTGCCTCCACACCAATCCACCTTTATAAAAAGGAAGTTGTTTGAGGATTATGGGTATTACGATGACACCCTGAAAATTGTTGCTGACTGGAAGTTTTTAATCATTGCTTTATTGAAGCATAATGCCACTTATAAGGCTGTCGATAAAATTTTTACTAACTTCTATTTGGGCGGTATAAGCAGTAACCCTGAAAGCATGGCGAGAATGAATGCCGAAAGGAAGCTGGTTTTAGACCAAGAGTTTCCTATTTTGATGAACGATCTTAAATACAAGTACAAGCTAGAACGTATTGTCAGAAATTTAAGGAAATCAAAAAAAATCCAATGGATGGTTAGATTAGGATTAATTGATAAATTTTAATTCAAGTTTTTATAAGTGGAATTCACAGTTTCTGTAATCATACCGGTTTATAATGCTGAAGCTTTTCTTGAGAAGGCCATAAAATCGGCTTTGCAGCAACCCGAAGTTTTGGAAGTAATAGTGGTAAACGACGGTAGTACAGATGGTTCGTTGGAAATAACAGAAGGGCTGAAGCAAAAAGATACAAGGGTTAAAATTTATCACCATAAGAATTATACAAATAAAGGGCGCTCGGCTAGCCGGAATTTAGGCATAGAAAAAGCCAATGCCAATTACATTGCGTTTTTGGATGCGGATGATTATTATCTGGAAAATAGATTTGTCGAAGATAAAAAAGTTTTTGAACAGCATGAAGAAGCCGAAGGAGTATATAATGCTATAGGAGTAGATTTTTACAGGACTTTTTCTGAAGATGAAATGAAAGAATTACAGCTTTATACATTAACTAAAGTAATACCTGCAGATAAACTTTTCAATGCTTTAATGTCTGGAGATTATGGTCATTTTTCAATAGATGGATTAACTGTTAAGAAGTCCATTTTTAAAAAAGTAGGCTGTTTTCAAGAAAACTTAGAAGTGGCTGAAGATACCGATTTAATATGGAAAATGGCATTAGTCTGTAAGTTGTACTCTGGGATTTTAAGTAAACCCGTAGCAAAGCGTGGTGTACATACACAAAATGTTTTTAATAACAAGGATTTGTATGTTATTTATGATTTAAAACTTTATGAATCGTTATTTTCTTGGAGTGTCAAAAATAAAATGAACATAAAAATTAATGAGCGTTTTCTTGAACGTATATGGATCTTGAAGTATCGGCAAACCAAAAGTGTAATCAAGCATTTATTTTACTATTTTCGATTAAATCTAAAACAGCCTAAATTATTTTTCACATATTTGGGGGTAAAATATTTTCCGTTAATACGTTTTAGAAATAAATATTTCTCAAAGCATTCATGACTTTTAAAGTATCCGTTGTCATACCGGCCTACAATGTTGAGCGTTTTATCGAAAAAGCTGTTCTTTCTGTTTTTAAACTTGAAGAGGTTAGGGAAGTTATTGTTGTTAACGATGGAAGTGCTGATGGAACTTTAAGAATTATAAAGGGCTTAAAAGAGAAGTATCCTGATAAGCTGAAAGTATTGCATCATCCTAACCGGATTAATAAAGGTCGTTCAGCTTCAAGAAATCTAGGGATAAAAAATGCGACATCTGGATATGTAGCATTTCTAGATGCTGATGATTATTATTTGCAAAATAGGTTTCATAAAGATAAATGTGTTTTTGAAAACGATAGTGTGGAGGTGGTTTATAATGCGGTAGGATACGAATTCTATAGGTCTTTAAAAATCGAAGAAAAAGGATATTTCGATAAACTAAATTCGGTAACTCAACCCTTGGAAAAAGGGAATGTTTTTGAAGCTTTACTGTCAAGCAAGTACGGTTATTTGCATCTAAATGGATTAACCGTTAAGAAATCGGTTTTTGAAAAAGTGGGTTATTTTAATGAAAAGCTGCCAGTGGCAGAGGATTCAGATTTTATATTTAAGCTGGGGCTACTCTGTGAGTTTAAAGCAGGAAATATAAGTGAAGCTGTTGCTATTCGGGGAATCCACGATAAAAATATTTACAACGATGATAAGTTGTACAAAAAATGGAATAGTAAATTGTACGAGTCAATACTTGGGTGGTGTTATGGGCAGGGTACATCAAAAGAAAATATTGATAGTGTTTTAAAGTGGTTGTGGGAAATTAAGTTTAGAGATAATAAAGATTTATTTCACTATATATATTATTGGATAGCATTAAGTTTTAAGTTTCCACAAACCATTTTTTCAATTTTTTTTATAAAATATTTTCCAGTTGTAAGGCTTAGAAAAAAATTAATGCCTTCTGTTTTTAGATAAAAATTATTTTTAAATCACGTTATTTGTTAAAATAATTATCTTTCAATGTTACCTGAACTTTGAATCCGAAAATTTCCATAATAACCGTTAACTATAACAACCTCGATGGTTTACAAAGAACCGTTGAGAGTGTAAAGGAACAAACTTACCAAAAGTTTGAGTATATAGTTATTGATGGAGGGTCCACTGATGGAAGCGCAGAGTACATTGAAAATAATAAAGAGGTATTCGATTACTGGGTGAGTGAGTCTGATACCGGTGTATATCACGCCATGAACAAGGGCATAAAAAAGGCGTCGGGAGAGTATTTATTGTTTTTAAATAGTGGTGACCATTTTTATGATAGTAAAGTTTTGGAGAGAAATATCGAGTTGATAACAGCAAAAGATATTATTTATTTTAACCTTCAAGTGGTCGAAGATGACAAAATATTCATTAAGGATTACCCCGAGAAACTTTCATTTTCATACTTTGTTAACGATACACTGCCACATCCTGCAACTTTTATAAAAAGGGATTTATTTCAAAAGGTTGGATGGTATAAGGAAGACTTTAAAATTGTTTCCGATTGGAAATTTTTCATCGATGCACTTGGTAAGTATAATGCAACTTATAGCTATATAAACAAGCCTCTATCTACGTTTTATATTGGGGGGCTTAGCTCAATACCAGAGAATAGAATTGTAAAGAAAAAAGAAAGGGATGAGGTGTTGAATACCGATTATGCGCTGTATATGCAAGATTTAGAGGATGTAATCGCATTTAGGAACACTTTAAATAGCTTAAGAGCGTCCAGAATAATAAAATTGTTAGTCAAACTCAAATTTTTAAATAAATTTTAGATGGCTAAACAGGTTTCCATAATTGTACCTTGCTATAACCAAGCTCATTTTTTAGACGAGGCACTGCAATCAGTTTTAAACCAAACCTACACCAACTGGGAATGTATTATTGTAAACGACGGCAGCCCAGACCATACCAAAAACGTCGCTGAAAAATGGTGCGAAAAAGATAATCGGTTTAAATATCTGGAAAAAGAAAACGGCGGACTCTCAAGTGCTCGAAATGCGGGAATAGAAATCAGTGAGGGTGAGTATATTTTGCCGTTGGATGCTGACGATTTGTTGCACGAAAAGTTTCTGGAAATTTTAGTGCCCGAGTTGAAGCAAAATAAAAACTTAGCTATTGTATCGTGTTACAGTAAATTTTTCTTCGGAAGTAAAAATAATATCATCCACGAGCTGAAACCCAAGGGAACAACATACCATGCCTTACTCTACGAAAATATTTTGGTTGCAACATCCTTGTATCGAAAATCATGTTGGGAAGCTGTTGGCGGGTACGACGAAAGCATGAAAAATGGTTTTGAGGACTGGGAGTTTTGGGTTGCCATTACAAAAATAGGTTGGACGTTTAAAATTGTAGAGGAGTTTTTATTTTACTACCGAAAACAAAAACAATCGATGTTAACCGATACTTTAGAAAATCACAGGTTGGCCAATATGGAATACGTGTTTAACAAACACAAGGAAATATACATCGATAAGTACCAAACCACTTTAAAATATCTGTTTTATTTGATAAATAAGCATAGCACTAGCGAAAGGAATATTAAAAAATCGGTGGAATATAAAATTGCCAAATTAATAGGTAAACCATTTGGGTTTTTTAAAAAGTCTCTTAAAGATTAGTCACAAAAAGGGAATTATGATTTCAGTAATAATCCGAAATAAAAACCAAGAAAAAGCTTTAGGTTTTCTTTTGAAGAACCTCACTGAAAGGTATGTTGACGATATTGCTGAAATTATAGTAATAGATAATATCTCGGTTGATAATAGCAAAACTATATCTGAACAGTTCGGAGCTAAGTTTGTCACAATTAAAAACTTTAGTTACGGAGGTAGTGCTAATTTTGCCACGCAGCAGGCCAGCTTTCCTATTGTGGTGATGTTTAGTGCGCACTCGTATCCCGTAAGTCACGATTTTTTTAAGCTGATAAAAAATAAATTTGATGAAAACCCTAATTTGGCAGGGGTGAGGTGTTTGCACAACCCTAATGATTATAGAAATTTCATCAACAATATTTCGGCGAAGGAAGACCCCAACAAATCTGGACTGATTTTTTCGGGGTCTGCCTTTCGAAAATCAGTTTGGGAAAAGCACCCGTTTCGTGAAGATGTAGCTACATTTGAAGATAAAGAATGGACCGTAAGAGTTCTCAAAGCGGGATATGATATCGATTTTGTGCCGTCCATTTTTTGTTACCAAATAAAACGAAGTAAAAAACAGTTGTTCTTTCGGTTTAAAAACGATTTGGTTGGTAATTATCAACTATGGCACGAGGACATTAGTTTTTTTAGTGCCTCAAAAGGAGTTGTGATGTCAATTTTACGTTTAGTTAAAAGCTTTTTTGTTGATTTTTGGTACGTTATCTTACGATACTTGCACAGTCTTAAATTTATGTTTAATAAACCTGATAAATTTTGAGAGAGAAGGTTCGAGATATAAGAAAGAAAAATAACTTTGATTTTTTAAGGTTTCTCTTTGCCGTGCTTGTTGTGGTTTCACATGCTTATCCACTAGCTGGAAGTCACGAATCGCAACAATGGATTTATCAGGTAACCAATGGCGAGATTGTATTGGCAAGGTTAGGTTTGGATGGTTTTTTTATTATCAGTGGGTATTTTATTTACCAAAGCCTTCAACGAAGCAGTAATTTATTCAGTTATTACAAAAAACGATTTCTACGTCTTTTTCCAGCTCTTTTTGTTGTTTTGCTAATAACGCTTTTGTTGTCGCCGTTTATTTACGAAGGGCATATAGGTTTTTTTAAAAACCCAGAAGTATATACCTATTTGCCAAATAACCTGTCGTTGTATGGGTTTCAACCGGTAATAAACGGCATTTTTGATCATAATCCGTACCATTCCATTAATGGCTCCTTATGGACTGTTAGGTACGAGTTTTCGTTATATATCGCGTTATCGCTATTATTTATTTTTAGAAAACACCATAACGTAAAAGCCTTGTTGCTTACGTTTTGTTTTGTGGGCTTGTTAATTATTTACAATGGTTTTCTTTACAGGTTTTCGGGTTCAACTATTTTTGGAATGAATGGCTATGAAATACTGGATTTAGGCACTTTTTTCGTTTGTGGCAGTCTTTTGTCAGCATTAAATTTCGAAAAGTTATTTAAAGCTTGGTTTATCCCATTGAGCATCTTCATGGCCATGCTTTCAATTTATTTCAATATTTATGATATGGTAAAGCATATTGCTTTACCAGTCATTATTTTATCCATTGGCTTTACACCGTTACCGTTTTTTAGTACTTTCGGTAAAATGGGAGACATGAGCTACGGTATTTACATTTACAGTTTCCCGATACAACAAACGTTGATGTATTTTTATAAATCGGATGTTTTTCAATTAATGTTTTGGTCGGTTTTGATTTCTATTTTATTTGGCTACTTATCTTGGCACTTAGTAGAAAAGAAGGCTTTGCGGTACAAAAACATTTCTATTTTTAAAAAATACAACTTCTTTAGTGTAGGGAGTCTAATTACAAAAAATTAAAAATTCTATGATTTCATGAATTTAAAGCGAATACTGAAATTTTCCAAGAATAAAAAGAAAGTCCAATCTGAGGAGGAGTATTACGAGAACTTATTTGTTAGAAATTCCCTGTGGAATACGCCTACTCCAAATATAGAAGAAGCTTTAAGGTGGGAGGTAATTGATAAATTGGTGAAAGAAGTTCAGGAACAATATATTAGCGGGAATGATAAATCGTTAAAGATTTTAGATTTAGGATGTGGAAGGGGTTGGCTCACTAACCTGTTAACAAAATATGGAGAAGCTATTGGGGTTGAACCGGTTAAAGAAGTTGTTGTGCATGCTAAAAAGATGTTTCCGTCAATTAATTTTATTTCCGGCACTTCAAAAGATTTGTTGAACGATGGAAAAAAAGGAGCGTTCCATTTGGTTGTTTCGTCTGAAGTAATTGAACATATCCCAGATAAAGACAAAAATGATTTTGTTCAGGATATATATGATTTGCTCGATAAAGATGGTTTTGTAGTGCTAACTACCCAAAGGCAAGAGGCACAACAGGAGTGGCATCAATATTTGAGCGCCGACCAGCCAATCGAAGATTGGATTTCAGAGCAGGAATTAGAATCGTTATTGGTTAAGAATAACTTTAAAAAATTGCAATTAAAACGTTTGGCTATGGCGCCGCCGGTTAAAGGTGCGCCACAAGTTGAAATTTATCAATTATGATTGTTTCAAAAGTTATGATATGGCACCTAAGATATCTGTGATTATTCCTTGCTACAACCAAGAGAAATATTTGGGAGAAACCCTTAAATCGGTAAAAAATCAAACACACTCTAGTTGGGAGTGTATTGTTGTAGATGATGGGAGTACCGATAACTCAAAAGCTATAGCCAAAAGCTATTGCGATATCGATTCTCGATTTAAGTATATTTTTAAAGAAAATGGCGGATTGAGCAGTGCAAGAAATTTAGGCCTCAAATACGCTTCGGGAAAATATGTTCAATTATTGGATGCCGATGATTTAATCAAGCCAGAAAAATTCACTAATCAACTAAAAGATTTACAGGGTTGTCAAATAAGCATATGCAATTACTTTTCTTTTATTGATGGCACTAACGATGCTGCACCATATAGGTATCTGTCCCCTTTTTTATCTGAATCAAATTATAAACGGGAAATTATAACTGATTGGGAATATAGAAAGTCTATACCTTGTCACACAGTTTTGTTTGAAAAAAAGTTGGTTGATGATTACGGTTTAAGTTTTAATGAGAAATTACCAAATCATGAAGATTGGGTGTTTTGGGTTCAGCTTTTTTATTATTCAAAAGCGATTAAAAATAATAAAGAAACGTTTGCTTTATATAGAATACATAAAAGCTCAATGAGCTACGAATATAAATTAATGAGAAAAGGTTTCTTGCAAGCCACAAAAACTCTTCAAGCTTTTTTTAAAGCTGAAAATGAAAAAGCATTATACAAGGCTTCAAAAGAAAAATACAAAGAAGTGTATGATAAAACTAGTGAGCCTTTTATTAAAAAATTAAAATCACGGATTTATTCAAAATTCGTTTATGTTTACAAATTATGTCGGAAAAAATTAAACCTATAGCTATACACCTTCCACAATTTCACCCAATACCAGAGAACGATGAATGGTGGGGCAAAGGGTTTACTGAGTGGACCAATGTTACAAAAGTCAAGCCTTTGTTTGAAAACCACTATCAGCCTCACTTACCAGCAGATTTAGGGTTTTATGATTTAAGGCTTGAAGAGGCAAGGTTGGCTCAAGAGGCACTTGCCAAAGCTTACGGAATATATGGCTTCTGCTATTATCATTATTGGTTTACTGGTAAACGTGTTTTAGAGACCCCGTTAAAACTTAAACTCAAAAACCCCAAAGAAGATTTACCTTTTATGCTATGTTGGGCAAATGAAAATTGGACAAGAATATGGAATGGTGGTGAATCAGATGTGTTGCTTAAGCAAGAATATTCAGAAGAAGATGACTATAATCATATTCAAGAATTACTGGTGTATTTTAATGACAAACGTTATATAAAAGTTAATGGCAAACCTATGTTCATTATTTACCGCCCTAACTTATTTCCTGATATTAAGAAAACCATTTTATTGTGGAGAGATGAAGTTAAAAAAGCGGGGTTCCCGGGGCTGTATCTGGGTTGCACTAAAAGTTCTGATAGCGAGAAGATAATAAATAACATGGGCTTCGATTTTTCATATGAATTTCAGCCAAGCTTTAGCAATAGGCCTAAACCAATAAGGGATAATGTATTTAGGCGCTATTACTATGAGTTTTTTAGAAAAATAAATAAACCTATTAAAAATAAATATAACCTAGTGTACGATTATGAGGAGTTTACTGAAATACAAAAGCAAAAAGGATTTCCCCCCAATTGCTATCCGACAATAACCCCAATGTGGGACAATTCATCAAGAAGAAAGGAAAATTATTTTATCCTCCACAACTCTACACCAGACAAGTACAAAAAATGGTTAGAATTTATCAAAAAAAAATATCCATGGGAAAAAATGCCAGAACCATTTCTGTTTATAAATGCTTGGAATGAATGGGCTGAAGGAAATCATTTAGAACCATGCCAAAAATGGGGGACGAGATATTTAGAAGTAACTGAAGAAGTTCTTTCAAAGTAAACCGATTTTTATGGAAGAAAGTGTTTTTGTCAGCGTTTTCATGTTGACCTATAATCAAGAGCAATTTATAGCCCAAGCTATTGAAGGTGTTTTAATGCAGCAAACCAATTTTAAATATCAATTGGTGATTGGGGAAGATGGTAGTACAGATAATACACTTGAAATTTGCAAGGCTTATCAAGAAAAACACCCAGATAAAATCAAAATTATCAGTCAGCCCCAAAATATAGGTCTGATGAATAATTTTGTAAATACATACGCTTATTTAAAAGGGAAATATATTACCATTTGTGATGGTGACGATTATTGGATAGACCCATTGAAACTTCAAAAGCAAGTAGATGTTTTAGAAGCCAATACTAACGTTTCTGTGGTGTATTCCAGAACCAAAAAGGAGTATCCCAACGGAAGAGTAGAGTCCAATACTAGTAAAGAAGAAGGGAAAAAGGAGCACAAAAATATAGTAGATTTGTTGCAGGGCAATTTTATCCCTTCGGTAACGGTCCTATTTAAGACTGAAAATTTACCCGAAACCCTTCCTGATTGGTTTAGGTCTTTGCCGTACGGTGATTGGCCATTGTATTTATATGCACTTTCTAATGGCACCGAGATACATTTTATTAATGAAGATTTAACCGTTTATAGAACAGGTATAGGTGAATCGCATAAATTGAACAAAAATTTAGAGAAAACATTTCTGGTGGAAATGCAAATACTAAATTATATTTACGAAATACCAGTTTTTAATAAATGGAAACCTGATATCCGAATTGCACAGAATCAGATTAACCTAAAATTGATGTTAACCTATAACAGGGAAAATCGTTATGCAAAAGGTTTTTTAATGTTTTTGAAATTACTCGGTAATTCAAAAAACAAGACGAAGGTTTCGAGTAAATATCTGTATTCCATCTATAAAAAAGTGAAATGCTAACTATTGCCCTAACATACCGCAATCGCGATTTAGCAATTGTAAACCGTTGTTTTAAATCGTTAAAGGCACAAACTAACTCCAATTTTAAGGTGGTGGTGGTTGATTATGGAAGTACACCAGAATATAGCCAAGAGCTTGAAAAACTTTGTAATAGCTATACTTTTATTAATTACATATTTGTACACGCCGAAGGGCAACTTTGGAATAAAAGTAGAGCTATCAACATAGCTTTAAAACAATGTGACACCCCATTGTTTTGTGTGGCCGACATCGATTTGCTATTTCATCCCGAATTTATTGATAGGTCTTTTCAGCTATCTAAAGATTACCAAGTAACCTATTTTCAAACAGGCTTTTTGACGAAAGAAACAACAAGTGAAAATTTGAATTTTACTGAGTCAGAACCACACTTTTTAAGTACTAATGAGGTGACAGGCATCACCTTGTATCCAACAGAAATACTGAAGTCCATAAATGGCTACGACGAGTTTTTCCACGGTTGGGGTGCTGAAGATACCGATGTGCATCTACGGTTAAAAAATGCAGGCTATAAAGTGCATTTTTATGACAAAAGAGTTTTGGTAAAACACCAATGGCACCCTAAGGCTTACCGCACAAAAGCGAGCAGTTACCCATTTCATACTGGGTTGGAGGGTATTAACCACGAGTATATGTTGCAACGTAACCAACAAAGGGTTTCAATAGCCAATAGTGGCGTAGCTTGGGGGGTGTTGCCAACAAATAAACAATTACAGGAACTAAAAAAAGATTTACCCATTCTAGAGCTAACAAATAGAACTCAGGACATTGATGCTTTTTTAGTAGGTGTGTTGCCACAATTAAAAACAGCTTTGAAAGTCAAAATACGCTGTGTTCCAAAAAAAATGGCGGCAGAACAATTTTTAAAGCAACTTTTAGGGAAGAAAAGTTTCAAGTTTCACAGCTTGGAGTATATTAATAATACATGTTTGGAAATGCTGATTGTAAATCAACGGTTGGCACTGTATGATTTTAAAACCGATTGGGAAAAACAAACGATAACATTAAGCATCATTCCGTATGGACAAGCCTAAAAAAATACTCATGGTCGCTATGCCTTCACTACATTTTTTTAGGTGGACTGAACAACTCAAAGATTCCGGTTTTGAGGTGTATTGGTTTGATATTATAGGAAGTGGGCAGCATAGTGAACGAATCAACTGGGTGCATCAAAAGGTAGATTGGAAATTAAAATACGATTTCCCTGGAAGGCATACTGTTAAAAAGAACTTTCCTAAAGTTTACCTAAACATTCAGAAAATAAACGAGCGCGAGGCCTCAAAGGCTTTTGAGGAATATTTATTGAGTGTGCAGCCCGATATGGTACATAGTTTTGCGCTATATGTAGCATGCACTCCTATTTTAGAAGTTATGGAACGCCATAATAGTGTCCCTTGGATTTACAGTTCGTGGGGAAGTGATTTGTATTATTTTCAAAACATCCCCGAATATTTAAAGGATATCAAACGGGTTTTGCCCAGACTGAATTATTTATTCGCAGATTGTAATCGTGATGTTCAAATTGCCCGAAAACATGGTTTCAAAGGAGAACTTTTAGGAGTGGTGCCAGGTGGAGGTGGATTTCATTTAAATGATTTGAAGGGCTATATCTGGCCTGTCGAAAATAGAAACTTAATTTTGATAAAAGGTTTTCAAGGCCGTTCGGGTAGGGCTTTACAGGTTTTAAAGGCTATTGAGGAATTGCAGGACAAGTTGAAATCCTCAGAAATAATTGTATTTGGAGCCGCAGAAGAGGTTATTCAATATGCTGAAAAATCAACCTTAAAGAGTTGGAGTAATTTAAAATGCTTAGATAGAATATCCCATGGTGATGTGCTTAAACTCATGGGTAAAGCTTTAATTTATGTAGGAAGCAGTAATTCAGATGGTATGCCAAATACTTTACTTGAAGCGATTTGTTTGGGCGCATTCCCTATCCAGTCCAATCCCGGAGGCGCTACAGAAGATGTTATTGCACATGGAGAAAACGGACTTTTAATTCAAGATTGTGAAAATATAAAAGAGCTTAAAAACTTGATAGAAAATGCATTGAACAACCCAGATTTGATAAGTAGAGCAAATCAACTAAACCTGAAGCATAGTAAGCAGTTTGATTTTAATGTGATAAGGCAGCAAGTTTTGAGTAAATATCTTAGTTTAGTAGATTAATTATAAAAAATGAAAAAAATAGGATTCATCCCACTTAGAAAAGGATCAAAAGGCATTCTTGGCAAAAACAAACGTAAAATGGTTGGTAGGCCATTGTTTACCTGGGTTTTGGGCGAAGCTATTTTTTCCAATCTCGATGAGGTTGTGGTGTATACTGATGACGACTGGATTATTGAATTCGTCAAAAGAGAATACCATTATACCAACAAAGTAAAAGCTTTAAAACGAAGCGAAGCAAGTGCGGGAGACGCCGTTTCTACCGAGTTTGCCATGTTGGAGTTTTGCGAATCTATAAACTACCAGTTTGAAGTGTTTTGCTTGTTGCAGGCTACATCACCATTCACTCGAAAGGAAGATATCAATGCTTGCCTTGATAAATTAAATAGCAATCATGATTCTGCATTAACGGTGGTCAATACACATCGTTTTTTATGGAATAAAGAAGGAAAACCTCTTAATTACGACCCGTTTGACCGTCCACGCCGACAAGATTTTGAAGGTTTGCTTATTGAAAACGGAGCAGTTTATGTTGCTCAAAAGGACGTTTTAAAAAAGCATAAAAATAGAATAGGCAAAAAAGTGGCCATTGTGGAAATGCCAGAGGAATCGTTGCACGAAATTGATTCGGAAGCGGATTGGGTAGTGGTTGAAAATCTGTTGATAGAACGCCAAAAAAGAGAAAAAAAATCAGATAGAATAACCCATGTGGTTTTGGATGTTGATGGTGTTTTTACTGATGGCACCATATCTTATACCAAAGATGGAGAACATACCAAAAGTTTCGATATGCGTGATGGTATGGGGCTGGAAATTCTGAGGCAGTTTGGCATTGAGGTAATGGTGATGACTTCAGAAGATTCTCAACTCGTTGCAAAACGCATGGAAAAATTAAAAATTGAAAACACCTTTTTAGGCGTAAAAGACAAGTTTACTTTGTTGAATAAAATCGTAATGGAAAAAGGGATATCATTAAGCAATGTTGCCTATTTGGGGGATGATGTTAACGATTTAACCAATATTTGTAGTGTGGGCTGGTCTCTTACTCCAAATAATGCGACCGATGTGGTGAAACAGCATGCCGATGTGGTGCTTTCAAAAAATTCTGGTGCTGGTGCTATTCGTGAAGCCTGCCAGTTTATAATGAATTATAACAAACGTTTTTAAGATTCCCAAGTCTCATGAATAAATACAAAAAGCCATACATCATCGCCGAAATAGGCTGTAATCATAAAGGCGATATGGCCATAGCCAAAGAACTTATAAAAGTTGCTAAAATATTTTGCAATGTCGATGCTGTAAAATTTCAAAAGCGAAATAACAAAGAGCTTTTAACCGACGAACAATATAACAAACCACATCCTAACCCTGTGAATTCCTATGGAAAGACCTATGGTGAACACCGTGAGTATTTGGAGTTTGATGTTGACCAACATGCCGAATTAAAACATTATTGTGAAGAAATAGGCATCACGTATTCAACTTCCGTTTGGGATCTCACTTCAGCCAAGGAAATAGTTTCTTTAAATCCCGATTTTATTAAAATTCCATCGGCATGCAATAACAATGTAGAAATGTTGGAATGGCTATGCGATAATTTTTCAGGAGAACTGCACATTTCAACAGGGATGACAACCAAAGAAGAAATTGATGATTTGGTCAACCTTTTCAAAAGAAAAGGCCGAAACCACGATTTGGTTTTGTATAACTGCACATCGGGTTACCCGGTGCCCTTTGAAGATGTTTGTTTACTCGATATCAATTTACTTATTGAAAAATACGGAAGTGAAGTAAAGCATATCGGTTTTTCCGGGCACCATTTAGGCATAGCAGTTGATGTGGCGGCCTACACTTTGGGAGCCAACATTATTGAAAGGCACTACACCTTGGATAGAACCTGGAAAGGTACCGATCATGCAGCTTCTTTGGAACCTATGGGGTTGCGTAAGTTGTCGCGCGATGTTAGGGCAGTTTATAAGGCGCTTCAGTTTAAAAAACAGGATATTTTACCGATAGAGCAAGTGCAGCGTGAAAAACTAAAAAACCAAAAAGTATAAGCATGTTTTCATCTCACAAGATTAGATTGTTTTGGTGGAACGAAATAAAGATACAGGGCAAACCTAGAGAAAATTACGGCGACCTTTTGGGGAAATATCTTGTTGAAAACATATCCGGCAAACAGGCCGTTTTCGCATGGCCGAAAAAGTTTTCCATATATGATTTTTTTGCCCCCATTTACGTAACGGTGGGCAGCATTTTAACCCACGTAAATCATAAGTGTGTGGTTTGGGGCAGTGGCATTGTTTCAAAAGAATACCCGATTAAAAAAGCAGAATTTTTGGCCGTTAGGGGGCCGCAAACCCGAAATCATTTAATCAGTCAGGGTTATAATGTTCCGGAAATTTATGGTGATCCAGCGTTGCTTTTACCTCATTATTACAATCCGAAAGTTGAAAAAACATACGATGTCGGGGTCATTCCACATTACAGCGATTTTAAAAAAGTAAAAACGCATTATCAAAATGAAAGTTCCATTTTGCTTATTGATTTGATGACTAATGATATAGAGGAAACTACAAGGCAAATTTTAACATGTAAAAACATAGTGTCCTCGTCGTTACATGGGGTTATTGTAGCGCATGCCTATGGCATATCCGCGGTTTGGCAAAAATTTTCAGATGATGTGTTTGGCGATGATATTAAATACCAAGATTATTTTGAGTCGGTTGGAATGAAACATTATAAGCCCGATATTGTAGCAACAAAAATGAGCAAAGAACTGTTGTTACAACTTTTTAAGGACAAGGAAGCGCTTCCGAAACCAGAAAAAATAGAAGAGATTTGTACAAATTTAATGGCTGTTTGTCCGTTTAAAAGTGAGTTGTAGATGAAGAAAAAAGTATTCATTTTTTTTCCCGATGGCGTAGGATTGCGAAATTTTGCCTTTACCGATTTCAAAAAAATAGGTGAGCAGATGGGCTTCGACATCACTTATTGGAACAATACCGTTTTTTCTTTAAAAGACAATTTGGGTTTTAAGGAATTAAACATAGAAGACCATTCATCACATCCGCTTTTACCCATTTACTCGAGAGCTAGAAAGCGTGCTGAGCTTAATGTGTCGCGCGATAAATTTAATGATTCGGTTTATCCCACTTATAAATTTCCGTTCAGCTATAAGGACTTGAAAAACACTTTCAAAAGTTTATATGTAAAATGGTTGGTGGGTTTGTATTCCTCTGAAAAAGGTGTTGAAAAACTCAGGAGTAAAATCAACCGACTGGAGCGTTCCACATCAAAATACAAGTATTGTAAAGCCCAGTTGGAAGAACACAAACCCGATTTAATTTTCTGTACCACACAGCGTGCCACTCAGTCCATTAGTGCGCTTTTAGCCGCCAAAGATTTGGGAATCCCCACAGTGGCGTTTGTATATTCATGGGACAATGTGCCCAAAGCCATGCAGGTTGTGGAAACCGATTATTATTGTGTTTGGAGCGATTTGATGAAACAGCAAGTCTTGCAATATTATCCGTTTGTAAAACCCGACCAAGTGTTTGTTACGGGTACACCTCAGTTTGAACCGCATTATGATGAATCTCTAAAACTCAGTAGAGAAGCCTTTTTTAAGGAGCATAATTTGGATACAGACAAAAAGTACATTTGCTTTTCAGGAGACGATATTACCACGTCGCCATTGGACCAGTTTTATTTGGAAGATTTGGCCAATGCCGTAAGAAACTTGAACAATCAAGGATATAATTTGGGTATTATTTACCGAAAATGTCCTGTTGATTTTACTGATCGTTACGATGCTGTTATTGAAAAAAACAAAGATATTATAGCCGTTTTAGACCCCATTTGGAAACAAGTGGGTAGTCAATGGAACCAAGTGCTGCCTACGCCAGAGGATTTTAAAATGCTTTATAACGTATGCGAACACAGCGAATTTGTAACCAATGTGTGCTCCTCAACGGTGTTTGATTTTGTAGCACACAGCAAACCCTGTATATATTATAATTACGAGCAACCCCAATTAAAGAAGGGCATTCGCGATATAGGGCAAAATTACAAATATGTGCATTTTAGAAGCATGCCCAGTAAAGAAGCGGTAGTATTTTGTACCGATAAAAATGATTTGGAAAGATTGGTGAAACAAATTTTAGATGGAGAATTAAGCAATGTGAAGGAATGTAAAGAATGGTATAAAATTGTAGTTGGAAAAGCGCCTACGGAAGCATCAAAGAATATTTGGAAATCCATAGATTCAATATTGAACTAAAATCCTGCTATTCGTGTAATTTTGCCACAAATACACGAATGTTTTTAGCATTGCATTAAAAAAACTATTAGTGAATTCGTGGCTTAAAAAAACAGAGACGGAAAGTACATAGTTTTCAACTAACGACTTTAACCAATGAAAATAGGCTTCATAACATCCGAATATCCACACCCAAAAGTCAGTCATGCTGCGGGTATCGCCACCAGTATAAAAAACTTGGTAGTCGCATTGGTTGAAAAAGGCGCAGAGGTAAGGGTGTTTGTTTATCAGCAAGAGTGTGATGGCATTATTGACGACGAAGGGGTAAAAATTCACTTGATAAAGAAAAAGCGATATCCTTTTTGTACCTGGTTTTTTTACAGAAAGCATATTCAGAAATACGTTAGTAAAGTAGTTGCAGCAGAAAATATAGAAGTTCTTGAAGCGGCCGATTGGACGGGTATCACGGCATTCATGAAATTTGATGTGCCGTTGGTTATTCGTTTTCACGGAAGTGATGCCTATTTCTGCAAGCTGGAAGGACGACAACAAAAGTTCAAAAATTTTATGTTCGAAAAGTTGGCCTTAAAAGGCGCTTCGGCATATATAGCACCCACCGCTTTCGCTGGCGAGGAAACCCGAAAGATTTTCGGATTGGATAAAGCCAAAATAAAAACCATCCATTATGGTTTACAGCTTGAGCATTTTGAAAACCCAACGCCAGAAACATATAACAGAAACAAGATTTTATACATTGGCACCATCATCCGTAAGAAAGGGGTTTTGGAGCTGGCGGAAATTTTCAACAAAGTCATTTCCGAAAATCCGAAAGCCAAATTAATTCTTATAGGCAGCGATGCCCCCGATATTAAAACAGGTGCGATGTCAACTTATAAATTAATGGAAGATGTGTTGACTGCCGAAGCCAAAAAGCAGGTAGAGTATCTCGGTAAAATACCGTATTCAGAAGTGAAAATGCACATAAAAAACGCCCACATTTGCACGTTTCCGAGTTTTGCCGAAACTTTGGGGATGGTGACGATAGAGAGCATGGCGCTGCAAAAACCCGTGGTGAATACCAGTATAGGCTGGGCGCAAGAATTGATTGATGATGGTGTAGATGGATATTTGGTGCATCCGTCTGATATAAATATGTTTTCAGATAGAATCCTTCATTTGTTGAACGACGAAAAGCTTTGTCTAAATTTAGGAAAGGCTGCCAGACAAAAAGTAGAACAGCGCTTTGATATCAAAAAAATAGCGGAAATCAACATAGAATACTATAATAGTATTATTATAGTATATGATAGAAATTGAAAATACGCTAAAAATACGTCATGGCGAGGTACGAAGCCATCTTTTTATTGTTTGTAGCCTCATTCAAGAGATAGCTTCGTGCCTCGCTATGACGAAAAAAAAGATTTTTGAAATTTACTGAACTGTTATTAAAAAAAATGATAATTCTGGTGCACGAAAATAATAGGCCGCTAAAGGTTTTGAATGCTTCATTTAACGAAGTGGAGTTTTCAGTTGCGCTTTCATTGGTCGACACTTTGTTTGCATTGGCAGAAACATTTCCCGAAGACATTGTTATGTGGTGCCATCAGGAGTATGTGGAGTTTGTGAATGTTGCAGAGGTAAAAAATATTTTCCACCATCAACAAATCATGGCTTCGTTTTCTGTTTCCGAAACAACTTATATCCCGAAAGCTATTGGTTTTGTAGACCAGTCGGTTTTTGTAAACGTAAAAAAGGATGTGTCTTACCCCACGTGGCTAATGAGCAGTGATGTGGGGGGTGTTTCAGCTGAGTTTTTAAATGCTATTGATGCTGCACATAAGCCAAATGATTTCGATTATTTTATAAACTCACTGGCGAAATTGGCTATGCCCAAAGGCTTGTTTTGTTATTCTGAGCCCAGATTATTAAAAGAAATCCCATCAGAAACGCTTCAGCCTATATGGACTTCAAATTTTCAATTATTTAAGTTTGTAAAACAGCATTATAAATGGGTTTGGGTGTTTGTGCTTATATTTTGCCAAATTATTTACAATAAAAAATTTCCGCTTTTCGCATTCATACGGTCTCTTTTTTATAGAAAACAAGAGGTTGATTTTCGCGGCCTAAAAGTGCAATCTTCAAAAAGTGTCTTAAAGAAAAGAGAGATTGATGTGATTATCCCAACCATCGGCAGAAAGCAGTACCTCTATGATGTTTTAAAGGATTTAGCCCAACAAACCCTGCTACCCAAAAGTGTAATTATCGTTGAGCAAAACCCTCTAAAGGATAGTGTTTCAGAATTGGATTTTTTAACCGAAGACCATTGGCCGTTCAACATTAAACATGTTTTTACGCATCAGGCCGGAGCTTGTAATGCCAGAAATACGGCATTAAACCTTGTGGAAAGTGAATGGGTGTTTTTAAATGACGATGATAATCGTTTTGCTCCTAATTTGTTAAAAAATATTTTCGAAAAAATAGAGCAATACGGGGTTAATGTTGTGGTTACGAAATACCTCCAAAAAAATGAAACTTTATCAAGTGGTTTCAATTATACGCACCAAACAGGTATTTTTGGTTCAGGCAATAGCGTGGTTAAATCGCAGGTTTTAAAAAACATACGTTTTAATATGGCCTTGGAATTTGGCTATGGTGAAGATTTCGATTTTGGTGTTCAATTAAGGAACAGTGGGGAAGACGTGGTATTCTTTCCTGATATAGAAATTACCCATCTAAAAGCACCGATGGGTGGGTTTCGGACAAAATTCGTACACCCCTGGGAAACGGACGAGATTTTACCCAAACCCTCACCAACAATTATGTATACCTATATAAACCACCGCACTAAAGAGCAAACTTTTGGTTATAAGCTAACGTTGTTTTTTAAATTATTAAAAGAGCAACCTGTTAAGAGGTATGGTGCTTTCAACAAGTTGTTTAAAAAACAATGGGAAGCAAGTCGGATTTGGGCAAAAAAAATATAGTCAAATGAAAGTGAAAAAAATATTGATTAGTTTTTTTATAACACATTACAACAGACCTAGTGATTTGTTGGAATGTTTAAAAGCAATAAAGAAACTCGATTTATCTCATTACGAAATTGTTGTTAGCGATGATGGTAGTAAAACAGATGTGATAGAGCGTATAAAGAGTTTCGAGATTGATAAATTACTACTATCTGATTTTAATCGAGGATTAGCGGGAAGTATAAACCACGGACTGAAATCTTGTCAGGGGACATATATTATTTATTGCCAAGAAGACTTTCTTTTGAATAAAAGAATAAAAGATATTTTACATGAGTGTATTAGCTTATTGGATGCTGATAAGGTTGATTTAATTAGGTTTACATCCAACTTTGAATTCAACAAATTAATTCCTCTATCTGAAAATGTTAGTTTAATTCCAAGGTTTTCGATTAAGAATTTTTTTCAAAACTATTACCGTTATAGTGACCATCCCTTCATTATTAAAAACGGTTTTCATAAAGCTTTTGGTTATTATCTTGAAAACACTTCAGGAAGGTACGGTGAAACTGAATATGCAATAAGAATGTGCAATTCTAAAGTTAAAATAGGAATAACAAATCATAAATTTGCTTCACTAATAGAAGGAAGTCAATCGATGTTGTTAAGTGAAAACAATGTAAAAATCAAAGTGTATAAAACGAATAAATCTTTGATAAAAACAGCTAGAGCATTAAGGTTGTATTTCGAATGGTTATTTTATAGTAAAAATAAACGAGGTTTGATAACTTATAAGAACGGTAGAAAAAATCAATCAGACTTAAATGCTTAAACTTTACACAGACATATCATTTTTAACCGAAGCCAACAGAAGGAAAGTTTTTCCTTTGTTATTTGATTTATGGTATGTAAAAAATGAGGGTTTGTTTGAATATTACCAGTTGGTCGATTCAATAGAAGAATCTGATATTGTGGTATTTCCAATAGACTATTCAGCGTTTTATAAACACCCAAAAGCTTTCTTGAAACTGAATAAAGAAGCGAAAAAACACAAAAAGCCTGTTTGGCTCTATACAGCTGGCGATTTTGGTTTCACTGTTCATATTTCCAATAGCTATAATTTTAGGTTGGGAGGCTTTCACTCAAAATTAAATGAGCAATCGTTTATACTGCCTTCATTTATCAACGACCCTTATGAAGAGGTTTTAAATAGGTCATTTTCACCGATTATAAAAGAAGAGAAGCCCAGCATTGGCTTTGTGGGTCACGCTCAAGGCGGAATTATTAAATACATCAAATCCTATTTAAGCCATTTAAAATTAAAACTGAAGTTTTTCATAAAATCCACATATTTCGATAAACAGAAATTTTACCCCTCAGGAATAAGGCGAGCCCAATATCTTAATACATTAAAACGTAGCGAAAATTTAGAAACCCATTTCATTTTCAGGAATACGTACCGCGCTGGAGCCAAAGACCAAAGGACTAAAGCGCAAACAACAGCGGAATTCTACAACAATATCTTTGACACTCTATACACGTTTTGTATTCGAGGAGTTGGTAATTTTTCAGTTCGGTTTTATGAGACATTGGCCGTAGGGCGTATTCCTATTTTATTGAACACCGATTGCCGGTTGCCGTTATCGAATCTTATCGATTGGAACAAACATGCGATTATTATTGACCCATTGAGCAAAACGAGCTTGGAGCAACAAATTCTTAAATTTCATAAATCTAAAAGCAATCAGGAAATAGCAGATATCCAAAAACGAAACAGGCAGCTTTGGGAAACACATTTAAGGCGGCATAGCTATTTTTTAAAAGTACATGATATATTTGTTGAGCAATTAAAACCGAAACATGGCTAAACCGTTTTCACTTATCGTCTGTACTTATATGAGGCCCGAACCTCTGATGAAATTACTCATGTCGGTAAAAACACAAACCTTATACCCTGATGAAATATTAATTATAGACGGTTCAACCAATAATGAGACCAAGCAGGCTTTAAAGGAAAACAATTTTGAAAACCTTAAATATTTTAAAGTAGAAGCGCACCACAGAGGCTTGACAAAGCAACGGAATTACGGAATAAAAAATGTATCCGATGATTCAGAAATAGTATGCTTTTTGGATGACGATACGGTTTTAGAAAAGCATTATTTCGAAAACCTGATTGGAACTTATGATAAAAAGAAAGATGCTTTGGGTGTTGGTGGCTATATTATTAATGAGGTAAAATGGGAAAAAGCAGATATACAATCGAATCCTAAAAAGTTTTATTTTGATGGCTGGATGCGCGATGAGCCTTTTCGTTTTCGCCTTAGGAAGAAATTAGGTTTGTTGCCCAATGTGGCACCAGGTTTTTCGCCACTTTTTTCGCATGCCAGAAGTATTGGTTTTTTGCCACCAACAGGCAAGATTTACGACGCCGAGTTGCTGATGGGAGGGGTGTCATCGTTTAAAAAAGATGTATTTAAAACACATTTATTTTCTACTTTTTTTGAGGGTTATGGTTTGTATGAAGATGCCGATTTTTCTATTCGGGTGGCCAAAACAGGTCCGTTATTTGTGAATACTTCAGCACAACTAAGTCATTTTCATGAGGGGTCGGGCAGACCAAACCAATACAAATACGGCAAAATGGTGGTAAGAAATGGCTACCATATTTGGCGAACTAAAGTTACCAAACCATCATTCAAAGTAAAATTAAAATGGCATGCCATTACTTTATTGCTAATATTGATTAGATTTAGCAATGTATTTACAACAGCCCAGAAAAAAGAAGCATTTACAGAAACTTTGGGTAGGACTGTAGGCTGGTTTAGAGTGTTGGTGGCTTAAAATAATACTATGCAAGAGAACGTAATTCATCCAGATACCCATTCAAGACTAATAAAAGTTACCGAGGATTTTTTTCACTTTGAAGACGAATCCACCCTTCCGGTTTTTAATGGGATTCCTATTTTATTCGGCAAAGACTCGATATTCAATGCAGACGATATCTACCAATCTAAAACAACCACACAGAATAAGAAACACGCCGATAGAAGCAATTTAAAAAATTATATTAGAAGAGAGTTACTGCCATCATTGAACAAGGATTTTAAAATGGATGAGCGTTACACCGAAATTTCCAAAATGCTAGAACCCAATAGTAAAATGTTGGTTCTTGGAGTAGGTGAAAAAAGTGATTATTATCGAAAAAGATTCCCAAATTGCGAGGTTATAACTTCTGATGTGCACAATCAATTTAACCCAGATTATATTTTTGATGGGCACTTTATTCCTTTTTCAGACAGTACTTTCGATATGGTTTTGGCTGCACAAGTTATTGAGCATACCATCAATCCGTGGATGTTTTGTTCGGAAATACAACGGGTAACAAAAGCCGGTGGGATAATTCAAATTGAGGCCCCGCACAATTTTCCTTATCATGCCGAACCTTATGATTTTTTTAGGTTCACATACACAGGGTTAAGAAGTTTATTTCCAAAGTGCGAGGTCTTAAAAACAGGGGTAACCGAGGGCAGCGCATCTTTGGTTGCTGTGGCTATTTCTAACTACTTTGTAAACTTAAGTTCAAAAAGGTTGTTGAGGAGCGCACTTCTATTAATTACCCGATTATTATTCGGATGGTTAAAATATTTGGATAAAGTCAAATCGAAACTCACAAAAAGAGCGGTGTCTATGCCCATTGGCTATGCTTTTACGTTCAAAAAGGACAATAAAAAAAGAAGCCCAAAAGACATGCTGGAAGTATTTTACGCTTTAAAAAAATGACATTCCTAATCATCACACACGTTCAACACCAATTAAAAGCCAATGATATTTCGGCTTATGCTCCTTATGTGCGTGAAATGAACTTGTGGTTAAAACATGTAGATGAAGTCGTTTTAGTCGCCCCAAAAAGCCTTTCGGAGAAAACAGCTATTGATTTAAGCTATAACCACCATAATATTGAGTTTAATCAAATTCCTTCAATAGAGTTTACAAGCTTTAAAAAGGCATTAAATTCTTTGCTTAAATTGCCTAAAATTTTAAGCACTATTTACAAAGCTTGTAAAAAGGCCGACCACATTCACCTGCGTTGTCCCGGAAATATTGGTTTGTTGGGCTGTTTAGTGCAAATCTTTTTTCCTAAGAAAATTAAAACGGCAAAATACGCTGGTAATTGGGACCCAAAAGCAAAACAGCCGGTAAGTTATAACATTCAAAAATGGTTGCTGTCAAATACGTTTTTAACAAAAAATATGACGGTGCTGGTTTATGGACGTTGGGAAAATCAGACTAAAAATATCAAGTCGTTTTTTACGGCCACATTCAGCAATGATGAAATTGAACCGGTTAAAGTCCGTAACTATTCAGAAGCATTACAATTTGTTTTTGTTGGGACTTTAGTTGAAGGTAAGCGTCCGCTGTTGGCCATTCAAATCGTTGAGCGTCTTTATAAAAACGGAAGGAAAGTCAGTTTGGATATTTACGGCGATGGTGTTTTAAGAAGCGAATTGGAAGATTACGTAAAAGCTAACAACTTAAGTCAGATTATTCGATTCCACGGAAATCGGGAAAAACAAGAGATAAAGCAAGTCTTAAAGAACGCTCATTTTTTAATTTTGCCATCAAAGTCTGAAGGTTGGCCCAAAGCCATTGCTGAGGCCATGTTTTTTGGAACTATTCCTGTGGCGACCTCGGTTTCCTGTATTCCGGATATGCTCGATTTTGGAGCACGGGGTATTTTAATTGCCCCCGATTTGGAAGCAGCTATAACTGAAATTGAAAAATATTTAGCAGATACTAATCGATTAGAAAACATGTCGCAAGACGCAGCGAAATGGTCGCAAACCTTTATCTTAGACAAATTTGAAACAGAAATTGTTAAACTTTTAAAACCCTAATGCGCGTATTACAACTCATAGATTCTTTGGAAGTCGGAGGGGCAGAACGTGTAGCTGTAAATTTAGCAAATGCATTGGTTGCCGGAGTTGAGAAATCCTTTTTATGTGCCACGCGAAAAGAAGGAATCTTAAAAGAAAGTGTATTGCCCGAAGTCGGTTATTTATTTCTGAAAAAAAAGAAAACCATCGATTTTAAAGCAACCCAAAAGCTGAGTAAGTTTATTAAAAAGCATGATATTCAGATTATTCATGCGCATTCTACCTCATTTTTTCTGGCTACTGTTGTTAAGTTTTTAAACCCCAAAATAAGGGTGATTTGGCATGACCATTATGGCAATAGCGAATTTTTGGATAAACGAGATGCAGGGGTTTTAAAATGGTGCTCAAAATATTTTGTCCACACGTTTAGCGTGAACCGACCGTTGGAGGATTGGGCCAAACAAACCTTGAAGCTCAAAAATGTATCTTATTTGCCTAATTTCGCTGTGGCGGATAACAAATTGAAACAAACTCAATTAAAAGGTAAAGATGGCAAACGAGTTATATGTTTAGCAAATTTAAGGCCACAAAAAGACCATATTACATTGTTGAAAGCCTTTTCGGAAGTCGTGAAATCCCACCCTGAATGGACTTTGCATTGCGTGGGGAAGGATTTTAATGACGTATATTCAAATTCCGTTCAGCAAAAAATAAGAGACTATGGGTTGGACAATTCTGTGTTTTTCTACGGAAGCAGGCCTGATGTATTTAACGTTTTGAGTCAATGTGAAATTGGGGTGTTGTCATCAAAATCAGAAGGCTTACCCATTGCCTTGTTGGAATACGGTTTAGCTAAATTAACAGTAATTGCCACTAAGGTGGGTGAGTGTAAAACTGTTATTTCGAACAACGAAAACGGGATGTTGGTTCCACCGGAATCTGCTTCAAAATTAACAAAAGCCTTACATTTATGCATTCAGGATGAGGAATTACGACATGTTTTTGCGGCTCGATTCAATAAGCATGTTGAATCCCATTATTCTGAAAAGGCGCAAATTCAAACGGTTTTAAACACCTATAAAAACTGCATTAAATAGCATTGAAAAACATAAACTATATAAAATCCATTTTGCTCCATATTCTCATAGGGGTTGGTGTCTACAATGTTAAATTGTTATCGAAAATCTATTTATTGGGTATTCTTATTTATTTTACCCATCAAATTTTTAAGGTAAAACCGTCGCAACGGGTTGTTGCTATTCTATCAGCTTGTAGTTACGTGGTTGGGGCAGAGGTGTTTTTAAGAATGACAGGCGGCAGTTTGCTATATGAAGCCTCAAAATATATGGTCATTCTGTTTGCTTTAATGGGGGTTTTTACCATTAAAATGCGCAAGCAACCCATTCCGTATATTTTATATATTCTGTTGCTCATCCCCGGGATATTGGTAGCAGGTTTTAATATGACCTCACAAACTAATATCAGGACGGCTATTGCTTTTAATTTAAGTGGGCCAGTGTGTTTGGGCATCGTATCTATTTTTTGTTATAAACGAAAAATAAGTTACCAAAATATTCATAAGGTGTTGCTGTATATGGCTTTGCCTTTGGTGTCCACAGCGGCTTATTTATTTGTTTTTACACCAGATATTCGGGAAACGATTACGGGGACGGGTTCCAATTATGCGGCCTCCGGTGGATTTGGCCCCAATCAAGTCGCTACGGTATTGGGCTTGGGCATGTTTGTTTTTGCTGCTCGTTTTTTTATGCTGTCGCCATCATTATTTCTTAAAATTGTCAATGGGTTTTTATTGGCGGTTATGAGTTTTCGGGCTATTGTAACCTTTAGCCGGGGAGGGGTAATTACAGCGTTGATTATGATTGCAGCTTTTGTTTACTTTTATTTTGTTAAAGTGAATACTAAGGCTAAATTCAGAATTAGCCGAACGGTTTTCATCGTTATAGGTTTGGGTATGATGATATGGGCTTACTCGTCTTTACAAACAGGTGGACTCATAGAAAACCGATATGCCAATGAGGATGCATTAGGGCGAGAAAAGGCTGATATAACTACGGGACGTTCCGATTTGATTTCGTTTGAACTGGAAGAATTTTTTAAAAACCCGGTTTTAGGTGTGGGTGTTGGAAAGATAAAGGAACTCAGGCTAAAGGAAGAAGGGCTTTTGGCAGCTTCGCACAACGAAATGAGCCGAATTTTATCCGAACATGGTCTTTTTGGACTAACCGCGTTGTTAATCCTACTGTTTGCACCTTTGTTTATCCGATTAAAAAACAAATCGAATATCTTTTTCTATTCCTGTTATTTTTTCTGGTTTTTAACCATAAACCATTCTTCGATGCGTATTGCCGCACCTGCATTTGTGTACGGACTATGCTTGTTGCAAATTCAATATCAAAACAAAAAAGTTGCAACACCATTAAAAAAGCCATTAAAGGCTTAACAAACATTAAAGTAATAAGAATATTCCCTGCTTATTTACTAATACAGTGGAAAATTAAAGCTAAATTAAATTTACTTAGTATCTTTAACATCCTCAAGTCAATCTTCAGGAATGCCTAAAAACAGTATCCATTTTAATATATCTGAACGTAAAATCCTTTTGCGTGTTTTAGATATTGTTTCAATACTAGCGGTTCTGTATTTTGTGGGCAACACGTTCCATTTCGATTATTTTACCATCACAAAGGAAAACTGGAGATGGGTATTTGTATTGGTTTTATACATTTCTGTTTTTGGGACTATTTTTGAGCTTTATGATCTTCAGAAGTCCAGCAGACTTGAAAAAATTTCCACTAGCATCGTATTTACGGTGTCAACAACCGTCCTGTTTTATTTTCTAACACCGTTTTTTACTCCGGTGTTGCCCGATAACCGTTTGCAGATTTTGTTTTTCTATTTCTCCATTTTAGTGGCGCTGTTTTTATGGCGATGGGCTTATATTTCATTCATCGTATCGCCGCGGTTCTATAAACGGGTACTGATTATTGGTGAAACCTCGAACATTGAAACCATTTTTGAAACCTTTAAAACAGCCGACCCTAATTACAAGATTGTAGGTTTTGTAAATTGCGAAAAAACTAATAAAGCTACCTTACGGTTCAATGCCATTCCAGAATACAGTCCGAAACAGATTAGGGAGGTGATTGAAAAAGAAACACTTTCTGAAATTGTGGTGGCCAGCTACAGCACCGAAAATATCACTTCCGAAATTTATTATACGCTTATAAAACTGTTGGAGGAAGGTTTCCCGATTAATGAATATACACAAGTTTATGAAGACCTTACGCAGCGTGTTCCGGTGCAATTTGTGGGCAAAGATTTTTATAAGTATTTCCCTTTCAGTAGAAACAACCAAAATAAACTATACCTTTTTTTTCATCGTTTATCCGATGTTTTAGTCTCGGTTTTAGGTATAATAATTGGTTTAGTATTGTTACCATTAATAATAATTGGTAATTTTTTGGGAAACCGAGGGCCGCTTCTTTATACTCAAGAAAGGGTTGGTAAAAATGGTAAAGTGTTTAAAATTATTAAGTTCCGAACTATGGTGAAAAATGCCGAGCAAGACGGAGCGGTGTGGTCCACAAAAGGCGATGCCCGAATTACACCTTTTGGCAAGTTTTTAAGACATTCTAGGTTGGATGAAATCCCTCAATTTATCAATATTTTAAAAGGTGAAATGAGTTTGATAGGTCCACGTCCCGAGCGTCCTTTTTTTGTTAAAGAATTATCGCGAATGTTGCCGTTTTATGAAACGCGCCATATGGTAAAACCAGGATTGACTGGTTGGGCACAGGTAAAAACACGGTATGGCTCGTCGGTTGATGATAGTTTGTTGAAGCTTCAATACGACCTATATTACATAAAACATCGCGGCTTTTTTCTAGACACCAATATTTTGGTAAAAACTTTGAGTACCGTGATTTTCTTTCGGGGACAGTGATTCAGTTTTCAGTAAGCAGTCTTCAGTCACAGTAATTACAACGGGATGATTAAAGCTTTTTCACCAAAAACAAATACCGAACAAAAAGTGCCAATAGCAACGGAATTAACCCGATAGCAAATACTTGTACGCCAATAATCCAATGTAGGGTTAATAGACAAAGCAGAATAATTAACAGTTTCACGTATTTTTTAAACCAAGCGCTCACTTGTACTTTGAGCAGTTGCCCAATCATAAAAATATTAAGCGCAAAGGCCCAAAGCAGATTGTAATTTTGGTGGGTGCCTAAATGGTCGGTAGCAAACCAGAGCAGTAAAATTAGAATGCCAATAATTCCCGTCATGCTAAATAGAGCAATGTCCAACCATTTACTTCGGGTGTTGTTTGTATAATCCTTGTATGTTATATAAATGATGAAAAGTCCTATGATTCCTAAAATAAACAACGGACTCGTTAAAAAATTGTTGGGCTGGTTTAGCTCCTTTTTTGTATAAATTACCCGGCTTTCTTTTACCAAAGGTGTATTACTGTTTTTAATTGTAGCATTACCAAAAAAAACGTAGATGTTTTCAGGTAGAAACATGTGTTGTTCGGCGGTTGCCATTCTATCAATTACCGAGCCCAATGCCACATCTATGCCCAAGCTTCCCCAAGAATTTCGATTTAAATTATTTTGGATTAGCGTTCTAAAAGTAGCTTCTTGATAATTTTTTGGAGGATAAAAAGTAATGGAATCGTTTAGAGCCACATTGGCTACATCTTTAATCTTGGTGGCACAATTATCAAAAAAGAAATCGTAAAGATACTTTCGGTTTTCGGGCTTGTAGTTGTTTATCAAATAGTCGTACAACCGTTGTTTTTCAGTCTGATTGAGATTTAAAACCTGTTCTTTTACTGTGCGGTTGTAGTAATTGTAAATCTGATAAAACCGGTTAAAATCGGTTTTGCTGATTAAATAATGCAGTTTACCTTGTGCAAATTTTAAATAGAAATTTGGGGCGTCAAAATCGTATTCGCCGTAGCCATAAACCACATCGATTCCTTTTATGCGATCTTTAATTCTGAAGGCGCTATGGCCAAAAGCATCGTTAAGCGAGGTGCCTGGGCCAACGGTTAACACACTAATTTCGGCACTATCAGAGAGTTGGTTTTGCTGTGCGATTGCAGCTATGGAAATAAAAACGTATGATAAAAATAGTAGTGTTTTTTTCATCATCTAAAGATACTGAAATCGAGTTTTAGTGAAAATACGTTGGAATATAAAGCCACACTCTGGTCGCCAATATCGGTAAAAGCATAATCGATTTGAATGCCATTGTATTTAAAGCCTAAGCCGAAACTGGGTTGAAAGCTCAATTGTTCCGAATTGTCAAATTGTCGTTCATTTTGAAAGTTGCCCATGCCGGCACGGAGATATACCATATCGATATACCCAAATTCAAAGCCTAAAGCAGGGTTAATACTGGCTACGGAAGTTGATATGATATCGTTGTTTTCCTCAAAACGAACATTTAAATTTACTGAAGTGAGTAAAGTATAATCATAGTTAAAGTCCACTAATTTTGAAATACCAATTTGTAGCTTCGGGATGGTAATTTCGGTCGTTTCTGGCAATTCTTGGTTTTGGCCTTCCACAGCATCCCTAATGGTTTCAAATTCTTCCTCATCAATGGCCCAAGCATTGAACGTGGTGGTGATGTCTCGTGCCATAACACCAAACTTCCAATTGTTGTTTGTTTCAAATTGAATACCGGCATCGAGCCCAAAACCCCAAGAGGAGGCAAAATCTCCAATAATGCGCCGAATGACTTTTGCATTCACACCATAATTTAATCCTTGAACGGGCAATGAACGCGCATACGAAAAGGTTAAACCATAATCGGCAGTTGAAAATAGACTGATTCGGTCGTAATTAATATTGCCCTGCTCGTCAATAAGTTGGGTGGTATTCAAAATGTCATCAACAGCAAAGCGAATCAACGAAATACCAACGGCACTTTGTTGGTCCAATGGCATAGCAAAAGCCGCATAGTCGTAATTGGCAATATTGGCAAAATAGCTGGAGTGCATTAAAGCCAGTTGGTTGTCTTCAAGTTTTAAAAGACCGGCCGGATTCCAATAGCCCGAATTAACGTCGGCCGTATGTGCAGTTACAGCACTGCTCATACCCAATGCGGCTGCATCAACTCCAATATTCATAAATTCATTGGAATATTTTCTGACCGTTTGGCTAAACAGGGAGGCGGACAATAAACAAAGTATTGTGGTTAAGAGTGGCTTCAATCCCAATTTTTTTTACAAATATGCACATAATTTACAAACCTATAAACTTCAATTTGCAATAGATATTGTTTATTACTTGGTTTAGACGTAATTTGTTTGCTATTTTTACATATATAAATTGAACCTATGAAGAAACAAATACCCAACGCCATAACTTTGTTGAATTTATTGTGTGGCTGTATTGCGGTTATTTTTGCGGTGAACGGAAATTTTGTAACAGCCGCTCTTTTCGTGTTTTTAGGCATATTTTTCGATTTTTTTGATGGTTTAGCAGCACGAAAATTAAACGTGCAAAGTGAATTGGGCTTGCAATTGGATTCTTTAGCCGATGTGGTGACGAGTGGCGTGGTGCCGGGAGTGGTGATGTATAAATTACTGGAGCTAACTACTGGAATTTATGATTTTTCAACATCAACAACAGGCTGGAATACTGAAATTGTTTGGAATGGTTTGAAGCATTCAGTTTTACCATTAATAGGTTTTGCCATCACTTTAGCATCCGCATACCGTCTAGCAAAATTTAATATAGACGACGAGCAGCAAAGCTATTTTAAAGGGTTGCCAACACCGGCCAATGCCTTATTTATTGTATCCTTACCCTTAATTATCGAATTTCAAAATAGCGATGCTATTAATGCCATCATTCTCAATAAATGGTTTTTAATTGTGGTAACTGTATTGAGCTGTTATATGCTCAACTCCAACATAAAACTGTTTGCCTTAAAATTCAAGGATTTCAGTTTTAAGAACAATGCTACACGATACATTTTTATAATTTTATGTTTGGTATTGCTTATCGTTTTGCAATTTGCATCCATCCCCGTAATCATTTTACTTTACATATCCATGTCGGTTATCGACAATTTAACCTTAAATAAAACGCTTTAATGGCCTCTGGAATTTTTGCCCTATTAGATGATATTGCAGCATTAATGGACGATGTTGTGGTAATGACCAAAGTTTCAACCAAAAAAACGGCTGGCATTTTGGGCGACGATTTGGCGGTTAATGCCGAAAAGGCCACGGGCTTTGTGTCTTCAAGAGAAATACCTGTTTTATGGGCGATTACCAAAGGTTCATTTTTAAATAAGCTTATTATACTTCCCGTAGCATTTTTGCTCAGTTCGTTTTTGCCATGGGCTATAACCTACATTTTAATTTTAGGGGGTATTTATTTAGCTTTTGAAGGCGTTGAAAAAATTGTAGAATACTTAGTGCCGCACGGGCATGATGATGACCACAAAAAAATAAAAAACAAAGAAGCGGGAGAAATTCTGGATGTTGAAAAAGCTAAAATAAAGTCGGCTATATTTACTGATTTTATACTATCTGTCGAAATCGTGATTATCGCTTTGGGGACGGTTCTAGATAAACCTATTTTATTTCAAGTACTTGTGGTTTCTATTGTGGCCATCATAGCTACCGTTGGCGTTTACGGCATTGTAGCGCTTATTGTTAGAATGGACGATTTAGGCTTGGCGCTCATCCAAAAAAGTGGCGAAAGAAAAGGTGTCCTCTTTGGATTGGGCAGTATGCTAGTAAAAGCACTACCTATTATCATTAAAAGTTTATCGGTTATTGGTACTATTGCCCTTATTTTGGTTGCAGGCGGTATCTTTTCGCATAATATTGAATATTTCCATCACCTTATGGAAAATTGGCCTTCATTTGTAAAAGATTTTATATTAGGGCTAGCCGTTGGTTTTGTGGCGTTTTTGGTTATAACGGGATTCAAAAAGCTGTTTAAAAAGAAAAATTAAAAAAGCAGTAATTAATGGGGGCTTTAGTTAACAAGAGTTGTCTAATAAAGTAAATAAAACAGAAAGGCTTACCAATGGCACAATAAAAAGGATGAAAGTGAATATTTGATAATAAAAACTATTTGATAAATCACCTTTGTTTTTTACCCAAATTCCATCCGAAAGCTCGTTACGGTACATTTGGAAAGGTTCTTTGTTAAAGATTTTGCGGAAGACGATTATGATGCCTTTTGAAAGAATTAAAATAATAAATGGAATGGAAGCAATAAAAATACATTGAAAATCACACAAATAGTTCCATCCTAAAACTTCCATTAAAATTCCGATTAAACCAAAAGCAAGAGTAATTTTAAAATACCTTGAAAAATATTTTTTCTGTTTCAAATCCTCATTATTCGAAAGTATAGCAAATGATATTAATTGCATTAAAATCAATATCATGTAAAAGTAAACTTCTGGTAAAGTCATTGGAATTGAAGCTTTCGTTTTACGAGATAGACTGTAGAATATTAAAAAGTGAAAAATTTACAGGAATAATTGAATAAATTAAAAACGCTTAGCGTTTATTCCCGAATCTTCTTCTTCCGAAGTTCAAAATTTTGACCTAAATACACTTTTCGTACCATTTCGTCGTTGGCCAATTCTTCGGGTTCTCCGGCTTTTAAAATACTACCTTCAAACATTAAATAGGTACGGTCTGTAATGGCCAAGGTTTCCTGTACGTTATGGTCTGTAATTAAAATGCCGATATTCTTTTTGGTAAGCTGCGCCACAATACGCTGGATGTCTTCAACGGCCACGGGGTCAACGCCAGCAAACGGTTCGTCCAGAAGGATAAAACTCGGGTCGGTCGCCAAAGCACGTGCAATTTCGGTACGTCGGCGCTCGCCACCAGACAATAAATCGCCTCGGTTTTTTCGAATGTGGCCTAAACCAAATTCTTCAATCAACGATTCCATTTTATGAAGTTGCTCTTTTTTACTCAATTTGGTGAGTTGCAGTACACTTAAAATATTATCCTCAATGCTCAATTTTCTGAACACCGAAGCTTCTTGGGCCAAATAACCAATACCGTTTTGGGCACGTTTGTACATGGGGTATTTGGTAATTTCGGTATTATCTAAAAAAATGTGGCCGCCGTTCGGTTTTATCAAGCCCACAATCATGTAAAACGACGTGGTTTTTCCGGCACCGTTGGGACCTAAAAGTCCAACAATTTCACCCTGTTCCACTTTAAGGGAAACATCCTTTACCACTTTACGTCCGCTGTAGGACTTCATTAAGTTTTCGGCCTTTAAAATCATAATTTTATATACTCGATAATGGAGATTTAATTGCTTTTATGTTTACCTCTAAATCAATATTATTTTCAAATTATTGACTTATCGGCTTACTAAGAGGCGTTTTTAATAAACGCTAAAAATAGTAAAATCATATTCAACTATTAAAGCATAAGTTTTATTTAACGGTTTGTTGTTGTTTTTCCTTTCTCAATTGGTTTCTCACCACAATTTTAGAAATATAGATACTCACTTGGTAAAGAATCAAAATCGGGATGGCCACAATAACTTGACTGGCAATATCGGGCGGTGTGATAACTGCTGAAAGAATCAGCACAATAACCAAGGCATATTTTCTGTATTTCTTTAATATTTGTGGCGTAACCAATCCTATTTTGGTTAAAAAATAAATGATGATGGGCAATTCGAAAATCAAACCCGATGCCAGTGCAGACGAGCGTACTAAGGCAATATACGAGCTGATATCAATTTGATTGTCCACCACATCAGAAATGCTATAGTTCGCTAAAAAGTTAAGGGATAACGGGGTAACAATATAGTACCCAAAAAGCACGCCCAAAAAGAACAAAAGTGACGAAATAATAATAAAGCCACGTGAATGTTTACGCTCACTATCGTGCAACCCCGGGCTGATAAATTTCCATAGTTGATAAATCACATACGGAAAAGAAATGATGAATCCGCCTAAAATGGCCGTCCAAATATCAGCTGAAAACTGCCCGGCCATGGTACGGTTCTGAATAATCATGGGCATTTTTTCAGCACAAAAAGTCGTGTCTACCCCAATAAAATTAGCTGCTTGGCATAAAAAATGATAGGTGGGAAAGCTCATTCGTAGAGGCGCAAAAATTATTTGGTCGAAAATAAATCGGCTAAAAATAAAAGCCAGCGTGGCAACTATGATAACTGCCAAACATATTCTAATTAAGTGCCAGCGTAAATCTTCAAGATGGTCTAAAAAAGACATCTCATTAACATCCTTTTTTGCCATTATATAATCCCTTCTTTAATTAAATCATGCAAATGCACCACACCAGCATATTTACCATCTTCCTCAACCAATAATTGTGAAATTTCGTGGGCTTCCATAAGTTCAATAGCGTCAATCGCCATCGATTTTGCTGTGATGCGTTTTGGATTATAGCTCATAATATCCTTTGCGGTTAACTTTGAAAAATCGTCGGCCTTGGTGAGCATGCGTCGCAAATCGCCATCGGTAATAATGCCTATTATTTTATCGTCTTCAACAACAGCCGTAACCCCCAACATTTTTTCGGTAATTTCAACAATAACGTCTTTTATGCTGGTGCCCACTTCAACTTTTGGCTTTTGGTTCACTGAAGAAATATCTTCAACCCTTAAATATAATTTTTTGCCCAAAGCGCCGCCTGGGTGATACTTGGCAAAATCGTTACTTGAAAATCCGCGTAAATCCAAGAGGCACATGGCCAGAGCATCCCCAATTACCAGTTGTGCGGTGGTACTGGTGGTAGGAGCCAAATTGTTGGGGCAGGCCTCCTTTTCAACATAAGCATTCAAAATATAATCGGCGTGCTGCCCCAAAAACGAATTTTTATTACCCGTAATGGCAATCAGTTTGTTGTGAACCCGTTTTATAAGCGGTACCACCACTTTAATTTCGGGCGTATTGCCACTTTTTGAAAGGCAAATCACTACATCGTCATTTTGGATGAGTCCCAAGTCGCCATGAATAGCGTCGGCGGCATGCATAAAAATGGCGGGAGTACCGGTAGAATTTAAGGTGGCCACAATCTTGTTGCCAATTATGGCGCTTTTTCCTATTCCAGTAATAATTACGCGGCCTTTAGCGTTGTAAATAAGTTTTACGGCTTCGGCAAAATCGTCTGTTATTAAGTTGGATAGGTTTAAAATGGCCTGGCCTTCCATTTCAATAGTTTGTTTGGCTAAGCCCAGAATAGCATTTTTGTCTTTCAAATTTTGTTATTTTTAAGTTGATGTTTAAAGAATTTATTATCTTTAAATGATAATCAAAATTGAAAATTGTTGTAATTTGGATTTTCGTTACAAAACTAACGAAAAAAATATGAGGGTTCTTCAAATGCTATATTAAATTCAATGATTCGGATTTAATGATTTATAGTTATTTTTAATTTAGTTAAATTTTAATTCAGTTCATGTCAATAACAAAAACCGACTTGCAGGACGCCCTGAAAAAATATTTTGGGTTTGGCAAGTTTAAAGGACTTCAAGAAGATGTTATAGATAGTCTCTTATCAGGAAACCATACGTTTGTAATTATGCCCACTGGCGGCGGTAAATCGCTATGTTATCAGTTGCCCGCTTTGATGAGTGAAGGCACGGCCATTGTGGTCTCTCCCTTAATTGCTTTGATGAAAAATCAAGTGGATGCCATTAGAGGTGTTTCAAAAGAAGATGGCGTGGCCCACGTATTAAATTCGTCTTTGAATAAAACGGAAGTAAAAAGAGTAAAGCAGGATATTGTAGACGGAACAACCAAGTTACTGTATGTAGCGCCAGAATCTTTGACCAAGGAAGAAAACGTTGAATTCTTAAAAACGGTGAAAATATCGTTTTTGGCCATTGACGAAGCGCACTGTATAAGTGAATGGGGACACGATTTTAGACCAGAGTATCGTAACCTTAGAAACATCATTGGCCGTATTGGGGAAAATATTCCGATTATTGGTTTAACCGCTACGGCAACGCCAAAGGTGCAGGAAGATATTATTAAAAACTTGGGAATTACGGGAGCAAAAACGTTTAAAGCTTCCTTTAACCGCCCTAATTTATATTACGAAGTACGCCCCAAAACCAAAAATGTAGATGTAGATATCATTCGTTTCATAAAACAAAACGAAGGAAAATCGGGCATTGTTTACTGTTTAAGCAGAAAACGTGTTGAAGAGTTGGCCCAAGTACTTCAAGTGAATGGTATCAAAGCGGTGCCTTACCACGCGGGTTTGGATGCCAAATCGCGTTCGCTTTACCAAGATCAGTTTTTGATGGAAGATGTCGATGTGGTAGTGGCAACAATAGCCTTTGGAATGGGTATTGATAAGCCCGATGTGCGTTTTGTAATCCATCACGATATTCCAAAAAGTATTGAAAGTTATTATCAGGAAACCGGGCGTGCGGGCCGCGATGGAGGCGAAGGACACTGTTTGGCATTCTATTCCTATAAAGATATTGAAAAGCTCGAAAAATTCATGTCGGGCAAACCAGTAGCCGAACAGGAAATTGGCCATGCGCTGTTGCAAGAGGTGGTGGCTTTTGCTGAAACCTCTATTTCACGAAGGAAATTCATCCTGCATTATTTTGGGGAAGAATTTGACAACGAAACGGGAGAAGGGGGCGATATGGACGATAACGTGCGTTACCCTAAAAATAAAACCGAAGCTAAGAACGATGTGAAATTGCTTTTGGAGGTTATTGAAAAAACCAACCAAAAATACAAGTCCAAAGATTTGGTGAACGTTTTGGTGGGCAAGGAGAATGCGCTTATTAATTCACATAAAACCAATGAGCAGCCATTTTTCGGACAAGGAAAGACCAAGGATAAAAAATACTGGATGGCTTTGTTAAGACAGGTTTTGGTGGCCGGATACCTTAAAAAAGATATTGAAACCTATGGGGTAATCAAGCTTTCAAATGAAGGTAAGGATTTTATAAAAAAACCGCAGTCGTTTATGATGACTGAAGACCACGTTTTTGATAACGCTCAAGACGATGGCAATATTATAACCGCTGCCAAAGGTGGTGGTGCGGTGGCCGACGAAGCTTTAATGGGGATGCTTAAAGATCTCCGTAAAAAGAATGCTAAAAAATTAGGTGTGCCGCCATTTGTTATTTTTCAAGATCCGTCGCTGGAAGATATGGCACTTAAATACCCGACTACAATAGCTGAATTGAGCAATGTACATGGCGTGGGCGATGGAAAGGCCAAAAAATACGGTAAAGATTTTGTGGCACTAATAGCCAAATACGTTGAGGAAAATGATATTGTTAGGCCAGACGATTTAGTGGTGAAATCCACAGGCGTTAATTCTTCAAATAAACTATACATTATTCAAAATGTAGATCGCAAATTGCCGTTGGATGATATTGCCGCTTCCAAAGGCATGAGTATGGAAGAATTCATTAAAGAAATGGAAGCCATTGTTTATTCTGGAACAAAACTGAACATTGATTATTGGATTGATGAAGTTTTGGATGAAGACCAGCAAGAGGAGATCCATGAGTATTTTATGGAATCGGAATCTGATGACATTAAATCTGCCATTGAAGAGTTTGATGGTGATTACGATGACGAGGAACTGCGTTTGTACCGAATTAAGTTTATAAGCGAAGTGGCCAATTAAACTTTGTGTCTAACTTCGTACTTCTCACTTTGTTTTCTATCTTTGCACTTTCTTAAAAATTAGAACAATGCAAGACGGATTATACGCAAAATTCAATACGAGTAAAGGAGAAATCCTAGTGGCTTTAGAGTACAAAAAAACACCTGGAACGGTGGGTAACTTTGTGGCTTTGGCCGAAGGAAACTTAGAAAATAACGCTAAGCCTCAAGGCAAGCCTTACTATGATGGTTTAAAATTCCACCGAGTAATTCCAGATTTTATGATTCAAGGTGGCTGTCCACAAGGGTCTGGTGCTGGTAACCCAGGATATCAATTTGATGATGAATTCCATCCAGATTTAAAACACGATGGCCCAGGAATATTGTCTATGGCCAACGCAGGACCAGGTACCAACGGTAGCCAGTTTTTTATTACCCATGTTGAAACGCCTTGGCTGGACAACAAACACACCGTTTTTGGAAAAGTAGAGCACGGGCAGGAAGTAGTTGATGCTATTGCGCAAGGTGATAAAATTGAGTCTTTGGAAATTGTACGTGTAGGTGAAGAGGCTGAAAACTTCAATGCCGTTGAAGCGTTTAGAGTGTTTGAAGGCTCACGTGAAAAAAGAATAGCTGAAGCTAAAAAAGCCGCCGAAGCCGAATTGGACAAAATTGCTGCGGGATTCAAAAAGACCGATAGTGGTTTGCGTTACCAAATTCTTCAAGAGGGTAATGGAACAAAGGCCGAAAAAGGCAAAACGGTTTCTGTACATTACAAAGGTCAATTGTCTGATGGGACGGTATTCGATTCGTCGTACAAACGTAACGAGCCTATTGAATTCCCAATTGGAGTGGGGCAGGTAATTCCGGGCTGGGATGAAGGTATCCAGCTTTTAAAAGTGGGTGATAAGGCCCGTTTGGTAATACCAAGCCACTTAGGTTACGGAAGCAGAGGTGCAGGCGGTGTTATTCCTCCAGATGCTACTTTGGTGTTCGATGTAGAGCTTATGAATGTGAAGTAAGCAACACTAAATAAAACAACTCAAAAGCATCTAAATTTATTTAGGTGCTTTTTTGTTTTTCTGAAGATTGAATTTAGCCAATAAGATGATAGGGAATTTTTCAAGCGTTAAAATCCTAATTCTCGATACAAATTTTTCTCATTTCAATCGAAAAATCCACTCGAATTGACGCTTGAGCTAAATTTTATATTCTAAATGTAAGGCAGATTAAATAATCTTCTTGATTACACGTAGCTTATGCGTATGCATCCTTCTGTCGGCATTATAAATTCCAGAGTGGTCCAAACGGTCAATTCTCACTTTTCCGTGGGCGTGGATAATGTAATTGTCTTTCATGATAATACCCACATGGGTGATGATGCCTTCCTGGTTATCGAAAAAAGCCAAATCGCCCGGTTCGCTTTCCTCAATAAAGCTTAAGGCCTCGCCTTGGGTGGCCTGTTGTGAGGCATCGCGGAGTAACTTATAACCGTT
>JAUIKY010000051.1 GCA_030430535.1 Bacteroidia bacterium
AATAGCGTTTTTACCTTATCGTAAGCAATCTCCTTAAAATCTGAAATTACCATATCGGCCTTGCTGTAATCTTGGTTTTTGGAATGGAAACTGTCGTAGCCCACGCAAAAAATACCGGCAGCTTTGGCGGCTTCCACACCGTTGGTAGAATCTTCTATTACCAAACACTCTTCTCTGCTGTAACCTGTAGCTTCGGCCGACTTTATAAAAATTTCGGGGTGCGGTTTGCTTTGTTTTAAATCTCCGCCGCTAAATTTCGCCTTAAAATATCGGTTTAAATCAAAGCGTTCAAAAATTTGGTTGATGCCACCCATGGAGGCCGACGACCCTAATACCAAGGTTACGCCGTTGTTGTGGTAATCTTTAATCAGGTCTAAAACGCCATCAATCAGCGACAATTCCGAATCGCTTTCAAAAAAACGTTTGTAGTGTTTGCGTTTTAGTGATACTAAATGTTCAGGTGTTTGCTCTAAATTGAAGTGATCGCACAAACGTTTACAGATGTTTATGGTAGATTGCCCGGTAAACGATTGGTACATTTCGGCAGAAACGTCTATGCCAATTTCATCAAACATATCGTGGTATGCTTTGTTGTGAAGGGGTTCGCTATCAATTATAACCCCGTCCATATCAAAAATAACGGCTTTTAGCATCTTAAATTTTTATGCGAATATATGGGAATTGCAAATAACTCCCTAAAATCTATTTTGTAGATTAAGATTATTTTTTCAATATTTGCGCACTATGATTGTTTAATTTGACTTTAGAAATAAGCTCTAATAACTTCATGTAGAGCGGGGTAAGGCCAGGTGACTTTTCTTGGTGGTTTTTGTTTTATTACTTTTTATCATGCGGTCAAATAAAATATCCTTTAAACAATACATCCAATATTTTAAAATAGCGGTAACCGGGAAAGAGCAGGAATTTACGTCGGGAAGCATCCGTAGGGCTGTTTTTATGTTGTCGGTTCCTATGATTCTGGAAATGCTCATGGAATCTATTTTCGCGCTGGTCGATATCATGTTCGTTTCGCAAGTGAGCGTTAATGCGGTGGCCACTATTGGTTTAACTGAATCGGTTATCACTTTGGTTTACGCCTTAGCCATTGGCTTGAGCATGGCAGCAACTGCTATTGTAGCCCGGCGGGTGGGCGAAAAGGATTTAAAAGGTGCAAGCCACGCAGCCGTGCAGGTGATTTTCTTGGGCGTTTTTGTGGCGGCTCTTATTAGCATTGTTGGGATTCTGTATCCGAAAGAAATACTGGAATTAATGGGAGGAGAACCCGATTTAATTGCCGAGGGTTATGGTTACACCCAAGTGCTTTTGGCCGGAAATGTTACCATTATGCTTTTGTTTTTAATCAACGCTATTTTTAGGGGGGCTGGTGATGCTTCGGTGGCCATGTGGGCGTTGGTTTTGTCGAACGGACTCAATATCATGCTAGATCCCATTTTTATTTTTGGTTTGGGGCCCATTCCTGCTTATGGGGTAAAAGGTGCCGCTATTGCCACCACTATTGGTAGGGGCACGGCGGTATTGTTCCAATTGGGGATTTTATTTTTTGGTTTCAGTAAAATAAAAATCGCGGTTAAGGATTTGGTGCTTCAAATTGGAGTTATGCTGAATTTGATTAAAGTATCGTTGGGCGGCATCGGTCAGTTTTTAATAGGAACGTCCAGTTGGGTGTTTTTAATGCGAATTATGAGCGAGTTTGGCAGCGAAGTGCTTGCGGGCTATACCATTGCCATAAGGGTGATGATGTTTACAATGATGCCAGCTTGGGGCATGAGTAATGCGGCAGCGACGTTGGTAGGGCAGAATTTAGGTGCCAAAAAACCTGAACGTGCCGAGCAGTCCGTTTGGAAAACAGGAAAATATGCCGCTATTTTTATGGGGGTAATTTCCATAATTTATCTGGTATTTGCACCACAAATTATTGTGTTGTTTAATGCTACCCCCGATGTGATGAAATACGGAAGCCTCTGTTTACGGATTATTGCCGCTGGCTACATTTTTTATGGTTATGGCATGGTGGTTATTAATGCGTTTAATGGAGCGGGCGATACCAAAACCCCAACTTACATAAACTTTGTGTGTTTTTGGTTACTACAACTGCCGTTTGCGTATTTTATGGCCCTAACCCTAGATTTTGGCCCTGTAGGGGTGTTTTGGGCCATTACTTTGGCAGAAGTTGTAATTGCTATTGTTGCCATGGTTTGGTTTAAAAAAGGCCGCTGGAAAACCGTTGAGGTTTAGCAATAAAGAATTTTCTTGAAACGAACTACCTCCTAAGTAGTTCCCATAGCTATTAGGATTATGGAAATGACAAATTCGACTGCGCTCATTGCGCCGCAATTTTAACGGAAACAGGCTGTCTTAAAAGTTCTTAAAATTTAATTTGTCAAGTGGAGCTTGTCGAAACTGATATTGATTACCAGTTAGCTAAAATATTTCGACAAGCTCAATATGACATAGAACTAGACTTTTCAGACAGCCTCAATTCTTTTAGATTAAAAAGGCCAAATAGCTGGAACCAATAATAAAGATATTATAAAAAAGATGAGTAACAACGGTGCACCCACTTTCAGGTAATCCATGAATTTATAAGCTCCCGCTGTCATAACCATGGCGTTCGTAGTCGTCCCGATGGGGGTTAAAAATGCCGTTGATGCACTTATAGCCACCACAATCATAAATGGTTCGGGCGATAAATTGAGCGAACTGGCAGCCAAAATAGCAATAGGGGCCATGAGTACCGCTGTAGCCGAATTATTGATAACCTGACTGAATGTGGTGGTGAGCAAAAAGATGCCTCCCAATAAAAAAATAGGGTGAATGGCGCCAAGATAATCTACCAAGCCGTTGGCAATAACTTGGGCTGTTCCCGTTTTTTGTAATGCCAGCCCCATAGGAATCATAGCGGCAATCATCACCACGCTGGTCCAACTGATGCCTTTGTAGGCTTTTGAAATAGGCACACAGCCCGTTAAAAGAACGATTCCGGCAGAAATTAATGCAGCAATCGATCCCGGTACAATTTTAAGAACCATAAACAGAATCATTAAAATCAGTGATCCCAAGGCGATATAAGATTTTGGGCCAAGCTTTTCTACGTTTTTCGCCATCCCTTCCGGGCTGCCGATAATCACGAGATTTTCATGTTGCTTTTTCAGGTCTTCGATGTTTGCCCAAGTACCCCGAATTAAAAAAGCATCACCTGTTTTTACATTAATTTCAGTATCCAATATGGGTTTTCTGTTTCGCGAAGCAGCCAATAACTGAATGCCAAAACGCTGAAAATAACTGTTCATATTATAAGTGCTTCCAACTAAAATAGAATTCGGGTTTACAATCACTTCAGTCATACCTACTTCCTGGTTGATTAAGTTGTTCTTCAGCTCGTCGGCTATTGAATCAAGAGGCAACAAACCAAGTCTAAAATTAATCATGAGTTTGTTTATGGCTTCGGTATCGCCTTTTACAGTAATAATATCGTGGTAAAGAAACTCGGTGCTTGGATCGGGTAGTTCAATAAACGTTGGTATTTTTTTCAATAAATTAGGGTGTCTTCTTTTTATTTTTATAATGGAGACGTTGTAGTTTTCTTCGAATTTCCAGTCTTCAATCTTTGTGTTCAATAGCGGTGAAATTGAACGCACACGCAATCGGTAATACCCATCTTCCACTTTATAAGCCTCAATCCAATTGTGTAGGGTAGATTCAATATTTACAGGTTTATTGTTGGTTTTGTTGCTGGGCAATAATCGGTAGCCAATAAACTTAAAATAGAGAATTGCAATAACCAATAATGGCACGCCTATTAAAGCAAATTCAAAAAACGAAAAACCTTCAAACCCTGCATCAACCAAAGCATTACTAGCAATAATGTTTGGGGGTGTTCCCGTTAAGGTTAAAAGTCCACCGGTATTTGATCCAAACGCCACGGGCATAAGCATTTTAGAGGGCAATGTGCCAATGCTCCAAGCGGAAGAAATGGTTAACGGCATTAGGGTGGCCACCGTACCGGTATTGCTCACAAAACCAGAGAGCACACCACCACCCAAGGTAACAATAACCAAAAGCTTAGGAACACTTTTTCCGGCCCATTCCACAAATTTCTTCCCCGCCATGGCCGTCCAGCCCGTTTGTGCAATGCCCTCGCCAATAATAAATAGGGCCGCAATCATAATTACTGTGGGGTTGCTAAACCCGCTAAGAGTTTCTTCGGCGGTTAAAATGCCTGTTAAAAATAATGCCAACATCGATATTAAGGCAACAATATCTGGGGTAAATCTGCCCCAAACAAAAAGGGCAATGGTTATTACTAAAATGAGGAGCATTAAATAAATCATATCTTGTTATATTTGTTAGCGTTATTGCTTGGTTAGTAGTTTATTTATTTTGGGGTAAAATTACTACCGTATTAGGCTACTAATTATGATATAAATCATGCTTTAAAGATTCGTTCAATTTTTGGATTATTTTTAAAGTTTGGATGAATTTTGCGCAAGAAACATAGGCGAATACGTTTTCGTAATGATGCATCTTACGATTAATTATTGTTTTGTTTGATTTACTTAGAATTATAACCGACGTTTTTTCGGAATACGAATAAAAGAATTATGAAATTAGATATATTAGCTATTGGGGCGCACCCCGATGATGTGGAGTTAGGCTGCGGTGGAACGATAGCAAAAGAAGTGGCCAACGGAAAAAAAGTGGGCATTCTCGATTTAACCCGTGGGGAGTTGGGTACTCGTGGTTCGGCTGAAATCCGCGATAAAGAAGCGGCCGATTCGGCGAAAATATTGGGGGTGGCTGTGCGTGAGAATTTGAGATTTGCCGACGGATTTTTTGTGAACGACAAAGCCCATCAATTGGAAGTCATAAAAATCATCCGAAAGTACCAACCCGAAATAGTACTGTGCAATGCTGTTGACGATAGGCATATCGATCATGGAAAAGGCAGTAAATTGGCCAGCGATGCCTGTTTTTTAAGTGGTTTGGTTAAAATTGAAACGACTTACAATAACGAATTGCAAACGGCTTGGCGCCCCAAACAAGTGTACCATTTTATACAATGGAAAAATTTGGAACCCGATTTGGCGGTTGATATTACTGGTTTTGTCGATAAAAAAATGGCATCGGTGTTGGCGTATAAAACACAGTTTTTTAATGAAGATAGTAAAGAGCCACAAACGCCCATATCGAGTAAAAATTTTACCGATAGTGTGATTTACCGTGCACGCGACTTAGGCCGATTAGTGGGAGTTGAGCATGCCGAAGGCTTTACCGTAGAGCGCCATGTAGCGGTTGATAGTTTGTTCGATTTGAAGTAGTTGAGTGAAAAGGTGTTTTTATTTTAGTTTTTTAGCACGAAATCTTAAAAAAAGGTTTTGTAGATAAGCTTAAATCATTTACATTTGCACTCGCATTTGTAATGCGTGTTACATGGTGACTTGATCCTGTTGGTTAGAGTCTTCCTTTTGAAAACTTTTTTAAAGTTTAAAATAAAAAACATGGTGGTTGTAGCTCAGTTGGTTAGAGCGCCTGATTGTGGTTCAGGAGGTCGTCGGTTCGAGACCGATCTTCCACCCAAAACAAAAGCCTCTCGGTTTCCGAGGGGCTTCTTTTGTTTTATAAAGTATGTTTTGAATTATTACGCATCCAAATCCCGCAATACGATATACGTTAATGCTAGTTGTTAAATCTAAAAGCACTCGTTAAAAACGAGCGCTAGCGGGGTGTATAAATCAGAGTCTTTGATGACTGATTCAAGTTTTTTATTGGGATTGTCGGTTTTTTGCATAATAATGCTAGTTTAATTGGTAAGGCAATTTCTTTATTGAATGGCCTAATCCAGCTTCACCCGTTCTTCCCGATTGGCCAATTCCCAAACGGTATAAAAAATTAAACGGGCTCGGGTTTCCAAAAATTCATAATTGATTTTGTCCGGCGTATCGGTGGTTTTGTGGTAATCGGCATGTGTACCGTTAAAGTAAAAGATAACAGGTATGTTGTGCTTGGCAAAGTTGTAGTGGTCCGAGCGGTAGTAAAATCGGTTGGGGTCGTCATCTTCGTTAAAGGTATAATCAAACTCCAAATTAAAATATTTTTTGTTGATGGCTTCCGAAAGCTCGTGCAGTTCGGTGCTCAATTTATCCGATCCAATAAGGTAGAGGTAGTTTTTTCCGCCTTGGTGTTTGTCATCCACGCGGCCAATCATATCGATGTTTAAGTTGGCAACGGTATTTTCCAACGGAAAAACGGGATCTACATCGGCATAATATCGTGATCCGTAAAGCCCCAATTCTTCGCCCGTAACATGCAAGAACAGAATGCTGCGTTTAGGTCCATGACCCGCTTTTTCAGCGGCTTTAAAAGCTTCAGCCATTTCAATAATGGCTACGGTTCCCGAGCCATCATCATCGGCACCATTGTAAACATCGCCGTTTTTTGCAACGCCAACATGGTCGAGGTGCGCCGAAATCACTACAATTTCATCGGGCTTTTCGCTACCTTTTATATAGGCCAAAACATTTTCGGAGTCGGCAATTCCACTTGGAAAAAATGACGATGGGATTTCCTGAAAATAATCACCTTCGGCAATGGGTGAGGCGATACCGTTTTCAACGTACTGTTTCTTGATAAATTCTATTGCTTTTTTTTGTCCGGGCTCACCGGTTTTTCGGCCTTCAAAATCATCTGAAGCGTAGGTGTAAAGCATTTCCTTTAATTCTGATGCCGTTATGGTTTTGGCGTATTTTTCTGGGGAAGGTGTTTGGGTGTTGTTCTTTTTATTTTGCCCAATACTACAGGATGATACCGAAATGGTAGCCGAAATAAATAGTGCTAAAATTTTCAAGATTGTCATTTTTTTAATCTTAGCTATAATACGAAAAATGTATGTTGCCCAACAGAACTTTAGGCTATTTTAACAATTCGTTGTGTCGGTCTGTAACCAAGCGGCGCTGTTGGTTGGCAATTTGCCAAGCTGTAGCAAAAATGAGCTTTGAGCGCTTTTCTAAAAGGGGGAAGTTAATTTTGTCTGGGGTGTCGGTTGTTTGATGGTAATCGGCGTGTGTACCATTAAAATAGAATATAACTGGGATGCCTTTTAGTGCAAAATTATAATGGTCTGATCGGGAATAGTAATGATTGGGGTCATTTTCGGCATTGTAACGATAATCTAAGTCGATATTGAAAAAGGTGTTGTTCACTTTTTCGGAAAGGTAGTGTAGTTCTTTGCTCAAACGGTCGGAACCAATTAAATACATGTAGTTTTCATTATCTTTTTGCTGTTCATCCACACGGCCAATCATATCGATATTGAGGTTGGCAACCGTTTGATTTAACGGAAAGGCGGGGTGCGACACGTAATAATTTGAACCCAATTGCCCCACTTCTTCGGCGGTTAAATGGAGAAAAAGGACGCTTCTTTTTGGGCCATAACCTTGATTTTTAGCTAATTTAAAGGCTTGGGCCATTTCCATTAGGGCGACATTGCCCGAGCCATCATCGTCGGCGCCTGCATATATTTGCCCGTTTTCAGACACCCCCAAATGGTCTAAATGTGCCGAAACGATAACGACTTCATCTGGGTTTTCGGTACCTTTAATAAAAGCCAAAACATTTTCAGAACTATCAAATTTGTCACCCAAAAAGTTTGATGGTACCGTTTGGAAATATTTGTTATCCCCAAAGGGTGATGCGATATTTTGACTTTGGTAATAATTTTTTAAATAAAGTGCCGCTTTTTTTTGCCCCGGTTCACCCACTTTACGGCCTTCAAATTCATCGGAACAAAACTGATACAAATTGGTTTTAAGTTCGCTTGCCGTAATCGTGTTGGCATATTTCATTACCAAAACGCTATCGGTAAGTATAATGCTGTCTTTTATGTTTTGTATTTTGGTGGAGTACTTTGGAGTAGCGCATGTGCCTACCAATGTAATAAGTGAGAGAATACAGAGGGTTTTCATGTGTGCTTTACAGGTTTAATCCCATGCAACTTACAATCAAAACATTCTCTGGGGCAGGAAAATTTTTAGTATGTGAGTTTCATATATAAATGTCATGACAAATATAAAAAAAATGTGAAGTTGGCTGCTATTCAATAGTAATATCTTCCAGTTCACTTTCCTCTATTTCAATCTCTTCGATTTCAAGGTCTTCCAGTTCCTCTATGGCTTGTTCCTCAAGTTGGGTTTCTTTCGCATTCAAATCATCGGTATTCGCTACTTCGGTTTCGGTGAAAATAGCCTTATAGGTAGTGAGGGCCAAAGCCATGATGGTCAATAAAAATGAAAACTGAATGATTTTTTTTACTTTGCCTGTTTTTTTTGATAAGTAGAAAGCAGCTAAACCAAAAATAAGGGCGGCTATGGATGGGAAAACCGCAAGATTTGAAACGGGCAATACCGCCAAAATAATAGCAAGAATAGAGGCGGAAACGGCCAAAATGGTAAACAATTTTTTCATCTGTTAATATTTTTGTTTAATTGTTAGATTTAATTTTTTAAGCCTGTAGCCGATTTAATTTTAAGTTCGCCCGTGCCAACAGGTATTTTAAACTTGCCATAAACGGGTATTTTGTTGGTATCGGCAGTGAGCCAAAGTGTACCTTTTACAGCTCCCGATTCGCTAGATCCAATCGCTAATTTGTAACAGCTTTTGCTGCCAATAGCGGTATTGATGGTTTCTTTGCCTAAATAGGTAATAGCGCCTTTAAATTCTTCGCGGTCGAAAATAATAGGGAAGGTTTTATTGGTGCCGGCCGACATGTTTTCAAAATCCATCAAGCGGATAAAATACATGGTAGAAATAATATCTTTTGTGCCCGAGCCAATATTTACGGTTTTGTTTTCGGTGTGGCTTTTTTTCTTCATTACCGTTTTTACCGTTCCGCTTTTATGGCTGTAGGTGTATTTCATGTTTTTGTAATAGCCACCTTCGTTAATGTCGCGATTGTACAAATATGGGGTAAGGGTTTTAGGGTTCACGTAACTCTCATAAAGGTCTCTTATTTTGAAGAAATTGTCCCATTTGCTATAGGTGGTAGCAGTACATTTTAGGCGTAATAGTGTGGCTTTCGATGTTTTTACCGGACTCGTTTCCATGGTAACCTGGGCCAAGTCGGTGAGTATGCCAGACATGTTGTATGCCGCTGTGTAAGTAAGTGTTTCGTTAAAGCCAATGGCGTTGTTCTGTGCCCCAAGCGACACAGAAATGAAGCAGGTTAATGCAATTAAAATACGGAGCATATTTTTGGGTTTAAGATATAAACGTTCTTGTAATCATTTATTGTGCCGAAAATACGATGCTTAAAATTATTATACTAATTTTTTATGCCTGTTGGCAATAGCTCTTAACTGATTTTTGTCATGGTTTAGTATTGAAAAATTTAGTATATTTATATGTATATCAGCTTTTTGAAATTTTGTTTTGAGCCATTTAAAGCTGCGTGTTTTGCGTTGTCTTTTGCAGTGAAGGGAATATAAAAATTTAAGAATATGAAACGCATTTTGTTGCCCACCGATTTTTCTGAAAACTCAATAAGTGCCATTAATTATGCAATGGAATTGTTGAAATCAGAACGTTACGAGTTTTATATTTTGAATGTGCAAAAAGCGTCTTCGTATATCACTGACGATATGATGATTGTTGGCCCTTCATCAACCGTTTACAAAACGCTGATTGAGTCGGCAAAAAAATCTGTTGATACCCTGATTGCCGATTTAAAAGCGAATTTTTCAAATCCTAACCACACTTTCCACAGTGTGGTCGATTACGATGATTTTGCCGATGCCATCAATCAAGTTTCCTATAAAAATGATATAGACCTCATTATTATGGGCACCAAAGGGACTTCGGGAATCGAAAAGATGATTTTTGGAAGTAACACCGTGCGCGTTATGCAACACTGTGATGTTCCGGTTTTGGCTATCCCGCAGCATAGCCGGTTTTCTCCATTAAATAACTTGGTTTTCCTTACCAATAACTTAAAACAATTAAATGCTAAAAGCCTTCAGGTTTTAAATTACTTAATTGAAAATAACCATGCGAAGTTAAAACTATTGAGTACAGGCAGTTTGTCGGAAAAAGAAGCGCACCAAGCATCTTCTTCCAATTTTCTGAAAAATAATTACCCAGGATTAGAGCACGAGTTTTTGGCGGCTAGCGGTAACAATCTGTATGAGGTTGTTCATGACTATATTGAAACACATTCCATAAAATTATTGTGTTTGGTAAGCATACACCACTCTTTTTTAGAACGGTTGTTTTCTAGCGAACCTATTGAAAATTTAGCTTTTAAAATGCATCTTCCGTTTTTGGTGATGCATAACAAAGAATAAATTTAGTGATGATTGGGTGTAACATTTTTGTTTTTTGATAGTCATATTAATGTCAATCAAAAAATATAAAATAAAATCATCATGCGAGAAGATAACCAACTTATAGTGTTGACCCATTTAAGCCAATTGATAACATTAGTTATTGGTTTTGGCAGTTTGCTTTTGCCACTGGTGTTTTGGTTAACCCAAAAAGACAAAGTTTACCAGATGGATGCCCACGGCAAGAACATTCTTAACTTTCAGCTTAGTTTAATTGTTTACTGCATTATTTGTATACCACTTATTTTATTATTTGGTTTGGGGCTTTTGGGGTTTATTGTATTAGGGGTGATTTCAATTGTATTTCCAATAGTAAACGCTATTAAGGCTAGTAGAGGAGAAGTGCCAACCTACCCACTTACTTTTAATTTTATTCAGTAATTGTTTTTGATTTTATTTTTTCAGAAAAAAACTACGGTGTTACGGAAAAAATATATTTACAAATAACTTTTAAGTTATAAGTTTGTTTTTTATTGCGACTATATGTTTTTAAAGGTAAGCTTTTGGCTTTGTAGTTTTTTCGTATTATTGATTGGTCATCTGAGCGCACAAGAGCATGTGTTGGTTGATATGGCTAAGATTTCGCCGCTGCCCGATGTTGAGTTTTACGATGTAAAGGAGGATAGAGGCCACTTTATTTGGTTGGCTGCAGACAAAGGATTGTTTAAGTACAACGGAATCGATTATGCAAAAATTATTCACCCAGAGCAAAAAGGAAACTCATTCTTTCAGTTACAAGAAGATTACCAAGGAGTGCTTTGGTGCAATAACATTTACGGACAAATTTTCTTCTATAAAAACGACTCGCTACAGCTATTCTACGATGCCAATAAATTGGTAAATGGTCAGTTGGCACCATTTTTTGTTTCAAAAAATAAAGTGACGGTTTATGCCAAGTCTGGAGCTTATGAAATTTCGAAGGCGAATAAAGAGGTCAAGCAAATTTTTAAGGGGAAGTTCTTTTTTGCAAATCGCGATAAGCAGGATTCGTACGTTTTTATAGGTGAGAGTAAGGCCTCATCCAAATATAGCGTTTGTAAAATAAGTGATGGTAGAATAGAGACTTTGTTAAAGTTGAATTTTAACCAAATTATTGATAACCATAAGGTGTACGCGTTTGGTGAAAAGGTTTTGGTTAGTTTCAGCATCAATAATTTTAACAGGTTCTACTTAATGAACAAACAAACGGAGGGGCATCAGGTTTTGGAAACCCCTAAAGAGTTGAGACACCAAAAGTTATACAAGATTATACTTTTAAATGATAAATATTGGTTTTTAACCCCTTCTGGAATATATGTGTTCGGCCTTGAAAAAAATCAGTTTCAATTTGTAGAGCAGATAATGCCTAATGAATCGGTAACGAATGTTGAAATTGATTTTAATAATAATTACTGGTTTACAACTCTGGATAACGGTGTGTTTGTAATCCCTAATATTCACATAAAAAAAGTCAGCCTAAAAAACGAAAAAAGTAAATTTACAGTGGCTTGTGCTCTAGATGGAAATCGATTTGTTTTAGGGACGAAAGACGGGCAGCTCCTTTTTTATGATAATCACCAATATATAAAAACACTTAGGCTTCCTGGACCAAAAATAATAGGAAGTCTCTATTATTATGCAGAGCAACAAAAGCTTATTGTTAGTATCAACGCGTCAGAGTCGTATGTTGTAAACCTAGAAAATTATAACATTAGCCATGCTAAAAATAAATATGCTGTAGGCAAGGCCTTTGCCGACCTTGGGAATGGAAATTTACTCTACGGAAATTACAAAGAGGCCATTGTTTATAACAAAACATTTATAACAGATTCTACGCGATTGGTTTCTACTAAACGCGTAATAAGTGCCCTTAACTTAAATTCCAATCAATTTTTAATCGGGCATATTGATGGGCTAAAACTTTACGATAAACAGACTTTAAGTGCAAAAGAAATTAAATATAAAACCAAAAACATATTAGTCAATTCTATGGCTAGAACCGGTAACTTAGCATGGTTGGCTACTCTGCACAGTGGTTTATTAATGTTAGAAGATAGTCGTTTGGAAGGGGTCAAAATACCGAGATTTAATGCAAATAGTCAAATAAACAAGTTGGTGGCAAAAGATGATTTTTTATGGATGTCCACAGATCATGTGCTTTATAGGTATAACTATACGAACAATCAATTAAATGAAGTAGGCAGTCAATCGGGGCTAAAGGGAAGCATCAATAATTTTATAGTCACCCAAAATTATGTAGTAGTTGTTCAGCCAAGCGGGTTTTATCTTTTGTCCAATAGCTCTCAAACTTTTAAAGATTATAAAACTTCTAAAGTAGCGGTTCATCGTATAGCCATTCAAGACAGAGATACCGTAGTGAGCAGCGCGTATACCTTACCATATGATCAAAATAAAATAGAGATAGAGTTTCACTCTAATGGCTACCAGTCCAACAATTATGTAAATTACCAATACCGTATGCAACCTCTCGATAGCAGTTGGCATGATGCATCTATTGGTAGGAATACAGTAACATTTAATAGTTTGCCCAACGGACAATATTCCTTTGAGGTTAAAGGAAAAAATATCAATTCAGAGCAACCTGTTTCCGCTGCTCCCATCACCTTTGTAATCAAGCAACCATATTGGGAAACCTGGTGGTTTTATGGACTGTTAACGGGCGGTATGTTTTGGCTAATTTGGTTGTACTTTAAATGGCGCCTCAAAAAAAAGGAATCAGAGCGAATCGCTGAAATCGATAAAATTTTAATCGATAAAAAGAACACTAATTTACGGTTGGAAAATCTGCGGTCTCAAATGAATCCGCATTTCATTTTCAATGCTTTAAATTCTATTCAAGATTATATTATTTCAAATGAAAAGGAATTGGCAAGCTCGTATTTAGTGAAGTTTAGCCGATTAATTCGTATGTATTTAGATTACAGTCAGCAAAACGAAATTACTTTAGAGGAAGAATTAAACGCTTTAAAACTGTATTTAGAATTAGAAAAAGTGCGTTTTGAAGATGAATTGGAATATACTATTTCGGTTGATAATCAGTTAAAAACAAAACAGATAAAAGTACCATCATTATTCATTCAACCGTACGTTGAAAATGCTTTAAAACACGGATTATTACACAAATTAAACGACCGAAAATTACATATTGAAGCGAAAATTATTCAGCAAAATAAATTAGAAATAACGGTTGAAGATAACGGAATTGGTAGAGAACAATCCGAAAAATTAAAACGACCAAATCAACAGCACAAACCCTTTGCTACTAAAGCTAATGAGGAACGTGTGCATCTTTATAAAAACAAATTAAAACGTGATATAGCCATAACTACCAACGATTTGTATGACGAAAATGACGTTGCTGTAGGTACAAAAGTGGTCATCACCATGCCAATACATTAAGATATGAAAGCGATAATTATAGACGACGAAAAACGCGCCAGACATTTATTATCAAACTTGCTAACCGAACACTGTACAAGTTTTACAAGTATTGAAGAAGCGCAGGATTTAGTATCTGGTGTCGATTTGATAAAAACCAGTAAACCTGATGTTGTTTTTTTAGATATTGAAATGCCAAATCAATCAGGATTAGATATTTTAGAATACTTTCCAAATCACATCGATTTTAAAATCACTTTCGTGACGGCATACAACCAATATGCAATTGAAGCTTTTAAGCTTTCTGCTGTAGATTATTTGTTAAAACCAGTAGATACAAATGAGTTAAAAGAAGCAGTAACAAAAGCTGAAGAAGCCATAAAAGCCAACAATTTAAACGACCAGTTAAACAAGTTACGCGATTCGTTAAAGCAACTATCCATGGATAAAATTGCTTTAGAAATTCCTAAAGGCATCATGTTCGCATCGCATAATGATATCGTCTATTTTGAAGCCGATGGTATGTACACCAACGTACAACTTATGGATGGTAAACAAAAAACCATTTGCAAACCCTTAAAGCATTTTGTTGAGCAATTAGAAAACAATGCCATGTTTTTTAAATGTCATCGTTCCTATTTAATCAACCTAAAATACGTGGACGAATTGGTAAAAGATGATGGCGATTATCTATTGATGACGAATACAAAAAGAATACCTATTTCAAAATCTAAACGCGATCAGTTTTTAGAAGTGATTAAGGAAACGTTTATGTGATTTTCATTCAGAAAGAAATTAGAGCTATTCAGAAAAAAGCAAATTGAAAACCTTAAATGTAGTAGTTGCTTTGTAGTTGAAAATAAAAATAAATCTCAACTACAATGAAAAAAACATTACTCTTATTTACAACCTACCTATGTTTGGGAGTGTCTGCAATTTTTGCGCAAAATGTAAACATTCCAGATGCTAATTTTAAGAATTATTTACTAGGAAATGCATCAATTAATACCAATAGCGATAGTGAAATTTCTGTTGCTGAAGCTCAAGCTTTCACAGGTGAACTATTAATTAATGGTTTGTCAATTTCAGACTTAACAGGAATAGAAGAATTTATAAACATTACACGATTAGATTGTTACAATAATAATTTAACGTCTATCGATGTAAGCAATAATCTAGCATTAACACGTTTGCATTGTTCTGACAATCAAATAGAAACGTTGGATATTAGTGCGAACACATCAATTACAGATATACAATGTCATAACAATGGTGTTTTATATGAATTAAACATTGCTAATGGTAATAACAGTAACTTTAGCTATATGAAAGCTTATGGAAATAGTTTATCATGTATTCAAATAGATGCTGGTTTTACACCACCAGCAGATGCCGGAATATATAGCCAAGGTTGGACTAAAGGTAACTCTGCAGTTTATGGTGACGATTGTGTTGCTCTTAGTCAAGTAGTAAACATTCCTGATGCCAATTTTAAAAACTTTTTAGTAAGTGATAACAATATCAATTTAAATGGAGATGCTGAAATTACAATGGCAGAAGCACAAGCTACTACCGAGTTAATTATGGATGGTACAGGTATTGCAGATTTAACTGGTATTGAAGCATTTATAAATTTAACACGTTTAGATGTTCCTAATAATAGCTTAACTACTATTG
>JAUIKY010000052.1 GCA_030430535.1 Bacteroidia bacterium
CCTAAAGGAATATAAATATAGTGACGAAACCATGTTGACAAAGACACGTGCCATCGTTGCCAATATTCGGCTACATTTCTTGAGAAATGGGGAAACCTGAAGTTAGACATCAACTCAATACCAAAAAGTTTGGCCGTTCCTATGGCAATATCAGAATAACCACTAAAATCGCCATACACCTGAAAACTAAACATGGTAACACCCAAAATCAATGTGGATGCCGGATAGCTAGAGTAATTGGCGAAAATATCATCGACCATGGGCGCTAGAGAGTCTGCTATGACAATCTTTTTAAACAGCCCCCAAAGAATCAATTTCAATCCTGCAGTCGCTTGGTTGAAATTAAAAGTACGCTTATTGAGTATTTGCGACAATAAATTGGAGGCCCGTTCAATAGGTCCCGCAACCAACTGGGGAAAAAAGCTAACAAATGCCGCGAATGATAAAAAATCTGTAGTTGGTTTGAGTCTTTTATAGTAAATATCGAACGAATAAGACATCGTTTGAAAGGTGTAAAACGAAATCCCCACAGGAAGCAGGACTTGTAGCGTCCAAGTGCTTTTTATATTGTACCCGAAAATAGCGAACATATCTACCCACGAGTCTACAAAAAAATTGAAATATTTAAAAAAACCTAGAAGCCCCACGTTAAATAAAACGCTCACCCACAACCACCTTCTTCTTTTTTTCTTTTCTGAATGCCGATCTATAGCGAGACCTACAAAATAATCGACTACCGTGCTTAAAAGGATCAGCGATAAGAACCTCCAATCCCACCATCCATAAAAAAGATAACTAGAAACTAGTAGCAGGATGTTTTGTCCCTTTAAGTTTTTTTTCAATAAAAACCAATACAGAAAAAAAACAAAAACTAAAAATATAAAAAACTCTAACGAATTAAATACCATAGATGTGAGAGAGTTTGGTTGGCAATAATTGTACATACAAACATCTAACAATCCATTCACTTTTTCAAAAAAAATCTTTGAAATGCACTTTATTCCACTCCATTGTACCCAACAAAAAAAGCCCTTTATCAAAGGGCTTTTAATTAATATTTAACTTTTTTCTTTTTATAGATCGTTAAAAATAGAATGCATCAATCGCTTTTTATCATTAATACTTTCCTCTAAAGAAATCATGGTTTCGGTCCTGTAAACGCCTTCAATATCGTCTAAAAGGAAAATAACCTCTTTAGCATGCTCCGTACTTCTAGCTCGAATTTTACAGAAAATATTGAACTTACCAGTTGTGATGTGCGCCACAGTAACAAAAGGTATTTCGTTGATGCGCTCTAAAACAAACTTCGTCTGCGAAGTATTGTTTAAATACACACCAACGTAGGCTATAAATGAATACCCCAGTTTTTTATAATCTAACATTAAAGAAGACCCTTTTATGATTCCGGATTCTTCCATCTTTTTTACACGAACATGCACTGTACCTGCCGATATTAATAATTTCTTTGCAATGTCCGTAAACGGAATTCTTGTGTTATCAATCAACATATCAAGAATTTGATGATCGATTTCGTCTAATTTAATTTTCCCCATAATTAACTTTTCTTAAATAAAAAGCAAAAATAATACATTTTCATTAAAAATAACACACAAACCATATGCTTTATTCCGATATTAATGAAGTTTTTTCATTTTTTATCATTACGAAAACGTTTTCGCTGTCCGTTTTCAGTAATTCACCAGTCGCTCCTTTTACTTCATCGCCTTGAGCATCAAGCTCCTTGTGGCCAAAAAAACCATTTAAATCTCCAATTTCGATTACTTTTGGGATAAATTGAATCTTTGCTTCAATTAAACGTTCCTGAAACTGGATGGCAACATCCTTTTTTACATCTCCAAACAGCGCGTTTCTAATGATAATATCAAAAAAACACTTTTCGTTTTCCGGAATATCAAAATAAGGCTCGAATAACTGTCCGGTAACCTCATTTTTCGCAATATAATCCAATGACGACAAGTAAGATATATAAATAAGCTCACGTGTTTTTTCCCTTGCATAATCGTTGGGATAATGTCCCGCTTCAAAAAGAATGGTAGGCACATTTTCAGATTGGAAGGTATCGCCAACACAGTTCAGATTAAAGGCATCATCATACACCCCTACCTGATCCGGTATTATTTTCTGCAAAGCCTTGTTCATTACTGCTATAATTTCCATAGACACCTTTCGATTTGCCGTAACCGTACAATCTTTGTCCTGAGCTGGCGACAAAAAGGAAACTATAGCTGATTTTCTCTGTTTTCCTGCGCTAAAAATAGTACGTTGCCCATGCAAATTATAGCAAAAATGAGGTTTAAAAGTATTAAACACAGTTCTCAGCACTTTGCTTTCGGGCTGGGTAAGGTCTTGTGCGTCCCTGTTTAAATCGACCTCGTTGGCATTTACACGGGTGTAGGCTTCAGCGCCATCAGGATTTAAAATAGGAATCATATAAAGCGTAAAGCACCCTAAAATCGCTTTTACCTCAGGGTCATCGCCCAACAATGTGTTTAACAAATCAAACAACGCTTTTGTCGTAGTCGATTCGTTGCCGTGCATTTGCGACCACATCAACAAACGTTTTTTTCCGGTTCCCATTTTTAAACCGTAAATGGGTTTACCCAAAACCGATTTACCAATCGTTTCCACTTGAACTGAACCACACAACTTTTGGATTAAAGGTTCAATATGTTTGTTGGTTATGTAACGGTGACTTAACGTCTTTTCTTTATACTTATCAAATAGTTTTTTAGGAGCTTCTATTTCCATACTTTTTTATTTGTCACAAATGTAAACAATTACAATTTTACATTTGTAAACATTAAAAATCTTCTATTTATTTACTAATGTAAACATAAATTGTTACCATATTAAACACGTTTGGACGTGAAAACAACGTTAAGTTATTTAAAATATTTAATTTATTTGTTTTCAGTTTCTTAACAGTGTTTAAATAAATTTATTGTTCAAACACAACGCTTGTTGGCCGTAATAATATTTCAAGTTCCAAATTATATTATTACATTTGTAACAGCACAAACCCCAAACCCTTGTTTACAATGATAAACACCGAAGATTTTATCGAAAGGCTACAAAAAGTTATTGATTATTATGGTGAATCGGCTTCTTCTTTTGCTGAAAAAATAGGTGTTCAACGTTCCAGCATTTCACATATTTTATCGGGACGAAACAAACCCAGTTTGGATTTTATTTTAAAAATACTCCACACCTTTCCGGAAGTCGATTTGTATTGGCTATTTAATGGTCGAGGTAATTTTCCTTCGGGAACAAAAAATGAAAAGGTTCAGAATGAAATACAGGGCAAAACGACGAATGAAGTTTCAGAAGTCAAAACAAACCAACAAATAAAAATTGAAAACACCGAAGACAAAACCATCGAACGTATTGTTATTTTTTATTCTGACGGAACGTTCAAAAACTTCAAGAATTAAACAAGGGTTCACTACATTTGCCTAAAATTAAATTTTATGCGTTTTTTTTCCCTTATCGGCTTTTTGCTTTTATTTAATTGCTATGAATCCCAAAGAAACTGCAAGGATTTTAAAACTGGAAGGTTTTATAGTGAAGTAGAAATTGAAGGAACGGTATATAAATCGGTTTTTGAGCGAAGCGAAAGCCTTCAAGTTGAGGTTTACGATAATAAAACGGACTCCACCCAATTGCGATGGATAAACGATTGCGAGGTGGTTTTTAAAACCATAAACCCTAAAAACATGGCCGAACGAAAAGATGTGCATTTAAAAATACTCACCACTACCGACTCGTCCTACACTTACGAATACTCATACGTTGGCGAATCGAAAAAACAGAAAGGCATTGCTTATCGGGCTGAATAAAGTTTAGTCAAACGGATAAAGAAAATATTCCACCAAATTGAACTTTAGTTCTTTTTCGGGCGTTATTTGGTAAGTCAGGAAAATTTCACCCCAATATTCACCATCCGAAAAATCGGCAATAATCCATTTGTGGTTGAGCATCTTCACCGTATTGATCATCATTTTTCGGCCTTCACTTGCTGCATAAGGCACAATGGGGTGCTGGCCTTTTATTTCGTTTAACTTGTAAAGTTCGTCTTTTATAAAAGGAATCAATTCATCCACCTTATAACCGTCGTTTTCAAAATAACTGATGGCATCTTCATTTCTATATAAATTGAAATGTGAAAGTTCTAAAATCTCATCTTGAAGCACAGCAACGGAATCTTTATATTTTGCTGAAAGCGCTTTGTAAGTACCCAGTTTTTGGTTCATATCCTCAAAAACACGTTTGGAGTTCATAAATTGAAAAAGCACTAACAGTACTGAAAACACAAACAGGTACATGAAAATTTTTTGTTTCATCGTCTAAATTTATATCGTAATCTGTAATTCGTCGTAGGCCAAAAACACATTATTCGGCAATGTTTTTTCTACCTCCTCATGAAATCCTAACAAATGGCTGATATGCGTTAGATAAGCTTTTTGAGGCTTAACGCGCTCTATAAACTGTAGTGCCTCCTCTAAATTGAAATGCGAACGGTGTGGTGTTGTTCGTAGAGCATTAACCACCAAAACCTTAACACCTTTTAGCTTTTCCACTTCCTCATCCTCCACTGTTTTCATATCTGTTAAATATGCAAAATCTTTGAACCGAAACCCGAAAACCTGTAAATCGGCATGCTTCCCTTCAATGGGAACAACCACCAAACCGTTCAAATTAAAGGGTTCGTTTTTTATTTCATTTTCTTCCACACTTGGTGCGCCAGGGTATTTGTTTTTGGTTACAAAAAAGTAATCAAACCGCTTTTTAATTTCCTTCAACACTCGTTTATGGGCATAAATAGGGACATCACCTTGCCTAAAATAAAACGGACGGATATCATCAAGCCCTAAAACATGGTCGGAATGCTCGTGAGTAAACAAAATACCGTCAATTTTATTGCAATTGGCTCTAAGCATTTGGTATCTGAAATCTGGGCCGCAATCTACCACGTAGGCAAAATCGCCCCACTCCACCAAAACAGAGACCCGAAGACGCTTGTCTCGCGAATCTTTACTTAGGCAAACAGGATGGTCGCTCCCAATAATGGGAATCCCTTGCGAAGTGCCCGTACCAAGAAAGGTAATTTTCAAAATATCGTAATTTTTAGTCAAAAATAAGGTTATTTTTTCGTTTCATATAGTAATTTAATATCTTTACTTTTTATTGAATTTAACCTGAAAAGCATGGAGATTACTATAAAAGGAGACAAAGAGTTTGATGATATTCCGTCGTTAAAATCTAAAGCACTGCGCATTAACCTAAACGAAAATATTTACGGCACGTTTGCCGAAATTGGTGCCGGACAAGAAACTTGCCGGCATTTTTTTAGGGCCGGTGGTGCTTCTGGAACCATCGCCAAAGCCATGTCGGCCTACGATAAAGATTTCAGTGACGCCATTTATGGCGCCGAAGACGACGGACGCTACGTAACGCAGCCTCGTTTACGTAAAATGTTGGCCCACGAAATGAACCTGATTGAGACTAGGTTAACTCGTGAAAAAAACCCAAATAAAATATTCTTTACCTATGCCAATACGGTCGCTACTATCGATTTTGCCAAGCAATTTAAAGGGCACGGCTGGGTAGGCATCCGTTATCAAGTTGAGGCGGGCGGCGATTACAACGAAATTATTCTGCACCTCCGTTTTAAGGAAACCGATGCCAGGCTACAACAAGAAACCCTCGGTATTCTTGGTACAAACCTTATTTATGGCGCCTTTTACAAATACAACGAACCTAAAAAACTACTGCGCTATCTTTATGACCATTTGGACAAAGATCAACTGGAAATAGACACCATAAATTTTGCCGGACCAGTCTTTAAAAATGTGGACAACCGATTGATGAGTTTGCAGCTTGTTAAAAACGGCATGACCGATGCTGTGATGTTTGGCCCCGATGGCACCAACGTACTCCCCGCAAAAGTATTTTATAAAAAGAACATTTTGGCGCTTCGCGGAAGCTTTAGGCCTGTAACAAAAGTGAACATGGAGATGTATGAGAAATCATACCAAATGTTTATCAAAGAAAATAAGGTCGATAAAGACAAAACGGTTACGGTTTTTGAGATAACACTCTCAAACCTGAGGGCTGAAGGTGAGATTGATGAGCAGGATTTCATAGATAGAGCTGATTTGTTATGCTCTCTAGGGCACTCGGTTATGATATCCAACTTTCAGGAATACTTTAAGGTGGTTGAATACTTTTCCAACTACACTAAAGCCCGAATGGGATTGGCCATGGGCGTTAGTAATTTGATTGAAATTTTCGATGAAAAATATTACCGCCACATTAGCGGAGGTATTTTGGAAGCTTTCGGAAAACTGTTCTTTAAAGACTTAAAAGTGTACCTTTACCCGATGCTCGACCCTGAAACTGGAGAACTTATTAATAGTGAAAACTTAAAAGTTTATCCACGCATGAAAGAGTTGTATAAATTCTTTAAGTACAACGGAAAGGTGCTCGATATTAAAGATTACGACCCAGATATTATGAATATATTCTCGCGCGAAATTCTGCGAATGATTTCTGAGGGAGAAGTTGGCTGGGAAGACATGGTTCCTGAAGGGGTTGCAGAATTAATAAAAGATTACCGTTTATTTGGCTACACACGAAAGCCACTCACATTAAGCAGACGAAGAAAATAAGACAAAAAAAGCTGGTTTTAAAAAACCAGCTTTTTTTTATTCTTTGGCCATTTTTGGGTTAATTTTCCAAAATCTGCGCTGCGTGATCTTTAGTTTTCACTTTATTAATAACACGTTCCACAACACCGTTTTCATCAATAATAAAAGTTTTTCTGTGGATGCCATCAAACTCACGGCCCATAAATTTCTTAGGCCCCCAAACACCAAAAGCATTGATGACCTCTTTGTCTTCATCGGCCAATAACGGAAACGGAAAATTATACTTGTTTTTAAAATTAGACTGTCTTCTTTGACTATCGGCACTCACCCCTAATAGTTCATATCCTTCGTCTTGTAAAGCTTTATAATTATCCCTTAAATTACAAGCTTCGTTGGTGCAACCGGGCGTACTTGCTTTGGGGTAAAAAAATACGATTAACTTCTTTCCTTTATAATCACTAAGCGATACGGTGTTTCCTTGTTCGTCTTTTACGGAAAAATTTGGCACGGCATCACCTTGCTTTAATGTGTTCATAGTATTAACTTTGATTTTTTACAAATGTACAATTTATGACCAAGACAGAGAAGGTTGAATTTGTTATAAAAACCTTAAATGAACTCTACCCAGAAATCCCCATTCCGTTAGACCATAAAGACCCATATACTTTACTCATCGCCGTGCTCATGTCGGCACAAAGCACCGACGTGCGTGTTAACCAAATCACGCCATTGTTGTTCGAAAGAGCAGACAACCCCTACGATATGGTAAAGCTTTCGGTGGATGAAATACGGGACATCATCAAACCCGTTGGTTTGTCGCCCATGAAAAGTAAGGGCATCCACGGGTTATCTAAAATTCTTATTGAAAAACATAATGGCGAAGTACCACAAAGTTTTGAAGCTTTAGAGGAACTTCCGGCTGTGGGACACAAAACGGCCAGTGTGGTGATGTCGCAAGCCTTTGGTGTTCCTGCTTTTCCTGTTGACACCCACATCCATAGACTGATGTTCCGCTGGAACTTGAGCAACGGCAAAAACGTAAATCAAACAGAAAAAGACGCCAAACGCCTATTTCCAAAAGAACTTTGGAACGATTTGCACCTTCAAATTATTTGGTATGGCAGGGAATATTCACCGGCAAGGGGCTGGGATTTGGAAAAGGACATCATTACCAAAACCATTGGCAGACAATCTGTAATTAACGAATACCATAAAACAAAAAAGCCCTGATTTTTCAATCAGGGCTTTCATAAACTCAATTTTGAAGTGCTTCAAACTTCAAATTATTACAACTTATAACACTTAAAGCCTTAGAATAGTTTAGAAGAAAATTAACCGTTTCTTCCTTCGGTTGTAATTTTTCTATTTTATTAATAGAATTCTCAGAGTAAAGTTTTGCCATTTTATCAATTTAAGGGTTAATTCAAATCAATAACGCAACAAAAATTACTTTATTGTATTTTAATTTGTCAAAACGATATTATGTTTATCAATTATTTTTCTCAAGTTGATCAAAGCATAGCGCATACGCCCTAAAGCCGTGTTAATGCTCACCCCTGTCCTATCCGATATTTCCTTAAAACTCATATCGTTATAAATGCGCATCAGCAGCACTTCTTTTTGGTCTTCGGGCAATTCTTCAACCAAGCGGCGAACATCATTTTCAACCTGTTCTTTTATAATACTCTTTTCAGCATTCAATGAGGAATCACTCAACACAGAAAAAATACTGAATTCACCGGCATTATCAAATTTGGGCATTCTGTTGTTTTTTCTAAAATAATCAATCACCAAATTGTGCGAAATGCGCATTACCCAAGGCAAAAACTTCCCTTCTTCATTATACGACCCTCGCTTAAGGGTACGTATCACTTTAATAAAGGTATCCTGAAAAATGTCTTCAGCGACATCTTTATCGTAAACTTTCGAATAAATAAAACTGTAAATTTTTTGTTTATGCCTAACAATTAAGGTCTCAAGAGCCGTTTCATTGCCCTTAATGTAGTTGCTAACCAGAGCAGCATCGGTAATAAGTTCGTGTTGCATAATATTTACTTTTAGCGCATAGAAGTATATGGCTTCATTGCTTGGGGTTAAATGTTTAAAAGTAAAATTATGCTATAGGCGAATGCTGATTTAATGGCTATTATCTTCCCAAAGATAAGAACAATCGTTCCTAAAAAGCAAAAATTAATGATTATTTTTAACATTCCGTTAAGCAATATTGTATTTTTTAGGCTCGTTTGGTTGTGCTATCTTTGCGCAATTATTGCCTTTAAAACCCATGAACATTAGCATTTCTGAAGTAAACCCTAAAGAAAACATCATCATAAAGGGTGCAAAACTGCACAACCTTAAAAATATTGATGTTGTTATACCCCGAAATAAATTAGTGGTAATCACAGGACTTTCGGGTTCTGGGAAGTCCAGTTTGGCGTTCGATACGCTTTACGCGGAAGGCCAGCGTCGTTACGTTGAAAGTTTATCGAGTTATGCCAGGCAATTTTTAGGTCGGTTGAATAAACCAAAGGTCGATTACATTAAAGGTATTGCCCCTGCTATAGCTATTGAGCAAAAGGTGAATTCTACCAATCCGCGTTCTACCGTGGGCACGACAACCGAAATTTACGATTATTTAAAACTATTGTTCGCTAGAATCGGAAAAACCTATTCGCCCGTTTCTGGCGATGAAGTTAAAAAGGACACTGTTACCGATGTTTTAAGCTATTTGAAGTCATTCCCCGAAAGGGAAAAACTGCTACTGCTCTCTCCTATACATCTGGAAGAAGGGCGCAGCATGGAAAACAAAATTAAAACCTTGGCGCAGCAAGGCTATGCCCGACTAAAAGTAAACGGTGACGTTTTAAGGATTGACGAAATAGAATCGGTTTCCGACAAAGATGAGGTGTTGTTGGTAGTTGATAGAATCATCACCAAAGACGATGAAGATTTCTTTAACCGTTTGGCTGACTCCATCCAAACCGCTTTTTTTGAAGGTAAGGGCGAGTGTTTTATTGAATCACTATCTGATGGGAAGCAGCGGCAGTTCAGCAATAAATTTGAATTGGACGGCATTAATTTCCTAGAGCCCAATGTCCATTTATTCAGTTTCAACAACCCTTACGGAGCCTGCCCAAAATGCGAAGGTTATGGCGATATTATTGGAATTGACGAAGATTTGGTGGTTCCAAACACTGGGCTTTCGGTTTACGAAAATGCTATTTTTCCATGGCGTGGCGAAAGCATGAGTTGGTACAAAGACCAGTTGGTGAACCATTCGCACAAATTCAATTTCCCTATCCATAAACCCTATTTTCAGTTAACTGACGAGCAAAAACAACTCATTTGGATCGGCAACAAATATTTCGAGGGGCTAAACTCCTTTTTTGAAGAACTGGAAGCCAAGGCCTACAAAATACAAAATCGGGTGATGCTGTCGCGCTACCGCGGAAAAACCAAATGTAAAGCTTGTAATGGTAAACGTTTACGCCCCGAAGCAAATTACGTGAAAATTGCCGGAGCCACCATAACCGATTTGGTGGAAATGCCATTGAGCAAACTGGCGAGCTTTTTCAAACAATTGGAATTGAACGATTACGACACCAAAATTGCCGAGCGGTTACTGAAAGAAATCAACAACCGACTGTTGTTTTTGGCCAATGTAGGTTTGGATTATTTAACGCTGAACCGAAAATCGAACACCCTTTCTGGAGGTGAAAGTCAGCGTATCAATCTCGCCACCTCATTGGGAAGTAGTTTGGTGGGGTCCATGTATATTCTGGATGAACCCAGTATTGGCCTGCACCCCAAAGATACCGAACGGTTAATTTCGGTATTGAAATCGTTACGTGATTTAGGCAATACCGTTATTGTGGTGGAACACGACGAGGATATCATGAAGGCGGCCGACACCATTATAGACATAGGTCCAGAAGCGGGAACTTTTGGCGGCAGTGTGGTGGCCGAAGGCAGCTTTGCCGATATTTTGGCTTCCAATTCCTTAACCGCCCGATACCTCAATGCAGATTTAAATATTGAAGTGCCCAGCAAACGAAGAACTTCAAAATATTATGTTGATATTATTGGCGCCCGCGAAAACAATTTAAAAAATATCGATGTACGCTTTCCTTTAGGGATGCTTACCGTGGTTACGGGTGTTTCCGGTAGCGGAAAAAGCACTTTGGTCAAAAAAATATTATTCCCGGCCTTACAAAAAGAGCTCACCGATTTTGGAGACAAACCCGGACAGTTTTCAAAATTAGAAGGTAATTTCAAAAACGTCCAACACATTGAGTATGTTGACCAAAACCCTATCGGGCGTTCGTCGCGCTCTAACCCTGTTACCTACATTAAGGCTTATGATGATATTCGTGCGTTGTTCGCCAAACAAAAGTTGAGCAAAATTCGGAATTACCAAGCCAAGCATTTTTCATTCAATGTAGATGGCGGTCGCTGTGAAACCTGCAAAGGTGAAGGCGAAGTAACCATCGAAATGCAGTTTATGGCCGATGTACATTTAGAGTGTGAAACCTGTAAAGGGAAACGCTTTAAAAAAGAGGTATTGGAAGTCACTTTTGCCAATAAAAGCATCGATGATGTTTTAAACCTCACCATAGACGACGCCATTTCGTTTTTTGAAAAAACCGAACAAACCAAAATAAAAAACAAACTTCAGCCACTACAGGACGTTGGGTTAGGTTATGTTACTCTAGGCCAAAGCTCCTCTACCCTTTCTGGTGGCGAGGCTCAACGCATTAAACTAGCCACGTTTTTGGGCAAAGGGAGTAATAAAGAAAAGGCACTTTTTATTTTTGACGAGCCCACAACCGGTCTTCATTTCCACGATATCCAAAAGTTATTGAAATCCTTCAATGCCTTAATAGAAAAAGGGCATTCCATTATTGTTGTCGAGCATAACATCGATTTAATAAAGTGTGCCGATCATATTATTGATTTAGGCCCTATGGGTGGAGAAAACGGCGGAAACCTAGTGGCTTCTGGGACTCCTGAAGAAATAGCGAAGAACAAAACTTCTGAAATTGCCAAATATTTAGCACCTAAGCTTACCGTAAAAAAGTCTAGTTAATACCTAAATTTCGTCACCCCATCTTGATAATTATCAGGATAGGGGGGTAACGAGTATTCGATATTACTTCAATTTAAAACAGACTAAAATCTATTTAATTGTTCCGTTTAAAAGCAATCGATTACATTTGGTCGTAAATAATTTGTTTTAAGGTTATAATTTTCATTTATTTGAAACAATAATTAAACTAAATTCTATTTTTAAACAAATCAATTAATTTTTTATGACTAAATTATTTACAAAGCGATGGACTAAATTGGCTGTCATGCTTTTTTTATCCGTCACATTGCAATCGATTGCACAAGTGTCGATTGCTGAATGGAGCTTCCTTACGGAGTACAGCTCATCAGGAAGCGACCCCATAGTTTACCAGCCTACCACCACCCCTATCGGTAATTACATGGGCACCTTAACAGGATCCAGTCATGTTGTTTATCCCAACAGCAATGTGGGCACCATTTCCGATTATGGTATGAGCGTTGAAGCCGCAACCGGAAGGCATGAAAGTCATGCAGGGATTACAGATGTTATCCGCTTATATTATAATGGAGCATTTTCCATAACGGATTTTACCAACCCTGCCAATCACGACAACTATTTTGAGTTTTCGTTCCCAACCTCAGGCTACGCTAATATAGAGTTGGGTTATTCATTTTACGGTGGGCAATCTAACACCAATGATTTTGTTGCAGTAGTATATTCAACAGACCAAGGCGCTTCTTGGGCCAATGCTGGGAACACATACGCTGCTTCTAGTTGGGGCACTGCGGTTCCCGGTACGGCTGAAATTTCAGCAACCAACAAATCCAACGTTTTGGTGAGGTTAATTTGTGTTACTGCAAACACAGGGAACAACAATAATTTTAACCTTAGTGAGTTTTCTGTTTCTGGTACTTCAACCACTTTACCAACCGATACAGCAGCAACCATTACTTGGGCTTTTGACCAAGGTACCACAGGGCAAATTGCTACGTATTCTGACGAAAGTTTATGGAAACCCGACTATTTAGTAGAAGGCAGCAACCTTAATTATAACGGTACTGAAACCGGACAGGAAAACAGCATCACGTTTACCAGATTTACTCCGGCTGTAAAGAACAATTCTCCAACCGAAAACGACTTGATTAGTTTTAGAATGACACCTTTAGCCGGCCTAACTTTTCAACCCACAAATGTCTTTTTTAATTGTGAACGATTTGGAACAGGTGGCGGACTTATTGATGTGATTTGGAAATCTTCCGATGGCACTTCAACTACCCTCGCAACGGGAATTAAACCAGACCGTAGAAATGACGATTCTTATCCAGAAGCTACCTACGTTGTAGATTTGGATGTTAGCAGCCTGTCCGTTCCTGTTTCTGACGGCGAATCGGCTTTAGAAATTTATATTTACGCATTCGACCCTGGCAAAAGTGTGGGTATTGCAAACATTACCATCGACGGTTTATTGAATGGTACTATTGAAGATGTGGCACAATACACCATTACTACCGAAGTTTATCCTGCCGAAAGCGGTTCTGTTTCTTTAAACAAGCCCAGCACAGTTGATGAAGGCACCGAAGTTGAAGCAACAGCCATTCCTAACTTTGGCTATGAATTTGTAAACTGGACGGACGAATCGGACAATGTGATTTCTACCGACAATCCATATACTGTTACTGTAAACAGTAATGTTACTCTAAAAGCGAATTTCAATGCGCTTAACACCTTTTCTTTAGATCTTACCGTTAACGGTGGTGCCACAGATTATATGATTGATATTTTCCCTGCAGGCACTATGGTTGATGACAATAGAATGTATGTTGAAGGGACCAATGTAACGCTTACAGCGAGCAACAACCCTATACTAAATTTTTCAAATTGGGACTCTGGCGAAACCAACGCTGTACTCAACGTTACTATGGATGGCAATAAATCTATTGTTGCTGAATACAACGCACTGGACTACGTTGTGGGATGGGACTTTTACAGCTTAGGAAACAGTGGCCGTCCTGCCGATTTTACTTCGGATGTAGTTAACGAGGCTTCAACCTTAATTCTACGTAAAGCCGATGGCACACAAAGCTCGTGGTTGGACAAATCGGAATCTAAAGGCGGATACGAAGGCAGAAATGCTGCGGTGAACTGGAATCCATTAGCCGATAAGTTTTACTATCAAATTAGCTTTAACGCTACCGATTACACCGATATCAGTGTTCAAGCTTCAATGCTTTTCAACTACAACGCCTATTCCAGACAATTGTGTGAGTATTCTATTGACGGAACTAACTTTATACAAATTGGGGCCATAGATTTAATCAGTGCTAAAACCTATTACGACGGCGTTTTTTCATTACCAGCTGATGCCAACAACCAAAGTACGGTTTACATCAGATGGATTCCAGATTACACATCTGATATTGTTGGGGCTACGGCAAGCAACGATGGCACAACCATTTCTGGAATTTATGTATTTGGAACCGAAAGTGTATTCGACGATGGTGTTGCTCCTGTTTTGGCAAGTTCTGTGCCTGCCCAGAGCGCCACTGGTGCATCGGCAACTGGAAAGATTGTGCTTAATTTTGATGAGCGTGTTAAAATTGCCGAAAACACAACAGCCACACTTAATGGTGAAGCATTGACTCCCGTAGTGTTTGGCAAGTCCATTTCATTTAATTATTCTGGATTGGATTACAATACGGAATACATTTTCAATTTGGAAGGTAATGTCGTTTCTGATTTAACAGACAACACATTAACTGATGCTATTTCCATTACTTTCACCACATTGAATAAGCCAACCGTAACTAAACGTACATATGATTTTATAGTAGGTGTTGACGGTGATTTTGCAGATGCGTTAAATGCTGCCCAAGCAGCTTCATCCAGCGGTGAGCGTTTCTTTATTTTCTTCCCTAACGGAGAATACGACTTAGGAAACACTACGGGCGATGCCACACAGCAAACCTATATTAACTTACCCAATATTTCTTTTATTGGCCAAAGTGCAGATGGCGTAATTCTATTTAACAATCCGCTGCCAGAAAATGAAGGTATCGGCACAACGCCAACCATAAACTTCCAAAATAATGCTACAAATATCTACATGCAGGATATTACGCTTTTAAATAAGATGGATTACCGTACAGGTACATTTTTGGGAAGAGCTGTGGCACTAAGAGATCAAGGTGACCGAAACATCTACAAAAATGTAAAGTTATTGAGTAACCAAGATACGTTCTTTACTGGAAGCAACAGAATTTATTTAGAAAACAGTGAAATACACGGTACGGTTGACTTCATTTTTGGAGGAGGTGATGTGTTTTTTAACGCATGCGACATCTTTCTGGAAGACCGTACAGGCAACCACGTAACGGCTGCAGCTACCTCTTCAAATTGGGGCTATGTGTTTAGAGATTGTACAATTGACGGTTTTGCATCAACAAATGGCACGTATAAATTAGGTCGCCCGTGGCAAAGTAGCCCGAAAGTAGTGTTCATCAACACCGTAATGAACGTACTTCCTGCAAACGAAGGGTGGTCAGAATGGGGTGCTGCTCCTTCAGTTTATGCTGAATATAATAGTTTAACTTCTACTGGAGTGCCTATCGATTTGTCTGGCAGAAAGACCACCTACAATTATACCAACGATGG